>CAKOUR010000025.1 GCA_934120635.1 uncultured Bacilli bacterium | reverse complement strand
CAAGGTATAATTACCTTGTCTCGTTAACTTTCTTTGATAAAATCTTTTTTCATCATCTGATAATGAATCATATTCTTTCTCTGTTATTTCTTGTTTTCTTGTTTGTATAGCAAAATAGGTTTGTCCTAAAGCAACAACTTCTTTGCTTGGATCTGCATTTTGTACTATTAAATAACATATATATCTTGAAAGTTTATAATCTTGTATATTAGCAATGGCATTATTATTTCTTTTTGACAACCTGTTGACCTCAACAAGTTGTTCATCTATATTAAACCCAGAATTTTTACAAGCATCTTTTGCTTTATTTAAAACCTTTAAGAAGTTTCTCCAGTCTTTATATTCTAAAACTTTTGAAAGTTCTCTAGCATACCAATATTCATTTCCATATTCATCCATATGTTTAATATTTTCAAAAATATTATTAGTATAATCTATCTACAATTTTCTTCATTACTACCTCCTTATTTATTGCTTCATATAAAAGTTTTCCATAAGTCGGTTTATACCAGTTGATGTTGCTTTTATTAACCCCACTATTATTTTCTTCATTTTTCATAAAATCACTTCCTCGATTTGTCAAAGTAAAACTTTTTCATTCAATATTATATCATAATATTCTGATTTTTTAGACACTTTAATAAATCTTCATATTGATTTTTGAATCTTAATTTTATTTCAATGTTTTTATCTTCGTGAATATAAATGTTTTCTATAAATTCATCTACAACATTTCTATTAATTTCTGTAATAGTTCCTGCCTTTTTAAATTTGTTAATCCAATCTAGACTATCATTTTTATTTTTTTCTTTTTCTATTGCTTCCTTTTCAAGTCTTAATTTATTTAATTCATACATATAGCTCGAATTAAAATCTTCAAAATCCTCTTTAGAAATAAAATCTAATTTATAATCATTTAATACATCATCTAATAATATTTTATATCTATCAATTTTTTTTGATTTGCTACACTATTTGATTCTCCTTCTTCGTTAACTTCATCTGCTGAAAGCCTGCGATAAACTCCAACTATCCACTTTTTCATTTTGTTTACTTTTCTCTCCTTCCAAATAGTTTAGTAAGTTATTATATTCATCCTGATATTTAAATTTGATTTCTTTCAAGCATGGATTAACTCATTTGATGAAGATGTAGAAAGAAGTTTATCATTCTTTACTAGAATGGAAATATCTGACATAAAAGAATTATGTAAGAAAGATATTAGAGAAGCAAAAAAACTATTAGCATTTGAAGTTACTAAATTAGTTCATGGAGAAGAAGAAGTGATAAAAGCAACGGAAACAGCAGAAGAATTATTTAGTAATAGAGGCGTTTCAGATAATATGCCATCTATTATGTTTAGTTCTGATAAATTAGATATTAATATTTTAGATTTGTTACTTGAAGTTGGAATAGTATCTTCAAAATCTGAAGGTAGAAGACTTATGGAACAAAATGGTATTAGTATAAATCAAGAAAAAGAATCTAATGTTGATAGAATAATAACAAAAGAAGATTTTACAGATGGAAGTCTTATAATCCAAAAAGGTAAAAAAGTATTTTTAAAAGTTGAACTTGTTTAATTCAGGTTTAACTTTTTTTTATGATATAATTGTTAAGAAGGTATAAAAGTTATTTATAGAGAGCATTGACTTTTATAAATTATAGTGTATAATAACTTGCACAAAGAAAGGAGTGTGATTAACAATGAATAAAGAATTTATAATTGAAAAAATAGTTTTAACGAATAATAGTGGGTTAATCGCACTTTCTTTAACTATATAAAAATTTAGTTAATTGTTTTTGTGTAGCTCTCTATTATTTAGAGAGCCTTTTTGCTTGAAAAAGGCTCATAAAAGGAGTGAGAATATGCCAGAAATAATAAATAAAATAATACAACAAAATATATCATTATTTGGTGAGAATCCTAAAATTCAAAAAATAAATATTGGATTTACTAATACAATCTATAATGTTAATGATTCTTATATTATTAAAATATGTACAAATTTAGATAACGAAAGTGAGTTTAAAAAGGAAATAGATTTTTATAACTCAAATAAAAATAATGAATTAATACCTAAATTATATTATTCAAGTACTGATAAAAAAGATGTTCCATATTTTTATGAAATTATAGAAAAGGTTGATGGAGTTTCTTTATATAATGTTTGGCATACTTTTTCTGAAGAACAAAGAGAAAGTGTAATAAAGCAATTATGTGATGCTATGAAACATATTCATAGTAATACTGGAAAACAATATGATTGGACTGGTAAATTTAAAGAAGAGTTTAGAACTTTATTTGATAGTGCAAATAAATTAAATATTTTTGATGAAGATGAACAAAAACTTCTTACTTATGCTTTTTCAAAATTTGAGAAGTATTTAGGTTCTGATGAGTTTGTATTAGTTCATAATGATTTGCATTTTGATAATATTTTTTACAATGATGGAAAAATTAAAATAATTGATTTTGAAAGATCAATGTATGCACCAAGGGATTTTGAATTAGATATTTTATATAGAATGATTAGAAAACCATGGAAATTTGCAAGTGAAGAAACAGAGCAATTTACTGATTCTAGTCATTATGCAAATATAATGTCATATATAGAAAAATACTATCCAGAATTAATACATATTGATAATTTATATCAAAGATTAGCAATATATGATATGGTTTATTTTATGAAACATTTAATAAAACATCCTGAAATAGAAGAATTAAAAGATGATGTTTTATTTGGTGCAAAGGTTGTAGCATTAAAGGATGAATTGTTTTTTGATGATGTTAGAACACCACAACAATTAATGGATTTTATGGATATAAATATTGAATATGGTTGGGTTGATAAAAATGAACAAACTCATATTGGTAATCTAAAAGGATTTAGAGAAAATTATAGAATTAGTTCTATTGATGAGATGATAAAAACAGGTTTAGGAACTTGTATAGAACAAGCTAAAATGATTAAGTCCTTCTTTGATAAAATGGGAATAGAAAACAAATTATACTGTCATAGAAGTTATGAAACTGAAGAAAACTTTGATGAAGAAGTTAGAATGCATTGTTTTGTTTTATTTAAATATAATGATATTTGGTATCATTTTGAACATTCTAACAGACCAAAAAGAGGAATACATAAATATGTTTCAGTTGAAAAAGCAATAGAAGAAATTACAAGTGGATTTGAAGAACATGGAGATATTAGAAAATTAACGGAAATTGATTCTATACCTGATGGATTAACATTTAAAGAATTTAATCAATTTGTTAATGAATTTGATAATTGCAAGAAAAAGAATATGTAAAGGAGGTGTGAATATGGACTTAAATAATTTTTTTGATAAGATGGTAAATTACTTTAATCTTGGAAATATAATTGAAGAACCTTTAAAAGTAACAGGAGGACTAACTCATAGAATGTTTAAAATTGTTACTGATAAAGGAAGATATATTGTTAAATTATTAAATCCAAATATTATGAAAAGACCTACTGCGATGGAAAATTTTAATAGAGCAGATAGAATTGAAGAAATATTAAAGGATAATGGTATAAGTGCTATATATTCTTTAAAATTTAATGATAAGAAAATGCAAGAAATTGATGGACAGTATTTCTATATATATGAGTGGTTTGATGGTAAATCACTTAAAGATGGTGAAATAACTAGTTATCATTGTGAAGAAATAGGTAAAGTATTAGCAAAAATTCATAATATAGATTTAAAAAGTGAAAGTAATGATTTTAGAGAAAAAAATATTAATTTTAAATACTATATTGACCTAGCAAAAGAAAAAGGATCACCTATATATGATTTAATATGTGATAAAGTTGATGTTTTAAATGAAAGTATGAGTAAGGGGAATGAGGCAATAAAATATTTACCAAATTGCTCTGCCATTTGCCATAATGATATGGATTCTAAAAATGTAATGTGGCTAAATGATGATTACAAATTAATTGATTTAGAATGTTTAGGGTACTCTAATCCATATTTGGAATTATATGAATTAGCATTATGTTGGTCTGGGTATGAAAAATGTAATATTGATTTTGATTTATTTAAGACATTTTTTAAATCATATTTTGATAATACGAAATTAGATAAAAAAATAGATTGGAAAAGTATTTACTATGCAAATAATGGGAGACTTGAATGGTTAGAGTTTAATATAAAAAGATCTTTAATGATTGAATGTGATTCACAAGAAGAACAAGAAATAGGTATTAATGAAGTTAAAGAAACTATAGAACATGTTGTATATTATGATAAAGTAAAAAATGAAATTCTAAAAAATATTAATAATTTAATTAAATAAAGTGGTGATAAATGTGAAAAGAGTATTTTTAGTTGTACCAAGCAAAGATGATTTAAAATATAGAAAAATGTGGATGAATGATCTTAAAACTATGTCTTATAATGCAGGATTTGAATTGGATTTAAAAGGTTATAATAAAGAAACTGGAACAATATCAAAGACTGATGAAGAAATGGTAGATTGGTATAATAAATGGGTTAATAAAGAACCAGATAGATATTTTGCATATATTTATTCCGTAGATGAAGATGAACCAATTGGTGAAGTTTATTATTATCTAGATGGTGATATTCATTCTATGGGAATATTAATTAGTGATAAGTATAGGGGGAAAGGTTACTCTTATCTTGCTTTATTAGCACTAGAAGAAGTAGCATTTGAAAGAAATGATATTAATGAATTATCCGATATGATTCCATTTGATAGAATTGGAGCAATTAAATCATTTAAAAAAGCAGGATTTGTTCATACGGATAAAGAAGGAAAAAACTTAAAATTTGGAAAAGAAGAAATTGCAAAACAATTATTAATAACAAAAGAAATGTATTATAAAAATAAAGAGGGTGATGAATATGAATAAAATATATTATCATGTTGTAACAGAAAGACCTATGGTATTAAATCAAGAAATAGTTTTTGATGAAAATCATCATAGTGGAGTATATGATAGAGTTAATGCATTTAAAGATAAAGTTGAAGAAATATATGCTAGTCCTAAAAAATATGAGGGTGTTGAACTTGAACATCATCTTAAAGTAGCATTTAGAGAACTTGCATTAGAAGAAGTTCGAAAAGAAAAGTATCCTAATTATCCATCTAGGCTTGCTTCATTATATGTTTCAAATAGTTTAGAAGAAGCAGAAAAATGGTACAACATGTTTATAGAATGGGGTAGACCAACATACTCTATTGTTAAGGTAGAAGTAGATGGAAATGTATATGTTGGTGATGCTTGGAATTGCTTTGAAGGTACAATAGATAAAAATAAAAACTTAGAATTAGCAGAAAATTATTGGAAGTATGAAAAAAACAATAGAGGGAAAGAACCTATTGTTGAAATACTTGCAAATGGAAGAATTAAGGTAATTGAAATAGTAAAAGAACATAAGAAAGTGATTAACGATGAACAAGTAATTATTAAAAATTAGAAAAGTAAATTCAAGTGATGCTAGAGAATGGTTTATTTTTGGATTTAAAGTGTGGAGAGATGCCTATAAAGATATATTTCCAGAAGAAGTATTTATAGATAGAGAAAGCAAACTTGAAGAAAAAGTAAAGGATTTTGATAATAAATTACAAAATAATGAAAAAAGTATAGCATATGTTGCAGAATATGATGGAAAAATAGTAGGAACAATGTGTGGTAGTATTAGTTCAGCGTATGATCATTTTGATAAATATGCAGATTTAATAGGACTTTATATTGATCCAAATTTTCAAGGGTATGGCATAGGAAAAACTTTTAAAAATATCTTCGAAAATTGGGCAATGGAAAATGTTGCAACTCAATATGTAATTGGTGTTTTAAAAGATAATACAAAAGCACGAGCAATATATGAAACTTGGGGTGGAAAATTATCTGAATTTGAAGAAGATTTTGTTAAATTAGGTGTAGGTTACCCAGAAGTTTTTTATACTTATAATTTGGAAAATACTTTAAAAAAATCTAGATAATATCAAAGAATGTGTTGTTAATGATAAAAGAGTTAGATAATTTTATTATTGAAAGTGATATAAAACTTGATTATCAACTGAAATTTTGTATTGATTTCTGACAAAACTAAAGCCTTTTCTTAATTCTAGCAATACATTTCTTATTTTATTTATTAAAGCTGTTTCTAATTCTTTTTCCTTATATTCTTCTTTTAATGTAATAAAATCAAAAATATACGGATCTTTTATGGTATTATTCACTAAATCACTATCTTTTGGAGGTAACATTGCATTAAAATTATTGTTACTATTTCCTATTCTTTTATGAAATTCTGTTTCAATTTGAATAGAAAGTACATTTCTACTCCATCCATTTTTAATAGTATTTTC
>CAKOUR010000024.1 GCA_934120635.1 uncultured Bacilli bacterium | reverse complement strand
TCACCTGTAAATTATAGGTTACAATCCTCTAATTAGAAACTATTTATAAACTGTCCAACTTTTGGGGTTCAGTTCAATATTAGGTGTGATTTTTATTGCATTTTATTCTTTTAAAATTCCTAAAGAATATCAAAACTAAACTAATTTTTATAAAGAGTCTGTAAATAAATTTATAACAATTTTTTTGCTAGGTCCATCGAAATTCGAAGAACCGCAATGTTCTATATGTTAATTTCTTTTAAAAATGGCCTTTTAGAGCCGTTATATTTTTTAATTACCTTTATAAATTGGTATTTGTTAATGCGTTGGTACCTAAATGGTACCTAAAAAGTCAAGACAGTTAATCAGAACTAATATTAATTTAAACTATTTGTAATATAGAAAGTGTTACAGAACGACAAAATAATCTCATTTTTCTTATCAATATCTTCTATATTGTCATAATTGTCACCTAAGAAAAGTGTGAATAAAATAATAGGTTCTAATAACTTATTCTTTAATACTTGGATTTCATCATTACTAGCACTCTTGCCATATAAATTATTTACTAACAAATCATGGCTTAAGCATAGATAAACATCAATCGTTTTATCAACTTCATTTTTTACAGTATCTATTATCAATTCCTTATCATCCACAAGTTGAATGTTTAATTCTAAGTCCTTATTATTAGTTATACTTTCAGCTTGTTTCTTCAAATCATCAACTACAGCAAATTCAAATACATTACTTCTCTTTGCCAGATTTAATTCATCATCATATAAATCAAATTGGATATTATGTATTCCTGCAGAAATATCATTTAATGTATATTGAATCCTGCCGTTCATCACAGATTCAGAATGATTATAATTTTGTTTACCATCAACAAACATATATATTTTTGCTTTATCATTAACGTTCTTTTTGGCTTTGGTTGTTACTACAACGTTTATACTTTCATTCTTGTAAAAAACTTGTTTTGATGTAGTAATTTCAAATTCTTGAATTGAGTCATAGTATATCTCTTCAGGAGTTGGATTAACGTGGTGCCCTTTATTAATGTTTAATATTTTATTACCTGACTTCAAAAACTTATTATAAATGCTTTTTACACTACTACTAATATCATTTATTAATTCATTATCTATATTTGCATTAACACTTTGACTTGCGATATAGTTATTCATATCAATTATTGTTTTTTCATTTTTTAAAGCTTCAATTACTTTATCCAGAAAGCCATTCGTTAAATCTGAATCTTGAATTCTAGATCTATCAGTAGTAAAGAATCGATACTTGTCCTTTCCTAAAACGTCAAGGTTAATATCTACTAATAATCGATATTGCAAAAAGCTTAAACCAGCATTTTTTAATTTTGTAAATTTTTCGCTAGATATGTATTGTCCATTAACAGTATAAATTATTGGATCAAGATGAACGTTTACTTGTTTAAAAACATCCTTACATTTTGCATCTTTAGCCCAATCCGACTCATCAGGAGGAAGTATAAAGTAATAATTTAGTTTATATTCTTTCGTATTATGTTCAATGCTTATTGTTCCAAAATATTCTTTTCTGGCATATTCCCATGTCATTATTTTATTGTTAGAACCATATGAGTATCTATTTTGTTTATGAGCATTGCTTGTAAAATCTGCTCTATTTTCAACTACTTTTACCGGTAAGCTAACATTGTATAATTCAGTATTAATAAAATCTCCAAGCATACCAGGTTTTGTAGCATCATTTACTCTATATTCACGTGGTATCTCCATATCTATCATTCTAATTAATGTTCCAGATTCTGAATTAATAAAAGTATTAATATATTCGTCTTCATAGTTATGCTCATCGTTCTCGCTCAATGAAACTTGACCATTTGGTGTAAGATATAAATATGTATCCATTTTCATATCAGCAAATAAACATTTTTTTACGATTGTAAAATAAACATTATCTTCTTTTTTAGAAACTATGATTGTCGCAAAAGAAAATGGCAATGACGTTGAACCACCCTGTCCAAACGCACCAATCAAATAATTCTTATCTATTGTTGATTTATTACCTTTATGAATTGAGAGAATAGTATCTCCAAATTTTTCACCGCTTATTCCGCATCCCTGATCTACCACATCAACTGTAGGTCTGTTAGATTTTGTACTATCATTAATAGCTACTATGACTTTATCAGCTGTTTCACAAGCATTTTGTCTATCAGATGTACCCTTTTTAATATTTTGCTTATTTTCATAATAATGCGGAAAAGCTACCTTAACTATATCATCAGCAGTTTTAGGAGAGGTTAAACCATTCTTTTCTTTTTCTTTTTCAAGTACAGCGTCAATTCCATTAGTGATCCTTTCTATAAGTCCTTTACCCGAATCCTTAAGCATATTAATAGCTGATAAATTATATTTTGTATCTCCTACGCAAGTCCAGTTATCACTAATATTTTCATATAATAAATTATTTTCTTCTAAATCTGTGTTTATGTGTTTTTTTAAAAAAGCATTTAGTTGTTCCGGCTTATAAATCGCCAATAATTCACTTAATTTAAACTTCATAAACTTCTTTCCCACCTTTTTTAATCTTTATGCATTGTTTCCATTGCAACACACATATATAAGTTTTTCCATAAAGTCTTATTTTTTCCAGTAGCATTAGGATTATTCCCTAAAGTTCTGCTTGTATCAACTGTTGTTTCCATCAAATCTGATCCAACCTTATCTAGTACACAAAATGGATCTTTTTTCCAACAATAGTATCCCTCAGAATCAACATCAATTAAAGCTCTAAACGCACCCAATATCGGAAATAAGAAACCATTTGGTGTAATGTAATCAGTATTATTTTTATAAAATTTAGTTTTATATGCCGGTTTTCCATCCTTTCTTTTATTAACACCTACAACTAATGCATACTTCTTTCCAGACACACCACCGCTATAATAATCTCTAGCTTTTAATTCTAATTGATCATACAGTTTAAAAATATCAACCATTATTTTAGACATTTTAACATAAGGGTTTTCTATTGTTTCACCTTTTTCCATATGTTGTTTAATATAGTAATCTATGCATTGCTTTTTTCCATTATAAGAAACAATTGCATAGTCATTTAAATCCGGATACCTATCAATGTTATATAAATTTAACAAAGCCAAAATATCACTAACGTCAATGCTTCCCTCAGCATTTTCCTCAAAAAACACTTCATCTTTAAATGATTCATTTTGTATAGCTTGTTTTATTATATCGAATCTATTATATAGTTCAGCTATTGATTTGTCTTGTACCTGAGTTGAAGTATTTCTAGCACTCGCTAACTCTTGAAACATATCTTCAACGCCCGTAAGAATCTCAATTTTTACATATTGTTGCCCATAATCCAATTCCGATTGACATTCTTGAATTATTTTATAAGTATGCCCACCATCAATATCACCATGAACGCTAGTATCAGAGAAAACAACACTAACAGTTTCATTTTTACTATTAAATGTTACTTTTTCCGCAGATAATAATAATCCCCTATTCAATAAATAAAAATTATTTGCACCAGGTGTTGTTAAACTTGTTCTTATTTTTTTTGCTACTGCTGTAGTTAATTTTTGTTCTCTTGGATTAGTATCCATTGGTATATTAGATGGAACGTCTTTAACATCGCATACAATATAATACATTTCAGCACCTTTCATTGCTTCTTCATCACTCAAATAATACGGATTAGGTATTTTTCTAAATGACTTGGTTTTAAAAATTATTTCATTATTCATAATAAACCTCCTTTAAAATAATTTTTCCTTTGACAATTCTAATATATCACATCTTTCAGAATTGACATACGCTATATATGACGTATAATATATAAAAAAGGAGTTTTTTTATGAAAAAAGATAAAATTAATGTTAAATTTGGGTATCGTTTAAGGTTATTACGTGAAGATAATGGTTTTCAACAATATGAATTTGCTGTCTATTGTGGAATCAGTGAAGCTTATTATGGAAGATTAGAAAGAGGAGAATATTCACCAACTCTTAAAGTACTTGAAAAGATATCGCGAACATTAGGAATAACAATTTCCGAATTGGTTAAGGATATAGACAAATAAAAAGGTTCTTTGAATTTGAGGAGACTTAACTTTAAAGTAGTTATTACAAAATTCTAAAATATTAATTTTAAGCTTTTATGATAACTTCAATTTTACTACTTTGAGACAATTATAAGATATGAAAATAACATCTAAAAACTTAGATGTTATTTTCAGGTCCCCTCAAATTCGAAGAACCAATAAAAATCGAGGAAACACTAAATACATATTCACATATGTTTAGTACTGCCCTCGACTCTGTTGTTTCTATTATAGATAACTTAGAAGATAACTAAGCTATTTTTTTAAATTAATAATCGGATAAGATTTTAATATTTCTTTTTGTTCATCATTAATACTATCATAGTAAATGTTAAATCCACTTTGATCTTCTAATAGAATACTTGTACATATTTTTATCATTACATCTTTTGTTTTATCTCTTATTGAAATAAGATTTTTTATTTCCTCTTTCTTAATTTTATTTAATCGTTTTAATACTTGACAATAGTTTATATAATAAATATGTTTGCAGCTTTTATTTTTTGTTTTTAGAAAGCATTTAGATACATCTTCTAAAAAATTAATTAGTAATTCAGAATGGAAATCTTTTACATGATTGTCATAATACTCTAAACTATCTAAAATAAACCAAGTCAAGTTTGCTTCTAAATCTGCATTATCTAAAACTTTATCTTCTAATATTTCCAAATTGGATAATTTATCAACAATATTATCTGCAACCAAATAAGATACATCAAGTTTCAATGTTTTATTTAAAGCTGAAAAATTAGGGGATATTATTACTCTTTCATTTTTATCGTTAATGTAACTAAACAAATCCTTTTGATTTATTAACAGATCATAAAAATTATATAAATCATACGTTTTATCTTCTCGTCTTTGAACAGAAAAAGAAATTTTTAAATTAAAGATACTAATATTTAATAAAAAGACATCATACTCATTAATAAATGGTATACCCTTTTTATCAATTATATTATTATAAACTAATCCTATATTTTTTATAGATTCAATACTTCTAAAATCTATAATTGGCTCAGTAACAATATTTAAGGCTTTTACAATTATATCCAGCTTATTTATCACTTCAATCTGATGTTCTAATATACTATAATCTCCACCGCTCTTGATAGATAGCTTATTTTTATCTATAATTATGGTTTCATATTTAATAAATTTCCTTATAAGTTCTATATTATATAATGCTTTTTTAAGATTTGTGTTTAATTCAAAAGTAAACATATTTTTTCTCGAATTATAAAAAATACAATCATTGATATTTACCATTATGTAATCAGAAAATTGTTTTATTTCAACTGTGGTATTTATTATTTCTTCTCCTATTTTAATATCCATATCTTTTTTAAAAGTAAATGAAGATAATTCGGCTATACCACAAGGAATTTGTATATTATTAAAATTCTCAGGTTGAAAATATATAAAACTTTTCTTATTCAAATAGTCAATTGGATTCATAGAGATGCTAGGAATATTGATACCAAGCTTGAATGTTCCTTTTTCTTTTTCAAAATCTTCAATTGTTTTATATTCATCTTTATAAGAATATTGCTTATCCTTATCATTTTGAAATTGAAAAAATATGTATTCTAACTTCTTTACATCTGTTTCATCAATATATTCAAATGTCAATGATACATTATTTTTAGAATTAGTTTTTAGTATTTGATTAATTTCATATGGCAACAATGATTTAATATAAATTCTACTTTTTGTTCTATCACTATTAACTTGCACATAAAAAATTATTGTTCCTCCAACATTTTTATAATTTTTAATATCAGACAAAGTCATTGAAAATTTAAGATACTCGGCTGAAGATAATTTTTTAACACTTCTGCCCTTAACCTGAATATCAACTTTATTACAAAAATTATTCTTTTTTATCTTATTTTTTAAATATATCGGTATACATCCGTCAAACGAAACGCCACGATCTCCTTCTTTAATTTCATCTGACGTCATACTATTTGATAAATTTATTAAGTTTCTAACCGCATTTGTTGCTGCTGCTTCTACTTTGACACTACTCATAAAACCTCCTGATTTTTAATAATTATTCAACTACTGATAAATATCTATCAAGCATTTCATTTTCTGATTCTGTTACTAATTTAACAAAATCTGTATAATCACTTGTTGTATGTGCTTTATCAAGTGCTTCATAATATTTTAATCTATCATCTTTTTTAATAATAACTGGTACATATCCACTTCTCATTAATTCCATATTCATTATTAATCTAGATGTTCTACCATTTCCATCAATAAATGGATGGATCTTAACTAATT
>CAKOUR010000023.1 GCA_934120635.1 uncultured Bacilli bacterium | reverse complement strand
TTGGATTTATTTGTGGTACTGGATTAATGTTTTGTACTGGTTGTTCCATTGGATTTATTTGTGGTACTGGATTAATAGCATTGTTATCCATTCCATTATTTTGTGGTACTGGGGATATGCTATTTAAATTATTTTCTCCCACATTATTATTTGTCATATTACTTGAATTTAACATTGTATTTAAAGTTACATTATTATTTTCTGGTTCAGTATTTTGGATAGTTTCAGAAGTTTGAATGGAAGTAGTATTTTTTTTCTTTTCTTTTTTCTTTTCTTTTCCTTTACTTTTTGAATCTACTAAAACCCCAATTACAATTAAAATTAAAAGTATTAATACTCCCAAAATCCAAATATAATATTGTAATAAAAAATCTATAAAACTCATCATGATCCTCCTTTTTATTCTATTCATCCTACATTAAAAGATTATCATAAAAGAGAAAAAAAGTAAAGTTATTTACTAAATTTACTCATAGGATTTTCTTCAACTAATTGAATGGTTTGAATTGACTTTTCTAAAGATTTTTCATATTGTCCTTTATAAAATAGGGCTGTTGCTTGTTCTAAACCTTGATCAACTTCAGAATAAATACTTCGATATCTATTACCATAAATAATCATTTTTTCACTCAAACTAGAAACTTTTATCATATCATTAGTTTTATTATAGATTTTAAAAACCAAATCTCTTGCTGTATCTACTCTTATATTTAAGATTTTAATCACAATTGGTTTTTTATCTAGTTCTTTTACTATTTCTCTAATTGCATCTTGAGCTTCTTTTAATTCAACATAATAACTACTTGGAATGACTGGCAATTTATAATCTTTTAATTTCATCTTTGCTTTGTGTAATAATTCCTGAATAGTATTTAATTGTTCTTTTGCTCTGTATTCATCATCTTGCATGCTTGTAATTGACTTTAATTGGTAATCTAAGTCATCTTGTAATCTAGATAGTTTTACTCCAAGACCATCTAATTCATCCATTAATTTAGAATAAGCAAAAGTTTTACTTTTCCCATGTTCTAATAGTAATTTAAAATCTTCATTAATGACTTCTAGATTGCGATTTAAAGTACTGAATCTGTTCATTTCTTCTTCAGTTAAATCATAAGTTACTTTGATATCATCTATTTGAATATAAATATCATAAACTACTTTATTGACTTTTTCTAATTTATAGCGAAATTTTTTACAACCTTCTTTAAAGTTATCTTTACATTCTCTTTCTTTATCAAAATCTTTAAATAAAGAATTAAAATATTCTAAAATTGTTTTTAACTCTATTTCTGCATCTTGAGCTTCTAGTTTTTTTAAATTTTCCATTATTCCTTTAGTTTTTTTATCAATCTCTGATAAATTATATTCTACATTTAAATAATCTAGTGGATAGCCATCTCTTTGCATTCTAGAGTAAGCTACTTTTGCTTCTTCTATTTTTCCTGGAATTAAGATATTTGCCATTAATAGTATAGATGGAAACTTATCTAAAATATTTTTTAATTTTTGTAAATCTTCTTCAATTAAAATTACTATTTCTTCAACTTTTACATAATCATTATTTTCCATAGCGTTTTCAAAATTAATAAATTTTTCATCTATTTTAGTAAACTCTTGTGCAATAATATCTTTTAACTCTCCATAATCCTTTTCGCAGCGATTAAATTTGGCTTGAAGTTCTCTATAGGTTACTTTTAATTTTGTAATTAAGGCTCTATTTCTTTCTTCAGAATTGGTAATGATTTGAATTTCATCAATTAGTTTTTGGCTTTTTCTTCTTAAAGAACCAATTTCTAATTCAATTCCTGCCATTTTTTTAATTGCATTTTTATAATCTTTTTTATCAATTAAAAAGTCTACATCACTAATTTGATCAGTAATCTTAGGGAGCATATCTTCTTTAATATAATTAAATGTTTTGTCCCAGTCTTCTAATTTATGTTTTAAATTGTCCGTTTTTACTAGGCCTCGAACTTTTGTAATTTCCGACAAAATTTTTACATTAATAAGTTGATTTTTTTCAACATCTAATTCATTAATATATTCCTTGTATTTTTTGCTAGTTTTTCTTCTTGTTAGAGCAAATGTTAAAAATACAAGAGCGACTGCGATAAGAAATGTTGTTATAACAATTCCGAATACATTGTCCATATTATCACCACCATCTAGGTATTCAATAATATTGTAACATATTTTTATTACTTTTTTATCAGAAATCAATCATTTTACAAAATAATTATTTTACACCAGTAAAATATTAATAAGTATTTTCCCTCAAAAAAAGAGAATAGACAACGCTATTCTACTTCTTACTATCGTGTTTCTTTCTTAATTCTGTATTTAAAATTTCTTTACGAAGACGGATATTTTTTGGAGTTACCTCTACTAATTCATCCATATTGATGTATTCTAGGGCATATTCTAAAGTAATTGGACGGGGGCGTTTTAAAACAACAGTATGATCTGATCCAGCAGCACGAGTATTAGTTAATTGTTTTCCTTTTACAACATTTACGGCTAAATCATTTTCACGATTACATTCTCCAACTATCATTCCTTCGTATACATCACATCCTGGTTCAATAAACATAATTCCTCTATCTTCTAAGTTTCCAATGCTATAGGCTGTTGATTTTCCATTTTCCATAGAAACTAAAACGCCTAGTTTTCTTTCTCCAATGTTTACATTTTCGATTGGAGCATATTCTTTGAAAGTGTGATTTATAATACCATATCCCTTAGTCATGGTCATAAAGTCTGTCATAAAGCCAATTAATCCACGAGAAGGAATGGTATAATTTAATCTAACTAATTCATTTTCATTAGTCATATTATCCATTTTTGCTCCTCTGTTTCCTAGTGCTTCAATGACATTTCCAACACTTGCTTCTGGTACTTCTACTTGTAAATCTTCATATGGTTCGCATTTGATGCCATCAATTTCTTTAATAATAACTTCTGGTTTTGATACTTGAAGTTCAAATCCTTCACGGCGCATATTTTCAATTAAAATAGATAAATGTAATTCTCCACGACCAGATACTGTCCAAGATTCATTTCCTGATTGTTCTACTTTTAAACTTACATCTTTTTGCGTTTCTCTAAATAAGCGATCGGCTATTTTACTAGCAGTAACAAATTTTCCTTCTTTTCCTGCAAAAGGGCTATTGTTAGTCATGAACGTCATTTTTAGGGTTGGTTCATCTATTCTTAAAATTGGTAATGCTTCTTCTTTTCCAACATTACAAACGGTTTCTCCTACGGAAATATCTGGTAATCCTGCTATGGCAACAATATCTCCAGCACTGGCTTTATCAATTTCGATTCTTTTTAATCCATCGAATCCAAATAATTTTTGAATTCTAAATTGTTTAATACTTCCATCTAATCTTACACAGGATACCATTTCATTAACTTTGATATTTCCACTAGAAACTTTTCCTATTCCAATTCTTCCAACGAAATCATTATAGTCTAATAAAGCTGGTTGGAATTGTAAAATTCCTTCTGGATTTACTTTTGGTTCTGGAATTTCATCAATAATTAAATTAAATATATCATCATAACTTTCTTGCTGTGTAGATACATCTGGATCTAAACTTGCTGTTCCATTTAAGGCAGATACATAAGCTGTTTTAAATTCTAGTTGATCATCATCTGCTCCTAATTCAATAAATAAATCTAATACTTCATCTACTACTTTTTCTACTCTGGCTGTTGGTTTATCTACTTTATTGATGATTACGATTGGTTTTACTCCTGCTTCTAGGGCTTTTTTTAGAACGAATCTAGTTTGTGGCATAGTTCCTTCATAAGCATCTACTACTAGTAAAACACCATCTACCATGTTCATAATTCTTTCTACTTCTCCTCCAAAGTCAGCATGTCCTGGAGTATCTAGGATATTGATTTTATAACCATTATAATGAATTGCTGTTGTTTTAGCTAAAATGGTAATACCCCTTTCTTTTTCAATATCATTTGAATCCATTACTCTTGTTTCTACTTCTTCATTTTCACGGAATGTTCCTGATTTTCTTAATAATTGATCAACTAAAGTTGTTTTTCCATGGTCAACATGGGCTATTATTGCAATATTTCTAATCTTCATTTTTACACCTCTTTTTTTCTAACTTTGTCTATTATATCATAAATTTTATAGATTTAAAGACTTTTTTAGTAAAAAAATTACTTGGTGGTTATTTCTTTTTGGAATGAAAAGTACTGAATCAGTATTTTCCTTTTATTCTTCTTTTTCTAGGTAAGAGTTTTCTCCTAATTTATTGATTCTTTTTAAAGAAACTAAGAAACTTTGATATTCAGCACTAATTGTTCCTAAAACTTCGAAGTTTGTAATAATTTTATCGTAATAGGTGTAGACTAGGATAATTGTTCCTACTTCCATTTTTCCTATACTAATTAAATATACACTATAAATGATAATTCCATATTTGGTTAATTCAATAATTCCTAAAATTAAATAAATTAATGCTTGTGCTAATAAATTAAATTTTTTATTGGATCTTAAATATTCAATATTACTTTGATGAAATTTTTTGAAAGTTGCTTCATCTATTGTTTTATCTTTTAACTTATCATAAATTTGATGAGCAATTACGGTTTTTTTATCTAGTGATGTTTTTCTTTTGATATTTTCATTTTTTATTTGACTACTAGAAATTATCATTAGGATAATCATTAGACTAGAGATTAAAAGGGTAATTAAAAAGATATAAATATTTTGGGTAAGAAAATAAAAGTAAATAAAAATAAGTTCTAAAACTTGGATAACTCTTGCAACTCCATTTCCTAAAAAATTACAAAGAATATCAATGTCACTATTCATGACGTTAGTATATTCACCAAGGGTAATTTTTCCTATATTTCCATGATTATTTTTGGTAATTAAAGAGGTATAACCTAAATATAATTTATCATAAAACCTAAACCAACTTACTTGATTTAGGTATTGCCAAATATAATAAAAACTGCTAATAATAATGATAACAATAATTAAGGAATAAGTTTTTTGATAATTTGCTTCACTTAAATAATTGATGGTATTACTCCAAAATATAGGAATGACTAATAATAATCCTCTGATAAAAACTGAAGTAATAGTTTTATAGAATAATTCTTTTTTTGCTTCTTTAATAACAATATTAGTATAATTATCTTTGTTTTTCATCTTATTCACCTATTGTTAGTATAGATGATTTTTTCTTATTTTATGTAAGGATTAGTTATATTCATTTGTTTTTGGACACGAAGAATTAGTGGTTGATTTTGATTCTATTTTATAATTTACTTTTCCTGCTTGATTTGTTTCTTTGGTGATTGTAATCTTGCAAGAACCAATATTTTGTCCATCTACTGGATTGGTTAAAATTAATTTTTTTTCTCCTTCTTTTTCACTAGTGGTTCCTTTTAGATAACCATTACTGACTAAGGTTTGAAGATTTACTGTAATGCTAGAATCTGTTATTTTTAATGGTGTTTCTGTTTTGGTTCCAGAATCGTCATAGGTATATACTTCTCCATTCATGTAATCTACTTCTTCATATAACGATTGACTCGCTGTTTTAATATTGGATATCATAATGTTATAGCTACTTTTTTTACCATTATTAATGGAATTTAATACTCCTGGTACAGCAATCAATCCTAATATTGCAATGATAGCAATTACGGCTAATACTTCTATTAAAGTAAAACCTTTGTTATTTAATTTTTTCATCTTACCACCTACTTTAAGTAAAGTATATAATAAAAAGATATTCTTTTCAATGGAAAGAGTATCTTTTTAACTTTTTTTACTATCAATTAAGATAATGTCATCTCCTATTTTTACTAGTTGCTGCCAATCTAGATAAACTTCATCTTTATTTGTACTTAAAAATCTTCTACTTCCTCTTGTTTCTTCCAGGACAATTTTAGAAATATTTCCTGATGAAGAAATAATTACATCAATAATTGAGCCTATTCTTTTTCCACTTGCAACATCTACTACTTCTTTGGTTTGTAAGTCAGATAAGTTCATTATACCACCCTACTTCATTTTATTCTTTAATGTTCTTTTTCAGTACTTTAATCGCGTTTTTTTCAATTCTAGAGATTTGGGCTTGACTAATTCCTAGTTCACTTGCTATTTCCATTTGTGTTTTTCCTATCATAAATCTTTCTTCTAGAATTTGACGATCGCGTGGTTTGAGATTACTCATTGCTTTATCGACGGCTAATTTATAGTCTAGATCATATTCTTCTTTTTTGTTACTAATTTGGTCAAAAAGATAAATGGTATCTCCTCCATCGTTATAAATTGGTTCATACATACTCATTGGTTCTCTTAATGATTCTAAGGCATTAGAAATTTCGAATTCTGTTACGCCTAATATTGTTGCAATCTCTTTATCTGTTGGTTCTATTCCATTTGTTGTTACTAATTCTTCTTTTAATTTTAAGGTTTTATAAGCTAAATCTTTAATACTTCGACTTACTCTTAAGGAAGAATTATCTCTTAAATATCTTTTAATTTCTCCTAATATCATGGGAACTGCATAGGTAGATAGCTTTACATCATAATTGATATCAAAATTATCGATTGCCTTTACTAATCCTAAGCACCCTACTTGAAATAGATCATCTAAATTATCTGTTTTGCCATTAAATTTTCTTAAAATTGATAAAACTAATTTTAGATTTCCACTGATTAAATCTTCTCTGGCAAAGGGGTCCCCTTCTTTTAATTTTTGAAATAATTCTTTATTCTCTTCATTAGTTAAAACCTTCATATTCGCAGTATTCACGCCACAGATATCTACTTTATGACGTGCCATAAAAAAATCTCCTTTCTACTCTTCATCTTGAGGTAGTTAGGAGATTTTTATACATTAATCTTTAATTTTATATTCTTTTTTAAATGTTTTGTATGACATTTCTTCTTTTAATTCTGGATGAATTGTTTTTAAAAGAGGTAGAGGATTGTTGTTTGGTTTAGAAAGATAGATGGTATTAAATATTTTTAGTAATTCTTTATCTATACCAATATCTTTTAAATGGAATAAATATTTATAAAATATATCTAATTCTTTTTTATACATTTCTTCTTCTGCTAGAGTATTTAATAATATCATATTATAACAATATAAGTCTGTATCATTACTTGGAATCATTATTCCAGATTGTGTTAATTTATATTTATCGGGAATAGATTCTAAATATTTATTTTTTAAAAGATAGTATGCTGTATGAGAGGGTTCATCTTGTCCTACATAGACACTATCTAAATCAATAGCCCGAACAATATCACTTTTATCGATAATAAAATTAAATTCATTGAAGTCTCCAAAATTCATTTTAAAGCTTTCTTCTTTGACTTCTTGAACTTGATGAAGAATTTTTCCTACTTGTTTTAAATATTCTAATTTTTTGCTGAATTTATTTTCTTCTTTGGATAGAAAAATTCCTAAATTGGTATGATTTTCTATTAATGGTAGGGCAAATCCTGCTATTTTATTATCTACTACTATAATTGTATCGGGAATGATTAATTCTTTTATTTGTTTATAATATATTGAACTGTTTAATAAATTTAGTGCATACATTTTTCTGCCCATAATTTTTTCATCATCTTGTGCATCTAAATATTTAAATAGCATTCTTTCTCCATTTTCGGTTTTAACCTGATGTTTGTTTAAGACTAACATTAAGGCTTCTGTATTTAATGTTCCTCTTTCTAATACTAATTCTTTTAATTTTCTTAATTGGTGCATTCTTAAATTAACGATTTTCATTGGTTCCCCCTATTTGATATTTTTAAATGAAAAAACATGTAATAAATATTACACATTTTTAATATCATTTACTAATTGTTCTATATTATCAAATGAATATTCTTTACTAGTTGATGTTTTCATATTTTTTAACATAAAATTATTTGTTTTAACTTCATTTTCACCAACTACTATTACATATGGAA
>CAKOUR010000022.1 GCA_934120635.1 uncultured Bacilli bacterium | reverse complement strand
AGGTTAATATAACTTTTCCCAGTTCCCGTTGCCCGAACTTCACTGACAATTTTTTTTCCTTCTTGATAAGCTTTTTTGACTTCATCATATCCTTCTAAATTATGAGGATATAAATTTAGTGAATTATTCATCTTTCCCCCTCCAATCTAATTTTTATTTATATATTACAACAATAAATCTTCTTTCATAAAAAAGATGAGGAAGTTTATTAGTGGAATTGTTAGTAGCTACTTTTTTCTTATAATATATTCCTGAGAGTTATAAGATCTACTTGTCTTCCACTTTTACTTAAAAATCTCCTCATCTAGGTATATCATAGCATAACTTTAAAAAAATTACAATTCTTAAACAAAATTTATTAAGATTTCATTAGATAAATATAAATATTTATTTGAAATAAAGAGATGATTATTTTTTAAGATTAGTTTTTTTTCTTGAAGAAGTTTTCTTACTTCAGGAATATTTAAGATATCTTCTTGGTATTTCTCTTTAAATTTACTTATATCTATTCCTTTTATTTTTCTTAGTCCTAAAATAAATTCATTAGATATTTTTATTTTTTTATCTTCTTCTATTATTTCTTGATGATATTGATTTTTTAAATATTTATTAAAATTTAGAGTATTATTTATTCTTTTGTTATGAATATAACTAACTGCTCCTAATCCAAAACCATAGTAATTTCCATTATTCCAATAATTTAGATTATGTTTTGAATGATAGCCTAATTTTGCATAATTAGATATTTCATAATGTTGATAATGATTTTTTTCTAAGATTTGTTTTATTTTCTTGTACATTTTGTATTCTATTTCTTCTTCGATATATTCTCTTTTTTGAATACCAAAAATAGTATTTTTTTCAATGATTAAAGAGTATGCTGAAATATGGGGAATATCTAATGCTAAAAAGGTTTGAATGTCTTCTTCTACTTCTTTTATACTATCTGATATGCCATAAATATAATCAATAGAAATATTAGTAAATCCTTCTTCTTTTAATTCTTTTATTTTTTCTTTTACCATATTAGTTGTATGATTTCTTCCTAGAATTTTTAAAGTTTTGTCTTGAAAAGATTGTACTCCTAAACTAATTCTATTTACCTCATATTGTTTTAGTAATTTTATTTTTTCTTTTGTTAGGCTTTCAATGTTTGATTCAATTGTAAATTCTATTTTAGTTGCTTTCTTAAATTTTTTTGTCATTTCTAATAAGTATTTTAATTCTTCTAAACTTAAACTAGTTGGAGTGCCACCACCTATATAAATAGATAATACTTCTTCATCTTGGTACCTTGTGTTAATTTCAGTTGCTAATACTTTTAAGTATTTTTTTACAAATTTTTTGTCATAGAGCATTTTGGGAAAATCACAATAGGTGCAAATATGATTGCAAAAAGGGATATGAATATAAATATACATTAGAATAATCCTTTAATATTCCCCTTATCATCAATATCAATTTGTTCATAATTAGGATGAAGAGGTAAGCCTGGCATAGTCATTATATTTCCTAAGTAGACTACTACAAATTTGGCGCCTGTATAGATATTTACATCATCTACTTTTAATTCATAATTTTTTGGATAACCTAAAAGATTAGGATTATCACTGATAGAATACTGTGTTTTTGCTATACATATTGGGAAATCTTGATATCCCATTTGTTCATATGTTTTTAATTTTTCTTTTGTATTATCACTAATCTTTATGGAAGTTGCATGATAAATTTCGTGAGCTAATTTTTCTATTTTTTCTAAAAGGGAAAGATGGTTTGGATAAAGGAGTTGAAAATCGTTTTCTTTACTACATAACTTGAGTACTTCTTTTGCTAAAGATATTGAACCTTCTCCTCCATCTTGATAAGATGTTGTTGTTGCAAAGGCATAGTTTTTTTCTTGAACAAATTTTTGGATAATTTCTATTTCTTTTTTGGTATCTGTATTATATTTATTTAAACAAACGACAATATTTTTTGTAAATTTGCTGATATTTTCTAAGTGAACTTCTAAATTAGGAAGGCCTTTTTTTATTCCTTCTAGAGATTCTTTCTGAATATTTTCTTTAGAGATTCCTCCTTGATGTTTTAGAGCTTTTGTTGTTACTACTAAAACGATAGCATCTGGTTTTAATGATGCACTTCTGCATTTGATATCAAAGAATTTTTCTGCTCCTAAGTCAGAACCAAATCCTGCTTCAGTAATCACATAATCTGCTACTTTTAATCCTAAGTTAGTTGATATAACACTACTACAACCATGAGCAATATTGGCAAATGGTCCTCCATGTATAATGATAGGATTATTTTCTAGACTTTGTACTAGATTTGGTTTGATAGCCTCTTTTAATAGTACTGTAAGCGCTCCTTCTAATTTTAAGTCTTTTACATAGATAGGTTCTTTATTGGTGTTAAAGGCAATTAAAATACTTCCTAATCTTGTTTTTAAATCGTTAAGGTCTTTTGCTAAGCAAAGAATACTCATAATTTCACTTGCTGCTGTAATATTAAAGGACTCATCTCTATTTTGTAATTTGACATGGCGTAAGGCTCTATCATTTACATCAAGACATCGATGGAAACAAATTTTATTTGGATCGATAGATAGTTTATTTCCAAAATATAAATGATTGTCAATTGCTGCTGCTATTAAATTGTTTGCTGAAGTAATAGCATGAAAATCTCCTGTAAAATGTAGATTGATTTCTTCCATTGGAATAACTTGTGCGTAGCCTCCCCCTGTTGCTCCCCCTTTTACTCCAAAGACTGGTCCTAAGGATGGTTCTCTTAGAGTTGCAAGAGAATTTTTTCCTAGTTTTCTTAGGGCATCATTTAGTCCTATACTGACTGTTGTTTTTCCTTCTCCATAAGGAGTGGGAGAAATAGCTGTTGTTAAAATTAATTTCCCTTTAACAGTATTTTCTATCTTAGAAAAATTAATTTTTCCTTTATTGTTTCCATATTTTTCTAAATATTTTTCTATTTTTACTTTCCTTGCAATTTCCGAAATATCTTGTAAAGTTGCTTGATGCGCAATTTCTATATCCATTCAACTTCCCTTTCCTTTCTAAGTTACTAATATTATAGTATACTTTATTTTGTTTTACAATTAAAATTCATGGGATTTCGCTTTATTTTTTTTGAAATTTTGGTATAATAAATCTTAATTTTTAATGAAGGAGGAGAAAAATGAAAAATAATTATTTAGATATTCAAGAGTTAAAAAAAATTATTTATCAAACAATTGAACAAGAACTTCAAAAAAATCATCTTGAGTGTGATATCCTTCCTGTTACTATATTAGAATTTTATCAAAAACTTTTATTATCTAAAGAGTATAGTTTATGGGAAAAAATATTTTATTCTTCTTTTCCTTTTAATTCTGTTGGTTTTTGTCATTCTTCTCGTCAAGAGATAGTTATTTTTTTAAATCGATTTATGCAAATTAAAGATGCTAATTTGTGTTTATTTGATTTGTTATTTATTTGTTATCATGAGATGAGACACTTATATCAAGATTATACTTTTTCGATAGATACTTTAGATGGATATTTAAAATATATTGAATATAATATTCGAATATTTGATTTTAATGAGGATTACAATCACAATCATGATAAATATTCTTCTGAAATTGGTGCTAATCTATATGGTATTCATAAAGCAAAGGAAGCATTTTTGAAAAATTATCCTGATCAATTTGATAAAATTAAAGATACTTATAAAGATTTAGAAAATAAATTTATTGTTGATTATTTTTCCTATGATCCTATGGATACCATTAATCGCTATGTTTTAATTATGCAACTTCGTTACAAAGAGTCACAATCTATTCTTTCTAGAGATAAAAGTTTTAATTTACCTAATAGTGTTACTAATATTTTTTTAAGAGATGATTATACTTGTAAAAGTCTTATTGAAATAATTCAACATCCTAATTTTTCTTTTATTGAAAAAAAATTAATTTATAGTTTTATTACAAGTGATGTTTTTTTAAAAAGTATTTCTTTAGAAGAATTAAGTGCTGAGGAAAGAATTCTTTTTAATGAGGCAATTTCTTATGCAAAAACATTTTATCAAAATCAGAAAAATACTTTAATGCAATATGATATTACTCATTTTTCCCAAAATCAAAATTTAAGGACAATTTTTAGAGATTTTGATCTTCTTATTACGGGAAAAGAAAATGCTTTTAGAAGTGAAAAGAAACAAAGAAAACACTT
This sequence comes from uncultured Bacilli bacterium, assembly GCA_934120635.1. Classification (GTDB taxonomy): domain Bacteria; phylum Bacillota_I; class Bacilli_A; order RF39; family UBA660; genus RUG11198. The sequence goes on along the minus strand of CAKOUR010000022.1, from coordinate 5,568 downwards.
GGAAAATATTTTTTATCTTGAAAAAAAGATAAGAAAATAATATATAAAAAGACAAACTTTATTTAGGTGTTTGTCTTTATTTTCATTTTTTCTTTGCTTTTATTTTCCTTAGCATAAATTTTTATACTAGAAGATATTTTTTGAATAATAGCATCTACTTCTTCATTGATGATTGCTATTATTTTTTGGATATCTTCTATATTATTAGTGTTATATCCAATCATTTCTATGGTATGTTTACCTGATAAATCTGCAAATACTGGATTAGAATTATGGTAAAGTATTTCTAGTTTTCTTTCTCCACAACCACATAAGTTAATCAATGCTTTAGCTGTTCCTTTTCCGTTTACAATTGGATAATATTGTAAATATTCTTCTTTTAATAATTGATTTGTTTGTAAATTTTTTACTTCTTTAAAACAGGCTATACATAATCCATTTAATGAAATAGATATTTCTTTTATCTCGATTATTCTTTCATTCTGGGGAAATAGTGGTAAAGATGTTGATTTTGGAATTAGAAATTGTTCTAATGCTACTTTATCTTTAGTAAAATCTAGCATCATAATTGGATTGGTTAAAAAATCTGCTGTTAAGATTCTTTTTTCGATAGTTTGAATTTCACCGTTATTTTTTATATAATCAAGTTCACAAATAATATATTTTAATCCATTTGTATATTCCCATTCTTCTGCTCTTATGTTTTTTATATTTCCTAGTGTTTTTAATAGACGTAAATTAACTCCTCCTGCTTTTAATAGTATTTCTTCTAATTCATTTAAATCAATAATTTTTCTTGTTTTTGGTTCTTTAGGTTGTCCTAAATGTTTTTCTAAAATTTCATTAGATAAATAATTAAAAATTTTATTATATATATTTATTTTCAATTTATATTCCTCCTTTAAGTGGTTATTATTTTAACATCTTTGTCTTTAATAATCAACTTTATTTAAAAATATAAATTTTATACTAAAATTATTTTTCTTTAATTATATTTTTACTACAAATATAAGTTACTATGAAATAGCCACCATAGATTGCGATAATAAATACTGCTGTAATCATTATAGATTTCATCATTTTTTCATTTCCAAACGCACTTAAAATAAAGTTACAAAATTTTATACCAAAGATAGAGTGAATAATAGCATTAAACAAATTACAGTCATTGAAAATACCGTAGTATTTATTTTGCTAGAAAATTGTCTTAATGTAAAACTATTTAATCCTTTATAATAGATTTTTTTCATTATTACACCTTTTTCTTAAAATATTTTATCAGCTATATTATATCATTTTTTCTCTTAATTTGGCGTTTTTCTAGTCATTAAAAAGATTATAATTTTGTAATATTTCTTACTTTTATTAAAAATTCCCAATTATTAATAGGAGAATAAGAAGAATAAAAAGTACTGATTCAATCATTCCTAATATATTTAGAATTTGATTTGTTTTAGTCTTATCTTAAACATTTCTCTAAAATAAAATAAAGAAATAGTCCTACAATTGTACCTGTTGTATTGGTAATAATATCTGTAATATCAGAAGCACCAATATTAAGAATGAATTGCATTGTTTCTAAGGTAAAACTTAATATAAATCCTAAAAAAATTATCTTTTTATTTTCTAATACTTTTTTACTAGAATAATATTTATAAACAGTATAGTTTTCATTTTTCAAATATATCTCCACCAAATCTGCTATTTCTTTTTCATCATTTACTATTAAAATATTCGCCATAAAAAATCTCCTTTGCTTACTAACTTTAGTATATTATAGCATAGTTTAATTTTTGAATTCTTAATTTATTCTTAAGAATTTAGTTAAAAAAATCAAGCTCATCTTTAGAGTTTGATTTTCTATTTTTTAATAATATTTAATTTGATTATTTCCTTTTATTTTCTTTTCTCTTAATAGAAGAATTCAACTTTATCTATGGCAAATTTGGAAAAAATTTATATTTGTTATAGTTTTTTTAATCAAATTACTCATCTAAAAAGTCCCATCTATCTAGATAAATATCTTCCTTATCTATAAAAATTCTTAAATCATTATCATTATGTTTTTGTCCTAATTTTCCAACAGAATTTATCCAATGATTATATTTTTCCGTAATAACTTTAGAAACTATTTTGCTTGGTACTATATGATATTCTGGAAAATCCAACTCATTAAGGGAAACAAAAAAGTAAATAATATTATCCCCAATTAATGTTTCGTTTTTCTTTCCCAGTGTCCATTTTTTCTGTTTATATTTAGTTGTTTTCACTTGGATGGCAAATTGTTTATAATTACTTCTGTTAATTGCAAGAATATCAAAATCTTTTGTATTAGACATAGGAATTGCCGCAGTGAAACCATGTCTTTCCAATTCACCAGCGACAAAATATTCTCCAGCATTTCCAATGCTAATATTATTCATCTTTTTCATCTCCTCTAAAATTTCATTCATCATTATTCAATTCATGTTCTTTCATATTTTTTATCAGTCAATATTATTTTTTTTTTTTAAATATTCCTCCTTCTAATAAAACTTAGTTGTTAAACATCTAAGACTATTAGTATTATATAACGATTATAACAAATTAATTTCTTTTGTGCTACTGATATTGACATTTTTCTTTCATTTCATCATTTATAATACTTAATCTATCTATTTCATTAAATACTTTTTCGTAAGGATAATCAATTATTTTTTTACACACATAAAATACTATTAATAAAACTTAATTTTATCAACAGTCTAATTAATTACTAAAGAAACTTTCATTCTAAGGAATAAATCTTTTAAAATTTATAATATTACATACATTAATAATATAAATTTATTTGCATTAAATTACGAATAATGGTGTAATAAAAAAATAATATAATTGAATTTTTTTGTTTGCTGTAATAAAATATTTCTATTTTTCCCCTTATCCTAACTTCTTTAATTAATTTCTAAATCATGATTAAATAATTCAAGTAAGAACGGCGATATTTTTTCTCCTTTCAAATCTTTTAATGAATTAATTAATCTATATTCTATATGTTCTTCAACTTGTAGTTTTATATTTTTAATATCATCATTTAAATTACAAAGATATACTAATCTGATAAAAATTAGGTCTTTCTCTTTATCATAGTTGCTATCTTCATGAATAATTTTTGTTGGAATAATATTTAATCCTACTTCTTCTTTAGTTTCTCTAATTACTGCCTCTTTAGGTAATTCTTCATAATCTGCTAGACCACCAGGTATATCCCAATACTCAGGATATGTTATCTCCTGCCTTGAACGTTTCGTCACTAAATATTTTTTATTACTTTTAATTAAAGTATGTACAATAATTTTATTTCCATTCATCGTTATCACTCCTTGTATAATAGTTTTTTGTAGAGAATTGATAAGAGAAAAAACATATGTTTTAACAAATTTATATTTTTCTTTCTCTGGCTTAATATCTGCAAGCAAAAGTGATTTACCTTTTTCTAATTTGTTTGGTGATACTTCTTCTTTCCTAGAAGAATTTGTATCTCCAGATCAAATTGCTGAATCTTCTGTTGAAGAACTTATAGAATTTATTTTTAATAAAAGTAAAAATCATTATTCAAATATTGATGATAAAATAACTTTTTTTAATACTTATAAGTATTTTTATTTTAAGTTAATGAATAGTGCTAATTTTAAGAATAATAATTAATTGTTAAATCTTCAATTGTATTATAATCACTTGCATCAATAAAATTGATACCAAGTTTTTTACTTTGAAGTTCTAGTTCTTTGCTTATTTTTATAAGTTCTTTTATAATATTTATCATTTCTTCATCTGTTTTATTATAAGTCCAATCGCTGCTGTTATCATATTTTCTAATTAAGGCTAGTTTTTCATTAGCATCAATATTAGGATAGGCTACACAATATACATCCCATTTATTTAGATCTATATATTTCATTATATCTACTGGATAAAGATGTGCTGAATCTATTATAAATTTCTCATCTTTTTCTTCCATTATGTGAATAATATTAGAAAGTAAAAGTGAGAGTTTTTTACTACTTTCTTTATCTATTACAACATTACTAGTTATTCCTATTTCACTAAAATTATGTTTTAGGGATGAGGTTAAATAATCTACTGGAATATGATTATATATTTTTTTATTAAATTTCTTTGCTAAGGTAGATTTACCGGCTCTTGCAACTCCTATTATTAGAATATTTTTCATTCTATTTCCTCCTCTTATTATTTAATTGTTATAACCAAAAACTTTTTTAATTCTTATAAATATTTTTATATGATAATTTTCTTATTTTATAAGGCTTACTATATTTTAATAAAACTATAGTCTCAAAGTACCTAGATTGTTTTCAAATAATAGATGGTATTTCTATTCTAAACCTTACCTAACTTCTTTAATTAATTTCTAAATCATGATTAAATAATTCAAGTAAGAACGGCGATATTTTTTCTTCTTTCAAATCTTTTAATGAATTAATTAATCTATATTCTGTATGTTCTTCAACTTGTAGTTTTATATTTTTAATATCATCATTAAATTACAAAGATATACTAATCTGATAAAAATAGTATTTTCATCTTTTACTTCTTTCTATTTTAGTTTTATTTGTTCTTTTATAATGATATTCATTATCTTGTATATGAATAAAACCAGAGTTCATAACTGCCTTTTTGGATTTAATATTATCATCATCTACCCTAGCAACAATTTCATTAAAATTTTTATACTTATCAAGTAAATATTCACTAAACTCTTTTTGAAATAATGTCCCCAAATGTTTTCCCCTATATTCAGGTAATAAACCTAAACCTATCTCAATTTCTTCTTGAAGGATAACTCCATTACGTTCTTCTTTAGGATGATAATTTAAAAATGCTAAACCTATTTTATTGTTGTCATTTTCTACAATAAAAACATTTGTGATATTATCTTTTTTATTTAATTCTAAATTTCTAATGACAAATCTAGATACATTATTTGATACTAACTCACTACCAGGTGATGAAATAAAATCTTTTAATAATTTTATATGTTCAATATTATTAACATCAAAATTTATTATTTTAAAATTTTTCATAATTTTTCCTTTCCATTACGCAAATACTTTCACAGAACATATTTTATCACAAGGCTTTTAAAAATGGAATAGATTTTACCAAACGACAGTTTTCAAAAAACTTATCTGTCAAAAATTAATTTCTCCCACGGTTCATATCCTGCCATGTAGCCGAATTCTTCCTCATTTCTGAATCCTTCAAGAAGTTTTTCTTTTACACCATCTAATATAGCTTCATCAATATCTCTGAACTTCATATGCTTATATAAACCGGACTTTATAAAATCATACATAGTACCCACATTATCAAGAAGATGTTTTACCACCTTATATGTTTCCTCTACATCTTTCCCAGCACATACAATATCAAGCATTGACGAATACTCATTATATTTTCCCATTTCCAATGTATGTGCAACTGCCTGTACCTTCCCTGATAATAACTTTTCATAGGATCGTATTCTGAAAAATAGTCCAGATATTTTTCTGCCTTGGTGTAATCCTT
>CAKOUR010000021.1 GCA_934120635.1 uncultured Bacilli bacterium | reverse complement strand
GGGACAAAATTATAAAATTTGACAGTATTGATTTTGAAGCATTGGGTTATTGGAGGTAATTACTAAATTACAATTTAGTAATTAGTTAGGAAAATAGTAATTTGAAAGTGAGATAATTTATGAAGAAATATATATTAAATCCTATTTCATTATTTTTTATAGGTGCTATTTTAGGAATAATAAGCAAATTATTGGATATACTTTTTGTTGGCAATTTATTTATGATGACACTTGGATATATGTTTTCAGATTTACCAATATGGGTACTATTAGGAATATTGATTTCGATATATAGTGATACAAGGAAAAAAGCAATGATAAATATATTTCCATTTTGTATAGGAATGCTAATTTCATACTATGTAACAGCAGAATTAACAAATGCAGTATATAGCTGGAATTTTATCAAAGGTTGGACAATATTTTCTTGTTTATCGCCTTTATTTGCTTATTTTACTTGGAAAACAAAAGAAGAAGGATTATTTGCCAAATTTATATCAATAGGACTTATTTTAGTAACAATTATTGGAAATTATATACTAGTTAGAACATTTACTATACCAGATTTAATAATAATACCTATAATCGTTTACTTCCTATTTATTAAAAAAGTTAAAAGATAAATTACAATTTATCGTTATGTTAAAAAGCATTGCTTGCGGCAACGGGTATTTTTATAATAAACTGAGTTTGATGAAAGGAGAAAGTGTATTATGTTAAAAGATAATTTAAAAATATTAAGAAAAAATAAAGGACTTTCACAAGAAGAATTAAGCATCAAATTACATGTTGTTAGACAAACTGTTTCAAAATGGGAATCAGGTTTATCTGTACCAGATGCTGAAATGTTAATGACTATATCAGAAATATTAGAAACACCCGTTAGTGAAATTCTAGGTGAAAGTATAGAAGAAAAAGAAAAAAATGATTTAAAAGTAATATCAGAAAAGTTAGAAGTCATTAATGAACAATTAGCTATGAAACAAAAACAAAAAAGAAAAATGTTAGTTAATACATTAATAATTTTTGATATATGTTTTGTATTATTATTTATCTTATTAGCAATATTAGGAAGTCCATATCAATCATGGGATTATAGTGATCCAGAGTGGTCTGTAATTGGAACTTTATGGCATTCATTTGAGTGGATATTTTTTAGAATAGCACCATTATTAATTATTATAATTACAGTTATATTAATAATATTATTTATAAAAGAGAAAAATAAAACAATCAGAATATTAAGATATTCACGTACATTAAGGTGAGAAATAATCTCATCTTTTTTTAGTAATATTACGATGATTTAAGTTGATGATAAAAATTAGTAATTATGTAGTATAATAGAGTTGTAGGAGGACTTATGAAAAAGAAAAATATTATTTTATGCTTAATAATGCTTATTACATTATTTTCTATTACAGGATGTGGATTTACAAAAAAAGAAAAATCATCTGAGAACAATAAATATGATGGCTATGAATTAGTTACTGATTTAGGAAAAGTTGATTATGCATCAATAGAAGTTTTAGTTATGTTTGATGGAGTATTATATGGTAAGGCCAATGGGGTTATTGATTATGCTGGTGGTACGCAAAAAATAGGTGTTATAGATAAACTAATACCTAATAAGTACGTTCCTAAATTAGATAATGAAACTAATACAAAGGAATTATTAAATGCAGAAGTTTATGATAAATCAGAAAAATACATAATATTAAAGTATGATAATGAATATGTTTTGTTTGAAAAAATCGATAAATAAAAATTTATGAGTAATCGTAAGATTAAGATATTAAGAGAATGAAATATTTCTCTTTTTCTGTGATAAAATAGATGTTTATAGATACGAAAATAATATTAAAGAATTAAAAGAAATAATTAAATTAATTAAAGAAAAATATTAAAAATAAAGATTACCAAATTTCTCTAAATTATAGACTTTTCGTAAGAAATTTGGTATAATAAAATATATTAAAAAGTAAGGAGAATTATATGAATTATAAAAAAATTTATTCGCTAAAACCTTATTTTAATTAAATTTATACCAAAAAGTAAGTATCTAACAAAAAAGTACATACTTACTTTTTCTTTTTTATTATTCTATAATTTAATTGTCAAGGAAAAGTTCACACTTCTTTGAACAAAAAAATAGGAGGAAATAAAAAAGAAAAATAAAAAGATAAATTTAAATAAAGGATATGTTTTAGTTTATGATTTTGGAGAAGTAAAAGTTCATAATTACAATACGGCAGATTATATTGATGACCAAGTAATTTTACTTGAAAAGAATGGAAAAATTGTTGTTATAGAATCTCCTGCATTTTATGATAATAATAAAGAATTAGAAAAATATATTGAATCATTAGGAGTAAAACTTGATGGAGTATTACTTTCATATCATATGGGAGGAGGAACTTTCTTAAAACATTTTAAAAAATATGCTACTAAAAAGGCGGATGAATATGGACATACTGGTGGAGGAAAAGCATTAGTTGATAATTTTACAAAGACATTTGGAGAGGCCTTTGATAATAATATACATCATGTAACTGATTATATTAATGAGAAAACTATTACTCTAGCAGATATAAAAATGAATATTATTCCGACAAGTGATGCTTTTGATATTGAAATACCAGAAATAAATTCTATATATACTCATATGTTAGGTAGTGATTGTCATTCTATTATTGCTGGTGCAAGTCATGCAAATGCCATGATTGATATATTAAAAGGATATATAGGAAAAAATTACAATTTAATAATTAGTTAGAAAAATAGGAATTTGAGAAAATAAATAATATTCTGAACAAATTATTTTAAAAATCTGTAGTATAATGGGTATAACAAGGTCGGTGAAAATATGGAAAAGCATGAATTTACTAAATATGAAATTGCAACTTATTTAAGAGATTATAATAGAACTTTAACATATGCAATTATGAATCAAGATGTTCCACTTTATGAAGTTTTTAAACATCATATGCAAGTTGATAATAGAATACAATATTCGATTAAAGATTATTATTACGAAATGATTTCCATATATGAAATATTATTATTATCAAAATTTTTAACAATTTTGTATGATAACTATTTTGATAATTTACTTGAATCTAGTATAAATAAGATTAGTATTCCTGATAGTATATTTATTAATAGTAACGATAGATCAAAGTTTAGTAACAGACAAATAATTAAATTAATAAGGAATGCACTTAATCATAATGATAATCCTAGTCATGATTTAGTAAGATTTATTAGAACTGAAAAAGAAAAGATAAAAATAGAGATTTTATTAAAAAATACTAAACCAATACCATTTCATGTTATGTTAGATATAAATGAATTAATGTCAATTTGTTTTGAAATAAAAAATACTAATTCAATAATTATAATATCTAATCGTTCAACAAAACCAATCTCATTGAATTCATCAAATGTTAATGAAACACTAAATAATATATTTCTAAGAAAATTTTTTGCTAGAAAAAAGTTAACTGATGTACAAAAAGAAATAATTATTTCCCACATTAATAGCAATAATAAAACTAAAAACTATGAAAAACTTTTCTTAAAAAATGGTATGGAATATAAAGATATTTATTATTCTATAGCACAAAAAATAAAAATAGAGGAAGATTTAAAATATTGGGAAAGTATAGGAGAAAAGGGAAATGATGTAATTTCTCATCTATTAGATAAAGTTATGCCTTTTTCTTGGACAAAAGATAGAGTTTTAACAATGAATTTGATTTTGTCAAATTACTACATGAGAAATGGAAAAAACACAATTTTTGACTTAATAAAAGATGCTAGACAAATTTATCAAAGGAAAAATTTAAATGATGAATCTCCATTGAATCTTTATACCAAATCATTTGGCATTGATGAAAATATATTATATGATTCGATTGATTTTGAGAACTTATTATCTATCACCAATGCAATATATTATGGATATTTATTTGATACGTTAGTAACAGATAGTGAAGTAACTATTACCGATTCTAAAAGAGTTAAGAGAGAAAAAATAAGAAATTCTTTTGTACATATGAGATGGTATAAAGGAGTGAATGAATGTTTTAAATTATTTGATTGGGGTAATGGTATAGATAATGAATATAATCCAAATAATTCTGGGTTTTGGAAATATAATATACGATATGAAGATATAGAAAAATGTGCTGAATCATATTTTCAAAGAATTGTAAAACCAAAAACTAATATTAATGGATATATGGATTCTCCAATTCATTTTAAAAAGATTTTTTTAGAAGATGGAACAAGTTTAGCAATAGGTATTTCTTTTATTAAAAATGGTGTTTTGTACTATCTTGATTTAAAGGATATACAAAAAGAATTTAAATTACTGATTTGCGATGATGGTCAAATAGTAAGATTGGCCAATGAAGATAAAATAAGAACTTTTATTTCTGAATTCGATAATTTATCAGAACAAGAAAAAAATGATTTTTCAGAAATAATAGATAGTATAAAAAAACATTTGTTGGTAAATTACATAACTAGCAGTGTAAAAAAATAAAGCATAGATAAGAATGATTGAAATATTTTGATATTACGAGTATTACAAATTACAGTTTAATAATTAGTTAGAATAATAGTAATTTGATTTAAAAAAATAGTAACTTACTAAAGTGGAGGATATATGAAGAAGAGAATACTTTCCATTATTATTTTAGTACTTGGAATATTAATCATTGTTATTTTATATGGGTTATATCATTTTAATTATATTCCTCATAAAAAATATACCAATAAAGATTTTAATATCCAAACTTATAAAAGCAATATTGATAAAGATAATGATGGTGTAGATGATCAGACAGATATATTAAATAATGCAAAAGATTATATAAAAACAAACCCTAAATATAAGAGCAAATACTATGCTACAGGGTATCCTGATGATGAATACGGAGTTTGTACTGATGTAGTTGCTTTTGCATTAAAAAATGCCGGTTATGATCTAATGAATTTAGTAAATGAACATATAAAAACAAATAAAAATTTATATGATATTGATGCTATAGATAAAAATATTGATTTCAGAAGAGTACAAAATTTAAAAATATATTTAGATAATAACGCAATTGCTTTAACAACTGATATTAATAAGATAAAAGAATGGCAAGGTGGAGATATTGTGGTGTTTAAAAATCATATTGGAATAGTATCCGATAATAGAAATAAAAAAGGAATAAATTTTATTATCCATCATGCTAATTTTTATCAAAGATATTATGAAGAAGATATTTTAGAATATCGTAACGATATTGTTGGGCATTATAGAATTAGCTAAATAAATTACATTTATTAGAAAGAAGGAAGAAATGCTAAAGTTGATTAAAGAAAATAAAATTATCTTAATAACTATGCTAATATTTGAAACGGTAGCGATATCATTATTTACATCAACAAAAAACTTATTTTATTTATTAAATTTTAATTATATAGGAATTTGCCTATCAACGGGAATGTATTTAATGCAACATAAAGTCAAATATGCAAGAAATTTTGTTCAGTTAGCAGTAGGACTATATATGCTTATTTATTTAGGAATTATATGTAGAGAAAATATGCAAATTGAAGGATTTTGGTATTATTTATTTCTAGGAGTATTTGAAGCTGCAACCATCCACTATTTTGTAGCAAAAATTGCTGGCCCATTTTTCTTTGGAAGAGGCTGGTGTGGATATGCTTGCTGGACAGGAATGGTATTAGATTTTCTTCCATATAAAATCCCTAAAAGTAATAGAAAAAAATTGGGATGGATTAGATATATTATATTTTTATTATCATTAACATTTGTATCAGTTTTATTTATATTTAAGGTTGATCATTTAGAAAATATCATGTTTTGGTCATTTATTATAGGAAATATAATATATTACGTTTTAGGAATATTATTAGCATTTATATTTAAAGACAATAGAGCATTTTGTAAATATATATGCCCTGTAACTGTTTTCTTAAAACCAGCTAGTTACTTTTCATATCTAAGAGTTAAATGTAATCATCACAAATGTATTCATTGCAATAGGTGTATAAATAGTTGTCCAATGAATGTAGAAATATTAGATAATTCAAGAAAAAGAAAAAATGGTACAGAATGTATACTATGTTGTAACTGTATTAAAGGATGTCCTAAAAATGCACTTGACTTAAAATAATACTAGTATTATTTTTTAAAAACATTAATAAAAGAAGAATTTAATATGCAGTTTTTATAAGTATATATTTTTATATATTATATAAAATAAATCCCCATCTTTACTAAAAATATAATTCAATAAGAAATAAAATATTTAAGTATTTTATCAGAAAAACAAAAACTTTTCTATTAATTTTTGATAAAATTCAACGATAAAGGAGAAATATATTATGAAATTAGAATATTCTATAATTTACAGTAGTAGAACAGGAAATACTAAAATCCTTGCAGAAAAAATCTATAATATTTTACCTAAAGAACAATGCACTTATTATGGCAATATAGCAGATATTGATAAAACTTTAAGTAATATACTATATATTGGATTTTGGACTGAAAAAGGAACAGCCGATTTACAAACTTTAACTTTCTTAAAAAATTTAAAGAATAAAAAAATATTTTTATTTGGAACAGCAGGCTTTGGAGAAAGTGAAAAATATTTTCAAAATATTATTAATAATATAAAAAAGAATATTGATAGTAGCAATACAATAATAGGAACTTTTATGTGTCAAGGTAAAATGCCTATATCAGTTAGAAAACGTTATGAAAAACAAAAACAAGAACTTTCCAGAGCAAATATAGATAATTTAATAGAAAATTTTGACAAAGCATTATCTCACCCTAATCAACTTGATTTAGAAAAATTAGAAAATATGATTCAAAACAATTATCTAAAAATTCAAAGAGGAGTATGAAGATGAAAAAGAAAAAAATAAAAGTTCAAAAATTAATAAAAATGGCATATCAAGAAACAAGAAGAAGTTCCTTAGCAATTTATATTATATTAAGATTTTTAGTTATTTTATGTATGATATTACAACTATTAAGAGGAGATTTAAATAATGCCTTACTATGTTTATTATCACTTGTATTATTATTTGCTCCATTATTTATTCAAAACAAATTCGAAATAACATTACCAGATGGCTTAGAAATAGCAATATATTTATTTATCTTCTCAGCAGAAATATTAGGAGAAATTAATAACTTTTATGGAATCATTCCCAATTGGGATACAATGTTACATACCATTAATGGATTTTTAGCAACCGCAGTGGGATGCTCATTAGTAGACTTATTAAATAAAAATAGTAAATCCATTAAGTTATCTCCATTTTATTTATGTTTAGTTGCTTTTTGCTTTTCTATGACAATTGGAGTATTATGGGAATTTTTTGAATATGCTGGAGATAAATTTTTTAATTTAGATATGCAAAAAGATACTATTGTACAAAAAATATCATCAGTAGAGTTAAATCCAGATAAAGAAAATAAACCAATTTTAATAAAAGATATTGATAAAACTATTATCTATGATAAAGAAGGTAATATTCTTCAAGTTATTGAAAATGGTTACCTTGATATTGGAATAAACGATACCATGAAAGATTTATTTGTTAATTTTATTGGCGCAATAGTTTTTAGCACCTTAGCCTTTTTTGGATTAAAGTATAATAAAAATAATTCCTTTATCAATAAATTTATTCCTAAAAAAGAAAAAAGAAAATTAGCAAATTCTGTTAGAGATAGTATCTATAATTAACATTTAAAAAAGGAAAATATGATATTAAACGTAAGTGGAAGAACAGACGTTGTCGCATTTTATTCAAAATGGTTTATGAATAGATATAGAGAAGGATATATTGATGTTAGAAATCCTTTTAATCCAAATTTAGTTAGTAGAATTAATTTCTCAGACGTCGATGCTATTTTCTTTTGCACTAAAAATCCAATTCCTATAATAGATAGTATTAAAGAAATTAAAAAACCAATTTTATTTCATGTAACATTAACTCCTTATAAAAATGATATTGAACCAAATGTAATATCTAAAAGAAAAATCATAGAAGCAATTAAACAATTATCTTTATTATTAGGAAAAGATAATGTAGTAGTTAGATATGATCCAATATTTATAAGTGATAAATATTCCTTAGCCTATCATATCAAAGCATTTGAAAAATTATGTAAGAATCTTGATGGATATATTAGTAAAATACTTATTTCTTTTCTTGATGATTATAAAAATGTAAGAAAAAATAAAAGAATTTTAAATTATAGAAATCTTTCAGAAGAAGATTATAAAATAATAGGAGAGTCCTTTAGCAAAAGTGCTAGAGAACATAATCTTATTGTTCATACTTGCTCTGAGGATAGAGATTTATGCGAATATGGTTTTAGTAAAGGAGAATGTTTATCCTATGAACTTGCTTTTAAATTAACCTCTAAATTATATAAAAAAGAATGGCATGCTAGAAAAGGAAAGAAATGTCATTGTGTTGAAATGGTAGATATTGGCGTATATAATTCTTGTAAACACTTTTGTAAGTATTGTTATGCTAATTTCGATGAAAAATGTGTAAATAGTAATTATAAATTACATCATGAAAACTCTTCTTTATTAATAGGAGAATTAAAAGATACAGATATTATAAAATTAAGAATAAAATAAGTAGCACTTTATTATCTTGTTTAATCAAATATAAAGTGCTTTTCTAATAATTAAATAAAAAATTTAATCAGTATTTTATATTAAAGTAAAGATTTTTTTCTAATTTTTTGGTAAAATATTAATCGTAGAAGAAGATAACTAGAAAATAAAAAATTAGTATGAACTTACTAAATAAAGAAGAGATAATACTTAAATAAAAGTTGTGGTGATAGAATGAAACAAGAAAAAACAAATGTAATGAGAATATTAGATCAAAAGAAAATTAAGTATCAAGAATACTTCTATGGCAATACCTCTGCAATAAGTGGAGTAGATGTTGCTAAAGTATTAAATGAAGATGAAAGAAAAGTTTTTAAAACATTAGTAACCGTAGCAAAATCGAAGAAAAATTATGTCTTTATGATTCCGGTTAAAGAAGAATTAGACTTTAAAAAATGTGCAAAAAGTATAGGGGAGAAAAGTATTGAAATGATTCCTCAAAAAGAATTATTCCCTTTAACTGGATATATTCATGGAGGATGTTCTCCTATTGGATTAAAGAAGCCTTTCCTAGTTACTATTGATTCATCAGCTAAAAACTTTTCTTCTCTAATTTTTAGTGGTGGAAAAATTGGTTATCAAGTAGAGGTTGATTTAAAAGATTTAGCAAAAGTAATTCATTATCAATTTGCAGAAGTAACGAAAGATAGGAAAGAGACAAATGAATAAGGATATTTCAAATTTATTAGATTCATTAGCTAAAACAAAATTTAGAGGTTCATTTCATTTGAATACTAAAATGATTTTGTATACAAAAGAAAAAGGTATCGATAAAATTAGAAAAGATGCCTATGAATTAATTTGTAAGAGACTTGCACCCAAAAATCCTAAAAATGATGGGAAACAAACCCCTATGCGACAAGTTCACCCAGTATTCATTGCCCAGCACGCAACAGGATGTTGTTGTAGAGGTTGCTTGGAAAGAATCCATCATATCCCAAAAGGAGGGGAATTATCAAAAGAGGAAATTGATTATATTGTAGAAGTAATTATCCTTTGGATAGAAAGAGAATTAGAAAAAAAATAAATTGAAGTATTTTCTCATCAACCAAACCAACAGTATGTGTAAATAGAAAAATATTTAGCGTAAAATAAGGTTGAAAGGAAGGAAGTTTATGGATTTAAAAAAAATTGGAAAGTTTATTCAAGAATGTCGACATAAAAAGAATTTAACACAAGAAAAACTTGCAGAAAAGTTATCTATTACTGATAGAGCAGTATCTAAATGGGAAAGAGGCTTATCCCTACCAGATGCTGGAATTATGCTAGAGTTATGTAACATTTTAGGAATTACGGTCAATGAACTTCTAAATGGTGAGAAAATAGAAATGAAAGATTATCAAGAAAAAAATGAAAAATTATTATTAGAATTAGCAAGACAAGATGAAGAGAAAAATAAAAAATTAATCTTTGCAGAAAGAATTGGTGGAATGATATCTACTACCTTTTATTTAGGATTAATCTTATTAGCAAGTTTTACTTTAGAAGAAGGGCAACTTCTTAGTACCATTATCTTTCTAGCAACCTTAATCTTTGTCATCACAGCCCTTGCTTGGCTAAAATTAGAAGTTGACGCTGGATATTATGAATGTAAAACTTGTCATGATAAGTTTATTCCTACCTATAAAGAAGCAGCCTTTGCTCCTCATATAGGAACAACGAGATATTTAAAATGCCCTAAATGTAAGAAGAGAGGCTGGACTAAAAAAGTAATGAGTAAATAAACAGATTTTTTAGGAAATCTCTTTTTTTATGTTATTTTTTAATGGAAAATACTTACCCATCAAATTCCTTTTATTAAGGAATGATTCTATTTAAGTATTTTAAGCAAAAAGGAGCAAAAGGAGATGACTAAAGAAGAAATTTATCAATTATTAGAGAAACAATTATATTCCAAATATTAATTAGTGAGGTTAATCAAGTATTAGAAAATTTTTTAGTAATTTATGGGATTGACATTTGAAAAATATCATGTATAATATTTAAACAAGTGAGGAGATATAAGCACTTTGTGAGCTATCTCGGGTATTAACCTACACGAACTTTAAAAGTACGGAGTCACTAGTTATGTGATTACTGTATTTTTTTCTGCTTTAAAACAGTAATTCACAAAAAAAGAAAGGAAGTGAATATTAATGGAAAGACAAGAAATTGGAAGATTTTATGCAACAACGTTTAATGGTATTACTTTTGAATTTATTGTGTTTAATAATAATACAATAGATTGTCCAGCATTAAATTTAAGATCGTTTAGTAGAATAGATCTTAAACCAAGATTTGTTTTAAGTAAAAAAGGTTCATATTATACTTATATTACACCAACAGAAGGAAAAGATAAAAACCAACAAGAATTAATCGGAAATTATGATATAGATAACAATTTATTTGATTATTTGAAACAACATAGAATGATTATCTATAGTAATGATATGGCATATTTATATGGATTTAATGATAAAAATGGTTATGACAGTGATCCAAATCATTATGGTGTAGGCAGTCCATATAAATGGGCAAAGAAAAAAGGTCCTATATTAGTAAAGCAAAAAAAAGGACAATTTAATTAATATGAAGCATAATAACTTAATATAGAAGTATTATGCTTTTTATATTAAAAAATGAAAAAATTATAATACAATGAAAAAGATAGGAAGTGATTTGATGATAAAAAGAATACAAGCTAATAATAAAATATTTAGCAGTAATTCATTTCAAAAGGATAAATATAAGTTTTTTTTAATATTGCAAAATCTAGAAAGTGAAACTTTAGAATTATACAGTGATGAAGAAAACTATATTTTATGTCGGGGAGAAAAAAATTATCCCACATGGATATGGACAAAAGATAATTTTGATATTTCTTTGCTTTCAGAAATTGAAGAAGCAATTAATTTATACAGATTGAATATTGATACAAGATTTACTTGCAAGAGAGAATTATATAATTTATTAAAACAGGATAATTTTAAAAGTTTAGGAGATTATTATTTTGAAATGGGATATTTAGTATGTAACTCCACAATTAAACCTAAAGTAACTGATGGTAAGTGTGAATTAGCAAATGAAAATGATAAAGAAATATTAACAAAATTTATGTATGATGAATTTAGAGAAATTTCTGATGTAAAAGAACTTACAATTAAGGAAGCCCAAGTTGAAGTAGAAAAAAAATTAAAAGATGGAAATTACTATATTTGGAAAAATAAAGATAATAAAATAGTATCCCAAGCATTTTATAGAGTTATAGGTGGAAATGCTAAAATAGCAGGAGTATATACTTTACCAGTTGAAAGAGGAAAAGCTTATGCTGCAAATTTAATATATGTTCTTACCAATAAAGTTTTAAATGAAGGAAATCACGTGTCATTATACACAGATTATAAATATATTCCATCAAATAAAGCCTATAAAAATGTAGGATATATAGATGAGGATGTATTAATAAATTTTTCCTGTACAAAGAAGTAAGTGAAAAAATAAAAAAATTTATGATACAATGAAAAAGATAGGAAGTGATAAATTATGATAGGAATAAGCATTGCTGCCCAAACAGAATGGGAAGTAGTACTAAATAAATTTAATATTAATATTAAAGATTGTAATCCCTTTCCCTTTGGAGAATATTTTAAAACGAACTTATATGGAGAAGATGTAATATTTTATAGATGTGGAGTAAGAAAAATGAATTGTTCTGCATCTACTCAATATATGATAGATCATTTTAATTTAGATAAAATAATAGTAGCAGGAACTTGTGCAGGTATAGATGATAAATATAAAAACTTAGATATATTTTTCCCTAATAAACTAGTTCAATATGATTGCACTGTTAAAGAAACTGAACCATTAATCAAAGATTCTTTTACTGTTTATCTTGATATGAGTAATTATAATAATTTAAATATAGGAACATTAGGAACAGCAGATAAACCAGTTGTTATGTGGAAAGATTATTTAGAATTAAAAGAAAACAATATAAAAATAGCAGATACAGAATCAGCAGCTATTGCTTATATTTGTAAAGCAAATAATGTTGAATGTGTAATTATAAAAGGAATTAGTGATTTCCCTACAAATGAAAATGAATCCACAAAAGAAGATTCACATGCAGGACAACTAAATGTGTTTTTAACAAATATTCCTATTATAATGAATAATATAATAGATAATTATTTAGAATTTGCTATTAAGAATCATTTTAACTATTTAGAGTATAAACCAGAAAAAGTATCTATTAGGAGGTGAAGTGATATGAATAATACAAAGACATTAGAAACGAGTAGATTAATATTAAGAAAATTTAATGAGAATGATTATATAAAAATGTTTGATAATTGGGCAAATGATGAAAAGGTAACAAAATATGTTTCATTTAATCCACATAAAAATTATAATGAAACAAAACAAATTATTAATGAATGGATTAAGGAATATAGCAATGGAAGTTATAACTGGGTTGTAGAATTAAAAGATAACCACGAAATAATTGGAAATATAAGTGTAATTGAATTAAGTAAGAAGCATAATAACTGTGAATTAGGATATGTATTTGGATCAAAATTTTGGGGAAAAGGATATGCTACTGAAACATTAAAAATAGTAATAGAATATTTAATTAAAGAATGTAATTTTCATTTAGTAGAAGCAAAACATCATGCATCTAATCCAGCAAGTGGTCGAGTAATGGAAAAAGCAGGAATGAAAAAAGATGGTATTTTAAGAGAGAGAAGAAAAAATAAATTAATTGATGGATATGATGATTTAGTTATTTATTCAATTACAAAAAAGGAAGTTTTGTTCAAAAAATGACTTCTTTTTTTACTGCTTTTAAGATTTGTCAAAGAAAAAATTTTATGTTATATTACTTTTTGAACAGAAAATACTTACCCATCAAATTCTTTTTGTTAAGGAATGATTCTATTTAAGTATTTTAACCAAAAAGGAAGTAAGAAAATAATTTATCATAAAATATATTTATCAAAAATAGGAAAAATTCATTTAAAAACGGAAAAGTCATTACGTATGGAAGTATCACTTTAAAAGTAGAAAGAAATGATATATCAAAGTTTAAAACGCTAAAGGAGAAGAAGAATGCAAAGATGTAAATGGTGTAATTTAAATAACGAAAAATATATAGAATATCATGATAATGAATGGGGAAGATTAAATACAAATGATGATTATTTATTTGAAATGCTCATTTTAGAGTCTTTTCAAGCAGGACTTTCTTGGGAGTGTATTTTAAATAAAAGAGATGATTTTAGATTAGCTTACGATAATTTTAATGCAGAAAAAATTGCTAATTACTCTGAAGAAAAGATACAAGAATTATTACAAAACAAAAAAATTATTCGTAATCAATTAAAAATAAGAGCAAGTGTTAATAATGCCAAAATATTTATAGAAATCAAAAAAGAATATGGAACCTTTTATCATTATCTAGAAACATTTACAAAGGGGAAAATTATTTGTGAAGTTGGAAAAACAACAAATGAATTATCAGATAATATTAGCAATGACTTAAAAGTACGTGGAATGAAATTTGTTGGTTCTACTATTATTTATTCTTACCTACAAGCAATTGGTATAATTTATTCACATGAATTAACATGTATATTATATAAAAAACAAGAAGAAATATAATAATGTAGCAGTAGGTCCAGTTGGCCCAATTACTCCAGCAACACCTTGCGCACCAGCTTCCCCTTGAGGTCCAGTAGGTCCAGTCGGACCAATTGCTCCAGCAA
>CAKOUR010000020.1 GCA_934120635.1 uncultured Bacilli bacterium | reverse complement strand
GCCTCACCTTGAGGACCAGTAGGTCCAGTCGGACCAATTGCTCCAGCAATACCTTGCACACCAGCTTCCCCTTGAGGTCCAGTAGGTCCAGTCGGACCAATTGCTCCAGCAACACCTTGCGCACCAGCCTCCCCTTGAGGTCCAGTAGGTCCAGTCGGACCAATTGCTCCAGCAACACCTTGCGCACCAGCCTCACCTTGAGGACCAGTAGGTCCAGTCGGACCAATTGCTCCAGCAATACCTTGCACACCAGCTTCCCCTTGAGGACCAGTCGGTCCAGTAGGTCCAGTAGGTCCAGTCGGTCCAGTCGGTCCAGTCGGTCCGGTAGGTCCTATATTTCCTTGAATACCTTGGATACCTTGAACTCCTTGTGGCCCAGTTGCCCCAGTCGGCCCAGGAACACCTTGAATACCTTGAATACCTTGAGCTCCGGTAGGTCCAATTAAACCTTGCAAGCCTCTTTCTCCTTGAGGTCCAGTCGGCCCAGTAGGTCCTATTACACCACCAGCAGGCCCAGTCGGCCCAGTCGGTCCAATACAACAAATATATCTAGTTTTACAATTATCTTCCTGAATTTTTTTTATTGCTTTATCAAAACAACCCATATAAAATCTCCTTTCTATCATATCATATGTAATAATCCAAAATAACGTTAGTTCATTTATAATAAAAGAAAAAAAGTTAAAATAAATATACTTTTCAATTATAAAGAATTAAGAATCCTTTATAAAATATAGTGAAAGGATTTGATTATATGGATATATCTACAATTATAGGAACAGTCACTATCATAGTAACATTTATTTGTGGCTTTATTGCAAAAAAATTACCATGGTTCAATAATAAACTAATTCCCATTCAAAATTTAGCCATCGGCCTTATCTCAGGAACCATTTACTATTTAATGACCAAAGATATTAATCTAGTAATTATCTCAATTGGCTTAGGTGCCGGAGGCACTTATGATCTTATAAAAAATATAAAAAACCTACTAAAAAAATAAACTATAATTATTATCTTTATAAAAGAAGTACCGAACAAAAAAGATACTTCTTTTCTTTAGAAAAATATTAAAACATTACCCTCTATCCCTATCAGTATTCTCTACTAATCATTGTAAAAACAAATGTAAAATAAAAAAATAAATTGCCCCATTATTTACAACAATTCCAAAATATAGTATTCTTTAGTTAAATATCGAAAGGAGAAAATAGATGAAAAATATAACAATAATAGGTGGAGGTATATTAGGCTCCCAAATTGCCTTCCAATCGGCTTACTGTGGATTTAATGTAACAATATGGCTACGAAGCAAAAGTAGTATCGAAAGAACAAAACCAAAACTAGAAAATTTAAGAAAAAGCTATATAGAAGCAATAGAACTAATGGATAAACCCGAAGGAAAAACCCTAAATAATTGGTGTCGAGGTATCGCTTTAAAAGATGAATTTAACAAAGAAGAATGCCTTAAAAAAGTAGAAGAAGCATTCCAAAATATTAAACTAGAATTAGATATGAAAAAATCTGTAGAAGATGCTGACTTAGTAATCGAATCTATGTCTGAAGACTTTAATGCCAAAAAAGAATTATATCAAAAAATGTCTCCATTACTACCAGAAAAAACAATTCTAGTCACCAATTCTTCTACCATGCTACCAAGTCGCCTTGCCAAATATACAGGAAGACCAACCAAATTTTTAGCCTTACACTTTGCTAACTCCATTTGGAAAAATAATACAGCCGAAGTCATGAAACATGAAACAACAGAAAATAAATACTTTGATGAAGTTATAAATTTTGCCAAAGAAATAAATATGATTCCATTACCATTGCATAAGGAAAAGTCAGGTTATTTATTAAATTCTATGTTAATTCCATTTCTATTCTCAGCCCTAGACTTACTAGTAAATGAAATATCTGACCCCGTTAGCATTGATACAGCCTGGACACTAGGAACAGGAGCCCCAGAAGGACCATTCCAAATACTAGATACCGTAGGTCTAAAAACAGCCTATGACATTGTTCAAATGTATGTAAAAATCCCATCCTTCCTAGCTCCTTATAACTTCAAAGGAATGTCTAAATTACTAAAAAAATATATCGATGAAGGAAAATTAGGTAAATCCACAAAAGAAGGTTTCTATAAATACGATAACAAAGGGGAATAGACCTCTTTTTTCTATAAACGAAAAATACTGATAAGAACTTTAATCATGAATCTTAAAAATCCAATATAAGAGAGTGTGATAAAAATGGACCTTAAATTATTTAATAAGATTTATAAAGATAAACATTTTGGATATAATTTTTGGAAATGGTCAAATAGTAAATTTAAATGTCAAAAAGATATTTTTACAAAAGAAGAAAAACAAAAAATATATCAGATGATGAAAGAAGAGTGGAATTATAATGAGTAAATTTGTAAAAGTAATGTTTGGCAATAAAGGAGCAAATTTTGAGTATAAAATTGGAGAAATTAATGTTGCAAATAATTGGAATCCTTCAGCAAAAAACGGAAAAGATTTTGGAGGATTTAATTATGCAGATGAAACTTGTATCATTAGATGGTTACATAGAGGAAACATCATATATGATGTAGAAGTTCCATATGCTGCAGACAATATAAAAATAGAAGGAGCAACAACAATTTATAGATGCAATAAGATAATATTAAATAACCCAAGAGAAGTAAATGATAAAATGGCCTTAGATTTTTATAAAAAATCTAATATTCCTGAAAAATCTTATTATAAAGCTTTAGGAGCAGTATCTTTAATGAATTATAAAAATACAGCACTAACTATATTTAAAGATAAAATTAATAATAATACTATAGATATAGCACTTGAAGAATGGAATGATTTTATAAATAATGGCGGTGACGGAAATAGATTAGATTCAAACGAAACAGTAGTATTAATAGCAAAAATGTTAAATAAATTTAAGAAAGACGCACATAACAATAAATAAAAAGGTGATTGAAATGGATTTCTATGATAAAGATTTAGAACAAGCATTAATTAATAAAAGATATGAACAATATCAAAAACAAAAAATAAATAATAGTGATTCTGCTAATAGTATAATGAATAAAATCAAAAATGGATATATCCCAAATGATGCAGATGTTTTTGAATTGTGTTGTGATGATCAAAAAAAAGTAGATGAATATAGAGAAATGTTTGATATCAAACAAAGAGTTAAAGACGGAAAAATCTCAGAACAAGATTATCAATTTTTAATAAATAAAATAGGAATAAATGATGATTACTTACAGTCATTAATAAAAAAAATGTTTTTAGCCAAAGGAGTTTTTGATGAGGGTAATCAAACAAAATTAGAAAAAAATTCAGTTTCTAAAAGATAGGAGAAAATATGGATTTAAAAATTAAAATAAATAATAATATTTTTCACTCAAGAGCAAGTGCTATTATTTATAATAAAGACAAGACAAAAGTATTATTATTTAAAATAGAAGATGGTAGAGATTTCTATTTATTACCAGGTGGTAAAATAAAATTTAATGAAGATAGCAAAACTGCTATTAAAAGAGAAATATTAGAAGAAACAGGATACTGTTTAGAATATAGATTATGTAGCCTAGAAGAAAATTTTCTAAAAAGAAAAAGACAAAATATCATGCAATATAACTTCTGTTATAAAGCAATATACAATGGAAAAATTGATAAAGTAGATTTTAATTGTTTAGATCACGAAGGACAAACTTTTCACTGGATAGATATAGATAAGTTAGACAAAATTAAAATATTACCCCAAAAAACTATATCATATATAAAAAGTAATAATTTAAATATAATTCATCATATTGATTGGAGTAAAGAGAATGAATAAAGAAACTTATATTAGAATTACTAAAAGTAAATTAAATAAATTATCAGCAGATATTATGATAAAACAAATTGAAAAATATGACGAGGCCAAGTCATTTAAATTACCGAATCATAATTATAAAGTAGGGGATGAGGTAATTTTAAAAAAAGGAACACTACTTCATGGAACTTATAAAAATATAGAAGGATTAAAAGAAATTGTTAAAGATGGACTAATATCTAGTTGGTTTATAGATGGTAGATTATCAAAATATCCTAGTTCTGTTGGTGTTTGGAATCTTAAGAAAGATTATCAATTAAAAGAATATATTAATTTTTATTCAGGAGGTACAGTAAAATACTTTAATCAATTAGACAATAATAAAGAAACTGAAGTGATAAGTTTTTCTGATATATCTACATTAATGAATAAAGTAATAGAAAAAGGATATTTAGCATGGAAAATGGAACAAACTAAAGAAGCAAGATTTATGCCTAGTTTAGTGCAAAATAAAGTTCAAGTTGGTATTATTTTTAATGGTAATAATGATGTAATAAAAGAATTACTTAAAGGCGATATTTTGTCAAATGGTATTAGTGATGAAGATGTTAAGGAATTTGTTAATCCAGATTATTACGAAAAGTTTATTGTAGATAGAAAAAATAAGGATGATTTTTTTACTGATCGAGAAAGTGCAATTCTCTTTGGACTACCAGCAAATTTAATTGAAGGAATATTAGTAGGTAGAGAATATGAAAAAGATCAATCAAAATTAAATGAAATAAAAAAATTATTACCAAATGCATATATATGTAATTTGGAAGGAAAAGTTATTGCAATATAGAAAGTTAAATAAACAAAAAATATCATTTCTTACTATTACATTAATATTCTCTATCATTATAGGAATTCTCTTCTTTCATACTAGTATTGGCATTCCAAATAAGATTAGATTAAAAGTTTTATTTATTTCATTTCTGCCATCTATCATAATTTCTTTATTTATCATTCTAAAAAAAATTCTCAATAAAAAAATAAGTAAAGAAAGGAATTTGCTTCTAAAAATCATTTTTACTTATTTATTAATATTTTATTATATATTTAGTATGATAGTAATATCTTTTATTAATTTTGAAAATCCTATTACAGATAAAAAATATTATTCATTAATAGAAAAATCCTCAAAAGTATTCCCAAAAGAAATTCCCAATAATGTGGAAAAAGTAAAATTTGAACAGACCACTGGATTACTTCAAGCAGAAACAAGTACTTCGTTATATTATATAGATAAAAATCTAAATCAAGAAGATTTTCAAAAGAAATATCAATCTCAATCTATTTGGATAGGCTTCTATAAAGATTATAATAAAGAAAATCACTCATTGACATCAATTTTTTTCAACCAAGAAAATAAAGATAATTTTCTTATTTACCTAATAGAAGATAAATGCTACAAAAAAAGTAGTTGTAATCATGGTAATCTTTCATTTGTTGCTATTAACGA
Organism: uncultured Bacilli bacterium; assembly: GCA_934120635.1. GTDB lineage: Bacteria > Bacillota_I > Bacilli_A > RF39 > UBA660 > RUG11198. Next base: position 11,524 of record CAKOUR010000020.1, on the reverse strand, counting down.
AATCACAAAAGAAGTAATTTATGAAAGTAAGTATTGGTAATATATTTTAAAAGCTTCAATCTTTAACTAAGACAGAAGCTGTATTGGTTAATTGTGTTTCCATAATTTCTCCTTCAAATTAGTTTATACAAAAATTCTTTCTGGGGAATTATTTTTTTATCAAAGGAAAATACTTCATAATTACTTTTCTACTTATAAAATCATTAAAATGGAATAGGAAAGTTATGTACAATCAAAATATATAGTTATTGATTAAGGGGAAATATGGCAATTATTAATTATTGATAAATAATGATAAAATATCTAGAATGATAAGTAAAATTTTGTTATAATGAAATCACATTATCTCTTGCGTTGATAATGAATTAAAAATTGATGTCGATAATTTATATTTTAGCAAGAAAAATATATCTATTCGGGAGTATACCATAAAGGTATATTCTCTTTTTTTGAAAGGAGATAAAAAATGAATAACGGATATCAGAATGAATATGATTTTGTAAAATTATTTAACAATAAATACTTAAATGAATTAGATCAAAATTCAATTCAATTTTTATATGAACTATTTGGAGAAAAAATAAAAAATGATGCACCAATTATATCTTGGAAAAATAAAATGGTTCAAAAAGCAGATATATTTATTAAATATAAAAATAATGTCAAAGGAATTAGTTTAAAATGTGGTAATAGTAATTCTATGCACCATGAACAAATCCAAGAATTTAAAATGTATTTAGAAAAATTAGGAATACAATATAATACAATTGATAAATATGTAAGTTACCATTATGGGTATGCAAAAGATAAAGAAGGAAAAATAAATTTCTCACAATCATTAAGTTCAGAAGAATATAAAAAAATATACCAAAGTGAAATTGATATTTTTAACAAATGCATAAATAAAACAAGAATAATAGTAGATATGATAGATAGATTTATTGTTCGAGGCAGGAATTCAGATTATGACATTGATGCTTTGGTATGTGGAACAACTAATCATTATGTTTGGATAATGAAACATGACATCTATGATTTAATTTTATCTAAAAGATGTCTAGATTACACATCTCCTCACATAGCTTGTATGACTATTGGACCTAAAAAAAGAAATTTGAATCATGATTCAAAATATGCAAAGGAAAGATACATTGTATGTATTAGATGGAATTTTATAAAAGAAAGTATAATCGACTTCAAAAAAAATAATAAAAGTTAGTTTAGTGTATAATTAATTGATTTATAATAATTCTTTTAAGAGCAAGTTCTTTATCTTAAAAAAGCCAAGCAAGACGAGGGATTCCCTTCAAAGCTACTCCACAAAAAAACACCCAACGGGTGTTAATTTTTCAAATGGAGCAGCTGAAGGGAGTCAAACCCTCGTCTCAGCCTTGGCAAGGCCGAATTCTAATCGTTGAACCACAGCTGCATAACCAAGTAGACAATTAAAATTATATAAGATAATTGCCTACCTGTCAATAGTTTTATTAGAATTCGGCCTATCTTTAGCAAACGATAAGTTGAATTCTACAAGAATTAAATTTCTGATGGATTAATTAAAGATAAACTAACTTTATTTTTCTCTAAATTAACATCATCAACATAACACTTCACAATATCCCCAACATTAACAACTTCCATTGGATGTTTAATATAATCCTTAGTCAATTTAGAAATATGAGCAAGACCATCATCATGAAGCCCAATATCAATGAACACTCCAAAATCAACAACATTACGAACTGTTCCTTCTAATTCCATCCCTCTTTTTAAATCTTCAATCTTTAAAATATCACTGCGAAGTAATGGCTTTTGATAATCATCACGAAAATCACGATTTGGTTGCTTTAAACATTTTACAATATCCTCTAAAGTATAAATATCAACACCATGCTCTTTTGAATATTTCTCTAAATCTAAATCCTCTAACTTTTTCATCAACTCTTCACTACCAATATTACTTGTATCAAGACCTAAGTTCGTTAAAAGTTCTAAAGTAGCTTGATAACTTTCAGGGTGAATAGAGGTCTTATCTAAAATATTCTCTCCATCAATTACTCTCATAAATCCAACAGACTGTTCATAAACCTTCGGAGAAACTAACTTTTCATCTAAAATTTCTTCTCTAGATAAAATCTTTCCATGCTTCTCACGATACTTAATAATCTTATCAATTGTTGTCTTCGTAAGTCCAGAAACATATTTCAAAATAGAAGGACTAGCAGTATTAATATTTACCCCAACAGCGTTAACAGCCTTACTAACAACAAAGTCTAGAGATTCATTCAATTTCTTTTGATTTACATCATGTTGATATTGACCAACGCCAATACTTTTCGAATCAATCTTAACTAATTCACTAAGTGGATCTTGTAATCTTCTACCAATACTAATTGCGCTTCGCTCTTCAACATGCAAATCAGGAAATTCTGAAATAGCAAGAGGACTAGCTGAATAAACCGAAGCACCAGCCTCACTAACAATCACAAAAGCAATTTTTTTCTCTGTATATTCCTGACAAACTTCTGCTACTAACTTTTCACTTTCGCGAGAAGCAGTACCATTTCCAACAGCAATAATATCAACATGATATTTTTTTATTAAATCTTTAATAATCTTTTTTGCTTCATCCCATTTATTATGAGGTTCATGAGGATAAATTTTACTAATATTTAAAATCCTTGAAGTAGGATCAATAACAGCTAACTTACATCCAGTACGATAAGCAGGGTCAAACCCTAATACCACCTTATCTTTCATTGGTGCCTGTAAAAGTAATTTCTCCAAATTCTTTCCAAATACATCAATCGCTTGTGTTTCAGCAACCTCTTTTAATTCTGCTCTAACTTCTCTTTCAACACTAGGAAAAATCAAACGTTTATAACTATCACGAATGGCATCTTTTACATATAGGGTAACAGGACTCTTCTCATTTTTAATAATTTTCTTATCAAAAAATCCTAGTACATAATCCGTATCTACTTCAATACCAATACTTAATATTCCTTCCTTTTCTCCACGATTCATTGCAAGAATACGGTGAGGCTTAATATATTTCACTTTTTCACTATAATCATAATACATCTCATAAATACCATGCTCATCTTCAGCTTTTTTCTTCATCTTAGAAACAATAACCCCATGATTCATCATATTATTTCTTAAGTATTTACGATAACTAGCATTATCACTAATCCATTCTGCAATAATATATTTAGCTCCTTGAATTGCTTCATCAGTATTTTTAACTGCCTCATTCAAATATCTTCCTGCAAGTTCCTCCATATCAATATTTAAAGGGAAACTCATCATAATTTTAGCCATCGGCTCAAGACCATTCTTAATTGCCTCTGTAGCCTTTGTCTTCTTTTTTTCTTTAAATGGACGATATAAATCTTCAACCTCAACCAACTTCTCACATTTCATAATATCTTTCTTTAAATCATCTGTAAGAAGCCCTTTCTCATCAATCAAACGAATAACATCCTCTTTACGCTTCAATAAATTAACTTGATATTCATACACTTCGTTAATTTGACGAATTTGCTCTTCATCCAAAGCGCCCGTAGCCTCTTTACGATATCTTGCAATAAAAGGAACAGTATTTCCTTCACTAAGTAGTTTCAAAACACTCTCAACTTGCTCACCACGAACACGTAAAGTAGCAGCAATTTCTTTAATAATTTCTTGATTCATCTTTACACTTCTTTCTTATTTTTTTAGTTCCTTTCCATTATATCAAAAATAAAAATAAATAAATCATAATTTACTAACAATAAATTTTTAACCGTACAAACAATACTTATTTAGAACAATTATCAAAGTAAAAAATAGAAACTAGGAAAAATTTTTTAACCAACCAAAAATTATCTTCTTGATTTCTTTTCTTTTTCAATACTATTCCCATTAGTATAAGTATCCTGAATAATACTAAATTTTGGAATGTCTAATGTTTCACATTTCTTTTCACTTTCTTTTATTTGTTTCCTATATTTAGAAATAGGAATAACTACAATAGGAATATTTAATCTTTTTGCCTCTTGTAGATGCCTTTCTTCTATTGTATCAAATACTATTAAATAGTTAGGACGCCTAGTATAAAAATTTTTTAATTCACTATCAACTCTTTTATTCACCATCTGAATTTCACTATATCCCTTAGAATAACTAATTTCTTCTGGCATCATAATTCGATTAACAAAACTAGTAGTAAAAGAATTTGTATTAAAATTACCTGAAGACGCTATATCGTCCTCAAATACATGCATAATTTCATCAAGAGAAAAATCACTATAACCATAAATGAATTTCTTATTATTAAATACTTCCATATTATAAGGAGAAATTAAACTATAACAATATCTTCTAACAATATCAGTACTTTTGTATTCATCCCTACAATTCACTAACATAAAAAAGTCTTGTCCATCTAATTCATAAATAGGGACTTTTTCTTTTAAACTTTTTTGATAGCAAAATAAGTTTCCCTTTCTTTTTATCTTAAATAAACTTTCTTTCATTTTTTGATAAGAATATTTTCTTACTTTATACCAATCTTGATAAAATAATAAGGCCATATTTTTTCCTTTTAATCCATTATATAATTTGATTTTATCAGAATTAGATAGGGCATCAATATTTAGAATTTTTTGATAGAAATCTATTTTTTCTTTACTTAAAATTTTTTCTTTATCCTGAAGTTTTTTATGAAATCTAAGAATTTCTTTAATATTAATCCATATATTATAAATACTATCTTTAAATAATCCATCAACAACAATTTCACTAATTTTTTCCTTAGTATTTTTTAATAAATAGGAATAAGCTTCCTCAACTCCATCTTGATGATAAATACAATCCGATAACTTTAGAATCATATTTCTATCAACAAAATAATGATAATCTTTATATTTTTTCAAACTATCAATATCTTTATTTTTGACAAATTCTAATAATTTTTCATATTCTAAAAATAGTCCAGTTTTTTCATGATAACTTCTTAATAGTTCATCATAATATTGATCAACTTTTTGTTCTAAATAAAGAGTAGGGTATAAGTCTTGGATGAAATTAATATTTTTACGAAATTCTAGTAAACTAGTACTTTTGATTTCGTCAAAAAAATCTTGACGGTAAATAATATTATTATTTTCTTCAATAGCCTTTTTTATTTGTTTTTCTTGCATTAACATTCTCCTTTTTTTCTGATTTCATATCGGCAAATATAATTTTATCATTACCATATTTATCTCTTATTTTGTCAATTGCTTCTTGTAATTTATTATTTTTCTCATCACAATCTTCAACTACAGTATTCTTACTTTCAAACAAAGATAATTGTCTATCATGACCACTAGAAAAATTTGTAACACCAACACATAATCCCCTAATAAGATTATCTTTATCCCATAAAGAATCAAACAAACTAGTAGCAATATGAAAGATATCCATATCATTATAAATAGCATTTTCTAAATTCTTTTGCTTACTTTCTTTAACAAAATTATTATACTTAATCCAAATACTCACATTCTTAGCATAAAACTTCTTTAATCTTAACTTTCTTCCTACTTCCATCGAAAGCTGTCTAAGTATTTTTAAACATTCCTCACGATTACGATAATCATAGGGTAAAACAGTAGAACAAGAAATACTTTTAGCCTCTCTTTCTTGATAATGAACTTCACTATTATCTATACCATTAGCAAATTCCCACATTAATTTACCATGACTTTTAAATCTCTTTATTAGTCTATTTACATCATAACAAGCAAGTTCCCCAATTGTTTCAATTCCCATTTCTCGGAGAGCCTTAGCACTAGATTTTCCCAACATAAATAAATCATCAATAGGAAGAATCCACATCTTTGTGGAAATCTCTTCATCAAATAAAGTGTGAACGCGATTAGGCTTTTCAAAATCAGAAGCCATCTTAGCCTCTAATTTATTATTACCAACCCCCACATTAACCGTAAAACCAAATAATCGGTAAATATCATCTTTGATTTGGTAAGCAACTTTAACAGGATCTCCAAATAATTGATAAGAAGCAGTATAATCTAAAAAACACTCATCAATTGAATACCTTTCAATAACATTAGTATACCGTAATAAGTATTGATACATTAAATCTGAATATTTTCGAAATACTTTAAAATCTCCAGCATATACTTCTAAATAGGGACATTTCTTCCTAGCACTATATAAAGTATCAGCAGTTTTAACCCCACACTTTTTACATAAATCACTTTTAGCTGTAACAATTCCTCGCCTTGCTGCTTCATCTCCCCCAATTACAGCGTAGCGTTTCCGAATATCCACCTTTTCCCCATTTTTTAGCCTCTCAACAGCTGTCCAAGATAAAAAAGCATTATTTACATCAATATGAAAGATAATTCTTTTCATTCATATCACCTCAAAATCTAATATTATTATAACATACATTAAAATAAGTGATAAACATTTGTTCGTATAGAAATAAAATACTTAAATCTATTCTTTATTTATATAAATCTTCTTCCAAAAAAATAAAATATCTCCTATATTTGCATTATATCAAAAAAATTCACTTATCCATTACTTAACTAATGATACAATATAATTTACATTTTATTGTAAATAAGAAATTGACTATTCAAGAATTTTCTATTGTAAAGTAACAACGATTTTATAGAAGTCATGATTTTTTTATGTTACACTTGATATGAAGAGTAATATCTTCATTTAATAAGGATATAAAGAATTTATAATATAAAATAAATAAAGAAAGGAAAAAAATAATATGGATAGTACTGAAGAAAAGGCACTAAAAATATTAAGTATTTTAAGTGAAAATAATCATGAATCTTACATAGTAGGTGGCTTTGTAAGAGATAAATTATTAGGAATAAAAAGCAATGATATAGATATTTGTACCAGTGCTACACCAAAAGAAATAATGGAAATATTTCCCAATACATCAAGTCCAAACTATGGCTCAATTAATATTATTTATAAAAATACTAATTTTGATATCACAACATTTAGAAAAGAAATAAAATATCAAGATAATCGCCTACCAGTAAAAATAAAATACATCAAAAATATCAAAAAAGATTTATTAAGAAGAGATTTCACAATAAATACTTTTTGTATAGATAAGGAAGGAAAGGTGAAGGATTACCTAAAAGTAATGCCTGATTTAGAAAATAAATTAATCAAAACAGTAGGTAATCCAAGATATCGTTTAAAAGAAGATTCCTTAAGAATTTTAAGAGCAATTCGATTTGCCACGACCCTAAATTTTAATATAGAAACAAAAACAAAACATTATTTAAAAGAATATGCTTATCTCTTGAAAAAATTATCTTATCAAAGAAAAAAACAAGAATTAGATAAAATATTAATGAGTCCTAATCGAAAAAGAGGTGTAGAATTATTAGTAGAATTATCAATCGCAGATGCTCTAAAATTAAAAAATTTAAATAAAATAACATTATGTGATGATTTAATTGGTATTTGGGCACAACTAGACGTAGATGATATTTATCCATTTACTAAAGTAGAAAAAGAACAAATGAAAGAAATTAGAGCTCTTTTAAAAAAAGATATCAATGATAAATATAATTTATATCAATATGGATTATATATATCAACTGTTGTATATCAAATTAAACAAAAAGATATATCACACTTAAATAAAATATATCATAACTTACCAATACAAAGCAAAAAAGATATTCAAATAAATGGTCAAGATATTTCTAATTTATTAAACCTAAGACCAGGAATATATATTAAAGAAATCATGAATGATATTGAGAAAAAAATTATTAATAATGAATTAAATAATACAAAAGAGGATTTAACCCATTACATAGAAAAACACTACAAGAAAACTAGATAAATAAATCCTCTTTTCTTTATCTATTATTTTCCATAAAAACATTACAAAAAAGACTTAACAAAACAACAAAAGTAAGTTATAATCTTTAACAAGAAAGGGAATGATACCATGAAAAAAGTCCTTCGAAGTATTTTAATTATAGTAATTATTTTAATAATAGGTATCCTATATATATCTTTTATTACGAATCATAATCAAGATGAATTAAACAATATCACCAAAAGTATTAAAGATAATTATTCCATTAAAGATGAAATTACTTATTCAAACCGCTATGGAAATTATTATATTTTTACTACTGAAAGTGATGTATATGTTTTAAACAATGAATATAAGGAAGTTTACAAAAAAAGTATAAACGATTTAGCAGAAAATGAAGATAATTTTCCTATTATATATAAAACTAACAAATTGATGTATGAAAAAACAATACGTAAAAAAGATAAAGTAGTTTATGAATATTATGATGCCTTAACAGGCAAATTAATCAAAGAAACAACATTAGAGAGAAAATAAAATGAATGAAGTAGTAACTGACATTTTAAAAGAACAACCTATTATTATTCCAAAAGCACTATTAAAATATTACACAAAATTAAATATTACTGAAGAAGAACTAGTCATTTTAATTTGTATTATAAATAAAGGAAATAAAATTATTTATGATCCTGGATTTTTTACAGAAGAAATAGGAATGAAAACTTACAGAGTAATGCAAATTTTAAATGATTTATCAGAAAAAGCAATCCTAGAAATTAAACTAGAAAATAACCCTTCTGGAAAAAAAGAAGAATATATTTATTTAGACCTTCTTTACAACAAATTATTTAATATAATTATTGATAAAAATCATGATGCAACAATAAATACTGATCTATTTACTTTATTTGAAACAGAATTAGGAAGAACTATTTCTCCTATGGAAGTAGAAATAATAAAAGAATGGCTTCATGATGGAAATAGTGAAGAACTCATCAAAGAAGCCTTAAAAGAAGCTATTTACAATAATGCTAGAAACTTAAAGTATATTGATAGAATTCTATTCAATTGGCGTACCAAAGGAATTAAAAGTAAAAAAGACATTTTAGAAGAAAAGAAAAATTATCGAAAGACCATAAAACCAAAAGAACCAATCTATGACTATAATTGGTTGGAGGATGAATAATGAGACAAAAAGAAAAGACAAATTGTATCTTAAATTATATGAACGGCTTATTTCCTAATGCTCATTGTGAATTAGAATATAATAAAGATTACGAATTATTAATAGCAATTGTTCTAAGTGCCCAAACAACGGATAAAAGAGTAAATATGGTAACAAAAATATTATTTTCAAAGTATCCAACTTTAGAAGAATTAGCAAATGCTAAAATAGAAGATATTGAAAATATTATAAGACCAATAGGCACCTTTAAAAAGAAAAGTATTTTTGTCAAAGAAATAGCTACGCGATTAGTAAAGGAACAAAATGGAATTGTTCCCAATAATCGAGAGTATTTAGAAACATTAAGTGGAGTAGGAAGAAAAACAACCAATGTCTTCTTATCAGAATATTATCATGTTCCTTCTATTGCTGTAGATACGCACGTGGAAAGAGTTTCTAAAAGATTAGGATTAGCAAAAAAAACAGATACAGTAAAAGAAGTAGAAGAGTCACTCATGAGAAAAATACCCAAAGAAAATTGGATTAAAACTCATCATCAATTTATTTTCTTTGGAAGATATCAATGTAAAGCAATAAAACCAAGTTGTAGTAATTGTCAATTAAAAGATATTTGTAATCATCATCAAGAAAAAAAGAAATAATTCACTTTTTTGTGGAAAACAGTTTAAAAAAACTTCTTTGATTCATAATAAGAATGAAAGGAGTTTTTTTATGGAAAATAAAATTTATAATGAAGCACCTATGATAATTACAGGAAAAGATTTAGATTATCTAAGTGATATGTTTAATTGGAATTATAGTGCATTAAAAAAAATGAATATTGCTGTAAACCAAGTTAAAAACGAAGAAATAAAAGAAACACTAACAAAAGGCTATAACCTTTTTAAAAACAACTTAAACTTAATATTATCACTACTAAATGAAGGAGGTACCAATGAATAATAATAAAATATCAAATCCTAAAACAGAAGTACCAATAGGAATCGAGATGAATGAAAAAGACTATTTAACATGTCTATTAGGAATATTAAAAGAATTAGAAAAAAATTATTCTATTGCCTTAACAGAAGCAAGTAATGAACATATATATCAAAGCTATTTAAGTACTTTCAAAGAAATAGCAAATCTTCAAAGAGAAACTTATGAATTAATGTTTAAAAATGGTTGGTATTCTCTAGAAAAAGTAGACAATACAAAACGAAATGAAAAATATCAAACATTAACACAAGAATATCAAGATTTAAAAATAAATTAAACAAAAAATACTTCTTAAAAAATTCCCTATATATTAGGAAAAACTAAAGAAGTATTTTATTTTTTTGCTTTTGAAATTATTGTTTATTTGTAATATAAATACCTTTTGTATAATGTGATGTCAATTGAAAAAAAAGAAATTCTATCTAAACAATATCATAAAAAATATGATAAAATTAATAAAAGAAGGAGGAGTTATCCATGAAATATCAAAATGGTGAAGATTTCTTAAATCATCTAAATAAAAATATGCACAATGAAGATATTGTTATGCATACGGCAAGTAAAAGTGATACTCCAGAAGAAAAAATAAAAAAGTATATGGAAAGGTTAGAAAAAAACCACAATAAAGCAAAAGATAATAAACATAAAATGAATATTTTAAAACAATTTTATTATAACAAATATGTCATAAAAACTCTTCCAGAATCATACATAAATTTACAGAAAAAAATTGCTCATGAACAAGGATATGGAAATATAGATATAACAAAAGAAATGAAACAAGAAATGTTATTTCAAATCCAAACAGAACAAAAAAACTCATTAAATAAATGGATAGAATACTTTTGTAGTGATGATGCGATGTATCCCATGTGGTTTAAAAATTATGCATTTGAAGGAATGTTAAAACTAGGCGTTTTTGATAAAGAAAAAAAAGAATTTCTAAAAAGAACAAAAAATACATCAGCTCCATATATAGATTTAAATAGAGAAGTATTAGCAAAAATATATGATGTTTTAATGCATCAAATTGGGGAAAATAAATTATCAAATTTAGAAGAACAAGCATTAGCAAATGGAGAAAGTTTTAAAAAAATATATACCTATTTTTTAAAAAAAGTAATTGAACAAGACAAATCACAAGAAACAGAAGGAATATGGATAAAATATGAACAGGGAAGTGACTATCACCCTCTTTTAGAATCTTTACAAGGAAAAAATACTGGATGGTGTACAGCAGGAGAAACAGTTGCAAGAGAGCAATTAGAAAATGGTGACTTTTATATTTATTATACAAAAGATAAAAATAACGAGTATAAAAATCCTAGAATTGCTATTCGAATGGATGGAAAAACAACAATCGGAGAAATAAGAGGAATAGCAAAAGATCAAAATTTAGAACCTCATATGGGAAAAATATTAGATGAAAAATTAAACGAATTTCCAGATAAAAAAGACTATCAAAAAAAGGTAAAGGACATGAAATATCTTACAAT
>CAKOUR010000019.1 GCA_934120635.1 uncultured Bacilli bacterium | reverse complement strand
TTTTCTGAAACAATTTTTCCTAATTTAAAATACAACATAATTAAATTACTATTGACTTCTTGCATAGTTTTAATTTGCGTATTTATAATTTCTTCTTTAATATTACTAATAATATCTTTAAAATTTTTATCTAGCATAATTCACATACTTTCCATTGTTTTTCATAACTTCTACACATTTATTTTTTTCCTTTATTTTCAAGAGTTTAATAGTGTTTTTTCATGACTTCCCACTTATCAATTTATATTTATTTTATTTTCATTATTCATTATTTAAAATTTATTTATTAAATTGTATATGTTTATTTTTTATAATAATTTATATCTTATAATTCTTTTATTATAAATCAGTTAAATATTTCATATAATCTAAATTAATTAAATCATTCTGTTTTTCTTTAATTTCTTTTAATAGTTGTTCTTTTACTTTTATAACTAGTTTATAATCTTCTTTGGTTATATCTTTATTTTTTAGAGCATTATTTAATTCTTCTTCATCAAGGATATTTATTTCACCATTCTTTTGAATGGTGATATCAAGATATAGGTCAATAAAATATGGGATTTTTAGTTCTTTATCAATGCCGCTTTCTTTTATAATATCAAAATAATATTCAATAACTTCTTTTTTATCATTTAAAAATAGGCGTAGTGCATAATTTTTGTTTTTAGGGATGAATTCTATTACATAATATCCATCATCCATTGCGATAACATTATTTTTAATAATAAATGGTTTGCTTAATTTTATTAATTTTTTGACGATGATATATTTATCTTCTTCATCTAGATAAAATTTAATTTGATATTTTTGAGCTTCATTTAAATATGTATTACTTAAAATTTTCTTTTTCATGATTCACCTCTAATTAAGATTATAGCATGTTTTTTATTCGTGTGCTATTTATTTTGGGGTATCTATTTATAAGTATTTTATAATATAATATATATATGGTTATGTTTATAATATAATATATATATGGTTATGTTTATAATATAATATATATGGTTATGGTAATTTCTTTGGAGATATTTTTATGTGTTATGAATCTATTAAATCTTCTAGTGGTGGTTTTATTAATTTATATAAGTTGCAAATAAGATCTTTTAAAAAGAATTTATTTAATTGTGATAATAAAGATTTAAAAATACTTATGATAGTTGGTAGTGATGATCCTTTAATTGGTAGTAGTGAATTTTTTGATGATTTAAGGTTATTTTTAAAGAGTATTGGTTGTGCTGATGTTAATAGCAAACTATATGCTAATTTAAGGCATGAGCTTCTTAATGAAGAAGATTATATGATTGTTTATAGTAATATATTGGACTTTTTTGATAATTGTATATAAATTGATTAGATATTAAGGAGTATTTTATGGCTTCATTTTTATTTTTTAAAAATATCGATTGGCTTTTTTATGTATTGTAATTTTTTTGATAGTTCATAGGTTATATTAGTTTTGTCTGTTATTATGATATCTGATAATAAATTATGAAGTATACGTATTTTTCTTGGATAATCTAAGTCATCATCAATAGAGTTTATAATTATGCTATTAAATAAGTATAATAATTTTATTTTGTTAGTTTTTCTTAAAAAAGTTTTTGTTGAATTTATTATATAGAATAAGTCTGGATCTATAATTATAATATTATTTTTTTCTAATATTGAATTATCTTTTTTTATATCACTAGTACATATCATATTGTTTGTAAATATATCAAATAGTTTTTCTAGGTTATTGAAATTTTCTAATAGATAGTTTTTATTCTCTAAAATGGGATTTATTGAATTATCTTTATAATATTTAGCAGTGTATGCAGAAGTTATAGATTGTTGATTTAAGTTTTCTTTATAAGTACTATAAATATCATATAGTTCTATAAAATTTCTATTATTTATATCTTTTAAGATGTTAAAGATATTTTCTTTTATTCTTAAATTTATTGGTGTTTCAGAGTAATATTTTTTTAATATTATTCTTTTGTTATAATATATTTTTGCACAGGATCCTTTATTTAAGTAAGTCATATTTTTTAAATTAATTGTATTAAAAAATTCATAGTAATTAGTAGTGTCTTTGTTAATAACTTTTTCTTTTTTTATGTTAGGGTTGTTATATTCCATCGTAATCTCTTTCTATTTTTTATAATTAGTAAAAAAGTAGCGATAATTGCTACATGTTTTTATATTTTATAGATTTTTATATATGAATTCTATAACATCAAGTTCATTTTCTTTTATCATTTTTTTCTCTTCTTCTGTTATTTCGGTAAAATACTTGTTTAATTTTTTATTTATAGATATTGTGTTTAGAGGATATCCGGGATTAATTTTGTTAGATGGTTTATCTACAATATAAAAATCTTCTTTACTCCAGGAGTAGGTGGATTCAGTATTGTGATTGATAACAGCAATTCCATATACCCATTTGCATGTTAGTTTTCCGTCTTTTCCATAAGTATGGGCTAAATTGGCGTAGTATTTAATCATTTCTTCATCATTTAATCTTTTTCCATTTATTCTTCTAACAAACATACCTGGCTGTTTTTCTTCTGGAATATCTTCTATATATAGGTTATCATCCATAGCAAAAACAGGGTAGGGAGAAATTTTGGCATAGGCTCTTGCTTTTATTAGGGCATTATCGATGGCATTTTTTCCATTTTCTTCTATTTCAAGTTTTTTTTCTAGATCATTTAAGGTTATTATTTCTATATTTCTTTTTTGTAATTCTCTTTCGAATCTTTTCTTTTTACTTTCATTTTCTGTTGCAAATAGTACTTTTTTCATATTTTCACTTCCTTTGTTTTGCTTTTTTACATGAATATTATAGCATACTTTTTTTGTTTTCTTCTTCTTTTAGAAGGATTTTTAGTGAGAAATCTAGAATATTAATAGTAAGGGGATTATTAGTATAGAAAGTACTGATTTAGTATTTTTGTTATAAAGGAGGATATTGATGAAGTTTAAGAATTTACCTGATGAGGAAAAGCCAAGAGAGAGGTTATATCTTTATGGGGCTGGGGTTTTAAGTAATGAAGAATTAGTAATGATTTTATTAAAAACAGGAACTCGGAAGTTTTCGGTAAAAGAGTTAGCATTTGAACTTTTAAGTCAAAGTGGTGGAGTTAGAAATTTAAAGAATATGACTTATCAGAAATTAATTCAAATTGAAGGAATTGGACAGGTTAAGGCAATTGAAATTCTTGCGTTGATTGAATTATCTAAAAGAATTCAAGAGAAAGTTACTTTACCAGATATTTTAAATTGTGCTAGTCCTAGTAATATTATTGGTTATTTTCATGATTTGTTTATGGATAAAAAGCAAGAGGAATTTTATGTTCTATATTTAGATAATAAAAAGAAATATCTTGATAAAAAGAAACTTTTTGTAGGAAGTATTAATTATTCAATTGCTCATCCAAGAGAGATTTTTAAGAATGCTTATTTAATTTCGGCATCTTTTATTATTTGTATTCATAATCATCCTTCTGGAGACCCAACACCTAGTAAGGAAGATATTAATTTGACTAAAAATTTAAATGAGATAGGAAATATGCATGCGATTTATTTAGTAGATCATTTAATTATAGGCAAGGATTGTTACTTTAGTTTTTATGAGAATAATTGTGTTTTAAATACTAAATAATTTTTTTTTACATATAGTTTAGTAGGTGGATATGGATGAAAAGTATAGTGAAATTGCTTGGTTTACTTGTTTTGATTGGGTTTAGTTTTTTTTATACTGATAAAGTAATTGAGGTTATTCGAGAAGAAGATGAAGTGATGATTAAAATTAAAGAAGAAAAAGATCGTTATTATGTGAAACCAATTGATGCGATTGTTTCTGGAAATACAATTATTCCTGGAATAAAAGGGAGAGAAGTAGATGTTGATAGTAGTTATAAGAAAATGAAAGAACAGGGAATTTATAATGAGAAATTGTTTGTATTTGATGAAATAAAACCTAAAATTAGACTAGAAGATTATCAAGATAAATTTATTATTTCGGGGAATAAAAATAAGAATATGGTTAGTTTAGTTTTTTCTATTGATAGTAGTAGATATTTAGAACAGGTAGATAAAATATTAAATAATAAGAATGTTATTGGTAATTTTTTTGTGGATTATTCTTATTTGATTAGTAATTCTACTGTGATTAAAGATAAATCTCATCATGAATTTTATAGTTATGGGTCTAATGGCATTTATTCTCCTGATACAATATTATTTTCTAATAATTTAATTAGTAGGATTAGTAATAATGAGGCTATTTATTGTTTTTCTTCTGATATGTCTTCTAAAACTTTAGCTCTTTGTAGCAAAAATAATTTATATACGATATTTCCTACGATTATTTTAGAAAATAATCCTTATAGAAATATTAAACATAAATTAGAAAGTGGTAGTATTATTTTTCTTTCCTCAAATAATGCGGGAATGACAGAATTACCTTTAGTTATTGATTATATTGAAGGAAAAGGATATGAGATTGTTGGTTTATCTACTTTACTTTCAGAATAAAAATTTATAAGTGTTTTTTCATTAAATTTTCTTTTTCAATGTATCCTAAATTTTGATAAAAATCTTTTGTTCCACGATAATCATCTAGATAGCTATAATGGAATTTTTCTTGAAAATAATCTTCTATTATTTTATGATTATCTAAGATATATTTTAATAGATTACTTCCTATATGTAAGGGAGTTTTTTGATATTTTTTTAGTACAAATAATTGATCAATATAGAGTGAATGATAAGTATTTTTTGTGTAACATGCAGCAACTAATATTTCTTCAAGAAAAGCACCGATAACTAAATATTTACCTGATTTTAGGTCATTGATGTAAAAACTTTTTTTATGTGGCATTTTTTCTTCATTTATATTGTAAGCATTAAAGCGAATTTTTTCTAATAAGTCTATATTTTCTTCTGTTAATGTAATTATTTTATATTTAATATTCAATTTAATCACCTATATTTATTTTATCAGATATTTTCTTTTCTTAAAAGGTATATTTACAGTAAAAATATTTTATGTTATATTAATTTTGGTGATATTTATGTCTAAGTATTATTTAGTAGCAAGCTATTTTGATGGAAGAAATTTTTATGATGAGGCAATAATAAAGAATTTGGCTGGTGTGAATTTAGATAAGTTAAATACTATTGATGTATTTACTTCTAGTCATTCTTTATTAGAGTTATTTTCTTTGATGGAGAGTGAACTTGGGATTAGTCGAAGAAATCAACTTTCAATTAAATGTTTGAAAAATAAAGATGCTACTCCTAATTACTATAGAGTAATTGTTGATGATAAGAATTATTTGGAAGCTGTTTTGGGAATGAAAGAAGTTAGTTATCGGGCTATGGATAAGAAATGTAAAGCTTTATCTATAAGAGGGGATAGTGAACTTTATCAACAGGAAAGACAGTTTTTGATTGGTATATTAAATACTAGGAATATTTCTTTATTTGATCAAATATATCCTTATTCTAATCAATTTTCATATTTAGTTCATCGCTATTTAGAAACGGATTATGATGATATTCAGGTGATGAATAATGATTATCAAATGATTATGGATGAATTTTCTAATTATAAAACATTTCGTTATTGGTATATTTTGAGAAATAAAAATCAACATAAAAAGGAAAATAGGAATTTTATTATTTTTAAAAGAAATGTTAGTGATAGTAACAAGAAAAAAAAGACAGTTAAGTCTATTCAAGAATGTGAAGAGGAATTTGAGAAAAAGTTTTATGAGAAAAATCATATGTTATTTGAGGACTATGAGGCTATTTCTCATAATTTGGCTTATTTAGGTGAAGATAAAGAGGAATATTTAGATGTTGATGAGGTAGAAAGAATGTATAATCATCATCAAAGGCGTTAGTTTTTTCTTGACAAGGTAGTTTACAATTTTTATAATAGATTTAAAGATGTTGAAGGGGGATATTTTTTATGTTGGGTGCTAAGCAGAAAATAGTGATGTTAGAGAAGTTATCACTTATTTTAGTTGAGATGAAGACTTGTAGAAGGATTCAGGAAATATCAGAGAAGACAGGAATTCCTACTAGTACAATTCAACGATATTTACAAAGAGATGATTTGTTATTATGCTTACTTGATTATGATATGAGAGTTTGTAGTGCTTTTAGGTTACAGATTGATATATGGCTTAAAAATGCTAAAGTTTCTGGTAATCAATTAGGTGGTGTAGTTACTCAAAATAAGCATGGTTATCAAAAAGAGAAATCAGGTAAATTTAGTGGTGCTGGGAGAAAGTGATTTAGCTTTCTTCTTTTTTTCTATTCTTGCTAATTTTTTGTATTCATAGTATAATTTAATAGAAAAATTTAGAGTGAGGTAATGTGATGAAGAGTAATGCAATGAAGAAAAATAGTTTTATTGAAGGTACAATTGTTGCTACTATGGGAATTTTTTTGGTAAAAGTTATTGGGATTATTTATGTTATTCCTCTTAATGCAATTATTGGAGAGCAAGGTGGTGCTTTATATGGATATGGATATACTATTTATCAATTGTTTTTAAGTATATCTAGTGCTGGATTTCCTTTTGCTATTAGTAAGATTACTAGTGAGTATAATGCTTTAGGATATAAGAAGGCGATTTCTAATACTTATAAAGTTTCTTTGAAATTGATTTCTGTTATTTCTATCTTGATTTTTTTCATTTTATTTATTTTTGCCCCTCAGATTGGTAAATTGATTATTGGTAAGGCTACGGAGGGAAATACTTATCAAGATATTGGATTTGTTATTCGTATGGTTTCTTTTGCTATTTTGGTAGTTCCTTTCTTAGGGGTTACTAAAGGACTTCTTCAGGGCTATAAATATATTACTCCTTATTCTATTAGCCAGGTTATTGAGCAAGTGGTTCGGGTAATTATTATTTTGGTTGGTACTTATGTGTCTCTTAAGGTTTTGCATCTTCCGTTAAAGATTGGGGTTGGAATTGCGGTATCAGCTGCCTTTTTTGGAGGACTTGTGGCTTATATTTATTTAAAGATTAAGATTAAAAAAGCTAATTTACTTCCTAAAAATGTTTTAGATGATGAAGTGGTGATTTCTTCTTCGGAAATTATTAGGAAAATATTGATGTATTCTATTCCTTTTATTATGATTAGTTTAGTGAATAATTTATATACAACAGTAGATATGATTTTATTATCTCGGACGATGAATGATCTTTTGCATTTGAAGTCTAGTGTTGTTGATTCTATTGTTGGGGTTTATACGACTTGGGGAATTAAGTTAAATAATATTATTTTGGCTGTTTCTACTGGGCTTGTTACTTCTCTTATTCCTAATATTGTTACTAGTTTTACTAAGCATGATATGGATGATGTGAATGATAAATTTAATAAGGCTATTCAGTGTGTTTTATTGGTAATTGTTCCTATGACTATCTTTTTATCTTTATTGGTAAAGCCAGTATGGACATTATTTTATGGAAATAGTTATTATGGGCCAATTGTTTATCAGTATTTTGTTTATACAGCTCTTTTTGGTGGTATTTATACAATTATTGTGAATACTTTGCAGGGAATTAATAAATATAAATTGGTTATTGCTACTGTGATGATTGGTCTTGTTACGAATGCTATTTTGGATGTTCCTTTGATGTTATTTTTTGATAAGATAGGAATGAATGTTAGTTATGGGGCTATTACGGCAGCGTTGATTGGTTATACTTTATCTATTGTTACTTCTATGGGAATTTTGAAGAAAAAATACTTATTTAGATTTGATCAAACTTTTAAGCGATTACCAAAATATATTATTTCATGGGGATGTTTTATTTTGAGTATTTATTTGATGAAGTTGTTTATTCCTACTAATCTTCATGGGAGATTTATTCAAATTCCTATTTTGATGGTTTATGGAATAGTTAGTTTCTTTATCTATATTTATATTAATTATAAGAATGGAAATATTAAGAGTGTTTTTGGTAATAAGATTAATAATATTTTAAAAAAATATTTTAAGTAAAAAAAGAAATATGGTTGTTATTTCTTTTTTTTATATATTTTTTTTCTTTTTATTAATTCCTATCATACTACTTAACATTGAGGTTAATAATAAAATTACATTAAAGAGTAAAGTTTTTAACTGGTATTTATCTAATAATAGAATTAGAATAGTAAAGATGATGATAATTATAGTTCCAAGTTTTATTCCTTCAATATATCCTTTCTTTTGCGCTGACTTTCCTAGGTTATAGCTGATTAGTGCAAGAGATAGAATAGGGATTAGTAGTTTTAGTCCTTTAATTATTTTCATATTAAATAAGCTAAAATAGTCAATTATGGTTAAAAAGAAAGTAGAAATAAGAAGTAAGAGAAAGAAATAACCTGTATTGATTAGTATTTTTTTCATTTAAAATACCTCCATTAAATTTTATGTTTGGTATAAAAAAATAGAATTTTATTCATAATAGTAATGGTGATATTATGGATATGGATTTTTTATTGATTTTTATTCGGACATTGTTTTTTTATTTTTTTATTTTTGTTATTTATAGAGTAATGGGAAAAAGAGAAGTTGGACAGCTTGGGATTATTGATTTAGTTGTATCTATTTTGATTGCTGAGTTTGCTGTAATTAGTATAGAGGATTCTAATAAAAGTATATTTGTTTCGGTTATTCCTATTTTGACTTTACTTGTTTTACAAGTTTCTTTAGCATTCTTGACTTTAAAAAAGCCTAAGTTTCGGATTTTTTTAGATGGTAATCCTTCTATTATTATTCAAGAGGGTAATATTAATTATAAGGAAATGTTAAAACAAAAGTATAATTTAGATGATTTGACTGTGCAACTTCGTGAAAAGGGGTATCGTTCGATTGAAGATGTTGAATATGCTATTTTGGAGAATAATGGGACATTATCTGTATTTCCTTATCCTAAAGATAAAAAGAAGAGTTGTTTGCCACTTCCTGTTATTTTAGATAGTAGTATTCAAGAAGATACTTTAAAGTGTTTGGGAAAAGATAAGAAATGGGTATATGATATTTTAAAAAATAAAGGGGTTAAAATAGAAGATGTGTTTTATGCTTTTTATAAGAATAGTAATATTTTTATTATTAAGAATGAAGAACTGTTATAAACTGTTTATGTTTTTAATAGTTCTTTTTTTAAAATGCTTGAAAAAGGAAGAAAACTATTATATACTTAGTTTATATTAGATTCTAGAATAGGTAGTATGGAGAAGTGATATAATGAAAGAAACAAAAATAATGAGAGTATTTGAACAGTATATTAAGAAATTTGATATGAATAAAGGGAATGTTAAAGCAATGTATTTTCATAGTATTAAGATGATGGAACTTTGTAAAGATATTGCTTCAAATATTGGTATATTTTCTGAAGAAGAGATTGTTGTTTGTGGACTTATAGGGCTTTTTCATGATATTGGGATGTTTAGTAATAAATTTAAGAATTGTATAGTGGTTGATGATAGTATGGATAAATCAAAGGTGAGTATTGATATTTTGTTTGATAAAGATAATTTAATGCGTAAAATTACTGAAGATACTCGCTACGATGATGCAATTAAGATTGCTATTTATTGTCAAAATAAGAATGGATTACCTCAAGGTTTTAATCAAAAAATACTTCATTTTTGTATGGTTTTAAAAGATGCTCATGTGGTTGAGACTTTTCGAATGATTACGAATTATCCTTATATGGATATGTATATTGATAATTTTCCTAATGCTTTAGCTTATAATGATTTTAAACAGTTTAAGGTGGTTAATGCTAAGGTTAGTGATAATGATGCTGATAAGATTTTAGAAGTGATGTCTTTGATTTTTGGTATGAATTATTCTTATAGTTATACTTTACTTAAGGAAGAAGGATCGGTAAATAAGTTGGTTGGTGCTTTAAAAATTGGCAATAAGAATATTAATCGCTTTTTTTATCAGATTGCCTCTGCTTTAAATGTTTATATTGATAGAAAAATTATGGGTTAATGTAAAAAAAGTAATTGTCAAAGATAGTTTTTTTTGCTATACTTTTTTTAGATGCGTTGAGCAAGAGGAGTATATAATTTTAATTAAAAGAGAGTTAGTGGTTGGTGCAA
The DNA here is from genome assembly GCA_934120635.1 of uncultured Bacilli bacterium. Classification (GTDB taxonomy): domain Bacteria; phylum Bacillota_I; class Bacilli_A; order RF39; family UBA660; genus RUG11198. The sequence goes on along the minus strand of CAKOUR010000019.1, from coordinate 7,790 downwards.
ACTAATAGTTGAAATTATGGAAGGTAGCTTGGGAGCATATTTTCTGAAATTTTAGTAAGAAATTCCGTATTACTGCGTTAAAGTATTGAGGTGCATATATTTACATATGAATAAAGGTGGTACCGTGGGCATAAGTTCATCCTTTTTATTGGGATGGACTTTTTGTGTTGTTTGAAAAATAAAGGAAGGAGGTAAGATGGAAGAGTTTTTAAAACTATTTAATAATTATGTTAAAAATTATGATTTAACAGATTTGAATATTATGAGAAAGTATCATCATAGTTTTCGGGTTATGGAAAGAGCTGGCGAGATAGCGCAGTCTTTGAATTTAAATTCTTTAGAAAAAGATTTAGTTTTGATTTGTGGTTTATTTCATGATATTGCTAGATTTTATCAATGGGAGAAATATAATACTTATAAGGATTTTGAATCTATTGATCATGGAGATTATGGGGTAATAATTTTGAAAGAAGAGCATTTGATACAAAAGTTAACTAAGTTTGAAAAGTATCAAGAAATTATTTTGAATACAGTAAAGTATCATAATAAAATGATGGTACCAAAATTGGATGATAAAACAATGCTTTTTGTAAATATTATAAGAGATGCTGATAAATTAGATATTTTAGAAACACAAGAATTGGTAATGAATGATGAAAAAATTATTTTAAAAAAGGAGTTACTTGATAGTATTTATCAGAAACAAGTATGTTCTAATTATTTAATTCAGTCTGATACTGATGTAATATTAAAACAAATTTCTTGGATTTTTGATTTTAATTTTTCTTATTCTTATCGATATCTTGAGAATAAAAATATTATTACTTGTAAATTTCAACTTTTAGAACTTTATGGAGAGATAGAAGAGATTGAACAATTAAAAAGTTTTGTTATAGGAGAAATGAAAAAATATCATTAAGGAATGTTTGAGAGTTATTTATGAATATATGTTTAGAAAGTAAAGAAAGTAGTCAGTATTTTTAATAAATAGAAGAGGTGAGATTATGTTAGATAAGAAGTATGATTTTAAAGAAGTTGAGAAGGATAAGTATGAATATTGGTTAAAGAAAGGGTATTTTAAGTCTGGTGATCAGTCAAAGAAGCCTTATTGTATTGTGTTGCCTCCTCCTAATGTTACTGGAAAATTGCATTTAGGTCATGCATGGAATGTTACGATACAAGATGCGATTATTCGATATAAGCGTATGGAAGGTTATGATGCTTTGTGGTTACCTGGTATGGATCATGCAGCAATTGCTACAGAGGCTAAGGTAGTAAAAAGATTAAAGGATAAAGGATTAGATAAATATAGTGTTGGTAGAGAGAAATTTTTGGAAGAGTGTTGGAACTGGACTAATGAGCATGCTGATATTATTAGGAGTCAGTGGGCAAAGTTAGGGATTTCTCTGGATTATTCTATGGAGAGATTTACTTTGGATCAGGGCTTGGAGGAAGCTGTAAAACGTGTTTTTGTTGATTATTATCATAAAGGGTTAATTTATCGTGGAGAAAAGATTATTAATTGGGATCCTGTTGCGAAGACTGCTCTTTCTAATGAAGAAGTTATTTATGGGGAAGAAAAGAGTGCTTTTTATCATTTAAAATACTTATTGGAGAATAGTAATAAGTATATTGATGTTGCGACAACTAGACCTGAGACTTTATTTGGAGATACTGCTGTTGCTGTTAATGAGAAGGATCCTAGATATCAAGATTTTATTGGAAAGAATGTTATTTTGCCTTTAGTTGGAAGAAAGATTCCTGTTATTACTGATGAACATGCGGATATGGAGAAGGGGACAGGAGCAGTAAAGATTACGCCTGCTTCTGATCCTAATGATTTTGAAGTTGGTCTTCGTCATGATTTGGAAAGAATTGTTATTATGAATGATGATGCTACAATGAATGAGAATTGTGGTAAATATCAAGGATTATCTAGGGAAGAAGCTAGAGAGCGTGTTGTTCAAGATTTAAAGGAACAAGATCTTTTACTTTCTGTGGAGCCTATTGTTCATGAAGTTGGTCATTCTGAGAGAACTGGTGCTTTAGTAGAGCCGATGATTAAAAAACAATGGTTTGTAAAGATGAGACCTTTGGCTGATAAGGTGTTAGATAATCAAAAAAATACTGATACAAAAGTTCATTTTGTACCAAAGAGGTATGAAAAGACAATGAATCATTGGATGGAGATTACTTATGATTGGTGTATTTCTAGGCAACTTTGGTGGGGACATCGGATTCCTGCTTGGTATAAGGATGATGAAGTTTATGTTGGAATGAATCCTCCGAAGGGAGAAGGATGGGTTCAAGATGAAGATGTTTTAGATACTTGGTTTTCTAGTGCTTTATGGCCTTTTGCAACTTTGGGATGGCCTAATGAAACGGAAAGTTTAAAGAGATATTATCCAAATAATTGTTTAGTTACTGGTTATGATATTATTCCATTTTGGGTAAATAGAATGACTTTTCAAGGAGAAGAATTATTAGGTCGTCGTCCATTTAAGGATTGTTTAATTCATGGGTTAATTCGTGATAAACAAGGAAGAAAATTTAGTAAAAGTTTAGGTAATGGTATTGATCCTTTTGATATGATTGCTTTATATGGGGCTGATGCTTTAAGATATTATTTGGCAACTGATGTAGCGAGTGGAACAGATATGCGTTTTGATGAAGATAAAATTAAAGCAACTTGGAATTATATTAATAAGATTTGGAATGCTTCTCGTTTTGTTTTGATGAATATTGAGGATTTGTCAGAAATTTGTTTAGATGATTTAAAACCAGAGGATAAATGGATATTGACAAAGTATGAAAAAACAATTTCTACGACAAAGAAATTTATGGATCGCTATGAATTTAATAATGCTTCTAGTGCTATTTATGATTTTACTTGGAATTATTTTTGTGATTATTATATTGAAATGGCTAAATATTCTATTGATGATGTTTCAACAAAGTCTACTTTGTGTTATGTTTTAACGGGAATTTTGAAATTACTTCATCCATTTATGCCTTATGTAACAGAAGAAATTTATCAAATGTTACCTGTTAAAGAAGTAGAATCAATTATGATTTCTAAATATCCAAAATCTACAAAGAAATATGTTTTCCCTGAAGAGGAGAGAATTGTTGATGATGAGGTTGAGTTTATTAAGAATTTTAGAAATGTTAAAGCAGAGAATAATATGACTAAAGAGATGAAGGTTATGTTTGATACTACAGATGATAATGAGTTAATCATTAAGATGTTAAAGCTTCAAGATAATCTAGTTACTGAACCTCTTGGAATGAAAGCTTATAAAGTATTTTCTAAGCGTGTGAAAGCACAAATTTTCTTTGAAAAGGCAATGAGTGAGGCTGATAAGTTATTAGAAATGAAGCAAATTGAGGTATTAAGAGCATCAATTGCTAGAAGAGAGAAGTTACTTAGTAATGAAAATTATGTAAAGAAAGCACCTCAAAATATTGTTGATATGGATAGACAAAAATTAGCTGAGGAAAAGAAAAAGTTGGCTGAATTAGAAAGTTAGTTATAATTCGTTTTAAAAATAGGTGAAAAAATGATATAATATTAACCGAATGGTGGTGGTACTTTGCCAAAGGTAAATCAAAAGGATATTATTCAAGTGAAAATTACTGGAATACAGAAATATGGGGCTTTTGCTTCATTATCTGATGATGATTATAAGGGATTAATTCATATTTCGGAGATATCTTATGGATATGTTAAAGATGTTCATGATTTTGTAAGTGTTGGTGATAATATTTATGCTGAGGTGATTCAAGTTGATGATCATGATAAGAAAATAAAACTTAGTATTAAGGATATTGATTATAAAAAGAGTGGCGTTAAGTTAAAGAGAATGTCTGAGACTAAGAGCGGTTTTCAACCTTTAGAGGATCATTTAGAGGGATGGATTAATCAAAAAATTAAAGATATTACTAATGAATTTTAAATTTGGGTAAGTTATAAATTACATCATTTCTTAAAGGTAAGGGATGATGTTTTTATTTTTGTTAAGAAAAAGAAATATTAGGTTAAGTGATGGTTATTTAAAAGGTAATCTATACTATTAGGAATAGGGAGATTATTTAAAAATAGTTTTTATAAAATAGGAATAAAGAGAAAGTTATTTTTTATGTTTAAAATACTTATTTATTCTTTTTGTTATGAAATATATTTTTTATAATAACTTTTTATTATTGTATTTTAAATCTAATAATTTGAAAATATATTTATCTAGAAAAAATATAGTAAAATCAATAAATAAATGTTATAATACTACCCACAAAAAGGAGAAAAGACTATGATAAAAGAAAAAAAGATTAATGATATTACATTAATATATGATACAGTTAAAAATAAAAATATTGAAGAAATTGAAAATACTATAAAATTAAATCCAACACTTTTAAATAGTTATCAAGAAAAAAATTTATCTTTAGTTCATATTGATAAAGAAAATACAATTTTTATTGAAGATTTTGATGCTTTCTTTCAAGAACAAATAAAATCATTATTAAATAATAAGTACTTTATGTCCGTTGTAAAAAAGGGAGAGTTACTTTTTAAATTATATATTGCTTTAATAAATAAAGAAGAAAGTTTATTGAATAATGATAGTGTTTTTACTTATATTGCAACAAAGTATTATATGGAAAACAAAGACTGGAATACTTTTTTTCAGTTTTTAAAAACGCATGATAATAAATTAGAATTGGAAAATTGGTTAAAAGATAAAAGTAGATTTTCTACTTATAATCATTATTTAAAAATAATTACAAATAGTTTAAATCAACAGGATTTTATTTTTTTTGATAATTTTGAAGAAATTTTTTCTAAAGTATTAATTGATCTTGCTAAAATAAATAACAAAGATGATTTGCCTTTAAAGAAGAAGGATGAGGAAGAGAAAATTTTTCTTGACTTTTTAAATAGGATAGGGGCTCCACAAAGCTGGTGTGATTTATATATTCAATTAAAAGAAAATCGTGGAATGACAAAGGATAGTGATAAAGTTTCATGCTGTTACTTGGATATGCAGGATAATCGGGTTAAAATTAATGTTAATAGTGATGGATTTATTGATAGCTTTATTACTTTAGTTCATGAGTTTTCTCACTATGTATCTATGTCTTACAAATATACCTTAGGTAAAGAAGATTGTTTAAAGGGAATTGCAGAATTTCCGGCTATCTTTTTTGAAAAATTAGCTGCAAAATACTTAATAGAAATTGGTTATCCTAAATCGATTGTAGAAAGTATTGCTAGTTTTAGAAATCAAAATAATTTCTTAATTGTTATGCCATTTTATAATATTTTCATTGATATTCAAAAATATAATAATGGAGAGGTAATTACGTTAGAAAATAAAGTAGAAGAGCAAAAAAAGAGATTAAATATTGAAACAAGTATTGAAGAAAAACTTACTAATTACACTACTGATAATCAAGAAATAGTTAAATTAATAGAATATCTTCAAAATAAAAAATTTAACTATGAGGAAATAGTAAAAAAGAATATTGATGAAGATGTTAAACTTTTATATCAGAAAGGGAATACGATTATAGAAATTTATCAATATTTAATTGGAAATCATATAGCAGATATTTTATTAGAACAAGACTTAGAAATAATATTACCTAAAATGTTTAATATAACTACTCATTTGGAATACTTTACACTCTCTCAAGTATTAAAGTACTTTGGAATTGAAAATATATGGAAGGCAACTCAAAATGAAGAGGTGAAAAGAAGAAAAAAGTCTTAATTAGTTTTATTTCTAATTAAGACTTTTTCTAAGTTATTGATGAATAAATACATAACGTAGGAAAGAATCATTAAAATAATAATTCCTTTTTTATATTACAAAACTGTAAGGTAAGATCTACCTTATTCGTGATATAATAATTTATAAGAAATGTGGTGAAATATATGAAAAAAATTATGATTATTGAAGATGATAATGCAATATGTAACGAGTTATCAGAACTTTTAGAAAATAATAATTATAAACCTATCATTTTAAGAAACTTTAAAAATTCCTTAAATGAAATAATTGAATCTTCACCAGATTTAATATTACTAGATATAAACATACCTTATATAAATGGTGAAATATTACTACAAGATCTAAGAAAAACATCTAATATTCCTGTAATAATGGTAACTAGTAGAAATTCTGAAATTGATGAGGCATTATCTATTTCTTATGGAGCAGATGATTATATAACTAAACCATATAATCCTAATATACTTCTTCTAAGAATTGGGGCAGTATTAAAAAGAACAAATGCAAAATCAAATGTTCTTTCATATAAAGATTTAAAAATAAATGTTCAAAAAGGAATTATAAAAAAAGAAGATGCAGAAATTATTTTAACTAAAAATGAGATGATAATATTTTGTTTTTTACTTAATCATCAAAATAAAATTGTTACTAGAGATGAACTGATGACAGATTTATGGAACAATGATGAGTTTATCAATGATAATGCTTTAACTGTAAATATAAGTAGATTAAGAGCAAAATTAAAAAGTGTTGGCTATGAAGATGCAATAGATACTAGAAAAGGAATGGGTTATATTTTATTATGAAATTTTGTAGATATTTAAAAGATAAAATTTATGCACTTCTTCTATCACTAATTAGTATTGGTATCATATTGCTTATATTCTTTGCTTTTAAAATTGATAATGGTGTAATAATTGCCACAACATTTGTATTAATTATTTGGAGTTTATCGCTTTTATTAATTGATTATTTAAGAAAGAAAAAATTTTATACAGAATTAATTTCTAATATTGAGGCATTAGATAAAGGTTATTTAGTATTAGAAACTCTTGATAAACCAGTATTTTATGAAGGCAAATTATTGTATCAAGCACTCTATGAAATTAATAAATCAATGAGTGAAAATGTTAAGAGAATAGAAGAACAATGGGATGACTTTAAAAACTATATAGAAATGTGGATCCATGAAGTAAAAATTCCATTAGCAACTTTAATATTGATTAGTAATAATCATAAAGATAAATTTGATAAAAAGACAAAATCACAACTAAAACGATTAGAGAATTATGTAGAGCAAGTATTATATTATGCAAGAAGTGAGAATGCAGAAAAAGATTATTTGATAAAAGATACAGAATTATCAAAAGTAATAAAAAATGTAGGTCTTAAAAACATGGATGACCTACTAGAAAATAAAGTTGATTATAATGTTGAAAATGTTAATGTTAAAGTCTTAACCGATTCTAAATGGTTAGAATTTATATTAGGTCAAATTATTAATAATTGTATTAAATATAAAAGAGATATTAATAATTCTTACATCAAAATATCTGTAAGAGATGAAAAATATAAAACTACACTTATAATTGAAGATAATGGCATAGGAATAAAAGCTTCTGATTTAAAGCAAGTATTTGATAAGTCCTTTACAGGAGAAAATGGAAGGAATACAAGTAAATCAACTGGTATGGGATTATTTATTGCTAAAAATATGTGTAGTAAACTAGGGCATAAAATAAATATTGAATCAAAAGAAAATGAATATACACGAGTATATATAACATTTGTAAAAGACAAATATTATGAAGTTTTAAAGTAATATTACAAAATTGTAATGTTTTGTAATATTGAACGAACGACAAAATAATATTTTTAATTTATTATTATTTATGGAAGGAGAAATTATATGGAAAATATTTTAAAAATTGATAAAATTGAAAAATATTATGGCAATAAATCTAGTCTTACAAAAGCAATTGATAACCTATCATTTGA
>CAKOUR010000018.1 GCA_934120635.1 uncultured Bacilli bacterium | reverse complement strand
GTCACCTGTAAATTATAGGTTACAATCCTCTAATTAGAAACTATTTATAAACTGTCCAACTTTTGGGGTTCAGTTCATTTCAGATGTGATTTTTATTATATTTTAAAATTTACTAAAAAATTAAACCATTAAATAAAAAGATAATATTCAAATAATTTATAATAAATCTACCTATTTAAAAAAAGAAGATTTACAAACTTTAGCAATAATTAATTAGTAATAATTACTTCCCCAACTGCTAAATTATTAGTAGTAAGATTATTTAAAGTTTTTAAATTATTTACAGTAGTATTAAACTCTCTTGCTAAAGAATATAAAGTATCGCCAGGTTTAACAGTATAAGTAGTTGTTGCAGATGGTTTAGTAATAGAAGTTATAGTAGGAATTTCTAATACTTGGCCAATTGTTAAATTATTGTTTGTAAAACTATTTTGAGATTTAATTTTATCAATAGTAGTGTTAAATTCTTTTGCTATAGAATATAAAGTATCTCCAGATACAATTTTTATGTAACATTTTTAAATGTAAATATAATATCTACCTGTTTATCTTGATAGATATAAATTTTTTCAACTAAATTAATTATTAATTCTCTAGTTGGATTTTCAAGTGATAAAAATTCATTTATATATTTTTCTATTTGTTTTTTGTCTATTTTATTAGATTGACTATTTTCATTTTGAAGATTATCAATACTTTTTTTATTATTACTTATCTCGGTTTTAATATTTTCACTTACTCTTATGTATTGCTCTTCATCAATAATGCCTTTTAACATATTTATATAGTTTTTATCCAAGTTTTCTGTTAATTTATTATTTGCAAGTTCTAAACTTTCCATTTGTTTTTTAATCTTCAAAGAATTATCTTTAAATTCCATATTACTAATTGAATCTTTTATTTTGCTTTTATCTAAGTACTCTTTACATACATCTTTAATGTTATCTAAAATAACTCTTTCTAGATTTTCATAATTGTTTGTATGTGTTGTACACACATGATATTTGGAATAAGCTCTATAATAATCACAAGTGGTGTAACTTCTACCTGTTTTATTTTGATATCTGATTGTTATTCTGTGTTTACAATCTCCACAATATAGAAGTCCATCTAGTAGGTAAAATCTTTTCTTTTCTGGCCTTTTGACATTTTTAGGTAAAAGTGTTTGTACATAATTAAAAGTATCTCTATCAATAATTGCCTCATGTGTATTTTCTACTATTATAAAATCATTTGGTTTATTTTTAACTACTTTTTTTAGTTTGTAATTAATCTTTTTTGTCTTGCCTTGAACTGTATCTCCTACATATATCCCGTTAGTTAAAATTGATTTTATAGTAGTATCTACCCATACACCATACTCTTGTGATATACAATTAGTATTTATACATTTTGTATTCCATACATAGTTGTAATAAGATGCTGGTGTTTTTATTTTTCTTTTGGTAAGTTCTTGGGCAATGTAATGATATGTATTTCCTTTCAATGCTAACTCAAATATTAATTTAACAGTATCTGCTTGCTCTTTATTTATAACTAAATGATTTTTATTATTAGGATCTTTCATATATCCAAATGGACATCTACCTGAAACATATAGTCCTTCTTTCATTCTGGAATGCAAACTAGTTTTAACTTTTTTAGAAATATCTTTAGCATACATATCATTCATTATGGCTTTAAATGGTGCTATATCATTATTAGTGTTATCTATAAATGTATCAATACCATCATTAATAGCAATATACCTAACATTTTTATTTGGAAAATACTTTTCAATTAACTCTCCTGTACCAATATAATCTCTGCCTAATCTAGACATATCTTTAGTGATAATCATATTAATTTTTCCAGATTCAATATCTTTAATCATTCTTTTAAATGATGGTCTTTCAAAATTTGTTCCAGTAAACCCATCATCTACATATTCATCTACTAGATTATAATTATTCTCGCATATGTATTGATTTAGTAAACTTCTTTGGCTAACAATACTATCAGACTCTTTTGTTAAATCATCTCTTGATAATCTTATATATATTCCTACTTTAAAACTATTATTCCCTACCATCAATTATAACTCCTTCCATTTTGGGAATAATGAGTATGATTACATGGTAGCTCTACTTTCAAATTATTGCAAGTCATCATAAATTGCTTTTTTATTTCAATTTTTAATACTTCAGTTATTATTTCATTTAAAGACTTCCCCTCATCTTTAAATTTTAAATTAACATTGTATTTAGCCATAGAGTTTAATACCTCCAATAAATTCTATGGCAATAAGAATTGTTTTAGTAATATTATTTGATATGTTTAAAACATACCTAACAATATTACTTACTATCATAAACCTCCATTATATCCATAAACATCATCTCCTTTTCATGATGCATAGTAGCTCCAATAATTAAAGGAGTCAAGTCATAAATTATAGAAAAATTTATCTATCATCCTAAAGCATTTCATAATTAACTAAATTATGAAATAGCAGGATAAGAAGATTGTGTATCATACACGATTTAGTCCTTATTTTATAAGGAATCGCATGTACACAATTCTGATTTTGCACTTGCAAAATTCATCCTACTTTGTAGGTTGATATAAAGGATTATCATTAAATAAATCTTTATATTATGATATATTAAAGCATTAAAAAATCATCCTATTATCTAATTTTTTCAGATTTTATAGGATGAATTTTTATTTATTATTATTCATTTAAGTACTTCTCCATTATTGATGCTATTAATGCTTTAGATTCTGGTAGTAGCTCATTTATTTTATAAGGATAACTCGTATCTGCTTTACTAATAATTGTTTGTTTTAATTCTTCTGGTATTTTATCAATTAAATCTTTGTTAAGTCTAGTTAATGTCATATAGACTTCTGTATATATTTTTCTTTCTCTATTCATGCTATAAACTCCTTCCATTGCTTCTAGATGGAAACTGACTAAGCATTTCCTGAGCTTTTAATAAAAATTCCATATCTAAATCATTTAGTTTTCTTATACAATCCTGTATCGTCATTTCTCTTTGTTTTGAAGCTTCGCTCACTCTAAATCTAGGTAATATAGATGACAAATTAACACATGATAAGACTTCAGGATTAACAACTTTATCACAACAGATATTATTTCCCATTAACCTACTACCACCCTTAACTATATCAGAAAATATATAATTTTCATTTGAATAAAGGGAATTATCACTCATTGATGGAAAATAGAAACTTTTCATTCTATTTATATCATCATTATCTTCCAACGAACTAATTGGTACAAATGCTAAATAAGGTTCTGTATTGCCAAATTTATTCCAACATTTATTAAAAAAATCCAAAATTTCTTTTCTATCTTCTTCACTCATGTTATTTTTTTCAATCAATTTTGTTATTGTTAAAAGACAGGTATCATAATCTTTGTTTTCATAACCATGTCTATTTTCTTCTGGTACTAATCCCCATGCATAGCAATGGTTTTCTCCACAAAATTACCCAAACCATTCAGGGGAACTAGAATAATATAACATGTTGTGTGGGGTACTATCGTAAAACCAACCGTTTTTTCCATTTTTAATATCTAACGTTCCCCAACCTAAAGGTTTATCATTACCATATTTATTATAAATTGAAGCAATATGCATAAGTTCCATCTTATCTTCTTTTGAAGACTGTGAAAAACCAAGACCATATTTCATATTATTTTCTATTGCCTTACTATTTCCAGCATGAAAAACATAACCATTTCTAATAAAATTTTCAAAAGCATAACTAATAATAGCTTCTATTTTACTATCAATTTCATGATGTGGAATTCCTATTTTATCAGCAATTCTTAATTTTAAAAATTGAATTTGTTGTTTTTCATCAGTTAAGTGCATATATTCTTCAATGCCTTCTGATTCTTTAAACAAAACACAATAGCCAATCATTCTAGAAAAATTTTTCTCTTGCAATCTTTTTTCATCATATGTCATTTCTTTTTTTTTCATAAAATAATGCTGTATTAAAGGATTATTTAAACATTCAGATATAATTTTCCCAATATCATTATTCATTTTATCAGCTTCTCTCTTGTTTATAAATTAATGCAGTTTTATTCTACACATTTAATTATACCATATTTCTTTATTATTTTATCAAAAACACTCATTATTCCCCATAAAAATTGTATCACCCTTTTTAACAGTATAAGTAGTTGTTGTCGTAGGAATTTTAATTATTTCTGATGAGGGAAGTTGTATCTGCTGTCCAATAACTAATGTATCATTGGTTAAATTATTTAACTTTTTTAATATATCCACCGTAGTATTATTTTGAGATGCAATTTTATATAAGGAATCTCCCTTTTTGACAATATAATTAATTGATGACGTAACTGGAATTGTCAGTATTTGCCCAACAGTTAATTGATTAGTGGTTAATTGATTTTGTTTCTTCAAATCATCTACTGTAGTATTATACTTTTGGGCAATAGAATATAAAGTATCACCTTTTTTTACAATATATGTCCTATTAGAATTTGTCGTTGGAGGATGATAAGGAAAATTTTTATATTCTAAAATTGATTTTATTACTGCTTCTGCCAATTCTTTATAGTTATTATTTAGAAATTGATTATTCTGTGAATTATCATCAATAAATCCATATTCTACAATGAGAGGTTGAGTACTTCCAGTATTACGATGAATAAAATAATAATCTTTATCAGGATTAGAAGGAAGTTTTCTTTGATAAGCACGACGGGTGGTTTGACCAGCCAAAGAAAGATTTTTTAAAATCGACTCAGGTAGAACGGATGAATTACGAAGTGCATAGATTACTTCAGCACCAGTACCACCTGACGAGTTTAGTTACCACTGTTAATTAATTTATTTTTTTGTTCCAGCTGTTGCAATAGTATATGCTAAATATACCATTATAATTTGATATAAAATAATATTTACTATAACATTTATTATAGTTGGTATTTTACACCCTATAAACCCAAATAAACCAGCTAACGCTAAACAAAATATTCCACTCCAAAAATTAGTCCAAGTTCTTTTACCTTTTGATTTATCCTTTGTGAAAGGTAATATAATTCCTACTAGTACAAACATCCATGCACTAGATATAAATTTTATTTTATTATTTTTATTAGAATCTTCAGTGATAAAAATATTGTTTAAATAATTATTTTCTTTATCAGATATTTCCCCCAATATAGAATTATATTCATCCTTTAATTTATCATTTTTATCTAATTTTTCTTCTTCTATATTAGTTATCTTTTCTAATATTTCTATCCTATTAGAAACCCTTTTATAATACAGAAAATTAGCATCAATAATTGGATAAAATACAATTAATAGCAAAATTACAAGAATAAATATCCAAGCAATAAGTTTATAATTTTTTGTTTTTTTTAATACACCTAATAAAATCTCCTTCATTAAATTCACATCCTTTAATTATAAAATAGTATTTTTCATAGTTACCATAACCAAGGCTGCTCAAAACAATCATATGCATCATCTGGGGATACAGCCTGTCTAAGTTCTTTATATGATATTGCATATGGTGGATATACATTATTTTTTTCATAAAAGAAAGGTTGTTCCCAATAATTATGATTTTGATCTTCAAACAAAAATGCTAATGTAGAACTCAAAAGTGTATAAGGTTGCCTATTTTTTTCAAAATAAACTCTTATTTTAACACTTTCATCTACCCTTATTTTTTTATCATAACAATAACTATACCATACGCTTTCGTTATTGACTAAATTATCTAATAATTCATAATCGCATAATATAATGCCTCTTTTATTTGTTGAAATTATATCTAAACAATCAATATCGCTTTTTCCGATATTCTTTATAACAATATCTTTATAGTCATGATTATCTTTATTTTTTATACTTTTGGGATAAACTATTTTATATTTCTTTCCTTCATTATATTTAACATCGAAAGTTCCAATAAAGATTTCCATATCTATATTAGATTTACACGTAGTATTTTCAATAAACAATTCTGGCTTATTTTCAAATTGCTTTTGTCTTTCTTGCCTTTCAATTTCTTTTTTTCTTTGTTTTTCTTCCTTTTTATTAAAATACATCGTAGAAATAAAATTTAATATCCAACCAACAACAATACCTATTAAAGTGGCTAAAAAACTATTACTGTTTATATAGTCAAACAACGATTTCATAATATCATCTCCTTGACTATATATTATATCATTAAAACTTTATTTTTTACCATTTTTTCCATAAGGGTTTCTAATTAAATACCTATTTTCATACATAAAATTAATTTCTGGTATTACATCATATTTAAATATAATATTTATGTTTCTATTTTCATCAATTACTATCTTATCTATTAAAGTATTTATTAGCTCTTTTTTAGGTTTTTTTAAATCTAATAGCTCTTTTATCTTTTTAGTATAATCTGGAAGTATATTTGCTTTATTCTTTATGTTTTGCTTTTTTATTTTTTCTTCTTCTATTATATTATTAATCTTTTTTAATTTACTTTCTGATTCCGTAGATAATTCTTTATATAATTCAGCTGAAATAATATCATTACATCTATCACTATATAAAGTAGATAATTTATTCATAATTTGTTCTTTTTCTTTTAATAAATCGTTTATTTTTTTATCTGTATCTTCTGTTTCTTTATGAACATTTTTTTGTACTTCTTTATTTAATTCTTCTATATCTAGTTCTTTTATAAATTTTGATACTGAATTATTAAATCGTTCTAGTATTTGTTCTTCTAAATAATCATATGGATAAAAGTGTGAACTACATCTTCCTCTCTTTGGATCTCTAGAATATCTATTACAATTAATAGACCAATAATCAAGTTTTTTTCTATAATAAACAGATAGTCTATTACCACACTCTTTACAAAATATTTTGCCTTCTAAAATCCTTTTTGGTCTTTCTGTTTTTAAACTATAATTTCTAGTTTTTCTTTTCCCTAAAGAATTAACATATTTAAAAGTTTCTTTATCAACTAAAGGTTCATGAGTATCTTCAACTATTACCCATAAACTTTCATCTAATGTTATTTTCTTCTTTGATTTATAATTTACTTTTGTTTGAGTATGTTGAACCATATCCCCAGTATAAATTCTATTACTTAAAATTTTTTTTACTGTTGATATATTCCAACTATCCCTATCAATCAATCGAGAAGAATAATTAGTTTTCTTATATCCTGCTGGTGTAGATACATTCAAATCATTTAATCTTGTTGCTGTTTCTGTTGGTCCAATTCCTTCTGCTCTCCACTGAAATATTTTTTTTACAATAGGCGCAGTTTCTGGATTAGGTATTAAATGTCCTTTATCTAAAGGATCTCTCATATAACCATAACAAGGTTGACTTCCTATAAATTTACCATTCTTTCTTTTATCGTTTAATACATTTCTTATTTTTATAGAATTTTGTTTACTATAATAATCATTACAAGCAATTATAAATGTTGAAGAATCATTACTAGCTTGATTTTTAAAACTATCATATGATTCTAATATTGATATAAATCTTATATTATTTTCAGGAAAAAATGTTTCAATATAATATCCTGTCATAACATGATCTCTACCAAATCTAGATAAATCTTTAACTACTACACAATTTATCTTTTTTTGTTTTATATCCTCTAACATTTTTTGAAATCCTGGTCTATCAAAATTAGTACCAGAATATCCATCGTCTACATATTCTCCACATAGATTAAAATTATTATTTTTAACATAACTTCTTAGTAATTCTTTTTGATTAATAACACTTTCACTATCAGATTCATATTTTTTATCTTTATCTTCTTGAGATAATCTTATATAGATTCCAACATTGAAATCTATTTCAGTTAAGTAAGTATTATACATTCAATCCTCCAATCTTCTTACTTGACTGAGTATTAAGACAATTTAATAATACCGCATTATAAAAAAAATTACAGCGCATTATTTTCTTTTTCTATCTCTTCGATAAGATATTTTAAAATAAGATCTTTAAAAGTTATATTATTTTCATTCATAACAACACCTACTTAAAGTTATGTTGTTTTTAGTTGTTTTATTATTATTTAAATTCATTTTATCCCCCTTTTATTCAATAAAAAATCCCTATATTATTTTTATATAAGGATTATTATTCATTTATAACTGAATCAATATTTTTTATAATATATTCCATTAATAAAGTTTCCATTATAGATTGTATTGTAATTTTTTTATTTTCTAAAACTCTTTTAAGAGCCATTTTTGTATAATCATCAATTCTAAATTTAACTTGATTATTCTTTACCAAAGCCATTTTTTCACTCTCCTTTCTAAAAATTGGTACTATTGTATGCACATTAATTTTTAAACACTATTTTAGGAAAAGGATTTTGATAAAGCAGGATAAACCTGTTTACAAACAACTCACCAGTGGTGAGTTTTACCTTATTTTATAAGCATTTATAAAATTAAGTAGTGTTTACACTTTTCATATTTGTTATACAATTGTATACTTTTGATTCCTTATATTATAAGGGGCGTTATACAACTGTACACATTTTTTAAAATAACTAACTATGTTTTTTGGTATTAAAAATATAAAATGATAATTAAAACTTAGTACCAAACTTTTTATATTGAATTTAAAGGGGGATTTTAGAATATGAAAAAAGCATTGACCTTACAGAAAAGGTCAATGCTATAAATACATATAATTGCATTATTATTTCATATTCTACTATATTGTATCACATGATTGTCGAAAATCAATTAGTAATAAATGTTGTATTAATCTTGAGAAAAATGTTGTATAAAATCTCTATAAAGCCTTATAAATACTGCATTTATATAAATAGATACTTTAATAGATTCTATGTTATTGACAGGTATATGTAATTTTTAATTACTAAATTCTTACCAAAATAATACTGGTACTATAGCAATTTTTTATATTATTTATAATTCCATATTCCCAACTGGCCTTTTACTTTTATTGGAGTAATGGGTTTCACATCTTCCAAAACCCATGCATATCTTCCAACTTCATAATGACCTGCAATAAAATTATTTTTGTTTTTTTCTTTCTCTTTTTTTATAAACTCTTCTGTCATATAAATACAATCAACTAAATTACACTTACATATTATATGTCCATAATTAAGTTCATCTTCATTATAAAGTTCAGATAATCCTTCTCTTTCTTTTACTTCTTTTCTTATTTTTGCAACTCCCGCTTGTATGTATAATTCTCCACGATAATTAGTTTTCCAACTTCTTGTTTCAATATATTTAACTCTATTTTTGATCAATGTAGCAAATGGTTCTTTAATTGTTAATACTTTCATAAACACTAACGCTCTTTTTAATCTAAAACTGCTTGTTTTAAGTCTGAAGCTAACTTATTCATAGAGTCATTTAATTTATCAATATCATGCTTTGACATAAAATATTCTTCACCATCATTACTACTTCTATCTAAAATATCAAATGTAATTCTATAAACATGATCTTTTAATAAATTATTGTTTTGCCACATGCAATCTTTTTTTGCTTTAATATAAAAATTATTTTTATTAATCTTCAATATATCAACATCTTCTGGTGATGAAACATAAAAACCTGTTGTTCTTACTTTTTTACCATTTTTATATGTAATACCTTCTTCATCTACATTTTCATACCAATTTGAATTAAAATAATATAGTCCATTTTCATTTGCGTTACAATAATCTAACAAATTACCACAATATGCATCTTTTAATTTATTAGCTGGATATTCCTCACATGTTTTTATATATTCAATGCTAACACGAGATTCACATTTGACAGCCTTTTTCATAAAATCTTCTGCTGTCGTAACTACTAACAATTTTACAGAACCTAATGTTTTATCTGATAACTCAACTTTATGAGGTTGCGCTATATTACCTTCATCATTTGAAATTATAAATATTTTATCATCCATATGTAAATCTAAGAAAATTTGTTTTGAAAATAACGCTTTATTTAATAGTGGTATTAAGTAATCTACTCTAAAATTTGCCTCAGCCATTACTAAGTATTTTTGATCATAACCTTGATTTCTTAATGAAATCATATATTGATTCTTTTTGAATGTTTTAACTTCTATTTGTGGTCTTTTTTCTATTGGAAACCAATGATTATCAAACTTTACAAATGGAATAGCTCTCTTTTTATATTTTATTCCAATAACATCTGGAGCAATCCCCGCAGTTTTAGGATTATAATCATAATAATCAGTAATAACTTCAACCTTTTCGCCTTTAAAAACTTGAGGTAAAATAATTTTATCAAATAAAACACTTTCAGGAATTATATTTATCCATCTATCAAAAATTCCACCCATATAATCTGCTTTAGATGTTAAAGCACCTTGCATAGGTCTATCACCTTGCATTTGTGTTAAATTAGCAATAAAATATACTGCCTTTTTAGCATCATTAATACTTATTTTTACTTCATTCATACTAACCTCCAAAATTATTCAGACACATCTGATTTTTCTAATAGTTCTAACAAGTCAGTAGCAAGCATTTGTATTACTGGAACAGAAACTGCATTTCCTGCTTGTTTATATAGTTGAGAATCAGGATATGGTCTTCCATTTATAACCATAGGTAATTTGTATCCATTATCAATAGGAAAGCCCTGTAATTTAAAAGTTTCTTTTGGTGTTAACTTTCTGATACCATCATTTACTTTTATTAAAGGTACATTATGACCACCAGTTCCCATATTTGCTGTAAGCGTTGGACAAACGCCACTTTGATTTTTTCTTACGTACATTCCTCTTCTACATTGATAAAATTCATACATTTCATCAACTTGTGTAGTTAAATTAATTTTTTCTTTTTTATTAGATTTTTCAAATTCTTCATCTGACATAAAATAGTTTGGATATTTTTCTTTTGTATAATAATACTTAGTTGCATTTTCTTTTGTCAAATTATAATCAATAACCTTTTTTATATCTTTAATTCTTGATGCTTTATCTTTCTTCTTTATCCTACTTTCAATATTCTTAAATATTTCAAAATTTTTTTTATCATTTTCATTTAATAAACCTATAATATATATTCTTTCCCTATTTTGTGGTACATCAGTATAATCCATGGTATTTAATACTTTTTCATAAACTTTATATCCACATTTCTCAAGTTTTTGTTTAATATGCGTATAAGTTTTTTTGTCATCATGAGCTTGAAGATTTTTTACATTTTCAAGGAATAATACACGTGGCTTATGAAATTTTACACCTAATTGTTCAATTAAATCTATTATATTTAAAAACAAGTTTCCTCTATCATCTTCAAACCCTTTGCGCTCACCAGCAATACTAAATGCTTGACAAGGAAAACCACCGTTCAAAATATCTATCGGTTCACTTAATATTTTATCATGTAATTTTTGATAATATTTTTGTTCTGTTTTATCTGTGGCATATTCTGGATGGAGGACTAATTTTATATCGCCTTCTAGTAGCTGATGTGAAAAATTAGTTCTATATGTTTCACATGCATATTCATCTATTTCATTTGCCCAAAGCAATTTATATTTAGAATTTTTTGTCTTTGCATTTTTAAAACCTAAGCATATTCCACCAACGCCTGCAAATAAACTTCCAACCTTATATTCAACCATATGTACCATCCTTTCTAGTTTTTATGTGCTAATATAATTATAACATGAATTTTTATTATTTTATTGCATAAGTTGGCAAAACACTAGAAATATTATATTTTTATAATTCTTTAAGACAATTAGATTTATATTTAACATCATTAAATCCACATACCTTTTTACAATCATGACAGATAACCGCTATAAAATCTGCACCATTAATTCTATGTCCATCTCCCTTTTGTATTAAAATTTTTTTAGAGTTACATTTAGGGCAAAATATATCTTTTCTCATCACTTCATCTTGACTATAAGCATCTCTTGTTATTTCATACCCATTTCTGTCATATTTAGGATAAAATTCATCTTTGTTAAATATTTTAATTCTTCCAAACATAAATTCTAATTTATCAATTTGTTTTTCAGTATGATAATGTCCACAATACAATTTATCATAATTTATAGACTCTTCTACTTTATCTAAAAACTTTTCCATACATTTATCTGTGTCAGATTGATCAATACCTTTCATAAATGCTTCAGTAGGTTCGTACTTTAATGGACAAGTATGTGATAAAACAATATCAATCTGTTGCCCTTTATATTTATTTAAAATATTATCCATTTCTTCTTTGTTAAGTTGTTCATCTTTAAACCATGGATACCCATATATTATTCTGTAATTTTTATCAACAGAATAAGCACCACAATTAATAATACCTTTTTATTATCTATATCATATAATTCGCCATTTTTGGCAAATATTAAATTTGGATATTCTTATTCAATAAATACTTTACCACCAAACATATCAATTTCTTTATATGTTGAAATATTTTTTGGTCTTTCTTTATGATTACCCTGGATACAAAATAGTTTTATATTTCAATTATTCAAATTTTTCTTTAGTTTTTTATCTTTTTCATTCAAACAATAATTAATGCCTGCATCCCCTAAAATAATTAATATATTATCCTTATTTTGTTCAATATTATGTAGTCTATAAAAATTTCTATGTATATCTCCTGTTATATAAATCATGCTATCACCTCAATATATAAATCTATAAGAAAAAGTCATTTGCATGACCTTAACTACGATTATATTTAAATAATACTCTAGAATTATCCACCTTATAATAATCATCATTTCTCTTATCGTATGCTTCATCTATCCATTTTTCTAATGTATCTGGGTCATACGATGGATAAGAATAAACTTTAGCATATCCGCAATCAACATTATCTTGAAGTCTTGGTGGGACTTCTGAATTAGATTTATTTGGAAGATATATTCCTATCAATCCACTTCTCTTATTATTTTCATCGTTTCTAATAGTAGAAGCAATTTCCCAATCAACATATTTTCTCTTATGAGTATCACTACCAATTAAAACTATTGTAACTGTTGAATCAGTAAGATAATCTTCCCTTATTCTTCTCATAATATATTCTGAATCTTCACTATCTATTGTAGTATCATAGTCATCACCTACTATTTTAGGAATAAATACATCTTTCTTATTGCAAAAATATTCAATAAATTCATTAACTTTCTCATCATCAGCATGATAATGAGAAATAAAAACTTTATGCTTTGACATTCTATTCACCCTTCCTTATTTTATTTAATTCTTCTGTTAAAGCTATCATTTTATAATTTACTTTTTTTAGATCGCTTATTAGTTCTTCATACTGTGGATATTTTTTTTGAATTTCTTGAGGATCTCCACTTTCATTTTTATTCTCTTTATACCATTTTCTAAATCTAGCTTGCCATTTAGTCAAATGCTCTCTTAACTCTTCATTAAATCCCCTCAAAATTATATTAGCTAAAGTATCAACATTCTTGTTTTTACTCATAGGGATTTTTTTTAATATTTCCCTAAATTTTTCAAAAACAGTATACCAAGAATTATACACTTCCACAATAACATCGTTTTCCTCATCGAATGGTAAAGCTATTTTCCTTGTAGATAATTCTACCCATACATCATTAGCCAAACTTTTTACATCATTATTACATTCTAATTCTACCGAAATTCCACCTATCGCAACAGTTTTTATTTTGATCTTTGATTTTATTAACTTATATATAATCTTAATCAAAATGACAAATAACACCAGCATCATTAAAATAATTAATGCATCATCCAATGTAAAAGAAATTTCTATAGTCTTTAATTTTTCCAAAATACCCACTCTGTCACCTCACTTTCCTTTTGATTAAAAGTCTATACTAGCACTTTATGCCAATATAATACTACAAGTTTTGATTTTTTTCTACGATTTTAGACAAAAATCATATCTTAATACTCAATCTTTTCTTTGTAGTGGTAACTGAACTCCGCACCTCCTGCATTTAAGTGATTAGATATTACAATCACATTAGGATCATCACCATAAGCAGACAGAATTCTATTAACCCTCTCTATCGGTGTCAATGTCACATCCGTATCCCTAGTTAAAGTTACAGGAACCCCTAACTCTCTCAATCTATCATACATATATTTAGAAATTTTCAAAGTATAATCCTTCTCATATTGATTATTACCAATTGCCCCACTATCCTCACCACCATGACCAGGATCAATTACAATTCCTACTAAATCGTTATTATTCATAAATATCACCTAAAATAATTTATGAACAAATTCATTTTTGGTTATAAAAAATACTAAAAGACTCTTCCAAATTAACTTTTACTTTTTATAATTTACTTTTTAAAATATTCATCAATCACAATATAAACCTACTCTATTTATTACAACAATTACTCACATAATATCTGCAAAAAAATTTCTTTTTTACTCTTCTATTTCAATATGTGCGCCCACTTTTTTTAACTTACCAACAATATCCTCATATCCTCTCAAAATATGACCAACATTAGTAATTACCGTTGTTCCCTCAGCAATCAAACCACAAATTATCATAGAAGCTCCACCTCTCAAATCAGTAGCCTCAACATTTTTACCAACTAACTCACTTTTCCCATATATTGTAGCAAACTGTGCATCATTCACCTGAATATTAGCCCCCATCTTCACCGTATCAGGAACATTCATAAAACGATTCTCATACATTGTCTCTTCAATATGACTAGTACCAGAACAACTAACCAAAAAAGGAACCAAAACTTGCTGCAAATCCGTCGGAAATCCAGGATATCCCATAGTTTTAATATCAATAGAATGATAATCAGACACTTCATCTACCTGAATAAAATTCTTTCCAACCTTCAAATGAACACCAGCCTCTTCCAACTTGGAAGTCAAACTTTCTATATGTTCAGGAACAAGACCACTAACCTTAAGACCTTTTCCTAACAAAGAAGCAATAATTACATAAGTACCAGCTTCAATCATATCAGGAACAACAGAATATTCTGTACCATGAAGTGAATCCACACCAATAATCTCTATCTTACTAGTACCTTGACCACTAATCTTAGCACCCATCTGATTAAGCATATTCGCAACATCAACAATATGAGGCTCTCTAGCCGCATTATCGATAACTGTTTTCCCTTTAGCAAGAACTGCTGCTAACATAATATTAATTGTAGCCCCAACACTAGGAACATCTAAAAAGATATCATCCCCAATTAACTTATCCGCATAAATCGTAAAATTACCATCTTCTTCTAAAACAGTAGCCCCCAATTTTTCAAATCCTTTCAAATGCAAATTAATTGGCCTTTCTCCAATAGAACATCCCCCAGGAAAACACATTTTAACACGCTTATATTTTCCAAGTAAAGCACCCATAAAATAATAAGAAGCCCGAAGTTTAGAAGACAAATCACAAGGAATAACAGCATTTACCATACAACTACTATCTATCTTAAGACTATGATCTCCCCTAGAAACCTCACATCCTAAAGAATTTAAAATATCTTCCAATGCCCCAATATCACTAATATTAGGAACATTCTTCAAAAAAACTTCTTCTCCACATAAAATTGAAGCCGGTATCAAAGCAACAGCACTATTTTTAGCACCCCCTACACAAATTTCACCAGACAATGAATAGCCACCATGAACTATAATTTTAGACATTTTTATCACTCCTATCTTATTATATATAAAGTTCAAAAACAAGGTTACTAACCTAGTTTTAAATAAAGTATATAATATGTTACCAAACCCGAAAAAAAAAGTCAACTTTCTGACTTAATTGTACCACCATAAATAAAAAAATAACTTATTTTTACAATAACTTTACACTTAATAATTTAATGTTTACAAATAATAATACTTACCCAAAACTAATCCATATAATCATTTCTCTATAATAACCAAAACTTCTAATTACCAAATTAATTTGACCTTGCCATCAAAAAATATAGAAAAAAGCTAAGAATATCATTAAACTACCACCAAACATCGTAGCAGCTTTCCCAAACCTATCACTCAAAAATCCACCTAACTTTAATCCCAAATAAGTAAAAAAAGCACTAAAAAACATAAAAATACTAGATACCATCAAATAATTATCACTAATCGAAGATAAACCAATTCCTGTAGTCAGGCTATCAATACTAACCGAAAGACCAAATAACAAAAAAGGAACAAACCCTATCAGTATTTTAACTTCCTCACTACGAAAACTAGAAATAAACATCTCTATCCCAAGTAATCCAAAAATAATACCCACAACAAAATTAGAATCTACCATCAAATAGTGAAACACTACATTACCAAAAGAAAGCCCAATAAGAGGCATAAAAAAATGAAAAAGCCCAACAATTGTCGATAACATTAACTCATCTTTTTTCGATAAACCATATGTACCATAAAGTAATGCTAAAGAAAACGCATCCATAGATAAACTAATTCCAATTAAAACACAAGTAAAAAAAACATTCACAATATGATCACCTATTAAATCATATTATGAATATCTCTTCACTATTCTATTTAAAAAATTGATGAATCATCTTAGCTACAAAAAATTGATACTCAACATCCCCTGTTGTATTCTCATCAGCTTCTAATAAACATAAAGGAGGAAACAATACACACCACCAATTATCTCCTTCTCCCTCACCTATCGTTACCACCAAAGATTCATAAGAACCAGCCTCATAATGAACCCCACGATAATCTTTTTCAGGAAAATAATTATCTCCAAAATGAATCACAAAATCTTTATCATATAAATTATCTGAAAACAACTCTTTAATCCCACTATCCAAATCTGACAAACTATTTTTAATCACACCTCTAGCCTCATTAACATCACGAACATTTAATAAAGTTGGTGATATTGAAGTTTCAATATATTTTTTAACCTTCATCTTCATATTCTGATCATGAATCTGATTAGAATTAGCAATAACCCTCACACGAATAGCAGCCTCAGGAATAACAATCTCATCCACTTCAGCATTCACATTAACATACAATACAATAAAAGCTACAATAAGTAATCCTAAAATTAAAAATCTCTTCATTTAAATACCACCTTTCTATTTCAATCATGGACAGTATCTAATAATTTTATACAAAAAGAAAAAGATTATTGAAAAAAATACAATAATCTTCAAACTACCACTCTATTTTCTTTAACATTGGCCACTTTTTTTGCCAACGAATAGCTCTTTCATCATACATTTCCTTAGAAAAATCCTTTTTAACAGGTCGAATAATCATCCCAAAAATATCTTCCAACCCATAAGGAGCATATACCTCTAATTTATCATTTTTCATTCTCACTCCAACACAAGTAATTGTAGCTCCCCAACTAGCAATCGCATCTTCTACACTAGAATAAGGCTCTCTTTTAGTTTGATACTTTTCATTATACCATAAATGTACCCTAGCTTCATTTTTAATATCCACCATATCCGATAAAATTCCCAGCTTATTCTTAATTTCTTTGATTACTTTATCTTCCTTTTCATAAGATAAATCTTCATCAAAATAAACAATATCATAATCTTTAATTCCATAATTAATCTGATAACCATGGTAATAATTAAATACCGTCTGATTAATAGAACCAGCCCCAACATAACAATTATCTATCCCAATACTTTCTAATACCTTCAAAATACTTACTAAGTCCTTATTCTTCATCAGTATTTTTTCCAAAATAATAATTTGTTCAGTCAAACATTTTCGGTATCCGACTAACTTTTCCATCTATTTAACCTCTTTCAATTTCTTCTTTTTCCATAGCATAATCCTTATCCAATTTACGAAGCAAGAAATCAACACCCTTATTCAACTTATCAAAAATCCATACACTACAAATAGCAAAAACAATATATAAAAGCAACGTATTAAAATTCACTTGAGATAAATCAAAAAATTCACTTTGAAACATTACAATATAAATAAACAAACTAACTAAAGCAAAGAATAGTCCACCTCTAAACCAATTAAATGGACGACACAATCTCGATAAAAAGATAAATCCCGTTGTTCCTGTCATAATAACAATCAAAGTAGAAGTTAAATTTCCATCAATATTAAACTGATTTCTAAATAAAACAATCATTACTACATTAAAAACAACAGTAAGTGCTGCCGGTAAACTCTTCCCCACTACCTTTAGCATAAAATTACCTCTTACTCGATTATGATTAGGTTCCAACGCCAAAACAAAGGATGGAATACTAATTGTACAAGTAGTAATCAAACTAAGATGAATAGGCAAATAGAAATATTCACTTTTCATAAAAATACAAATAACGACTAAAATACAAGTAAATATAGTCTTAATCAATAACAAAGAAGCTGAACGCTCTACATTATTAATCGTTCTTCTTCCCTCAGCAACAACCTCTGGCATTGAAGCAAAATTAGAATCTAACAACACAAGCTGACTAACATTTTTAGCCGCATCACTACCACTAGCCATCGCAATACTACAATCAGCCTTCTTCAAAGCCAAAACATCATTAACACCATCACCAGTCATCGCAACAGTATGCCCTTTTTTTTGCAAACTTTCAACAATCATTTTCTTCTGATCAGGAGTAACACGACCAAACACATCATATTTCTCTAACATTTCGTCAATATTATCTGAATTAAGTAAAGTAGCATCCATTCCTTTAGCATCTTTAATTCCAGCTCTTTTTGCAATACTACAAACTGTCTTAAAATTATCTCCACTAATAATCTTAACCTTAACCCCTTGTTCCTTAAAATACTTCAAGGTATCTGGTGCTTCTTTACGGATTTTATCTTGAATAAGAACAAAACCAAGAACACTCAAATTAATAGGCCCACTTGCCAAAGATTCTTTTTGGTATGCAACAACCAATACACGATAATCCGTATACTGATCCAAAAAACTTTGATATTGATGATAACTATCTTTTAAAACAAATTCAGGAGCACCTATATAAAACGTACCTCTTTCCTCAAATTCTACTGCTGAATATTTCCTACTAGAAGAAAATTCCTGTTTATCTTTAACACTCCAAATCCCTTTACTAGAATAATGCTCTTGAATAGCTTCCATAGTAGCATTAGTATTATCAAAAGCATAACAAACATTAGCAAGAGCATCATCAAGTTTCTCTTTAATAACCCCATTATAAGGAATATCATCAACAAACTCCATAGCGCCTTCCGTAATAGTACCAGTTTTATCTAAACAAATAACATCAACCCGTGCTAGCGTCTCTATACAATATAACTGTTGAACCAAAACATGATATTTAGACAACCGAACAACACTAACCGCCATAACTGAACTAGTAAGAAGCAACAATCCTTCAGGAATCATCCCAATTAAAGCACCAACAGTATTAAAAATCGAAGCTGTAACATTATAATTTGTTACCTTCAACTGATTCATCAACAATAAAGCACCAACAGGAATAATAACAACAGATAAAACCTTCAACATTCTCTCAAAAGAAGTCATAATAACAGAATTAACCTTCTTATCATATTTTGCTTCACTACTAATTGTCGAAATATAATTATCCCGACCAATATGTTCCACCTTAGCATAACAACTACCACTAACAATAAAACTACCAGATAATAACATATCCCCAGCATGTTTAGGAATAGGATCAACTTCACCAGTTAAAAAAGACTCATTAACCTCAACATCACCTTCCAAAATAACAGCATCTGTAACTACCTGATTCCCAAGAGATAATTTTAAAACATCATCTAAAACAATTTCTTCAATTCCTAAATTAACCTCTTTACCATTTCGAATTCCAACAACTTTTGCCTCTGCTAAAACAGATAGCTTATCAATCGTTTTTTTAGAAATAACCTCTTGAATAATACTAATAATACTATTACAAATAATTACTCCCATAAATAAACAATTTTTTAAAGCATCAAAAACCCTATTTCCATAAATTCCCGCTATAATAATAGCAGAACCTAAAACCACATTAATAAAATTAAAATAAGTAAAAAAATTACTAATAATAATCTGCTTTACCGTTTTTGTGGGTGGTTGATCATTAAAATTAACCAAATTATTAGCAATTCTTTCATTTACCTGTTGATTAGTTAATCCTTCTTTAGCACTCGGATTATATCGTACCATAACATCACCTACTTAAGAATAATTATACATCAAAATAAACAATTTGAAAACTTTCTTTTAACTGAATTTCATATAAAATACAACAAAGCAAAAAAAGATTAGTCTCGATAAATAAAAACAAACCTTTCCCTATCAGAATAATCTTTTTCTACAACAACTTTCACATCTTCCAAATATTGACTAGCCATTTCTTTTATCTTATTTCCTTGATCTAAACCAATCTCAAAAGCAATCAAAAATTTAGATTTCACATACCTTGAAGCATTTTTTAATATTTGATGATAAAAATAAAGTCCATCTTCTTCTGCATAAAGAGCCAAATGAGGTTCATTGTCATAAACAATTTTGTCTATTTTCTCATCCTTCCTAATATAAGGAGGATTACTAATAATCACATCAAACTTAGAAGAAATCCCTTCAAAAATATCACTCTGAATGAAATCAACAACAACAGAATTATTTATTGCATTCCTTTTTGCCACCTCTAAAGCTAAAGAAGAAATATCAACACCAACAACACGAGAATTCAATTCCTTCTTCAAAGTAATCGCAATACAGCCACTTCCTGTCCCAATATCAATAATATCTAACTCACTTAAATTTATACCAAATAGTTTTTTAATATAGTCAATAGTTTTTTCTACCAACAATTCCGTTTCAAAACGTGGAATTAAAACATTATTATTTATCTCAAGAACATTTCCAAAAAAATCAACATTTCCAACAATATATTGAGGAGCAATTCCTCTTTCTAATAATTCTAACCCTTCTTCCACTTTATCAGAAGGTAAATATTTACAAATATAATCTTTATCTTTTTCTCTAATCATATAACATCTTACCTAACAATCATCATAAAAAGAAAAATACTGAATCAGTATTTTAGTTACAAATTATCTTCACCTTCCAATTTACGTTTCTGATCTTCATTAATCAAAGCTTCAATAACAATTCCAAGATCCCCTTCCATAATTCTATCTAAATTCATCGAAGTAAATCCAATTCTATGATCAGTAAGTCTATTTTGTGGATAATTATACGTACGAATTTTTTCACTACGATCCCCAGTACCAATCTTACTACGACGAACAGCACCTTCTGCTTCTTCTTTTTCTCTCAATTTCAAATCATAAAGTCTAGTCTTCAAAATTTTAAAAGCTTTCTCCTTATTCTTTATCTGACTTCTTTCTGTTTGAGAATAAACAATAATACCAGTAGGAATATGAGTCAAACGAACTGCACTATCAGTAGTATTAACACCTTGACCACCACAACCACTACTTCTTGTAATATCAATCCTAACTTCACTCTCATCCAATTCAAAATCAAAATCATCAGCCTCTGGCATAACAAGAACAGTAGCAGTAGAAGTATGAACTCTTCCCTGACTTTCCGTTGCAGGAACCCTTTGAACACGATGTGCTCCACTCTCATACTTCAACTTAGAGTACACACTATCTCCTTTAACCATAAATTCTATGTTAGTAAAACCACCAGCTGCTCCTTCAATACTATTCGTAATATCAATCTGCCATCCTTCTCTACCAGCATATTTAGTATACATATCAAACAAATCACCAGCAAAAATATTTGCCTCATCTCCACCAGCAGCACCTTTAATTTCAACAATAACATTTTTTTCATCATTAGGATCATGTGGCAATAACAAAACATGAAACTTATTCTCAATTTCTTCTTTCTCATGATTCAAATTATTTAACTCTTCCTTAGCAAATTCACCTAACTCAGAATCTTTCAATAATTCCTTATCTTCTTCAATATTTTCTAATATTTTTTTATACTTCTTATATAAATCAACAGTCTCTGTAAGTCTAGTTTGTTCCCTAGATAATTCAGTCATTTTTTTAATATCTTGAATAACCTCAGGAGTAGATAATTCTTCAATAATTTCATTATATCTCTTTAACGTAGCCTCTAAACGCTCTATCATAATTATTCCTCATTTCTTAATATATTTTATCATACTATTTATAATAAGGCAAAAAAATAGATGTATTATAAGTATAATTTTATCATTAATACTAAAATACTAAAAAATATTTCATCGTTTTAATTGTTTATTTTTAAAATTAGCACTATTTTTTCCCAAAAGGAGATGAGAATTAACCACTAAATTCTTTAAATCATCTCTATAAATATGCCTTAACTTCCCACTATTCTGCTCAGAAACAGAAATAATATCCTGAACTTGATAAGAAATAAGATTCAATTTTAACAATCCTAAAAATACTTTATAATCATTTAAATTAACTTTTCTTTTACATAATTCACTACTACACTTAATCCAAATATCATCAATAGGAAGGCACTTAATAATACCTGTCGCAATAAATTGCTTAGTCATATAATCAACTTCACTTGCATCTAGATGTCCCAACAAAGATGTAGCTATTAAAATAGTATTTAAATAATTAGACTTAAATCTCTCTACATAATAATCACATTCATCAGAACTATTTAAATCATTATAATCAGATGAAATAATCTGATTATGAACCAAAAAATTACCTTTTCTTATATAATCAGTAGGTAAAATAGAACGAAAACTAGTTCTACTATCTTGAATAAAATGCGAGTAATTACCATTATCTAAACGATATTGCATAAAATAATCTCTAATCTCTTTCAATCCTTCATAATCATTTACAACTAAATTACCTAATATAATACTATTATTTTTATCTTGAGTAATAATCATAAAATCCCCTCTTTTCAACAAAAGCATATTATATAACAATCTATCTTTTTTGTCAACAACAAGTTATTTGAACATAAAATCACTTATAATTGCTACTAAAATTATTTATTAAGAAATTAATAGAAATTAAAAATCACATCTAAATTTGAACTGAACCCCAAAAGTTGGACAGTTTATAAATAGTTTCTAATTAGAGGATTGTAACCTATAATTTACAGGTGA
>CAKOUR010000017.1 GCA_934120635.1 uncultured Bacilli bacterium | reverse complement strand
CGAACACAGAAGTTAAGCACTTTAACGCCGACGATAGCAGAATATGCAAAAATAGGAAATCGCCAATATTTTTTTATGCCCAAAAGTAGTTAATATCTATAATTGGGTTTTTTTATTATACAAAAGTTAAAAAGTTATATTATCTTTAAATAAAAAAATTTGATAATTCTCTTGTTATAGACATTTTTATAAACATTTGATAAAATACCTATAAAGTAGGTGAATACATAAAATGAAAAAAACATTTAAAAATTTAAATTCATTATCAAAAAAAATAATAAATCAGTATACATTAGCAATTTTAGTAATATGTTTATTTATCAGTTTATTAAATGTAAGTACTGGATACCATGAAGAATTATTAAAACAAGAACAGCAAATGATGTATGAAAAAAAGAATCCAATAGGTATTACAACTTATCAAGAAAAGAAATCTAAACTAATTGAAGATAGTGCGATCGAAACACAAATATCTTGTTATCAAACAACAAATACTGAAGAATTAAAAAATACAGTAGTTGGAGAATATATATCTAAATTAAATCAATTATTTCAAAGTAATAACAATTATTTTTCTTTTTTATATCAAGATTTATATAGTGGATACACAGTATCTTACAACGAAGAATCTCCAATATTTACAGCAAGTACAATTAAAGCACCTGCTATGATATATTTGTATGAAGAAGCAAGCAAAGGAAAAATAAATTTAAATGAAAAATTAACCTATACTAGCAATTTTTATAGTGGTGGCAGTGGTATTTTACAAACCAAACCAGTTGGGACAAGTTATACAATAGAACAATTAATACAATACTCTATTCATGACAGCGACAACATTGCCTATCGAATGTTAATGAACCACTATGGAAGAAAAAACATTCTAAATTATTGGAAAAATTTAGGAACAAAAAATATATATACTTTAGATACTATTTGGGGAGTAACAAGTGCAAAAGATGCTTCTATTTATATGAAAGAAATGTATCGTTTTTCCAAAGAAAATAATACTTACGGGAAAAGATTATTACAGTATTTTAAGGGAGCAGAATGGAAACTAATTACTAACAAAGATGGAAAATTTAATACAGCAAACAAAGGTGGATGGAGCGGAACTGCAATTCATGATGTTGCAATAGTTTTTGAAAAAAATCCATACCTACTAATTATTATGAGTAATACTGGAGAAAGCGATTATCAATATCTTTTTCAAACAACCAGTAAATTAGTTGGACAAATGCATGAAGAGTATTGGAAATACAAAGTTCAAAAATGTACTTCAATTAATCTATACTAATATTAGTAAATAAATTTAGATAAAAGGAATTTTTTAAGAAGTATTTTAATATAAGTATAATCAGAAAAAATATCTCCAATATAAATTCATTTAAAAGAATAATAAATATAAAAAATAAACAATCAATCCAGATAATAAAGCATGAATAATTCTGGCAAAAAAGAATGGTAAATAGGAAATATCCGTATCAGCAATTTGAGACAATACTTGCAAATGTACAGATAATCCCCCAAAAGAAAGAAACATAGTAGTAATAACTATCTTGTAAATAGCAGAAATTGGGAGTAAACTAAGTTCCTTAATTCCCATTGTCATTTCTAATATCCCTTTTAAAATTGTACCAGGATAGGCCGGAAGATGTAAAGCTTGAATAATCAAAGAAGAAACAATTAAAAAAGAAGTTAAAGTACCTAAAATTAATAGCAAAGTATCAATAGCATTCTTTATAGACTTAACAAATAAAAAACTAAAACTTTGACTTTTTTCATTGGTAAGAGTATAATTCGAACTAGGGATATTATCTTTTCTAAAGAATAATCCAATAAGAATATTCCCCATAAAATGACTAAATAAAATAATTCCACCATATCTTTCTTGGTGTAAAAAAAACACTGATACAGTAGATAAAATAAAGATAGGATTAGAAAAATGCGTAAAAGTAAGAATATGTTCAGCTTCTTTTCTACTAATTAGATGTAAATCATAATAACACCTAGTATTCCTAGCATTACTAGGAAACCCACCAATACAAGAAAGAAAAAAAATAGAAACAGCATTCTCACTAACACAAAACAATTTACAAAAAGCATTTTTAATTACTTTAGGAATATAATTAGTAACATGATATTGAATTAAAATATCGGAAATAACAAAAAAAGGAAACATTGTAGGAATAAGAGAAGTAACCCACAAATGAAGAGAATAGGCAATTGTATTAGATATCAATATTTTATGAACAAAAACCTCTACTAAAATAATAAGAAAAGAAAAAATAATACATAAATTTAAAATATTTTTTTTCATAGTAAAGTATATGTATAAAGGATAATATTAGAAAGGTGATCGTAGATGAAAGATAAGTTTTTAACAAGAATAAAAGAAGATAAGTTTTATATCATTGCATTAATCATATTAATTGCAATTTTTAATATTAAATTACCATATTATGTTAATGCTCCAGGAGGAACAATAAATATTAAAGATAGAATTGAATATAAAGAAAAAACAAATTATAAAGGAAGTTTAAATATGTTATATGTAACAGAATATGTAGCATCTATTCCTTTCTATTTATTATCTTATGTGGTACCAGATTGGGATTTAGAAAGTATCACAGAAAGTCAAGTATCTAGTAACGAAAGTGTTGAACAAATTAATATAAGAAATAAAGTAATGTTAGAAAACTCCATCAATAATGCAAAATATGTAGCATATAAAGCAGCAAACAAAAAAGTTGAAATTAAAAATATGAAATATATTGTAGTAGGTGTAACAGAAGAAAATAACTTACAAGTAGGGGATGAAATATTACAAGTAGAAAACCATACTATTGAAAGCCTAGAAAGTATTCGAACGGAAATTAACAAAAAAAATAAAAATGATCAAATTCACTTCAAAATAAAAAGAGAGGGAAAAGAAATAAACGTAAAATCCACAATTAAAGAAAAAGAGGGAAAAAAAGAATTAGGAGTTGTCATTCTAACAAATTATTCACTAAAAACAGATCCCCAAATCAAACTAAAGTTTAAATCCAGTGAAAGTGGAGCATCAGGAGGATTAATGATGTCTTTAAGTATTTATAGTGCCATTAGTGGAGAAGATATTTTAAAAGGAAGAAATATCGCTGGTACAGGAACAATTGACATGGAAGGAAATGTAGGAGAAATAGGGGGAATAAAATATAAAGTTATGGGTGCCGTAAAAAATAAAATGGATATTATCTTAGTACCTAGTGCCAATTACAAGGAAGCCATGAAAGTAAAAAAAGAAAAAAACTACAAAATAAAAATTGTAGAAGTGAAAACCTTCCAAGACGCTATTAAGTATCTAAAAGAAAACTAGTAATGAAAACTAAAGAATTAAGGAAAAGACTCTAGAAGTATTGTTTCTAATATCAATCTATGCTATAATAAATTCACCAAAGAAAATTAGTATTAAAAATATGACAGTAGAAAATAGAAGTTGCTAAAAAGAGAGTTAATGGTAGGTGAAAATTAACACAACACTATTTTTGAATTACCTATTTTTAGCTAATCGGGGAATCCCGTTATCAAAAGAGAGAAAGTAAGGATGGTACCGTGCATATTGCACTCCTTTAGGTGGTACCATCTTTTTTAGGAGGAAAGAAAAATGACATTATATGAAGATTTAAAATGGAGAGGACTTATCAAAGACATCAGTGATCCAGAAATAGAAAAAAAATTAAATGAAGAAAAAATCACCTTCTATTGGGGAACCGATCCAACAGCAGATAGCCTACATTTAGGACATTATTCTTCTTTAGTAACAGCAAAAAGACTAGCTAAAGCAGGACACCATCCAATTCTATTAGTCGGAGGAGCAACGGGATTAATCGGAGATCCACGCCCAACCGCAGAAAGAGAAATTATCGATAAAGAAGTTTTAAATAATAATTTAAAAGGAATCTCTACTCAAGTAGATAAAATATTTGAAGGAAACGCTACTATTGTAAACAATTATGATTGGTTTAAAGGCTATGAATTCTTAGATTTCTTAAGAGATGTAGGCAAATACATTAATGTAAATTACATGCTAGATAAAGATATTATTAGAAGAAGATTAGAAACAGGAATTACTTATGCAGAATTTTCTTATACCTTAATTCAAGGTTACGACTTTCTAAGACTATTCAAAGATTATAATTGTATTTTACAAGCAGAAGGTTCAGATCAATGGGGAAATATCACAACAGGAATAGATTTAATTAGAAAAATTACAGGAAAAGTTGCTTACGGATTTACAATGCCATTAGTTCTAGATAAATCAGGAAAGAAATTTGGAAAAAGTGAAGGAAATGCGCTATGGTTAGATAAAAATAAAACATCAAGCTATCAACTATATCAATATTTAATTAATACAGATGATTCTTTAGTTATAAAATACTTAAAAATATTTACTTTCTTAAGTAAAGAGGAAATTGAAAAATTAGAAAAATCTAATCAAGAGGAACCAGAAAAAAGATTAGCCCACCAAGCTTTAGCAAAAGAAATTATCACTGACTTACACGGTGAAGAAGAATATCTTCATGCTAAAGAATTATCCAATGTCTTATTTACAGAAGAATTTACAAATTTAACAAGCAAAGATATTCAAGAAATATTTACTAACCAAGAAATCATAATGATAAAAAGTAATAACTTAGTAGACTTATTATTAGAATTAAAAGCAGCAAAAAGTAAAAGAGAAGCAAGAGAATTCATCAGTAATGGAGCAATAAAAATAAATGGTCAAAAAAATACTGACTTAGATTATTTACTAGAAGAAAAAGACTTTCTTGATAATACTTATATTATTATCAAAAGAGGAAAGAAAAACTATTACATTGGAAAAAAAGACAACTCTTAAAATGAGCTGCTTTTTTTCTATTCACAAAAATTTTAACTCTATAAAAAACATCTATATCAGTATTTTAATCAAAAGAAAAAGTAGAGCAATAAATTATACTCTACTATAGAATTCAACAATCAAAGCTTCATTAATATCAGCGTTCAATTCACTTCTTTCAGGACGTCTTAAGAAAGTAAGTTCTTTCTTTCCTTCATCATAAGAAACGAAATCAACACGTTTAGTAGTTTTCTCAAGGGCCTCAGCAACAACTTTTAGGTTCTTGTCATCTTCTTTTAAGCTAACAACATCACCAATCTTAACACGATAAGATGGAATATCAACCTTTTTACCATTTACAGTAACATGTCCATGATTAACAAGTTGTCTAGCACCACGTCTAGTAGTAGCAAATCCAGCACGGTATACTAAGTTATCTAATCTACTTTCTAATAGGAATAATAGATTTTCACCATGTACACCTTTCATCTTACCAGATTCATCAACTAATCTCTTAAATTGTTTTTCACCAATTTGATACATGAATCTTACTTTTTGTTTTTCTGTTAATTGTACAGAATAGTTAGAAGGTTTTCTCTTACGATCAGCACCATGTTGTCCTGGACCATAACTTCTTTTCTTTCCTTTAGCAAATTCTACGCCACTTTCTAATACAGAAAAACCAACTCTTCTTGATTGTTTGTTATTTGGGCCTGTATATCTAGCCATATATTTCTCCTCCTTCTGCAAAAGGGGTATCTTTCTATTGCAGGGTGTTTTTCAAGATACTTTCGTTTATGCAGCAACTTAAATTACTTATATAGAACACAATTACAATAAAAAGATACTGCTGCCAAATGCATAAGTATTATATAATTTTTTCTAAGATAAGTCAATTACTTTTAGTAAATTAACAGCAGATTAAAAGTTATTAAAATTCTAAAAAATTCACAATTTTTATTTTTGTAACTTTGATGTTAATTTAAAACATTTATATAAATTTATTTGATACTATATAATTAATTAAACTATAATAATACATAAAGTAGTACTAGTTTAATAAAAGAGTATCTATTATGAAAGAGAGTGAAAAATATATGAAAAAAAGTCTTATTTTAAAAGGGGTGTTAGGTTTTATATTTATTTTTTTAATATTTATTAATTTAGGAAAAACTTCATATAATAATATTAAAACTGATTTTGAAACTCCTATTATTAATACCTTAAGTATTAAATCTTTTTTTGAAGGAATACTAGGCTCTATTACAGGAGGAAGTAAATTAAAAGTTGACAAAGAAGTTACTATATCATCAACTAATGTATGTAATTTTGCAAATGCTACAGGGAAAAGCAATAAAGATTATTGTGTTAATTTGCACGCAAACATTTATTATTCTAATAAAAAAACCAAAAATTGGGCACTATTAGTTCATGGAAACATGATGAGTGCAAATTCAATGGCATCCGCTGTTGGAAAAATGTATCTTGATAACAATATTAATATTTTAGCTATTGATTTAAGAGGATTTGGGAACAGTTCTGGTAGCGTTGCAATGGGATTTTTAGAAAGTCTTGACGTAATGAATTGGTTAGATTTTTTGAATAGTAGTAACGAAATAGCATCAGATAGAAAACCAGAAAAAATACTTATTCATGGGATATCACTTGGAGGTGCTACTACGATTCAAACTCTTACTATGGGTGGTTTA
Source organism: uncultured Bacilli bacterium (assembly GCA_934120635.1). Lineage (GTDB taxonomy): Bacteria > Bacillota_I > Bacilli_A > RF39 > UBA660 > RUG11198. Next base: position 19,076 of record CAKOUR010000017.1, on the reverse strand, counting down.
AATGTTTCAGGTGTTGGCGTAATGCCATCTATATCTAGCAAAAATGTAGTCGGTGTTGTAGATGATTGTGGTTATACATCAATGAATGGAATTATAACATCCATGTTACCTAGTTTAGGTGGAAACAAAAATACAATCTCAAATAATTCAAAAGAACTATTTGGAAATGGAAGTGGATTTAATAGTTGGGGTGCAAGTAAAAAAAGTAATAACGGTTTAGGTAGTTTAGGAAACATCAAATTAAATGGGAATAATGATAATTTAAAAAATACTTTAATAAAAACTGTTTTAACAGGTAATTTAATAAAAACAGGATTAAATACAGAAAATTTTGAACTTTATCAAGATGCTTTTGGCAATAATAGAACAGCAGATAAAAATATTAAAGTTATGGTTATTCATGGATCAGGAGATACAACAGTTCCCCCTACAAATGCTGATACTGTAATTCAAAATAGTAATGTAATTGAAACCTACAGACCAGATGGATCACCACATGCATTTATTGTTGTAGGTCAACATAAGAAGGAATATACTGAAAAAGTAGATAGTTTTGTAGAAAATTTATCTATGAATACAAAAAATGATTCAAATAATAATTCTAAAGATAGTTTTATAGGAAAATTTTTTGGTAATTTATTTAAAAATAACAAATAAAAAGATAAATAATTAACATAAGGTGATATTATGAATAATAGTGATACATCCCAAGAATCTAGTATATTAGATATAAATACTGACAAAAATTTAAATAGCAATAATGATAATTTTACAATCACATTAATAGAAGAAAATAGCATAAGAAATATTTCTTTAAATAAATTTAGAAAGAAGAAAATATTATTTGGCAGAGGAACTAACAATGATATTGTTTTAAATTCATTATTAGTTTCTCCCAATCATGGTTTTTTTGAAATTATTAATGGAAAAGTAAAAATTGTTGATAATTCAAGTGTTAATGGAATTTTTGTTAATGATAATAAAGTGATTGAAGCATTTTTAAAAGATGGAGATGCAATAAAAATTGATAATCCTATTGAACCATTATCAATAGGAGTAATTATGATTGTAACTCTTGGAGAAAATGTCAATGAGTGGCAACAATTTGATATGACATCTAAAGATACTATTACAATAGGAAGAAATTCTAGTTCTGATATTGTAATTAATCATGTTAGTGTTCCACTTAATATAGCTAATATTTATGTTCAAAATAATAACTTTATTTTAGTTCCAAGTTTAAGTACAAATAATATTTTAGTAAATGGTAAATCAATCTCTAATTCATTACTTTTAAAAAATAGAGATGTGATACTAATCGCTGATGCTAAATTAATTTTTGATAATGGTCATATTTATTATCAGTTATATAGTAGAGGAGTAGAAATTGAAGCAGTTGATATAATGAAAACTGTTCGTGTAAAAGGAAAAAAGAAAGATATTTCTTTTCATGTTAGCATGTCTATTAAGCCTGGAGAATTTGTTGCCTTTGTTGGTGGGTCAGGAGCAGGAAAAACAACTTTTATGAATTGTATTAGCGGCGTATCAAAGCCAACAAGTGGCTCTGTATATATAAATGGAAATGATTTATTTAAAAATTATTCGGTTTTGAAAAAAATAATTGGCTATGTTCCACAATCAGATATTGTTTTTGATGATTTAACTTTATATGATATGTTAAAATATTCTGCAAATTTAAGAATGCCAGATGATTTAAGTATTAAAGATAGGGAAGCAAGAATAGAAGAAGTTTTAAAAATAGTTGAGTTAAGTGATAAAAAAGATGTTATGATTAGAAGTTTATCTGGTGGTCAAAGAAAAAGAGCAAGCATTGCTGTTGAACTTTTAGCAGATCCTAAATTATTCTTTTTAGATGAACCAACAAGTGGCCTAGATCCAGGTACTGAAAGAAATTTAATGAATATTTTAAAGAAAATGACTAAAATGGGGAAAACCATTATTTTAGTAACTCATAATACATTAAATTTGCATTTATGTGATAAAATTTGCTTCTTTGGTAAAGGCGGTAAATTATGCTTTATGGGAACACCTAGCGAAACATTACAATTTTTTAATGTTTCAGATTTTGTTGATATCTATAACTTAATTAATGATGATGTAGATTCTTGGTATAATAAATTTAATTCTATTAACACTTTTAAAAAAAGTTCTAATCAGATTGTATCAAAATTTTATAAAAATAATAAAAATAAACGTTCCTTTTTTAAACAGTTTATAACTTTGTCAAAAAGATATATAAAAACAATAGTTAATGATAAGCAAATGTTATTATTATTGTTATTGCAATCTCCTTTTATTGCTTATATGTTTGCAATAGTTGCACCAGATGATATGTTTGAAGGATATGAAACAACAAAGATGATGCTATTTTCTATGACAATTGCTGCAATATGGCTAGGAACATTAAATTCTATACAAGTTATATGTAAAGAAAAAGCTATACTAAAAAGAGAATATATGGCTGATTTAAAATTAAGTGCTTATTTTGCTTCTAAATTAGTAGTACAAGTTATTATTTGTGCAATTCAATCTTTTTTATTTATAACAGTTTTTATGGCAGCATTTGGTTTTGTTCCGGATAACGGGATAATTACAAGTTGGCCTTTAGAAATGATGTTTACCTTTTTCTTAATTACAGTAAGTTCAACTTGTTTAGGATTACTTTTATCAACGTTATCAAAAAATACATCAAATGCTGTAATGTTAGCACCAATTACATTAATTCCTCAATTAGTGTTAAATGGTTCTTTTATAGAATTAAACGGGGTATTAGAAAAAATTTCATTTTTCATTTTGGATAAATGGGCAATTCAACTATTTGGTATAAGTTGTGATTTAAATTCTATGCCAAATGAAATACAAAAACTTCAACCAAGTTTTGTAAGAGATATAGAAGATTGTTTTGCGTTTACAAGTAGTCATTTTTGGGAAGATACAAGGATTGTCATAATTATGGCATTTGTAATATTAATTATATGTTATTTTACTTTAAAATGGCAATTAGAAAGTAGGAAATAGGATGGAAAAGAAATTATGGAATAATTGGAAAATAGCAGAGAAAATTGGAGAAGGACCAAATGGGGAAGTTTATAAAGGTGTTCAAGAAATTAACGGAACTTACCATTATTGTGCCATTAAATACATAAGTTTACCAAAGAAAGAAAATGATTTAAATAAATTGATAAAAAAAGGAATTATTAAGTCAAAAAAAGAAGCAAATAGTTATTACTTAAACTTAGCAAATAAATTGCAAGAACAATTTAATTTAGTAAAAAATTTTCAAAGCAACTACGTTTTAAAGTATTATGATTATTATCAAGAACGAAAAAAAGATGGAATAGGATTTGATATTTATTTAAGAACAGACTTATTTTCAGAAGTAATAGGAGATATTACAACAAAAAAAATAACTTCATATGAGGTTGTACAATTAGGAATTGATATATGTAATAGTATAGAGTTTTTATCAAAGAATGGTATCATATACAAGAATATAAGTCCTAATAATATTTTTATCAGTAGTGATGGTCATTATAAATTAGGTGATTTTATTATTCCATATATAATTGAAACAAAAAAAGAAGAAGATTATTACATTGCTCCAGAAATATATAATAATCAAAAAAATGAAATTAGTTATAATTCAGATGTTTATTCATTAGGATTAATAATGTATCAGTTATTAAATAAAAATAAACTACCTTTTGTTAATGTTTTTTGTAGCAATAAATCTGCTAAACAAGCAAGAATGTGTGGAATTGATATTCCAAATTTAAAAAAACAAAATCAAGAGTTAATGAGAGTAATATTAAAATCATGTTCATTCCTACAAAAAGATAGATATAATTCACCAAGTTTAATGAAAAAAGATTTACAATCAATATTAGATAATAAAGTTATTACAAATTTACAAACAGATAAATATATAAAAAATGATAAAACAATTAGTATTTATGATAATAAAATGGTAGAAAATGTATCATCTTTAAGTAAAGAATCTTTTTTGATTAATGAAAAATTAGATAAATTAGCAAATGAAAAATCAATATTAAAAAGATTTTTTTTAAAAATTAAAAATGTTTTTTCTAACGAAGATTTTCTAAATGACAAAATAATCATTCCTTTTAATAATATAAAGGAAAAAATATCTAATAAACAGTTCTATATAGATAATTGGAAAAAAATAGTTGGTTTTCTTGCAATATTGTTTTTAGTTTTGTTTTTAAGATTTGGGGTATTTAGTACAAAAATTTGTAAAAATGGTTACATTAATAATCTAGGGGTTTGTGTTAAAGGATGGTACACTTGTGAAAAAGGATATACACTAAATAAAAATAATAAATGTAGCAAAACTTTAAAATCAATTGATGCCAATATAAAATATATTTGTGAAAAAGGGTATACTTTAAAAGATAATATGTGTTTAAAAAACGATACTAAGGATGCAAAACAAGCATATCAATGTGCAGGATTAGGAGTACTTAAAGGAGATAAATGTATTCAAGAGCAAAGTACTAAAGCAGCAGTAACTTATACTTGTCCAAGTGGATATATTTATTATGAAGATAAATGTTTTTCTGCCAGTAATAGAAATGCTAGTAGTAATTATTATTGTCCAAGTGGCTATAGTTTATCGGGAAGTAAATGTTCAAAAACAGAATATAGTAATCCTAATAGTAGTTCTGGTTCATATAATTGTAATAGTAATGAAACTTTGATTGGGAATAAATGTTACGTTAATGCTAGCTGTTCGACAACTTCAGGAAATGGTTATAAAAATCCTTATTGCTATATGTATCCTAATATGCCAGGATGTGATAATAATCCTACCACAACATGCACATGTCCATCAGGATATAATAAGCAAGGAACACAATGTTATCGAGAAGCTTCTTATAACTCTGGTAATTCATATTGTACTAAAGGTGTTTTAAGTGGTAATTCTTGTATTTATACATCAACAATTGATGCTTTAATAAATTATACGTGTCCAACAGGATATCAAGTTTATGGCAATCAATGTATGAAAACAACATCAACTAAACCAACATCCAAATATTATTGTGCAGGAGGACTAGAATTAAGAGGAACAGAATGTATCGCTACTATAACCGCAAATGCTATTAATGGTTATGAATGTGATAATGGTTATACTTTATTAGGAAATACTTGCGTATTTAATGATAGTAAAGAAGCAACAATTGAATATAGTTGTTCTAAAGTATATAGTCTTAATAAAAATAAATGTGAAAAATATAAAATAAATTCTCCTAAAATTCATTATGGGGATAAAAATTAAATTAATATTAATTTTTTTAAGAAATAAAATATATTAAAATCACGTCTAAAATTTAGAATGTGATTTTTTAGGTTCGCTGAATTTTGAAAAAACGTTATACTTAGTATAGTATTCTTTTTTAAATATTATTTTCAAAATAACTATAGAAAGTTAAAAATAGTAGTACATATTTTTTGAAATATTCTTCAAATTTATTGATATTCTTTTTTTCAAAAAAATAAAAAAGGACTTGAAAAAAAGTTTTCCACAAATATATTAACATCAAGCTAATATATGATAAAAAATAGTTAAACGCTTGTAAACTTTGTAGAAAAAAACAAATGAAGTTGCTATACTGTAAATGAGAATAGAAAAGGGAAAAGAAAAGAAAGGAAAAAAGAGATGAAAAGACAAATTAAAGCCATGGGAAAAATGGGTAAAATTTTATTGATTCTAATGTTTTTATTTTCACAACTTTCTTTTCCAATAGAAGTTTTAGCTGATGAATTAAGTCAGGATGAAGAGACAACTATGGAAACAGAAAATAAAGACGAAAGTCAAAATATTGAATCAGAAGAAAAAGAAGAAACTACAACACCAGAAGAAAACAAAGTATCAGAAGAAGTTAATGAAAATGTTTCTGATTATTCGGTAAGTAATCAACAAGAAACAAATTCTGCAAATCAAGTAACAGAACCAGAAAACAAAAAAGTAATGATTTCTATAAATAATGAAGAATTAAAAAATAATGAATATATATTGATGAGCAATGATGAGAATAAAACTCTTGAAATTTCTTATGGATATTCAGATGATTTACAAAAAGATACTGTTGATTTTAGTAACAAGTTATATGGAGATTATTATTTTAACTATACTTTAGAGAATAACGAAGAAGTGAAATTTACCATTCATTATAATGGAAATAATGATGAAATTTTAAAAAAATATTTATCTTCAAATTTAGGAATTGAAGCTGGAAAAATTACCGTTTATGGAAAAAGAGAAGGAGTCAAACCAGAAGACTTTTTAAAAGAATTCAATTGGAATGAGCTAAAAAAAGATTATGAAGTAACAGATTATTCATTAAATAGTCAAGAAGAATTGATTAAAACAGGGGATATCTTATCAATTAAAGCATCTGCAAACCAAAATGCAACTGCTACAATTAACTACTCAATCCAACTATTAGGAGATTATAACAATGATGGATTAGTAGATGAAAAAGATTCTGAATATATTATTGATGAGATATTAAATAATAATACAGAACGAAATTTTAATATTATTGATGCTACAAATCCAGTGTTCAAAACAGGATTATGGGAAAATAATGCAACAGCAAAAGATGAATTAGAAAATTCTCTTGTTACAAAGGAAGAAACTTATGTAGGAGAAGAATTAGTTGTAAAATATTATCTTAACGGTTTTAAAGAAGATAAACTAACTGGTATTGAAGGAACAATTAATTATAATAAAGATTTATTAGAATTAATGAATGTAGAAACTAATGCTACATTTGGTGGAATGAATGAAAATAATCATTTTGCATATTTATTAGATGACTATTCATCAGAAAATGCCTTTATGACTTTAACATTTAAAGTGCTAAAAAAAGGAGAAGCCAATATATCAATTGATGATATTAAAGCATCTAATGGAGTAGAAGTAAATCTAAATGATAATATTTCAACAATAGTAAAAATTAGCGAATATGGAAAAGGTGGAGATGTTGAGGAAAATCAAAACTCAGTAACAACAACACAAAATACAGATTCTACTCCAGCTGTTCAACTAGTAAATTTAGTAGCAGCTCCTACAACTACTATAACGGCAAAAACAATTAAATTATCAAGTGATAACTTAATTAAAACTTTAAAAATCAAAGGTTATACAATCGATTTTGATCCAAATAAATTAGAGTATTTTATTAAAGTAAAAAATAATACAAAATCATTAAATTTAGAAATAGTTTTAAATGATGAAAATGCAAGTTATGAGGTAAGTGGAAATCAAAATTTTAAAGTAGGAGAAAATTTAGTAACCATTAAAGTAACAGCAGAAGATGGAAGCGAAAGAACGTATACACTTAAAGTAACAAAAGAGAAATCAAAAGATACGGAAGAACAAGAAGAAGAAAATTCTTCAAAAACAATTATTATTATTTTAATTATTTTAGTAATTATTGGTCTAATTTATGTTATTTTTAAAGATGATGAAGAAGATAGTAAAGAAAGTAAAAAGTAATATTACTTTCTTTATTTCTTTATATAAAGACAAAACAAAATATTGTTTTATAACAATATTTTATAAGAAAAAAATAATACAAAAAAAGTGTAAACAAAGAAATTTAACATCAAATTTTTCTTATAAGAAAAATGGAACTAATTGACAAAATATCAAAATAGTATATAATGAAAATAAGAGGTGGTTTATCATGATAGAGTATGCCAATGAGACAGTTATCAAATTATTAAAGCAATATGATATGTTTTCTAAAAGTTTAAAATATACTTCCGATTTAAAACAAAAAAATGATATATGTGACGAGATGACAAAAATAATACAAAGTGTTTTAGAAATAACAAATACCATTTACGAAGAAAAATTTAAGAAAGTTGAAAAACGCTCTGTATATTTAATGAGTGAAGAGAGAACTAGACTTTTGGAATTAATTAATTTAATAAATGAGCGTAGAGCATATGTTAATAATCAAGTTGTAAGTAACAAAGAATTAACTGGTATTGGTATAGATGTAGAAACCATTCTAGGAGAAGAAAAAATAGAAGACTACAAACAACAAGTTAAAATTATCGAAAGATATAAAAATAACATTAAGTTAGAAGGAATTTTAAAGGAAGAAATTAAAAATTTAGATAATAATATAAAAAGGGCAAACGACAAAATTAAGAATAATGAGAATTTAAATAATCAATTGGAAGAAAGACTAGTACATATTTTAGAAAACGCTTTTAAAAAACTTTCATTATATGAATTAAAAGAAAGAACGAAAGAAATTGATTTAGCATATACAGAATTGGGATATTCATTAGAAAAAGCTAAAGAAAATGCCAAAATAGCACGTAAAGATTGCTCGGAAGAAATCATTGTTGAATGTGATAATATGTTAGCATCTATTACATTAGATTATGAACGTTATAAAGAAAAAAAGTTAATTCTAAATTTGATTGATATCTATAAAAGACCTGTTAGTAATTATCAAGAAATATTAAATAAAAGAGAAGAAATCAATAATATATTAATTAACATTACAAGTAGTGATTTATATGCAATGGTAGGTACAGAACTAAATAAAGAATATGCAACAATAAAATTAGAACAACAAGATATAGCAACTTTAAAAAGTTTAGTAGAAGAAAAAGATATTAAAAGCAGTAATTTAGATGATATTATTGAAGAAAATAATAGTAAAGAATTAAAAGGATTACTTGCAAATTTATTAGAAAATGAAAAAAGATATCAAGAAAAACTTTTGCTAGAAAAGCAAAAACAAGAACGTGAAAGATTAGAACAAGAAAGATTAGAAGAAGAAAAAAAACAAAAAGAAATAGCAAAAAGACAACAAGCATTAGAAGAAGAAAGAAAAAAAGAGATTGAACGTAGGACCAAAGAATTGTTAGTTGAAAAGAAGAATCCAATTTTAAACTCTGCAAGAGAGAGTGCCACTGAAGAACATTCTAAAGAAGTACTTTCGTCAACCAAAAAGAGTTCAGCATCAGTAGTTAATTCACATGAGATAAAAAGAAAGCCGATTCAAAACAGTGCGGCGCGCGCAACAACTACAAGACAAACATCAATTTATTCTATGCCACATAGGGAAGAAAATAACAATTCACGGTTAGAAAGTGATTTTAGACAAAATAGAAGTGAAAAACTAAAAACTATATCTGAAAAAAAGGTTCAACCTCAACAGAAAAAAGATGATTTTTTTAGCGCCCCTTCTCAAAAGAAAAGTGTGATAGATGATGGAATTCCAGTAATAAGAAATAAAAATTTAGATAATCAAGTAATAACTTCAAGACAAGTAAAAGAAGATAAAAAAGTATTTCCAGATATTTCTTTAGAAAAAAAAGAAAATATATTCCCTAGTTTCCCAGAGATAAATAAGTCAAATTCATTCTTTGATGAAGACGAATTTAAAGATTTAAGTAACTATATGGAAGACAACAAAAAAAATAGTTGGTTTTAAAGCTGAATAAGAAGAGGTGAAATTATGCAAGATTGTGCTAGTAGTAATAAGATAAAAGAAAACAAATATAAGATACTAAGAATGAGCTTATTATTGGGAAGAGGAGAAGATCAAGAAGAAACATTAACAAATTTTGAAGAAGCCGCTCGTGATATTGATGCGATGAATGATGAAATTTATATTAATGATCTAGAAGGAAAATTTTATGATACTTTAACATTAGAAGAAGAAGAAAAAAAATTATCAATTTTAGTTGATTATATTGGTGGGAGAGTAGAGCAAAGAATATCTTTATTAAGTGACTTTTCTAATGTAACGGGATATGATTTAACAAATTTACCACCAATAAAGTATTACGATAAATTAGATGGATATAAAGAAAGATTAAAATATATTAGAGAATATTTAAATAATATTGAAGAGATTAAGGAACTTGATAAAAAACTTGATGACGCTGAAAAAAAATTAAAAGAAGCATATTTAAATAAAGCAACATCAGAAGATTATAATAATCGTAATGAAGAAATATTATTAAATAAATTTGAAAACTTATTTAAATCTACTATTCTAAAAGATATTACCAAAGAAAATATTAATGAAAAAGTAGATGAGGTATCATCTTTAACAGAAGAGAGCAAAAAATCTTTAGATATTTTCAATAAATCATTTTCAACATTAACAGGATCAGGAATTAGTTATGAAGAAGAAGAAGAATATAAGTCATATGTAGAAAATGCCAAAACGGCATATTATGAAAATAAAGAACAAGAATATATTTTAAGAATTTATCAATGTTTATTAAAAAATGAAACAGAATATAATAAAATTTTAGAAAAAAGAGAAATTATTAATCAATTACTATATGAAAGAATAGATTTAAGAAAAAAATTAAAAATAAATGAACAAGATACATTAAATAATTTATATGATTTATTAGAAAGACAATTTGAAGATATTAAGCATCAAAAAGATAATATTGAATTGATTGATAATTTAACTGAAGATATTAATCAATATAAAGAATCTTTAAATGAATTAGAAATAGATAATCAAAAAGTAGAAATATTAGCGTTATTAAGAGAATTTTGTTTAATAGATACATATAATGATGATATTTCAAAAAAAGATGTTGAAGAAAATAAAGATACATTATCTGAAGAAATTAAGCCTGTTACTTTTGATAATAATTCAAACAACGATTTATCAAGTGATAAAGAATTAGACATTAAAGAATCATCGAATAATAATTTAGATATTTTCAGCAATAAAAAAGAAGAAGATACAACTAAAGAAACAAATTCACCTACAAGAGAATCTACAAAAAAATATTTAGATAACGAAATTGTAAAAGTAGAAAATGCTGAACATATTGATATAGAATATATTCAATCGAAGGCTAGCAAAGTAATGCAAAGAGTAGGAGAAATGTTAGGAATAAAACCAAAAGAAAGCAAAGTTGTAAGTTTTGAAGAAAAAACAACACCTTCAGTTCCAGAAAAAGAAGAAAGAAAATCAGAAACTAAAGTAATGGAACAACCTTTACCAAAAGTAGAAAATCCATTATTTAGTAATAACGTTTCTAACAATTTAGAACGATCAAAAGAAGAAAAATCATCTGCTGAAGATAAATTTAAATTTCCTGAAAATAATAGTACAAATAATGATTTTTGGTTCTCTAGTGATACACCAGATGCATTAAAAGAGTTACCTGATTTAGATGTACCAGCAAATAAAGATGTTTTTGGTAATAATTTTACTCCAAGTCTAGATTTCCCAGATTTAAATCTAAATTTCGGACCTAACAGCAAGGAGGAAAACTAATGAAAATAGATATAAATAAAATTATTACACTTGGAAATAATGAGAGATATTTAGTAATTTCGCATGTTACTAATCATCAAAAAGAATATTATTACATAGCAGAATTAGATGAAAGTGAAAAAGATATTAAAGATAATTATAAAATTATGGAATTAACTGAAGAAAATGGAAAGTCATTGTTAAATGAAGTAGTAGGAGAAACAAATTTAAAAACAATCTTACCATTATTTGTAAATGACATTATGAAATAATACCAAATCTATGGATATTATTTCTTTTTTTTGATATAATCTACTAAGAATGTGAGGTAGAAAAATGAAGAAAGTTGTAGTAATTGGTGGAGGAACAGGACAGTCAACTCTTCTAAAAGGATTAAAACTATTTCCCATTGAAATTAGTGCGGTTGTATCAGTATGTGATGATGGAAGAAGTACGGGAAGATTAAGAAAAGAATTTGATACCTTCGCCGTAGGAGATATTCGTCAAGTAATTGTATCTTTATCAGAAACAGAACCATTATTTGAAGAATTATTGAATTATAGATTTAATACAACCAGTGATTTAAATGGTCATGCTGTAGGAAATCTTCTCCTAACGGCCCTAGCAAATATTACAGGAAATATGCAAGAAGGAATAGAAACTATAGGTAAAGTTTTAAAATTAAAGGGCAAAGTTTTACCATTTACTTTAGATAGTCCAGTATTAATCGGTAAAATGAAAGATGGAAGTACTGTTGTTGGAGAACATAACATCACGCAAAGTGAGCAAGCAGTAGAAAGCGTTTATTATGAGCATGAAATAAAAGTAAATCCAAGTGTCATAAAAGCAATAAAAGAAGCAGATTTAATTTTACTTAGTATGGGAAGTTTATATACCAGTATCATTCCAGGTCTATTAAATAAAGAATTAATTCAAACAATAGATAATAGTAAAGCAAAAATTATGTATATTTGTAATATGATGACACAACCAGGAGAAACAGATGATTTTAAAGCAAGTGACCATGTAAATGTACTAAATAGCTATTTAGGGAAGAAAAAAATTTCTATTGTAATTGCTAACAATGGTCCAATACCAGAAGAAATGATTAAAAAATATTGGAAAAAAGAACAAAAAAGTCCAGTTTTATTAGATAAAGAAAATTTAAAAAATTTAAAATTAATTGATAAAGATTATGTTGCTGTTGTAGATAATGTTATTCGATACCAACCAGATAAATTAGCTCTTGATATTTATGGGTATCTAATTGAAGATGGAGAAAAATAATGTCATTTACAGCAAATATCAAAGAAGAAGTAACAAGATTAGAAGGAAATGTTCTAGAGTATTTAGCAGAGTTATCTTGTATTATTAGAAATAATGCCACAATAAAAGAAGAAATTATCATTACAGTAGAAAATAATGCCGTAGCAAGAAGAATATTCAAATTAATCAAAAGTATATATGATGTTACTCCCATAATTACTGTTCGAAAAAGATATAACTTTAACAATAATCTAAGCTATATCTTAAAAATAAAACAAAAAAAAGAATTAATTTTAAAAGATTTATCAATTATTATTGATGGTGTTTATCAAAATAAACCTAAAAATTATTTAATCAATGATGAGGAATGTTTAAGAGCATATTTAAGAGGATTATTTATCTCAACAGGAAGTATCAATGATCCAAAAACCTCAAGATACCATCTTGAATTTATCGTAGATGATAAAGACTATGCACTATTTTTAGTAGAATTACTAAATAAGTTTAGATTAAATAGCAAAATGATTAATAGAGAAAAAAATTATATGGTTTATATTAAAGAAGCAGAAAAAATCTCTGACTTTCTAAGAATTATTAATGCTTATCAAGCAGTAATGTATTTTGAAGATATTAGAATTTATAGAGATCATAAAAACATGACCAATCGTTTAAATAACTGTGAACAGGCAAATATGGATAAAATATTTTTAACAGCAGCCAAACAACTAAAAGATATTGAAAAATTAAGAGAGTATGATTTATTAGATGTCTTAGATGAAAAATTAAAAGAAGTAGTAGAATATAGACAAAAATACCCTGAAAGTTCTTTACAAGAATTAAGTGAAATAATGAGTAATGAACTTGGATACAACATATCAAAATCAGGATTAAATCATCGCTTTAGAAAAATAAAAGAAATGATAAAAAGAATTGAAGATAATCAAGAAGAAAAAAATGTAGATTAATTTTTTCTTCTTTTTCGTATATTCCCATCACTAATTAACATATTTTTAAATAGAGGAGGAATACTATGGAGAAAGCTTACATGGGAATAGATATTGGATCCATTTCTACAAAAGGAGTAATTATTAATCAAGAAAATCAAATATTAGCAAGTGAGTATTTACTTACAGAAGGAAATCCTATTCAAGCAGTAAAAAGATTAATCAGTATTTTAAAGGAAAAAATAAACCTAAAAAAATACCAAGTAGTATCTGTTGGAACAACAGGATCAGCTAGAAAACTAATTGGTGCAATATTAGGAGCAAGCGTCGTAAAAAATGAAATTACAGCACATGCGATAGGAACAACATCAATTTATCCAGATGTTAGAACTATTTTTGAAATAGGTGGTCAAGATTCTAAAATTATTATTTTAAGAAATGGAATTGTTGTAGATTATGCAATGAATACACTATGTGCTGCAGGAACAGGTTCTTTTTTAAGCTCTCAGTCAAGAAGATTGGGAATAGATGTAAAAGAGTTTGGTAAAATTGCCTTAACAAGTAAAAATCCTACTTTAATAGCCGCTAGATGTACAGTATTTGCCGAATCAGATTTAGTACATAAAGCACAAATTGGTTGTAAAAAAGAAGATTTGGTAGCCGGACTATGTAAAAGTGTTGCTGATAATTATCTAAATAATGTTGGTAAGGGAAAGAAAATCATTGGCCCAATTGTCTTTCAAGGAGGTGTTAGTAAGAACATTGGAGTTTTAAAAGCATTTGAAGAACTAACGGGACAAAAAATATTAGTAGATAAAAACTCTCATTTAATGGGAGCTTTAGGAGTAGCAATTCTAGCAAAAAAATCAGGAAAAGAAACACCATTTTCTTTTGATATTGAAGAAGTTACTTTTGAAACAAAAGGAAGAAATTGTCATGGCTGTGCAAATCACTGCGAGATAATCTATGTAAAAAGAAATGATAAAATTATAGATGCTTGGGGGAATCGATGCGAGAAAGGCCAAATCAAAACAGTTGCATAATCCAAATTCACCCAAGTTTTTACATTATAGCACTAGGTTTTGTCTTAACAGGATATTATTTAAATTTAATTGTTTTTACCTCATTAATCATATTTCATGAATTTGGTCACTTTATTGCTGCTAAACTTTGTCGGGCAAGAATAAATAAAATAGTAATTTATCCTTATGGTGGAAAAACAGTTTTAGAATCTTTTCTTAATAGAGATATTCATCAGGAAATATTCATTGCCTCTTCAGGCATTATTTTTCAATTTATTTATTATTTATTTGTTTGTTTTTTACATCAAAAATACTTCATTAGAACTTATACTATAAATTTATTTACACTATATAATAGTCAGATAATTTTTTTTAATCTATTACCTATCTATCCATTAGATGGAGGAAAGATCTTAAATATACTATTAAGTATTATATTTCCTTATAAAACAGCAAATATTTTAACTATTATATTATCTATTATAAATATTTTCTTTTTATTTAAAATACATATTTATCAATATAATTATTCTAATTTAATGATTATAGTAATTCTTCTTTATTATTTATATCTTTTTTATAAAAAAAGAAAATATTTATATCAAAAATTCCTACTAGAAAGATATTTATATCATCTAAATTACCCAAAATTAAAAATAATTAAAAATATAAATAAAATGTATAAAAATAAAAGTCATCTAATTTATTATCAGCAAAAATATCAACAAGAAAATACAGTTTTAATGAAGTATTTTAAAAATAAAAATAAACGCTCTATACAATAAAAAAATTTTTTGATATAATATTACTAAAATAAGGAGCGTGTAAAAATGGGAAATCAAATTCAAATATTAGGACTTATTATAATATTTTTATTAATAGTATTTTATTGGCTAGGAAATAAAAAAAGTCAATCTAAATTAAATTCTTACCAATATTTATTAATAGTTACCTATCTTTTAACATTAGCAGATATCATTAATCTAATTGCTTCCTCCATAACACCAAATACTATTATTTATCAAAAAATATACCTATCATTAGCCTTAGGAAGTAGTTTGACAGTATTATTTTATATTATAGCAAGATCAATAAATGAAAAATATTGTACTCAATCCAGTTTATCAGAAAAAAAATATTCATATTTAAAATTTATTTACTTTATTTTATTTTTATTAAATATAATAATAACTTTTGCAATACCATCTTTTTTAATAAATCCAATAAGGCCTATTATCTTTATTTTTTTAACTATCTATTTTATATTAACAATATTTTCTTTACTTAAAATATCAAAGGTATTAAACCGAAAAACTATATTTCATTTTTGGATGATTATAATAATTGAAGGTATTACATTAGTATTACAATATTACTTAAATAATATGCTTTTTCTTACTATTGGGAATATTATTATTGCATTTTATTTATATTCAACATTAGAAAATATGGGGGTATCAGAATTAGAAAACTTACGTATTGAAAATGATTATAATAAAGAGCAAAATATTGATAAAGTTTCTTTCTTAAAGAATATTTCTCATGAAATAAGGACTCCAATTAACACTATAGATGGCTTTAGTCAGATTATTATGGAAATAGAGGATATGGAAGAAATAAAGAAAGATGTTGCAGACATTAGAATAGCCTCTAGGGATTTAATTGATGTAATTAACGGAATGATTGACTTGTCTATTATTGAATCAGGGGAGTTGGAAATTATTCCAGAAAATTATAACGTTTACGATGCTCTAGATAGTATTATTGAAATAACAAAATCAAAATTAAGAGAAAAAGAAGTAGAATTAAAAATAGAAATTGAAAAAGATATCCCAGAAGTATTATGGGGAGATTCTGAAAGAATTAGCCAAATAATTTTAAACTTATTAAAGAATGCTATTAAATCTACGGAAAAAGGACAAATTACATTAAAAGTAAATAGAATTAAATCAGAAAATATTTGTCGTTTAAAGATTGAAGTATCTAATACAGGAAAAATATTTAAAGATGAAGAAATAGAAAATATTTTTAATCAAGAAAAAAAATCATCTAAAAGTAATTTAAATCTATCTGTAACCAAATATTTAGTAGAAAAAATGGGTGGAAGTTTAGAATTATATAATAATAAAGAAACAGAAACTTGTTTTATAGTAACTTTAGATCAAAAAATTATTAGTGAAAAACAAGGAAATTCTTCTAAAAGAGAAAAAGTTTTAAGACCATTTAAAGCAACAGGGAAAAATATTTTAATTGTAGATGATAATAAATTAAACTTAAAAGTAGCTGCAAGATTACTTAATCCATATAATGTTAATATAACTGAAGCAGGAAGTGGTCAAGAATGTCTAGATATTTTGGAAAAAAATCATGATTTTGATTTAATTTTAATGGATGATTTAATGCCAGGATTAAGTGGAACAGAGACCATGACATTAATCAAAAAAATAGAAAGAATAGATGGATACTACATTCCAATCGTAGCAGTAACAGCAAACGCTACTTCTGGACAGAAAGAAAAATACTTAGAAAACGGTTTTGATGATTATTTGTCTAAACCAATTAATCGCTATGAATTGGATAGTATAATGAAAAAGTATTTAAAAGGAAATTTGTCGAAATAATTGACTAAATTTCTTTTTTCTTTTATAATGATAATAGGTGGTAAGATGAAAAAATACAAAGTTTTTTTATTATCGTTAATCAGTTTTTTTATTCTTTGTAATGGAGTAAAAGCAACAACATTAAGAGATTTATATAATGATTTATCAGCATTAGAAAAAAGTTATGCAGCTGCTCAGAAAAAGGCTAATATGTCTCAGGCAGAAATGAATAATGTAAAAGCAAGCATTGCTAGTACAGAAACAGAAATTAGACGAGCACAACAAGATATTGTTCAAGCAGAAAGTGATATTGTAAAAAGTGAAAAAGATATTGCTGCCAAAAAAGAAGAAACTAATCAAATGTTACTTTATTTACAATTAACAAGTAGTAAGGGTAATAGTATGTTAGATTATGTCTTTGAGGCAAATGATTATACAGACTTTATTTATCGATATTCTGTTGTTACTCAAATGACAGATTATAATCAAGGTTTAGTAGATGAATTAAATAATTTAATTAAAAGTCTAAATTCTAAAAAAGAAACATTAGCAATCAAACAAAATGATTTGGCCAAAAAGAAAAATGATTTACAAGCAAAATACTTAATCGTTCAAGCACAATATAAAGATGATCAAGATGACGGAATGAAAGTATCTGATCAAATTGCCCAAAAGAAAAAACAAATCAATTCTTTAAAATCAATTTGTAAGATGGATCAAGATATTAATACTTGTAATGGAATATCTGCTGTAGATGGATGGGTGTATCCACTTGCTAGATTTACACAAACTTCAAGTTATGCAGAGTCCAGAGGATCAGTAAGACATTATGCTGTAGATTTAGGAGTTGGCGAAGGAACAACAGTAAGGGCAGTAGCCAATGGTAAAGTTTTAGCAAGATATAGTAGTAGTTGTGGTGGATTAGTCATTCAAATTCAACACAATTATAATGGAAGTAGTTATGTATCGCTTTATATGCATATGATTGATGGGTATGTAAATGTAAATCAAAATGTTACAGCAGGACAACCAATTGGAACAAGTGGTGGAGGCCCAAAAGAAATTGCTAAATGGGGAGATAGATGTACAGAAGGACCACACTTACACTTTGCTATGGCAACAGGCGCAAGTACAATTGGAAGGTCTTCTCAAGCAGGTAGCACATTCAATCCTGTAAGATTTTTCCCAGCAATGAAAGGTGAAAAAGCAAGTTACTATGGAAAGTAAGAAAGTTAATAAATTAGTAAAGTAAACTGTAAACTTTACTAATTTTTCTTTACATATAAAAAAAATATTTTATAATAAAATTGAAAGTAGGGAGAATATGAGAAATATAGAAATTTTAAAAAAAGCAAATATTGATGTAGATAAAGGAATAGAACTTCTTGGTGATATTGAAATGTATGACGAAACATTACAAGACTTTCTTGATGAGTCAAAAGATAGAATGGAAAGAATACAAAAATCATTAGAAGAGGGAAATATGGAAAGTTATGCTATCGACGTCCATGCAATGAAGGGAGATGCAAATTATTTAGGTTTTACTAAATTAGCCGAATTATCTTTAAATCACCAATTAAAAAGTCAAGATAATGATATCAAGTACGTAAAAAGTCATTATGAAGAATTAATGAAAGAAGCTTCTTTGATAATCAAAACAGTAAAGCAATATTTAAGTGATTAACTCTAAGTAAAATTAGGACTTTTTTTTTCTTTTTTTTGGTATAATTTTAGTAAACATATAGTATTTAAAAAAGTAATGTAGGGAGTGTATAAAATGAAAGAAAAGAATAAAAAATTATTGGGTACTATTATTGGATTATTATTATTCTCTATTACAGTCACTTTTTTTACTTATGCTAATTATGCATGGAGAAGTAAAAATACTGATGTTACTTTTAGCATAGGAGATTCTTATTTTTATTGTGAATCAGG
>CAKOUR010000016.1 GCA_934120635.1 uncultured Bacilli bacterium | reverse complement strand
CCTGATTCACAATAAAAATAAGAATCTCCTATGCTAAAAGTAACATCAGTATTTTTACTTCTCCATGCATAATTAGCGTAAGTAAAAAAAGTGACTGTAATAGAGAATAATAATAATCCAATAATAGTGCCCAATAATTTTTTATTCTTTTCTTTCATTTTATACACTCCCTACATTACTTTTTTAAATACTATATATCTACTAAAGATTATACCAAAAGAAAAAAAGAAAAAAAGTTGTTTTTACTGGAAGTTAACTCTAATGATTCAACCTATAATAAACTTTTTTTAATTTAGTTATTAATCAATATAAAATATTTTATTTAATCCATTCCTTTAATTTATTTTCAGGAATAAATCCTACATTTCTTTTTAATTCCATTCCTTTATCAAAAAGAATTAAACAAGGAATACTCATTACTCCATATTTTCTAGCAAGTTCTGGATTTTCATCGACATTCACTTTCAGTACTTTAACCTCTTCTAATTTTTCTAAGATTGGACTTAACATTTTGCATGGTCCACACCAATTTGCATAGAAATCAACTAATATTTTTTCTTGTATAAGTTCATCAAAATTATTTATCATCATATCTCTCCTTTAACTCTTGATATAAATTTTTATTTTGTTGATATTTATCTACTAAAGATTTATCTTCAATGGTTATTTTATTAGATTCTACTAACTTTTTTGCACTATCTACAGTAATTAAGTTATGGTCTAATAAGCTAGTTAAAACAAGGGTGTTAATTTCATCATTACTTTTTCCTTTTTTGTTTTTAATAATCTCCCATATATCGCTATAAACTTCTACTGTATCATCAGCCATTTCTGATAAAATAGGAGTATTTTTTAATATTATTCCTCCAAATTTTGAATTACTAACAAAAGGTAAATTGAAAAGTGGCATATTAAGAATATATAGAATGAAAAAGATATAAACATAATATTCAACAACACCAACCAACAATCCTATTATTTTAGAAGGTAAACTTAAAAATACTGTCATTTTTACTAGCCATTCAAATAATCCTGTTATTACAACTAATACTCTTAATATAAAATATAAAAGGAAGAATATAACTAAGAATGATATTAATTGATAAAGTAAAATATTTAAAGCATCGATTCCTCTAATTATTCCAAAAAAATTATAAAAAGGTAAATTTTCATATAAGGCTACCATTAATGTATCTTTTAAATAAAAAGCAACTAATACAACTAAAAAGAAACCAATAAAACGGGTTAATTCTTTAATTGCTCCACTTTTAAATCCAACTAAACCACCTAATGCTAAAAAGATGAGAATAAATATATCTACTAATCCAATTACCATAATACCTCTCCTCTACTAATAATATTATATAACAAAATATTTTAAAAATAAATAAATTTATGTTAAAATAAATAAAGAAGAGGTGAAGATATGCAACAAACTACAATTACTTTAAAGGTATGTGAAGAAACAAAAAGACAGATGATTGAATTTTTTGCTGATTTAAAAAGAGAAAAGACTCCTCCATATGCTGTTTTTCAAGCAAAAGATGGAGATACTGTTGTTACTTTATATGAATCAGGTAAAGCTGTATTTCAAGGAAAGGATGCTGATTTAGCTTCGGATTTTTGGATTGAAACAGAAAAAATTCATAATGGAACTGCTAATACTACTGATAGTAGAGAAAAAGAGAAGAAAAAGGTAGAAAAGATTCTTCCTATTCGTATTAATTCGATTGGTTCAGATGAAGTTGGTACTGGTGATTACTTTGGTCCTATCGTTGTAACTGCTTCTTATGTTAATAAAGATAATATTGATTTTTTACTTGACTTAGGCGTTAAAGATTCTAAAAAATTAAATGATGAGCAAATTATCCAGATTGTACCAAAGATAATTCAAAGAATTCCTTATCAAACTTTTATTTTAAAAAATAAAGAATATAATCTTCGAAAAAGTGAAAATATTAATATGAATCAAATGAAAGCTATTTTACATAATAAAGTATTATATGAATTAAAGAGTAAAAATTATCCTTATCAATATATTGTTGTAGATCAATTTGAGCCTGCTGCTAGTTATTATAAACATATTCAGGCTACTTCTAAAAAAGTAAATGATATTTTCTTTTTAACGAAAGCTGAGGATCAATGTTTGTCTGTTGCTTGTTCTTCTTTAATTAGTCGGTATATATTTTTAAAAGAGATGAACTCTTTATCTAAAGATATTGGTATGACTCTGCCTAAAGGTGCTGGTCCTATAGTAGATGACGCAGCAAAAAAAATTGTTGAGAAATATGGTAAAGAGAAATTAAATGAGATTGCTAAATTAAATTTTAAGAATACAGATAAAATTTTATCTAATATTTAGTATAAAAGATAAAATACTTACTCATATTATTAATGGTGATAATATGAATAATATTGATGTAAGGAAGTATATTATTAATAATTTTAAAGATGATTCTATTGAAGAAATAGAAAAATCTATTGATTCTTCTATTGAATCAAAGAATGAAGATCCTTTAATTGGTTTAGGTGTTTTATTTGAACTTATGTGGAATTACTCTAATAATGATACTAAGAATACAATTTTATCTAATATAAAAAAAGGCCTTATAAATTAAGGCTATTTTTTTATTAATTTTTTAGCAATTCTTTTTTCATAATCGTAATTACCTTTTAATAAATAATAAAATTTATTCATTTCTTCTTCTATTTCTTCTTTTATAAATAAATATTCTTCATCATCTACAACGAAAATATCACTCATATATTCTAATAAATTATGTTTTATTTCTTTTATTTTTTCATCTTCTTGATAATAATTTACTTTTTCAAATTGACTTAAAAAATCAATTATTGAGTTTTCTGATCTTTTAGGTGGTGTTGTATATCTATATCTTAATAAAAAATTGTCAATATCTGACTCCTCTACTCCTAATTGATATAATAAAGAAAGGCAATATAACATTTCTTCATTGGTTAATTCTTTTAATAGTTTATTATGGTAAAGATTATAATATTTTCCTAACTTTTTTCTTAAAGTTTTATATTCTTTGTCACTTAAAAGAGTTTTTTTAGGAGTTTCTTTTTTTAAAATAATTGTCTTTTCTTTCTTCGCTTCCTGTCTTTTTTGATAATTTTTCTTTAATGTAATTTCTACATATTTTAATATATTTTCTGATACTTTCATATCTTTTAGAGATTGAAGTATTTTTTTGATATCTTGATCATCAAAAGTATTTATTTTTTCAAAGTAAGAAGATTGAATTATTGCATTATTTTGTCTAAAATGATTGATATTAGGTGCATGTTTTTCTGAGAATGAAAGAATTTCATCTATTTTTTCTTTTAAACTAGGATCCATTTCTGCTTGTAAACTTAAATTTCTTATTTCCTTATCTAAAATAAGACTGCATGCTTCTTTTTTGCTCATTGTTTTAAATCGATAATTGTTAACATCATTGATATCCACGAAGATGGTATCTTCTTCTAAAACATGGGCTTTAATATTTTTTTGAACCATTGTAAAAATAATATAGGTACATTCTTTGGCATTTAATTTAGCTTTTTCTAGTAATTTAGATAAAACATTAAAATCTAAGAATATTTTCCCCGTATCTTGATTTAATTCTTCCACTAAATGAATAAAGTTATTTACGATTGTATATTCTTTATCTAATTGTTTTAATGCCTCTGTGTATTTTACTGTCTTAGTTTCATCTAGTGCTAATAATGCTCCTCCTAAAAAGCCATCATATGTTTCTTGTCTATAAATTTTTAAGTAATTATAAAACTTTTGAATTGCTTTTGGTGATTCCATAAATATTCCCCCCCTTTTTGCTGTTTTATTTTATCATAATTGTAAAATCGTGTCAAAAATAATTTGACCTTAAGTAAAATATAATATACAATATGTATGTAAGGGGATGTATTATGAAACAAATTATTTTAGATAAACATGAAATTGATTTAAGATTAGAAGAAATTAAAATAGAAAAAGAAAATATTATAAAAATATATGATTATTACTTTGACTCTGAAGAAAGATTCACTTCTGATAAAATTATGAATTTAATTGTTATTTTAAATAGAAGAAATCATCAATTAATGGAACAAGTTAATTTAGAAAAAAGGCGTTTTTTAAGTACGTATAATATTATTAACCATAAATATATTTCTGCTTTAAATGAATGGATAAGTGGAGATAATACTAAAATTGATATATTAAAAGTTAATCCAAACTTTTTTATATGTGAAAATATTTTGAATGATTTATTAATAGAAAAAAAATCTAATGATTTGTTGCTTTGTGAAGTTAATAAGATTTTAGATGAAGAAAAGCTTTTATTAATGAATAAAAGCGCTAATGAAAAACGTCATAAGAAAAGATTGCTATTTAAACAAAAAAATGCTAAAATGAAATAGTAGTTTTTTTATTGTCCTCGTAGCACAGCTGGATAGTGCAATCGCCTCCTAAGCGATAGGTCGTGTGTTCGAATCACATCGGGGACGCCATTTTGAATTTTGTTACTTTATTTAGTTAATTTAATATTTTAAAAGCCCCATACATTGATATGGAGCTTTTAAAATATTAAATTCTGATTTATTTTTCCTATTTAAATTTCTATAAATATCTGATTCTTTCTAAAATTTTCTTTTTTTCTTCTTTTCCAAATATTTCATTACATCCCTTATTATAAGAGCAATTTTTTTGCAATTCTTTTTTTTCTTTATCTAAATCATAATACTTGTCTAAATTACAAAAACTTTCAGCAGAGCCATATAAAAATTCTAATCCTAAGTAAACTGCTTTATAATATTCATAATCTAATGGAAGCATATATTTTTCTTTACTTAATATTATTTTTTTTGCTTCTTCTAAAATTACTTCTGCTTGACCATATTTCTTTTTCTTCATAAAATATTTTCCAATGTAACATAATGATTTGTATTCTGTTAAATTTAAGCGTTGGGCTTTATCATAATATTCCAATGCACTTTCTTCATTTTGCTCTTGTTTTTTTAAATATCTAGCATAATAATATAAAGGTTTATATGCATATTCTCTACCCTCTAGCATTCTTTCCATCATATAGTAATATCCTATAGCCTCTCTTTGATATAAGTGTGACATGCTATTTTCTGAGATAATAGCTTTTAGTAAGTAGGCACTGAAATATCCAGGTTCTTGTTTTAACACAGAATTTAGAAAGTTCATTATCTTTTCATCTTTTATTAGTTGATTATGATTTAAAAGTACACATGTATCATTCATATATCTTCCTAGATGGGCTAATGTGTATAAATATATATAACCTTCTTGTTTTTGATTGATTAAATCAATATATGCCTTTACAAAATAATCTTGTGCTGTTTTTTGGATATCCAATTCCTGATAATCAGTAAAATTTATTGATGAAATACGATGAAATGCTATATTATATTTAATGTAAATATTACCAATATTTTTTAAAGCATTAATACTTGTTTCGGTTGCTACAGGATCAAATAATTTTTCTTTTAAGTCATTAAGCCATTTATTTAAGTATTTTTTCCATAATTCTTTTTCTTCTTCTGTTTTTATATTTAAAGATTTAATATTTTTAATGATTTCTCCATCAATTAGTATTGCTTCAGGATAGATTTTTTGTAAATATTTGATATCTTCTTGGTTCATATTTGTTGTCAAAATAAAAATAGCAGAATAATCAAGAGAGTTTCTATTCTTAAAACTTCTCACTTGTTTTTGGGTAATTTCATAAGTAAAAATACCCGTTAAATTTAATAGTTCTGACCAAAAATACATTTCTTTAATATTACTTTGATCATAAATAATTTTAATTGCTTCTATCATGTTTTGCTCCTCACTTCTTTTCTATATAAAAGAATACTATTTACTTTTTAATTAATTTTTAACGATTATTTTTTCCCTTTTTATGCTTTGATTTTTGGTATCTTTCTTCAAACTCAAATGCTTCTTCACTACCCCAACACATCATTCCTTCTTTGGCGGAAATTTTTTGAAAATCTTCTTCTGTATATAAATAATCCGTATCTAAAATAACCAGTTCTCCTTTCTTTAACACTTCTTCTTCATAAGTATTTTTTATTCCTTTGTTTACATTGTCTAAAGAGATTTTTTTATCCCAATGAACTTTATTGTCTTTTAAAAGAATTCCTAAATTTTGTGCTTTGATATCCGCAAAAATAATTCCTCTTTCTCGAAGGGAAACATAAAATTGATATTGTTCTTCTTTGGAAATAAAAAAGTTTGTATCTACATTTTCCATTACTTCAATTGTAGTGTCAATATTTGATATTTTTGATAAATCGACTCGAATAATTGGTTGAAGAATAGTTTTATCATAGGGAATTTCATAATTATGTCTTTTTTTACCTATTTTTATTATTTTTGTCCCTATCTTTATAATTTCAGAAAAGCCTCCTCCTCCTATATATTGAATATCTTTATATTTTAAATTTTCGTGTTCTAGTATTTCTTCAATTAATTCTAATACTAAATCAATTGAAATTTCTTCTTCTTTAGTTTTTTCTTTATCGCTTCTAAAAAATAAAAATTCTATATATTCTTTTTTATTTTCTGTTAAAAATTTATCTAGTATTTCTTGATTTTTTTCTTTGAAAAATCCATCTCTATTTTTTACTAAATCTTTTTCTATTTTATTTTTTGTTGATAAAAAGAATATATACTCATTAGGAATATTTCCTAGTAAGATTTCTAAATTATCATTAAAATATTTTTTATTGTCTAGATATCCTACTCTCAATAGTTCTTTAAATTCTCCTAATGTTTTACATTTTTGAATTAATAATATATAATTATCTTTAATTGTTGGTTGCATTTCTTTATATTGATACATTATATTTACCATAGAAATTAAGTCTGTATCTTTACATTCTTTTATAATGGTTGTATAGTTTTGTTTTAATAGTTCAGATACAGGTACGTGATGTAGGTAACTTACTTTATCGTTTCTATATAGATTTAAAACCCAATTAGAGGTTATTGTCTTTAACTGAATTGCTTTTTGTAATTCTAGATTAAACTTTTTTGCATTCATGTTCTTTTTCCTTTCATTAAAATACTTATTTAATATTTTTCTTTTATAATCTACTTGGATCTATGTCAATTTCTACTGATACTTTACTATTTCCTTTGTAGTGTTTATCTAAGTTTAATAAAGTACTTTTTAGTTTATCATCCTTTTTATATTTAATAATACATTGTTGGTAATAAACATTATCTACTCTAAAGATATTTGCCATAGTAGGTCCTAATATATAAGTATTGGTACTTAGATTTTTTCTTAAATAATCACCTACTTTTTTTGCTTCTTGAAAACTTAATTCATAATCTTTGGTAGAAATTCTAATTAAAATAATATAATAATAAGGGCTATAATTTAGTTGTTTTCTTATTTTCATTTCTTCTTGATAAAAAGCTAAATAATTTTGCTCTTTTGCTAAAGTAATACTATAATGATTGTTGTTATAAGTTTGAATGACAACTTCTCCTAAAATATCTCCTCTGCCTGCTCTTCCTGATACTTGACAAAGTAATTGAAAAGTTCTTTCACTACTTCTAAAGTCTGGTATATTTAAGCTTGCGTCTGCATTCATTACTCCTACTAAAGATACTTTAGGAAAATC
Source organism: uncultured Bacilli bacterium (assembly GCA_934120635.1). Taxonomy (GTDB): domain Bacteria; phylum Bacillota_I; class Bacilli_A; order RF39; family UBA660; genus RUG11198. The sequence continues at coordinate 22,798 of CAKOUR010000016.1, read as the reverse complement.
TAATCCTTTAGCGATCATTTGAGTTCCTACTAAAATATCATATTTTCCTTCTCCAAAGTCTTTGATAATTTTTTGATGAGCTCCTTTTTTAGAAGTAGTATCCATATCCATTCGAATAATTTTAGCTTCTTTAAAATAGCGATGTAACTCTTCTTCTAATTTTTGAGTACCTAATCCAAAGTCTTTCATGTTATGACTATGACATTTTGGGCATTCTTCTACTTTTGATGAGGCATAGCCACAATAATGACATCTTAACATATTACTTGTTTTATGATAGGTTAGACTAATATCACAATTTGGACACTTTATTACTTCTCCACATTTTCCACAACTTGATATTAAACTATATCCTCTTCTATTTAGAAGTAGGATAATTTGTTCTTTCTTTTTTAATTTTTCTTCAATTTTTTTAAATAATAATTCTGAGAAGATAAAATATCCTTTTTTTACTTCTTCTTTCATATTAGTTATATATACTTTTGGTAATTGCCCATTTCCTGCTCTTTTGGTTAGGGTTAAGAGTTCATAGACTTTCTTCTGAGCTCGAGCCATACTTTCTAAGGAAGGAGTAGCACTTCCTAATACTATAGGAGCATGATGATACTGTCCTCTTAAAATGGCGACATCTCTGGCATGGTATCTTGGATGATTATCTTGTTTATAAGTAGATGAGTGTTCTTCATCTATGATGATTACTCCAATATTTCTAAGTGGAGCAAATATTGCACTTCTTGCTCCAACAACAATATGTACTTTTCCATCTTTTATTTTTCGATATTCATCATATTTTTCTCCATCACTTAATCCAGAATGAAGAATAGCGACATCTTGTCCAAATCTTAAGATAAATCTTTCTACAATTTGGGGAGTTAAACTAATTTCTGGAACAAGCATAATTGCTGTTTTTCCTTGTTCGATTACACCTTTTATTATATTCATATAAACTTCTGTTTTTCCTGCTCCTGTTATACCATATAATAGAAATATTTTTTCTTGATTTAATGAAGATAATACTTTTGATACGGCTTTTTGTTGTTCTTCATTTAAAACAACTTTTTTATCGGTTTTATCTGTTTCATATTGATAGCGATAACTTTCTCTTGTTTCTAAATGACATATTCCTTTTTTTAGAATTGTTTTGATACTGCTATCTTGTCTTGTAATTAATAGTTCTTTTTTTACTAAAAAGTTTTCTAGAACTTTTTTTTGCCCTTCATAGCGACATATTTTTAAGTAATTGGATAAATCATCTTTACTCCAATCTAGAATAAGATAATTATTCATCTTTTTATTAATATTAGTCTTATTACTTGCTTTTAATGCTTTTGGAAGCATTGCTTGATAAATAGATATTCTTGAACATAATATTTTGTCGGCAATTAAATTCCCTAAATATAGCATTTCTTCATTTAAAATAGGTGTTTCATCTACTAATTCTTCTATTTCCTTTAATTCATAGTCTTCTTCTAATTGATTAGTAATTTCTATGACAAATCCCTCTAGTTTTTGATATCCAAAAGGTACTTTTACTCTAGATCCTATCTTTATTTTTGATATCATATTACTAGGAATTTGATAGGTAAACATTTTATCTACTGCTTTTGCTGTGATTTCTACAATTACTTTTGCATACATCTTATCACCATTCTTTTTATCTTCTATGAGTTTTTAATTTTAGTTTTACTAAGAATTTTTTTCTTTGTATCTTTATAGCATTTTCTACACATAGATTCATAAGTTGCTTCTATACCATCTATAGCGATTTGCTCTCCTTCAAATGAAGGTATTTTATTTACTAAGCGCATATTATAAGTTTTATTATTTCCACAACTGCATTGTCTTGTGATACTTTCAATTGGATCAGCCATTTCGAACAATCTTTTACTTCCTGGAAATAGTTCTCCTCGAAAATCTGTCCTTAGTCCATAACAAATAACATTAATTCCTAATATATCAACGATATCTGATAATTGTTCAACTTGTTCTTCTTTTAAAAATTGAGCTTCATCAATTAAGATAAAATCTAGGTTACGTTCTAATAAATATTTTGCTATTAAAACATATATATTAGTATCTGGATATATTAAAAAAGTTGTTTTTATTTTTTCACCATCTCTAGCTAAAGTGTTATCTTCTGCTTTCTTATCTATACTTGGTTTCATAATAATCACTTCAAAACCATCTTCTATTTTACTATAATAATCTCCTTGTAGTTTTCTAGTTTTTCCACATCCCATTGCTCCAAAACAAAATTTTAAATCTTTTTTCATTTAAACCCTTCTTTCTGTTTTTATTATACATCGATATATATATATATTGATAAAAGTTAACTAATTTTAGAAAAACAATACTTATTAAGTATGATTTTTAATAATATTTTTTTACTGTTCTTAGACCGATACTATTTATTCATCCATGATAAGCAAATTTATATGATAAATCTTTAGATAAATTCTAAAAATTCTTTTATATTATTAAACCTCTATTTCTCTTTGTTTCTCAATAAGTTAACTAACTTTCTTTTTTTATTTATAACTATTAGTAAATTTATAGTCGTTTAGAGAATAAATTGCTACGGAAGTGATTATAGATTAGTGTTTTAAAGAAGAAAAAGATAAAATAACTAGTCGACTAATCTATTCATAACTTTCGGTCCTTTTTGCTCGCCTTCGAACTTCAACACCTGGAATGCCGATGCGAACGTCTATAACGTCAATCCTTCTGGGATGCTTAATCATTGGGGGTGGACTTCGAATTCGATCGGCGTGCGCCCAGATTCCTACTATAATTAGTAAATTACTAATACCACCGAGAATAATTGATCATGGTTGATTATGAGAAGAAGTAATAGCCTAGTTTAGGCTATAATCTATATATAGATTGGAAACAAGATTAGTCAGTAAGGAAATAATCCTTAAGTATATAATATAGACGTAATAAAACGGTAGTTTTTGTTACTATTGCTATATTGAAGTTTTATCTATTAAATGATAGATAGAGCTTTTTCTTATTAAATTTTGTTCTATTTATTGAATAAAATTAATAGGAAAAGAAAGGAAAAAATGACTTTAAAAGATGAATATCAAAAATTGAAACAAAAATATCCTAAAAAAATCATTCTTATTCAATCTGGAACCTTTTATGTTACTTTCTTTCAAGATGCTGAAATTCTTAATTATCTTTTTTCTTATCAAATCCATGACGATAAAGTTGGCTTTCCTATTAAAATGAAAGATAAAATTTTATTTAATTTAAGAAATGAAAAGCTCAATTATTTAGTGCTAGATAAAGAAAAAAGAGAGTTTTCTTTTGATGATAATGATATTTTCTCGTATGAGGAGATATTAAAAATTTCTTCTCAATATGCAAAACAATCTAGTGATACGCAAGAACTGTTGGATAGAATAAAGTCTTTGATTGAGATTAATCCTAATTATTATGTTAAAATAAAGGAATTTATTGATGAACTCTAATTTTCAGTTATTACAAAAAACAGAGAAAACTATTCAATACATTCAAAAATTTTTACAAAATTATCCTAAAAAAGAATATATTTTAAAAGGAAATATAGAAAAAAATACTTATTCGTTAATTGAATTGATTTTTTCATATCAAATTAATCATATCGAGCGTATTCGTCAAAAATACTTAAAGGATTTTTTAATTCAGTTATCTATGTTAAATTTTTATATGGAAATTAGTTTTAATAAAAAATATATTAGTACAAGGCAATATGAAGTGATTGGTAAATTTTTAATTGAAATTAGAAAAATTACTTACGGAATTTTAAAAAGTGAATAATCAATTCAATTATCAAACGATTCTAGCGATTAAAAATTTACAAATTATTTATCATCAAATAAAATTAAATAGTAGACATAAAGAAAAATTTTTAAATTATGAATTATTTTTAACCTCAAATTTATTTACTATTCTTTTTATTTTAAAATCAAAAAAATATCATCACTCGTGCTATAATATTTTCTTAATTGTTGATCCAAAATTTAGAATTATTATGAGTGAAAATATTAATGATAAAATTGTTAATCATTTTATTAGTCAATACTTGTTATTCCCAACGTTAGAACCAAAAATGATTCCTATGAGTGTTGCTACTAGAAGAGGTAAAGGGACAGATTTAGGCATTCGTTATATAAAAAAATATATTCATTCATTAAAAGAAAAATATGATACGTTTTTTTTTTGAAATGTGATGTTCATAAATTTTTTTATTCTATTGATCATCAATGTTTAATTCATAAATTAGAAAAAATTTATGAAAATGAGGATACAATGACCCTATTAACAGAAATTATTAATAGTACTAATCAGCCGTATATTAATCAAAAAATCAATTTAGAAATTGAAAAAATTAAAAAAAATATTTTAACTTCTCACTCTTCTTTGAAAGAAAAAGAAAGGAAGATAAGAGAATTAAAACGATTACCACGATATGAATCAGGAAAAGGATTACCAATAGGAAATATGAGTAGCCAAATATTAGCAACCTTTTATTTAAATGATATTGATCATTATATCAAAGAAAAATTACATATTAAGTATTATGTGCGCTACATGGATGATTTTATTTTATTTCACCCTAATAAAGAATATTTAAAGTTTTGTTTAAAAGAAATTGATGCTAAATTAAAAGAAATAAAATTACATTTAAATAATAAAACACAATTAGCAGACATACATCAAGGATTTAATTTTTTAGGATATCGCTTTTTATTAAAAGAAAAAAAATTAATTACAAAAATAAATAAAAAAACAAAAAGAAAAATATATCATCGTTGTAAAAATAAATCTCTTAAAGAAAAACAAAGTATATTAAAAACCTATAAGGGAGTATTTAAATATGCAGATGTTAATGGATATATTTTTCATTTACAATTTCAAAAAAAGAAAAAATAATTTTTCAATTATTTGGTATATGTAGTAGGAATATCAACCAAAAATTGCCCACAAAATGATGAGTCATTTTGTGGGTTTTCTTTCTTTTCAATGATTATTTTGAAATAATATAAGGATTAGCAGAAGTTCCATTTCCTTCAGTTATCAGAGAATCAGCATTCAGATTGATAACTGGGCGCACGCCGATCGAATTCGAAGTCCACCCCCAATGATTAAGCATCCCAGAAGGAGAGACGCTATAGACGTGCGCATCGGCATTCCAGGTGTCGAAGTCCGAAGGCGAGCCTAGCCAATAGTAAGCTCCTGTATATAAATAGTATTCTTTATTGTCATAATCTTGCTTTCCTCCAGCATATGCTACTTCATCTGCTGTTAACAATCCTACTGGATAGGTTAATTCTCCATTACCTAATGTTGAAGTACTAGATACAGTAAATTGGTCCACTTTTCTTGGACATTTATAAGAAGGTGTTTTATTTGTTACATTTCTTTGATAGGCACCATAATAAGTAGTTGAATTTAAACTAAAGCCATCCCCTGAAACAATGCTTCTATCATTACAAAATATATTATCAGTTAAGTATTTTGAATATCCCTTATCTTGAATATTAGTTTTATACCAACTATCTATTTTTTGTTTAATAGCGCTATCATATTCATCTGTATAGGTTGATTCATAACTTTCTGAAAGATAAGAATGATATGCTTTTACCTTTACTTGGCTTATATTTACGTAAGAAGCTATTTCTACTAATGTTGTACAAGTTCCTGTTTGAGAGGTACTAAAACATGTGTATTTATAATTGCTACTATTACTTCCCCAAACACTTTCTAGTGTTCCACTTGTTATATTCCCTGATAATGATAATTTTTTTGTTGAATCATTTGTCGTATAACTATCCGAAAAATAATAAGTATTATTGGCATTTATGTTATTGTAATTTAAATTTGTTGCTGTTGTGTGTTGTAATGTTTTGGATAACCCATATTTATAACCTATCATTGCTGGATCATACGGGTCAGAATTAAAGGTTGAATTTCCGATGGTTACATTACCCCCTGTATCCAATGTAGAGGTTCCAGAATATATCATTCTTATGCTCCCATCCCCATTAATTCGAACAATTCTCCATATATATCCTGCAAATGATACATAGTTATTTAATACTCTTCCTCTATAGTAATAACTTTTTCCATAGTCATCATCTGCAACATATAAGCCACTACTAGATAAGTTTACTATCTCTTTTGTTGAACTATATTGATCTACTTTCGTTGCTTTATATGTTGTTGTCGTTCCTGATGTAGAAGTAGTCGCTGAGTAGATTACATACATTGTACTACAACTTCCAGTATCTGTTCTAACACAGGTGTAATACTTTTTATCACTTGTAGATAAATTATCTGTCATGTTTGTTCTAGTTGCATTAGAAATACTATATTGTCCTGTATTTGCATTGAATGTATAATTTGTACCAAAATATATTTTATCTGTAGTACTTACTAAACTACTTCCTGTTAAATTAAAAACACTTGTTTGTGTATAAGTAATCATTGGAGATGTTTCATTAAAATTAGCTACTCTTGTTTTGATTTCTTCTTTTGCTTGTTCTACACTACTAGCATATTTGTCTGTTATTAATAAACAATCACTTAATTTTGTTATTCCATTATTGGTACAATAATCGCTATCAAAATCACCAAATGTAGCTGTTGTTCCTGTTCCATTACTTGAGTTAAATTCTACTAGTCCTCCATATACCCCAATATCTGTTTTTCTTTGATCTTTTCCATTTTCACTAAGCCATAAGGCAATATAATATTCTTTTGTTTCATTTGGGGAAATTGAAAAGTTTTTTTCTAAAGTAGATCTTTCCATACCATTTGTTTTATATTCATTTTTTCTGGTTGTTGCATTATCAAGTAATTCCCATTTTAAATTTTGATAAATGTTATTTGCTCCACTTGCAACAAGAGTGATGGCACCAGTTAACTTTAAAGTTGTTTTTCCGGTATTTTTAAGTGTTATTTTATAAACTTCACAGGAAACGTTTTTGTTTGCGTCAACACAGCTGGATACTCCTCCATTTCCTTTTAAAGCATTTTTCAATGCATCATCCAAAAGAGGAACTAACTTTGATGTCCCATTACTAGATGATGGAGTAACTTTATTTACTATTAAACTTACATTAGAAGTTGACATGTTTCCAGCAAATGTATTTGTATTTTTTCCTTCTGTATATAAATAAGCATATGTAGCACTTGTCATTATTATAGTATAAATTATTATGCTAAAAGTAAATATTAAAATCTTTCTTTTCGATATTTTTTTTAAACTTCTCATCCTTTTACCTTCTTTTCTAAAGATGGGATTTCGAATAGTTACATCAATTTATATTACCATGTTCAATCAAATTCCTTACTACCATCTTACTATCTATTTTTATTCTACTATAAATTAGATAAAATGAAAAGATGTAACTCTAAATAACTCCAAAAATTCACTTCAGGCTATTGTTCTCAAAAATACACACTTAAACCATTAGTAAACTTTTTATCATTTAATTTACCAAGCTACTCGAATGTAAATTTTTAGAAAAATTATTTGCTTTTTATTTTAGAATATTCGTTGACTGTTTAGATTTTTTCTAAATGGTCACTACTACCAAAACCAGTCTTATCAATTGATAGGACTGGTTATTTTTTGTAATAAAAAAAGTCCTTAAGATAGGACTTACTTTGAAACTACTTGTTCTCCCTTATAAAATCCGCACTTTGGACATACTCTGTGAGGACGAATCATTTCGCCACAATTTGAGCATTTTACTAATCCATTAGCTACTACTTTATAATGAGTTCTTCTCATATCTCTTCTAGTTTTACTTACTTTTCTAAATGGAACTGCCATGTTCTCACTCCTTCCTTGAATCAAATATTTTACTTAACTCACTAAATGGAGAATTATTACCTTCTTTTAATTCTTCTTCTGTAACAAGACGCCATCCATCTCCCTTTAATGTTAAATTTTCTGTCTTTTCAGATTTCACTTTTAAAGGAATTTCCACTAATATATTTTGCCATAAAAATTCTTGAATATCAAGTCTATTTCTGACAATTTCTAAATTATTTTCATCATTTTTTCCTAATTCACAAAACTTTTCTGAAACATTACTTTCAAATGGATAATCAACATCTTCTAGGGTAATATCATCTGGTAAAACCATAACTCCTGATATTTTTCCTTCAATTTCGTAGTTTCCATCACATAACTTTGTAATTGTTCCCTCAAATTTTGTGTTTTTTAGAGAACGAATTGATGTTTTTAAAAATAATTCTTTATCTAATTCAAATGAATCATTTATAATAATTTCTTCTTCTACATTGGTAATTAGTTTTGTTAAATCAATATTCATTTTTATCTCCTGTAAAGAAAAAAAGGATTTCCTTATTTTCTTGATACGTACTTACCATCTTTGGTAGATACAATTATCTCTTCTCCTTCGTCAATAAACAAAGGTACACGTACTAATAATCCAGTTTCAATAATCGCATCTTTTGTTGCATTTGTTGCTGTATTTCCTTTGATTGCTGGTTCAGTAGATGTAATTTTATAGTCAATTTTTTCTGGTAATTCTAATCCTAACATTTCATTTTCATAGAAAGTAATATAAACATTTAAACCTTCTTTTAGGAATTTTACTTGATCTTTAATTTGACTTTCATCTAATTCAATTTGTTCATATGTTTCCATATTCATGAAACTATAACTATTACCTGTTGCATATAAATATTGCATTTGTTGTTTATTGATGTGAGCTTTTGGAACTGTTATTCCAGCATTAAATGTCTGCATAGCAATTGCACCAGTTCTCAAATTTTTTAATTTGGCTTTAACAATTGCTGCTCCTTTTCCTGGTTTTACATGATCAGACTCTAATACTTGGTAAATATTTCCATCATAACTAATGGTTACTCCATTTTTAAAATCATTTACATTAATCATCTTAATTCCCCTTTAACTATTTTGTTTTTGTTTCTTTAAACTCACATACTTTACGGCAATTACTACAATATTTATTTAAGCTTAATTTTTCTTTTGTATTATCACTGTTCTTTGGAGTTCTATAAGTAACTTTCTTACATTCTTGACAAGTTAATGTTACTAAAGTTCTACTATCTTTCTTAGCCATAATGCACCTCCTTTTAAAGCACTGAACGTATTATACCACATTATTTATAAATTTCAAAGTATTTATTGACAATTTCTGATGACAATCTCTTGTTAATACCACTTGTTGTCTCTGCACTAGCATCTGCTACATCGGGACTAATTACAACAATACTCATTTTAGGATCATTATATGGAGCATAGCCAACGAAGCTTGTTGTAATAGTTTCTGTATCAACTACTCCATCTTTATTAGTATCTATAAAACTTTGACTGGTTCCTGTTTTTCCTGCACCAATAGCTTGATATGAACCCATATATTGTGTTCCTAATCCATAACTAACAACTGCTTTAAATCCTTCTTTTACTCGGTTTAAGTATTTTTCCTCTACATCTACTTTTCCTAATTCTTTAGCACTAGCTTCATAAATTTTTGTACCGAAGCTATCTTTATTTTCTTTTGAAGTTTCATAAACTTCTTTTAATAGATAAGGCTGTAGTCTGGATCCTCCGTTAGCAATAGTATTGATATATTGAGAAATTTGAATTGGAGTATAAGTATCATATTGCCCTATCGAAAAATCTAATAAATGTCCTGGTAAAGTAGATTTTCCAGAATATCCATGTCCTTCTGATGGTAAGTCTATTCCAGTTTTAACACCTAAACCAAAGGAAGAATACATTTGTCTATATTTATCAAAGGCAGTTTTATCTAGAACTAATGGTTGATCATAGCGATAGTTTCCATTTCCTACAGCAATTGCTATTTTATATTGATAAACGTTGGAAGAATACGCTAGGGCGTTAATATCATTGATGTAACCTAATGTTCTCCATGAACATTTTTCTGGAGTACTTCTAATTTTAATACATTCATCTGTTTGATATTGTCCAATATTAATGGCCCCATATTTGTATCCTACTAGCATTGATGCTCCTTTTACAATTGATCCTGGAGTTACTGAAGTAGTAATTACTCCTGGAGTATAATCTGTTACTTTATATTGACCATTTTCTTTCTTTACTTGTTTTCCTGCCATTGCTAATATTTCTCCTGTTTTAGGATTAGCAACAACAGCAAAACTATGATCATAATATGCTGTATGGGCCTCTGATTTGGTCGATAAAACTTCATTTGTTAATTGATCTTCTAAATACTTTTGAAGTTCAATATCGATTGTTAGGACGATATCATTTCCTCTTTTTCCAGCATCAATTAATTCATAATTATTTCCACTTGTTACCTTATACTTAGCTTTTGTTCCTTTTAAGTATTTTTCATATTGAAACTCTAAATAACTTATTCCTACTCGATCATTCATACTATATCCTTCTTTTAAATACTCTTCTACTAATTCAGAAGGAATTCCTTGAGTAGAACTAGAAACATTTCCTAAAATCGACTTAAATACCTCTCCATACGGATAAGTTCTTTCCCAATCTAATTTGGTATTTACTCCTTTTAGAGTGTCAATATTCTCACTAACAAAAGCATATTCTTCATCTGTTACTCCTCTGTTTTTTATAACTTTCTCAGCATAAGAGTATCCTTTATTCATCAAATAATATATATATGCTGTTTTTTTATCTAACTCATTATACTCAGCTAAATCTTCTGGGGTAATTCTTTCATAAATTAAATTTTCTAAATCATCATCATTTAATTTTCTCTCATTATATTTTTCTCTTTCTTCTTTAGTAATTTTTGCTGCTGCTTCTTTTTCATGATTTTTATACCAAAAAGTTTTTAACATTTTTTCACTTAACTTGCTATAATCAACATCAATTTTTTCGGCTAATATTTTTGCTAATTTGATTTCTTCTTTGCTAGTTATTCCACTTTCTTTTTTGTAATAAATTGTTTTTACGGCTTCGTTATCTACTAGTAACTTATAATTTCTATCATATATTCTTCCTCTTGGTGTAGATTCTCCTTCTACTACTTTTTCAGTTGCTGCTACTAATTTTTCCTCGTAATTATCTGCTTCTAATACTTGTAATTGAAATAATTTTACTGTAATTGCACTGAATACAGCAACTGTTAAAGCAACAAGAAATATATAGCGCTTTTCGATAATGTCTGGTAAATATCTTCCTGATGATGAGCCTACTTTTTGATTGTTACTATATGGTCTTAAATTATTTTTCTTTACTACCTGTTTTACTTTTGCTACTTTATTAATTGGCTTTTTATGTGTAAAACTTTGTTCTTTATGAGAAGTTACTTTAGTTTTTCTAACTTTGTTAATTGGCTTATTTTTATCCAAAAAATTGGATCCTTTTAATTTTATTTTTTTCTTTGCCATATTTTTTCCTCCTCACATATCAGTATCATTATAGCAGAAATATGTATCATTTGAAATAGATTTTTGCTATTAAAAATAATTATTTTAAAAAAAATACTTCTACTTTTTCTTCTTTTTGTAAAGTATTTACATATAATAAAGTGGTGGTGCTGATGAATCAATTTTTTATTCTTAATTATATTAAGAAATTAACTAAAAATGATATTGTTAATTTTGCAAGTAAGCAAAATATTTCTCTTCGTGATGACGAAATTGATGTTATTTATTTTTATATTAAAACAAGATATCAAGATTTTTTTCTTGGTAAAGAGAAAGAAGTGTTGTTAGAAATTAAAGATAAGGTTTCTTCTTCTACTTATTTAAAAATCCTGGAGTATTATCAATTATATTTAGAGAAAGTGAAAAATAAGAAACTATAGATAAAATCTAGAAAGTTTCTTATTTTTATTATATTTTTAAGTATTTTTTTACTGCTCTCCATGAGCCAAACATTCCTACTAATATTCCAATTATCATTAATAGTAATGATGCTAAGTAGACAAATGGTGTTGGTGAGATTAATTTTGCTAGAGATGAAGAGAATAGTTTTCCGTGGAAGAAGTTATATAGAGATGTATATCCATAAATAGTAATAATGATAGGAATGATAGAACCTAATAGTCCTAAGAATAGTCCTTCAATTACAAATGGAATTTTTATGGAAATATTTGATGCTCCTACTAATCTCATGATTTCGATTTCCCTTTTTCTAGCATAGATTGCTAATTTAATGGTATTCGCAATTAGAAATGCTGTTACGACAATTAAAGCTACTACTGCTCCGATAGATACTTTTTTGACAACGTCAAAAATAGTAATTAATTGATCTACCATATCTTCTCCGTAACTAACAGTATTCACTTTATCTATTTTTTTTATTGTTTTAGCAGTTTCCTTTATACTTTCTACATCTTTTACTTTTAATTCAAAACTATCTAGTAGTGGATTAGTATCATCTGTCCAACTATTAATAATCGTTTCAAATACTTCATTTCCTTTGGCCGTTTCTTTTGCTGATTGTTGTTTCGTTTTAAAAGTTAACTTTTCTACGTTACCTGTTCCTCTGATAGCTTTTTCTATTCTAGCATAATCTGATTTTCCTGCATCTTTATTTAAAAAGATTACCATGGTAACATCTTTTCGGATGGATTCGGTGAAGTTTTCTACGTTATAAGAAATTACTAAGGAAAAAGCAACTACTATTAATGTAATCGCAATACAGGAGATAGATGCTAATGATAATGAAAAATTTCTAATTACGCTTTTAAAAGCATCTCTGATATATCTTTGAATTGTTCTAATACCTCTCATTATAATATGTTCCTTTCTCATAGTCTTTCTTTAATCTTCCTGCTTCAATTAAAATAACTCTTTTTTTCATTTTATCGACGATTTCTCGATCATGAGTTGCCATAATAATTGTTGTTCCTAAATTATTTATATTTTCAAGTACTTTCATAATTTCTAATGATGTATCTGGATCAAGATTTCCTGTTGGTTCATCACAAATTAATAATTTTGGTTTATTGACAATTGCTCTTGCAATAACTACTCTTTGTTGTTCTCCTCCTGATAGTTGATCAGGATATTGTCTTACTTTATTTTTTAATCCAACTAAATCAAGAACTTCTAATACTCTTTTTTGAATTTCTCCTTTTTCATAGCCAAATACTTCCATTGCAAAAGCAACATTTTCAAATACAGTAAGCTTAGGAAGTAGTTTAAAGTCTTGGAATACAACCCCAAGTTTTCTTCTTAAGATATATACTTTTCTATTTTTTAGTTTAGCAACATTAATTCCTCCAATAAAAATAGAACCTTTATCTGGTCTTTCTTCACGATATAACATTTTAATTAAAGTTGATTTTCCTGAACCACTTGCTCCAATAACGAAGACAAATTCACCTTTTTGAATACTTAGATTAAAATCATACAGTGCTACAACACCATTTTTATATGTTTTTTGGACGTTATCTACCCTGATTAATTCCATTTTACCACCTTTTTCTATTTTTTATTATATCATAGTTATTGTTTTTAGTTTTGTCTTTTCTGTACTTTTTTTGCTTTTTACACTCCACCGTAAATTTCGTAAGTATCTGTAATTAAAAAAAATACTTCTTTATCTAATTTTTGTACAACATCTTTTAATTCATAATAATTTCTAGTAGGAACAGCACACATTAATATTTTCTTTTCTTTATTACTATATCCTCCTACTGCATTTAAAACAGTTACTCCATAACCAAAATTTTCAACAATATACTGACTGATTTCTTTTTCTTTTTCTGTAATAATATAAAATGTTTTGGTAATCGAAGACTCTAGCATTACTTTATCTGTTACAACAGAAGAAATGTATAATCCAATTATCGCATACAAAGCACTGGAGAATCCAAAAATTATTCCACTGAAGAAGACTAAGATTCCATTTACTAAAAGAGTTGATTTTCCAATAGATATTCCAAAATATTTATAGAATATTTGATAAATAGTTTGAAATCCTCCTACTGAAAATCCACTTCTAATAATCATTCCATTTCCTAATCCCATAATTATTCCACCGAAGAAAATCGTTAAGAATAATGAAGAAATTTCTAAGTGAAACATGATTTGAAAGATGCTCGTAAATTCTAAGAATATTGGTAATAAGATAACACCAAAGATTGTTTTAATGGTATTTTCTTTTCCTAGTAAAAAATAACCAATAAATAGTAAAACAAATGATGATACAAATACAAAAGTGCTGGTATCTATTTTTAGAAATTTATCTACTAATAAAGAAAGTCCTGTTGTTCCTCCTGTTACAATATTTTGTGGGGAAAAGAATACACTGAAGGCTGTAGCATAAGTAAAAACTCCCCAGATAAAAATAGCTATTCTCTCGCTACGATTTCTAGTTGTAAGATTATTAATAATTTCATCGATTCTTGTATCTCTTTTTTCCATTATTCCTTACTCCTTGAACTTACTTCATAGGCATCACATGCTAAAAAGAAAATATTTGGATCTAATTCTTTTAATCCTTCTTTAACAATAAAATATTGTCTTGTTGGTACTACTCCTAATAATAATGTTTCTTTAGCATTCGTGTATCCTCCTCTAGCATTTACTAGAGTAACTCCTCCATCTGTTATAGATAGTAAAAAACTTCTGACTTCTTCTTCATTTTTAGTAACAATATAGAATGCTTTACTTTGTGAAATTCCTAAAACTACTCTATCTGTCATAAAGCTAATGATGTATAGAACTAAAAATCCATATAATACAACTTCCCATGAAGAAACTAATAATCCTGATAATACGACTATTCCATCAGAAACCCACATTGCTTTTCCTAAACTTACTTTTGTATATTTAGCAACAATCTCACAAAGAATATCTGTTCCTCCAGTATTAAAATTAGTTTTAAAGATTAGTCCATAACCTAATCCTGATAAAACTCCTCCAAAAATTGCTATTACTAATAGTTCGACATCAGCAAATTGAATATAAGGAACTAACGGTTCTGTTAAAGCAACAAATACTGGAAACATTAAAGAGCCTACTATTGCATTACGAGTCTTTTTCCAACCCAAAGTAAAATAACTTAATATTAATAAAAGAATATTAAATATTAAAATAAATAAAACACTTGGTATTCCAAAATGTTCTGCTACGATTGATAAGCCTGATACACCAAAACAAACTATTCCATATTGTTTAAAAAAAACATTGAATGCAAGTGCTACAATGAAACAACCTAATGCTAATAAAAAATAACGTTTTACTAAATTCTTTTTTTCTACATTTTCTAATATTTTTTCAATCCTTTTTCTTCTTAATTTTTTAAAAAACATCTTATCACACCTTTAAACCAGATTTTATTAATTCTTCTAACTCCCCATCCAAAACTTTTTCTACATTACTTGTTTCATAGCCACTTTCATTATCTTTTACTAAGGTATATGGACACATTACATAACTTCTTTTTCCTGAACCAAAAGCTATTGCTTTTTGGCCTTTTTTCATATCACTAATCTCAGCATTCTTTTTTTCTAATTCTAATTGATATAATTTACTTCGAAGAATTTCTAAGCAATGCTCCTTATTTTGAATTTGGCTTCTTTCATTTTGACAAGTTACGACGATTCCTGTTGGTAAATGTGTTACACGAACTGCACTATCTGTTGTGTTTACCCCTTGTCCTCCTGGACCACTACTGCGATAAATATCAATTTTTAAATCTTTATCTTGAATATCTACTTCTACATTTTTATCAATTTCTGGAACTACTTCTACAGCTGCAAATGATGTATGTCTTCTTTTGTTTGAGTCAAATGGACTAATTCTAACTAGTCGGTGAATGCCTTTTTCATGTTTTAAATATCCATAAGCATTTTGTCCTATGACTTTTAAACATACACTTTTGATCCCTACTTCTTCTCCGGATTGATAGTCTAATTGCTCTACTTTATAATGTTTCTTTTCAAAATATCTTTGATACATTCTAAGGAGCATATTGGCCCAATCACATGCTTCTGTTCCTCCTGCACCTGAATGAATTTCCATAATGCAATTATTTTTATCATATTCTCCTGATAAGTAAGTTTGTAACTTTAAATTTTCAAGTATTTTTTGATCTTCTGTTAATTCTTCTTCGATTAAAATACTTAATTCACTGTCTTCTTCTGTTAATTCTTCTAATGTAGTTAAGTTACTTTCTATTCTTTTTGATAAATTTTGTATTGGTTCAACTATTGTTTTTAATTCATTTGTTTGGGTAATTTTTTTATTGGCTTCATTTTTATCTAGCCAAAAATCATCTTTGACTTGTTCTTGTATTAATTTTTTTAATTCTTCTTCCTTTTTCTCGTAGTCAAAGTGACCTCCTAATTGAGTTTAGTTCTAATTTTATTTTTTTGTATAATTCAGTTAATTCTTTTATTTCCATTTTTACCACTTCCTATATTTTTTATTATATCGTAAAATAATAAAAATTAAAAGTACTATTTTTTAAATAATTTATTGTAATTAAAAATAAAAAATGATATGATATTATTCGAGGTGAAGTATGAAGAATAAGTTAGTTTATATAGCTCTTGCTATATTTGTATTGATTATTGCAATATTGTTAGTTAATTATGCTAATACACCAAAACCTGGAAGTTTTATTCAACTTGACTATAAAAAAGTAGTAAAGAAAGTTGAAGATAAAGATAGTTTTATTTTAGTAGTTAGTAAAAGCACTTGTTCTCATTGTGCTAGTTATAAACCTAAAATTGAAACTATTGTAAAAGAATATGGAATTGATGTTTATTATATTGACTTTGATGATGAAGATGAGAATACACAAAAAGAATTCCTTGATAAATTTGATTTAGATGGTTCTACTCCTATTACTTTATTCTTTAAAAAAGGTAGTGAGGTAAGTGTATTAAATCGTATTGAAGGAGATTTACCTGAGGAGAAAGTTATTTCTACGTTTAAAAAGATGGGATTTATTGAGGATTAATCTCATCTTTTTTTGAAAAACTATTGTTTTTTTCTGATTTTTATTATATAATGTATACATCAAGCGCCCATAGCCCAATTGGATAGAGCGTCTGGCTACGGACCAGAAGGTTTGGGGTTCGAATCCCTATGGGCGCACCATTAGATTATTAACCCTTATTTTATAAGGGTTTTTTTGTACCTAAATTATAATTTTTTCTATTATACGATTACATACATTATAATTTAAGACATAAAAAAAGAAGCTTTTTCACTTCTTTTGGTTCTATAATAAAGATACTACCATTAAAACGATTAATATTAAAATTAATAATTCAACAATAAATCTCCAAATATATTTTAACCAAGTTTTATATGGTACTTCTAAGTAAGATAATCCTGCGATTAGAAGGATACTTGTTGGTCCAACTAATTGAACTAATCCATATAAACTTTGGAACATAATTGCATATACGGATAAATTTGCTTTATCTGGTAATGCTGATACCATTGATGTAAATACACCTGCTGTTATGTAGTAAGTATCAACGTTTAGCACACTTCCTAAAATGGTAATTAAAGAATTAATAATAGCGTTATCGCCAAAACTCTTGCTTGCATTTGTAATAATTGTTTCTACAAATCCATTGTTATAACTACAAACTAATACACAATAAGCAAGCCCTATTGTTAATGCTCCAGGAAGCATTTTTTTCATTCCATATAGGAAACCATCCATAGCATCTTCAAATTTAATTTTATAAATAAGCATTAATACAAAAATAAATAATACTATAAATAATATTGCCATCATGAAGTTTCCTAAATTTCCCCATGTACCAAATGCTGTAATGCTACTTGAAATAAGACTTGTAAATACTACATATTTTCCAATCTTTAATCCTGTTAACCAAGTATGGAAATTATCAAAACATTTAATTCCAAATAAATCAGACCATGGTAAATATCCTAATACTAATATTACTAATAATAATCCAAGTACAATACCTAAAGGCCATATAAGTACTTTCTTTGTTGAACTTTCTTTCTTTTCTTTCTTGTCTTTTTCTTTTGTTTCAATAAATAAACTATCATGCTTTGTTAAATTATACTTTTCACTATTGTTTTTCTTAATATGATTAAGAATGGTATAAATTAACAATGCAACAGCTATTACTAATAATAAAATTTTTGGAAATAAATTACTCCAGTTATCTTTTAACCCAACTAATTTATCAAAAGTTGTATAACTTGATGCATATTGATTACTAGCATCTTTAAAAGTTAAAAGTATACCTCCAATATATCCTACCAAAACACCACCAATTGTTGTAGATAATGCTACTAACTTATCATATCCAAGTAATAAAATGATTGAAATTACAAATGGAACAAATAATAACAAAATTGTATTTAATCCTGTTAATGATGCAAGTAAAGCAAATACAATAGTCATTATAATTATAAATACTTTTTCTTTTCCTTTGCTACTAATCTTATTAGAAATAGTTTCTACCATTTTTTTGTAGGCAGGTACTTTATTTAAAAAGCCATAAAATCCTCCTACTACTAAAACAAAGATTATTGTATCAAAGAAATAATAAAATGACTGCACATAATTAAGAAAGACATCTCCTAAAGCTAAATAGCTAATAGTTCCTTGTCTGCCTTTAATGCAATAGCTTGCAATTACTACAAGTAGTAACAATATAGACAACACTTTAAATAATCCATATTTCTTTTTCATTTTTTAACCTCCAAATTCATTATAACACGAAATGCTTTAATTACTATATTTTTAGCCCATTGTTTACTTGATTTTTTAAATATATCTCTTTAAAGTTTGGTATAATTTATTGATTTATAGAAAAAATATAAATAAGTATTTTAATCTAATAAATCTATTTCTTCTAAATATTTCTTTAATTCTAAATATTCATCTTCTTTTTGTCTTAAAAAATCTAATAAATCCTGCTGAACTCTTACAATCATTTGATAATCCTGTTTTATATTTACTAATTTAAATTGCATATCACCACTTTGCCTTATTCCAAACAAATCTCCTTGTCCTCTTGTTTTAAAATCATATTCGCTGACTAAAAATCCATCATTTGTTTTCTCTAGAAAGGATAGTCTTTCACTTGGCTCGTTAGAAATTAAGATACAATAGCTTTGAATATCTCCTCTTCCTACTCTACCTCTTAGTTGATGGATGGTAGATAACCCAAAGAGATTAGCTTGGAAAATTACCATCATAGAGGCATTTGGTACATTAACTCCTACTTCAATTACAGTAGTTGAAATCAAAATAGAAATACTACCTTGTTCAAAATCTTTCATTATTTTTTCTTTTTCTTCTGATTTTATTTTTCCATGTACCATTCCTATAGTGGCTATTTTTCCAAATGCTGATTTCATTTTTTGATAGATATTTTTAACATTATTTAATCCTTCTTCTTCCTCTATTGATGGTGCTATAACATAGATTTGATGTTTTTTTAATAATTCTTCTTTCATCTTATATAAAACTTCTTTTATTTGTTTTTCTTTACGAAATATTGTTATAATTTCTTTTCTTCCTTTAGGTTTCGTTTTAATGTTTGAAATATCCATATCCCCATATAAAGTTAGAGCATAGGTTCTTGGAATTGGGGTTGCACTCATTGATAATACATCGGGGCTAATTCCTTTGTTTCTTAACATTTCTCTTTGCTTTACACCAAAACGATGCTGTTCATCTGCAATAATTAAACCTAAATTTGAAAACTGAAGATTATCTTGAATTAAGGACTGGGTTCCTATGATAAAATCTAATTTCCCAGTTGCTAGTTTTTGATAAGTATTTTCTCTTTCTTTTTTTGAAACACTTGAGGTTAATAATCCTATATTTATCTTTATTTCTTTAAAAATTTCTTTGGCACTTTGATAATGTTGAATGGCTAAAATTTCTGTTGGTACCATTAGGGCTGTTTGATGGTTAGATAAAAAATTCATGTATGTTGCAATAAAAGCTACAATCGTTTTTCCACTTCCTACGTCTCCTTGAACGAAGCGATTCATTCTTTTTTTTGTAGTTAAATCTTTAAAGATAGATTTTATGGTTTCTAATTGATCTATGGTTAATTCAAAAGGTAAAGTACTGATAAAGTTTTCTACTTCTTGGTAAGAGATATTTCTTATAATTGATTTTTCTTCTATTTCTCTTCTTTTTTTTAGATATTGAATTTTTAATAAATATAGAAAAATTTCTTCATATTTTAATCTTTGCTTTGCTTTTCTATAGTTTAATGTACTTGTTGGATTGTGTATTTCTTTTATTGCTATATTTTTGGGTAAAAATTGATATTTTTCTTGAATTCCTTTTGGAATATAATCTTGAAGAGAGATATTTTGTTTTAGAACTTCTTGAATTGTAGTAGAGATCGTTTTTTTATTTAATCCTTCTGTTTGGAGATAGACTGGTTCTACTATTGTTTTTGTAGAAAGTAATCCTATTCTTATTTCTTCTGCTGTAATAGTGTTTCTTTTTAAGTCAAACTTTCCTATTACAATTACTTTTATTCCTGGATATAATTCGTGACAAAGATATTCTTGATTAAATACACATACTTGATAAATATTAGTTGATGTTGAAATTCTAAATAATAATCGTTTCATTCGATTAGAAGAAATCGTTACGGTTGGAGAATTTTCTACTACTCCATCAATTATTATTTTATCTTTGTCTTTGACATTTTTCATATCACTTCTTTTAATGATATTATATTTATATGGATAATAAGTAATTAAGTCTTCTATTGTATTAATTCCTAATTTATTAAATAAAAGAATTTTTTTTGGTCCTAATCCTTTTACATCTGCTAACTCCATTAAACTTCCACCTTTTCTTATTTTAGTATACACTAAATTGAATTTATTGGGTAGCCTCTCCTAAATAATCTTGATAATTTAATACTTCATTTTTCTTTGTTACAACAAAATAGATTTTTTCATCACATGATTCTCCTAAATATGAACCTTTTGGAACTTGGTCATACATTTTTACTATTGTATTACAAATATTTCCATACCAATAATCAATTTGGTCATTTCCTTCTATAATAATTGTATAGCCATATTTTTCTTTTTTACCAGAATATACTACAATTCCTTCTTGTAAGTTAGGAACTAAATAGTTTTTTGTTACTTTTAACATTGCTCCATCTTGATAAGGTTTAATTTTTTGATAAGTAATTTTTTCATTAAATACATAATTTGTTCGATAGTTTGTAATATTGGTAAGGGGAAATATTCCTCCTAAGTAATGATTATAAAAATCTTTCATTAGGGAAAAATCCATATGATCTTGATAAAGATATTTTTTTATTTTTTCTTTATATTGTTGACTGGATTTAGATAAGATAGCTAAAGTTAAAAAAATAATAAAGCAAAGAAATAGTTTAATTAAAAATTTATAAATTTTTTTCATGAGATTCTCACCACTTTATTATATCGTTAAATTTTACAAAATATACTAATCATGTTATAATTTTTTTGGTGAAAAAGATGAAAAAATTTAATATGATTGATGAAAATTTTATTTGTGAAAACTGTTCTAATAAGGTAGAAAAATTAAACTATTCTGCTAGAGATCATTGTCCTTTTTGTTTATATTCTAAACATGTTGATATTAATCCAGGGGATCGTCTTAATCCCTGTCATGGTCTTTTGGTGCCAATTGGTGTAGAGAAATTTAAAAACACTTATAAAATTATTTATAAGTGTAAAAAGTGTCATCAACTTCATAAAAACATTATGGCTCGTGATGATAATTATGATGAAATTGTTAAATTATCTACTAAGGGATAATTGTAAATTTTTAAAGAAATCATAAATATATGGCATAATCAATACAAATATTAGTAAGAGGAAAACAATAAATCCTGTTATTTTTACTTCAACGGGGATTTTAAATGTTTTCTTTTCTTTTCTCTCTTCCATAGTTGGTTCATATTCTACTCCTGTTGAATATGAAGATGACGAAGGAGTATAAGATGTATTTGAATTATTTGTTGGAATAAAACTACTCTCTTGATAACTTTGATTATTATAGAAGTTGCTAGATGTTATATTTGGATTCTCGTATAAATTATCTTCTTTAAAATTTGAATTTGACATATCGCTATAATTGATTGGATTTTGGGGATTCTGGTATGGATTATTGGAACTTGTATGATAGGGTTGATTAATTGGTTTTTGATTAGAATAATCTTTATAGAAATCATCAGAATCATTAAAAGAATCATTAAAATTTGAAGAAAGATTATTAGTTTGATTAACGTCTTTTATATTCATACCAGTAGCACTATTCATATGTATTTGAGGGTTTTCCATATCAATATTTAAATTTGTTGTAGCGCGATAAGTGTTTTTAGGTTTACTATCTATATTTAATTCATTCTCGTTCATAATGATTCCTTTCTAAAATTTATTTATTATTTGCAAACATACTATTAATATCAAATGGTTGTGATCCATTTGTTGTAAAGATTTCATTTTCTTGATTGGCTAGGTTTTGATTGGATTGCTCTGGTTGTGAAGATACTTCTACCTGTGGTATGGGTTTAATGTTTTGTACTGGTTGCTCCATTGGATTTATTTGCGGTACTGGATTAATATTTTGTACTGGTTGTTCCATTGGATTTATTTGCGGTACTGGATTAATATTTTGTACTGATTGCTCCATTGGATTTATTTGTGGTACTGGATTAATATTTTGTACTGGCTGCTCCATTGGATTTATTTGTGGTACTGGATTAATGTTTTGTACTGGTTGTTCCATTGGATTTATTTGTGGTACTGGATTAATGTTTTGTACTGGTTGTTCCATTGGATTTATTTGTGGTACTGGATT
>CAKOUR010000015.1 GCA_934120635.1 uncultured Bacilli bacterium | reverse complement strand
TAAATTTTTAGAATTTATTTTATTCATTGTTATCACTTCCTTTTTAATTATATCATATACGCCCTATTTTACGGCTGTTTTTAGTGAAAAGACTTATCTAAAACTTATCCAAGACAAAAGACATGCCTATAATTATCTAAATATTGTAATCATAGAAAAACCCGCAACACCTTATTTTATGCGGGTTCGCGAGTTTATTTACCACAACAGTTCTTGTACTTTTTGCCACTTCCACAAGAACTTTGTACTCCCATATTATCTGTATTATTTGTATTTATAATATTACCTGTATTTCAGGCTTTTCCAGACTAGGTAACATCTATATTATTTGTATTTATGATATTACCTGTACTATAAGTATTTCTCTAACGTGTACATATTGTGGACAGTGTCCACATCCGTTCACTTGCTACAATTATATAAAATATATTATTTAGTGTCAACCATGGTCTTCCATAATTTTATCTACAGACAATTCTTTTATCAAATTAATGTCATAATCGTTTAAACACTCATTATGTTCGACAAAAAAAGATTCTTGTTTATTATCTCCTATATTATAAGTGAATACTGATATAAAAACTTCATCATAATTTTGATTAAATTTTTCATTACTTTCTTCAAATTGTTTAAATTCCATACCATCCCATGAAAGTGCCTTTCTGTTTGTTTTTCTATCAGTAAAATACATTTGAAGACCACCATAAGTATATATCTTTACAACCTTTTTAGAAATCAATGCTATATATGTTGCTATTTTATCCGTATTATCTAATAAATGGATTTGCGATAATATCTCTTTTCTTTTTGTTGTATCTATAACTTGATGTTTCATTATATCAAAAACAGCATAATTCTTTTTTTCTTCGGTAATATGTCCATTATAGTGATTTATGTACATTTCTGTTTTTTTATAATCTTTTAATGTTTCATTTGTAATATATTTTTCTACAAATTCATTTTTATATGCTTCTGTCATAGAATCAAAACATCTTAATAATATTTCTTCATCCATTAATAATACAGGATATGGATCTATTGCCAATCTCATAACTGCAATTATTCCAATAGTTTTTTCCAAAAAGTCAACATAATTTTCAATAAATACTTTATCATCCTTTTTTATATTTATTGGATGATTTCTGCTAACATAAAAGAATCTTAACCCCTGTTTATGAATACATTTATTTATCTTTTTGCTAACATTTTTTATTTCATCAAAAAATGATTCCATTTTCTCTTTCATATCGGATATTACTATCCCATATTGATATAACTGATTTAACATTTGTCCTTGCATTGGAAAATCTTTAGTATTTTTCCAATCTTCCATTTTTTCTCGTCTTTCTTCATCTGGCATATCTGATAAATAAACTATTGTTGTTGATATTTCAATAGCTTCCCTTAAGGAATAGTAAGCATTATCAAAATAACCTAATTCAAAAAGAGAAATAGAATTAACAACTAATTGAACCGCTTCCATTATAAAAGTGTTTGCTAATGGTATATCCATTCTTCCTGAAAATGAATGTTCAATATTCATTAAATCTTCAAAATAGTTTTCAACATTAGGAATTTCATATCGTTTTATATTTTCATTTTTTCTCCATTCACTATATTTAAAATTATCACTCATATTTCTTCTCCAAAGTAAATTTTTCATATAAAATTATATCATCATTTCATAAAAATAACAATTTATCTACATTTTAAAATTACTATAGTTTTTGAGATTTTGTTCTAATATTTTTGAAACCGTTTTCTTATCTTCACTTGTACTTGAAATATAATATTTTTCGGTAGTTTCTATTCTTTTATGCCCTAACACCTCTGCAATATCTTTTATTTCACACCCGCTTCTTAAACTTATAGTAGCAAAACTTCTTCTTAAATCGTAAAATCTGCATTGAATCCCTAATTCATGATGAATTATTCTAAATGGATACCTAATAATATCCGTTCCTGAATAAGTTCCATCTTTTCTAGTAAACACCATTTCTACTCTATTGCGTTTAGAATTACTTTCTATAACTTTATATTCTACTAACTTACCATATTTATTTTTTATTTCTTTTAAGGTATATCTTTTATACTTTTTGCAATATTCTTTTTTATATTTAACTTGCAGATTTTTATAATTAGATAATACTGAATATAGAGTATCACAAATATAAACTTCTCTACTACTGCCTATTGTTTTTGTCGTACCTAAATACCATCTGCCATTTTCTTCTTTATCTTTTGCGTAAACGGTCTTATTAATTTTTATTATTCTATTTTCTAAATCAATATCATCCCAAGTTAAAGCAAATACTTCACCAGTTCTCATTCCCGTATAGCAAGCAGTTAAAAATGCACATACAAAAACTTTGTTATTCTTAAATCTGCCCAAAATTATTTCTATTTCTTCTTCAGTATAGATGTGACCTATATTTTTTTTTTAGTTCAAATGATAATACTCTAGGTATCTCCAAATCACCAGCCGGATTATTCTCAATAAATCCAAAATAGTAAGTTGCATCCCTCAACGAACTCTTAATAACTTTTTGATAATTTCTTAATGCATCCCTTGTACTAGATGTTTGATATAGCTTTAATAACGCCTGATTTAGAATATATGGTGTTAAAATTGATAACTTATAATTACCTAATTCCTTTTTAATATTCCTAAAAGATTCTTTATATCTCCTTGCAGTAGAATATTTATAGTTTATTTCAAAATATTCTTTCATCCAATAGTCTAAATAATCTCCATATAACATATTACACTCTACATTAGTTATTCCATTTATAAATTCATCGTATGCTTTTTGTCCAGCTATATATGCCTCATTTTTAGTTTTAAAACCTGATTTAGTTATTTGTTTTCTTTTTCCATTTACCTTTCCTGCTTCAAAGCAATATTGATACACTTTACCCCTTTTTCTAATATTGATCATTATTGTCACTTATCCTTTCTTTAATCACTATTATTTCAATTCAATCTAATAAAAAATAAAAGATAGTTGATTAATCCATCTAATTAACTATCTTTTATTTCTATAAAATTAATTTGATTTAATTTTGTCACATCTACTTTTACTTCAGTATTATAATCATTTATGAGCAAGAAATAATCCTTTAACAAAGTTAAAATACAATTAAAATATATATCATAATACTGCGTTGAATGATTGGTATTAAATGGTATTAATTTATCAATTTGTGATAATAAATGAATATCTCCAGAAAAGAAATTATACATATACCCATATTTATATTTTTTGGCAAGTTTTCCATATGATTTTTTATCTTTAAAAACTTTCAGTAATCCTTTATTATTATCATTCAATTCTTGTATATTTAAGCTTTTTGCTCCTAATTGTTTATTGTACGATTCTAAAGCAGATTCTACTATAAGTTGTAAATTTATATTTTCATTTTTAACTTCTTTAATAAAACATATTTGTTCTATTATTTGCCTACATAACATTGAAATATATGATGGATATATTTCACCATTACTAAATTGTTTACAAATTTCACTTGTAATGTTCAGCGATAAATGAAAAACTATTAGATTGTTTTTTTCGATATTAATAAATTTATTTTCAAAATCAATATTCTTGTTAATCGATTTTAAATAGTTTGTCATAGATATTCTATATATCAATAAGCTCATCCAATAAATTTTATTTTTTATAGCAGCATACTTATTTAAATCTACTTTTGTATATAAATTTTCAAATATCATATTGCCAAAAATTTTGTCGTGATAATCTTTATCAATATCTAATGATTTTAATAAATTATTTAACTCCATCATTCTTTTCATCCCCTTCAATAAAAGATGTCAACAAATTTTATTTTGCTGACATCCTTTAATTTCAATGAATTTCGTCCACATTTTTATTTATTGGTTGACAAACAACAAATTTGTTCCCTTTTTCAAATTCATCTTTTCCCTTATTTTAAGCTACTTTCCACAACAATTTTTATACTTTTTTCCCGAACCACATGGACAAAGATCATTTCTACCAACTTTAGTACTTTTACTTTGTATTTTTTTAGTTTCTTTTCCATCATTAGTAATTGTTTTTTTCACAACTTCTTTTCTTTCTAAATTTTGACGAATCTCAGCCTTCATCAAATAAATAGAAACTTCCTTATTAATCTGAGTCAACATCTGATCAAATAACTCATACCCTTCCATAGTATAAGCTTGAAGAGGATTCTCATTAGCATATCCTCTAAGACCAATACCTTCTCTCAACTGACTCATTGTAGAAATATGTTCCATCCAATGAGAATCAATTACCTTCAAAGTAATAGCCTTCTCAAACTCATCACGAATTTCTTCAGGAATATCTTCTAACTTCTCTTCATATTCCTTAATAACCAAATCACTAATCAAGTCAATTACATCATCAGAACTCTTTCCTTTAATCTCTGATAAAGCAATTCGATTGGTACGAAGTAAATTCTCATTCGTAGCCTCTAATATTTCTTCATAATCATGATCACTCAATTTATTAGTCTCAATCAAATGATCATTAACAATATCTGTTACATGATTTCTAAATAAATTTAATGTTTGTTCATGAATAGAATCACTATCCAAAATTTCATTTCTCTTACCATAAATAATCTCTCTTTGATTATTCATCACATCATCATATTGTAACAATTGCTTACGAATATCAAAGTTATTACCTTCTACCTTTTTTTGTGCACTTTCAAATGAACCTGCTAACATTTTATTTTGAATAACCTGATCTCCAGAAAAACCTAAACTAGCAAGCATTCCTCGATATTTTTCAGAACCAAATCTTACCATCAAATCATCTTCAAAAGAAAGATAAAATTGTGTAAATCCAGGATCTCCCTGACGACCAGAACGACCTCTTAACTGATTATCAATACGTCTAGATTCATGACGTTCTGTTCCAATAACACATAAACCACCAAGTTCAGCAACACCTTCCCCTAGCTTAATATCTGTACCACGACCAGCCATATTTGTAGCAATTGTAACCGCACCTTTCTCACCAGCATGAGCAATAATTTCAGCCTCTCTAGCATTATTCTTAGCATTCAATACTTCATGAGGAATTTTCTTCTTACGAAGTATATCACTAATTAATTCACTAGTCTCAATAGCAATCGTACCAACCAAAATTGGTTGACCTTCTTTATGTCTTCTTTCAATTTCATTAACGATAGCCTTATATTTTCCCTCTTTACCAGGATATAATAAATCAACAGCATCCTCACGAATAACAGGCTTATTAGTAGGAATACGAATAACAAACATATTATAAATATTCATAAATTCTTCTTCTTCAGTTTTTGCCGTACCAGTCATACCAGACAACTTATGATACATTCTAAATAAATTCTGAAAAGTAATCGTCGCTAAAGTCTTTGTCTCTTGTTCAATAGTAACGCCTTCCTTTGCTTGAATAGCTTGGTGTAAACCTTCAGAAAAAGCACGTCCCTTCATCAAACGACCAGTAAATTGATCAACTATAATAATTTGATCTTCCTGAACAACATAATCAACATCTTTATGCATAAAATAATTTGCCCTTAAAGCCTGTTGAATATGATGAACTAGTGAAGTATTATCAATTCCATATAAGTTTTTCAAATGAAATTTTTCTTCTGCTTTATGACTACCTTCATCTGTTAAATTAATACTTCTAGTTTTCTCATCCATAATATAATCTTCATTCTCAACAAGACCTTTAACAAAATGATCAGCCTCAATATAAAGATTTGCCGATTGAGCAACTCCACCAGAAATAATAAGAGGAGTTCTAGCTTCATCAATCAAAATAGAATCCACTTCATCAACAATACAAAAATTAAGTTCTCTTTGCACCCTGTTTTCTTTCTTAACTACCATATTATCTCTAAGATAATCAAATCCAAGCTCATTATTCGTAGTATATAAAATATCACAATTATAAGCTTCACGTTTTTGACTAGGACTTAAATCTCTTAAATTAAGGCCAACAGTAAGCCCTAAAAACTTAAAAATACTTCCCATCCACTCTGAATCTCTAGATGATAAAAATTCATTTACCGTAACAATATGAACCCCTTTACCATCCAAAGCATTCAAATAAGCAGGAAGAACACCAGTCAAAGTCTTACCTTCACCAGTCTTCATCTCTGCAATATTCCCATAATGAATAGCAAGACCACCCAATAATTGGCAATAAAATGGTTTCATCCCAACACAACGATAAGCAGCTTCACGACAAACAGCAAAAGCTTCTACTAAAATATCTTCTAATGTTTCCCCATTAGATAAACGTTCCTTAAAAAGATTGGTATATTCCCTTAACTCATCATCAGAAAGCTTAGAAATATCTTCATCTAAAGCAACTATTCCATCAGCAATCTTTTTAAACTTCTCTAAATCTTTATATTCATTATCAAATAACTTCTTAAATATTTTTAACATTCTATCATCTCCGTAATATGTATTTTAGCAAAAAATCATCTAAATTACCAGTATTTAGTCACAAAAACTAAGAAAAAGAAACTAATTTTAGTCATTAGTTTCTATCACTCCATAATTTCCATCTTTTCTTTTATATAGAATATCAATTTCATTCGTATGAACATCTTTATAGATAAAGAAATCATGCCCCAACAACTCTAATTGTAAAATAGCCTCTTCTTCACTCATTGGTTTCAATTCTAATTGTTTTCTTTTAACAATCTTATTCTTATACTCTTCACCAACAGATAATTCATAATCAAAGTTAAGAACCGTTTCATTTTTCTTAATTTGCTTTTTTAACTTAGATTTTGTTTTTCTAATTTGACCTTCTAGTTTATCAACAACCAAATCAATCGCAGCATATAAATCATCCTTAGTTTCTTCACCTCGTAAAGTATACTTATCATAAGGAATAGTAACCTCAACTGATTGATTCTTTCCTTTTACTTTAACTAGAACATTAGCCGTAACATCATCTAACTTAAAATACTTATCGAGTCTTGAAATCTTTGTTTCAACATACTCCGAAATAGCAGACGTAACCCTAATCTTCTCTCCTCTTATAATACATTTCATATTATCACGATCCTTTCTTACCAACATTATAACATGGAATATTTTTTTTGTATACAAATTATTAAAAATAACATAATTTCCCGTAATTAAAAAGAAGATTGTTAATCTTCTTCAATTAATTTAATATAAGAATTTAATTTAATATAAGAAATATCATCAAATATCTCTTCAAAAATATCATCTAAAATAATTTTATGTGGCATAATCCATCTCCTTTAGTAAAAGGATAACACATAAACAAATCTATTTCATTAAATTCGACAAACAATATCAAAATAAGACATCATTCCATCTCATCATCAACATATATTTTAATTGTACCAATAAACCCCTTATTCTGATAACTATTATCCAAATTAGCATAATCAACATATAAAGATAACGCTACCCTATTTCTACTAGAAGCCTCTATCGTTCCATCATAAATAATATAATTAGTAACACCATCACTATCAACCCAAGAATTCTTATCTAATTGAGTAGCAGAAATATAATTATCCCCTATAGTTGCTTGAAACTTAACAAATTTGGGTGCCAACCTAGAAGTATTATATTTTCTATAATTATTAACCTCTTGAATAGTAATTCGAAGTTTCTTACTTTTACGATTTTTATTTTGAATAATAAATACAGTATCTTCTACATTCTTAGCATCATTATATTTATTTTCTGCCTCATTAATATAAATACCCTCACCAGCATTAATACTACCATGACCAGGACTACTTGGAGCAGAACTATCATCAATTTCTCCCGTTGACTTAAATGTAAGTTTATCTGTATCAATAATATAACTACTTCCATTAGAACGAATAACTTGAGACTTTCCATTTGAAAAATTATATACCTTCTCATCATTAGTAGTAATTTTTTCACTAGTCTTACTTGAAGCATCAAAATTACTACTTATATTTTTCTTAGAATCATATATAATATCATCATTATCTTCAACATATTCTCTTCTTCCATCTGGATAAATAACAACAGCACTACCATTATCAAAATAAACTACTTTTTTACCATCAGAACAATTTTTATTAGAAACAGAAAAACCATACTCATTCATAGAAATCTCATATAATTTTTTTGACTTTAATAAAATATCCCCACTCTTCTTTACATAAAGTGTATTTCCCTTATTATCAGTAATAACTGCTGCACCATTCTCAAAAACAGTAATTGTATTACCATCTTTATAACTTTTTTCTCCTATAATACCAAAAGCATTAAATGAATCATAAGAAATATTATCACCATTCATAGAAACTTCAGTATTTTTATTGACAACATATTTTTTTCCATTACTAATAACATAATTACTTTTATCTGTATACTTAACATAATTTTTATAATTATTTTTTGCTAAAGCCACTCCAGAAGGAGAAACATTAGTAAATAAAGAACCGTTATCTGTTTTTATATTATTACTATCTCTAACAAATATAGTCTTAGAATTTAGTACAACTTTTGCCGTTCCATCAGTATAATAAGTAATATTTACTCCATCTTTTAAAGTAGTTGTTGAAGCTTCAACCAAAATTTTCTTTGCATTCTTATCAATTTTACCAGACTTATCAATACCATATGAACCATCATCTTTAGGAAAAATTCGATAAATTTTCCCATTTTCATCTCCCTGACCCTTAACGATAACAGCAGTTCCATCAGTATAAAAATCAATAATACTACCATTTACTAACATTACACTCTCAACTAATACAGCAACACCATCTGCTCTTGCTTCTTCCCCTAATAAATCTTTCTTCACATCATCATCTTTTATATCAGGATTATTATTACTATCAATTTTATCACTACCAGAAACATAACTAATATCATAGTTATTACTACCTCTTAAAAGAGAAAAAGCAAAACCAACCGACAATAATAAAGATAAAACAATCCCAGTCAAAATTGTAATTAAAAATACCATTTTATGACGAATAAAGAAGAGAAGAAAAGGATTCTTAGTTTTCTCTTCTTCAATAATAATTTTTTTCTTCTTTTCATCTCTCTCTTTCAACTTAAATATATTAGTTTTCATTTTATCACTTACTTTTCTTATTTTTGAACAGTTATACTCTTATATTTTTTCTTTTTTAATCCTTTTATCAACTTAACAACATCATAAGATACAACAGTTAAACAAGGAATTAAAATAACAATAATCCATCCACCATCAGATGCTAAAAATTCTTGCAAATATCCTAACTTAGGAATTTTTAAAATAACTTTACCATAAATATTATTTTGTGGAACTAAAGCACTATCAGCAACATTGTTATTATCACCTTGTGTTTGAAATGAATAAGACTTCGTTTTAGAATCATACTCTTTCTTTATAATTCTGTGAGTAATAATTGTATTTAAAAATCTAGTATCAGCAGAGGCAAAAGTAATAACATCTCCAACCTTCAAACTAGAAGGTTCAACCTTTTTAGTAACAACAACATCATAAACTTGTATTTCAGGTAACATACTTCCAGTTAAGACAACATAAGCATTAAATGTAGGAGAACTATAATCACCTTTGGCAGCTCTTATTTTAATATCCAAAACATATACAAGTAAAGTAATCCCAAACAATAACAACCAAATGAATATAGCATAAGAAATAATCCCTAAAATAAACTTTAACAAAGGTTCTTTTTTCTTTTCTACTTTAACATTATAATGTTTAACAGTAGATAAATCAATTTTTTTAGCCACCTTACTCTGCATATCATTTTCCACTAAATTAATTTTATCCAAAGAAGAATAAGCATCATTCAAATCATTATTATCAGAAAAAAACGGACTAATAACCTCTGACTTTTTTTCTACTTGTTTTTCACTTTTCTTTGGTAAATTTTCCCTTAAAAAATCACTTTTTTCTTCAGATGTATTCTCTAAATTTAAAGAATTATTTTCTACTTCTTTTTCTTCATCTTTTTTAAAAAATATATTACCAAGTTCTATATCAGAAGAAGAATTATTATCAATCGAAAAATCAGCCTTATTCTCATCCACCTCTTTCGAAAAATCATCTCCATCAAAAAATGGATTATACCTTTTTTCATCTTTTAAATAAGAGTCTTCAGTAACTTCTTCTTTTTTCAAATTATCATCTAATTCAGTATTTTTTTTCTCAACAATCACTTGTTTTTCAGAAGTGTTTTCACCATCTAAAGAACCATTCTCAGAAAAAAATGGATTATTCCCTTCTTTCTTCTCAAACAAATCTTTACCAGAAATAATTTGCTTATTTTCTAAATCTTTCTTTTCATCAACAGTTTTATCATCTTCTTTAACATAACTATCATCAAAAAAAGGATTTTCTATTATATCAGTAGTTTTTTCATTATCACCATTTAAAATATTTTCATCTAAAGGAACAGATTTTATTTTTTCAGAATCATCATCTATTTTTGTTTGAAAAACATCCCCAAAACTAAATGAATTATCACCATTCTTTTCCTCATTATTACCCTTATCCATTTCAAAAGTATTATCTTTTTTTAAGGTAGTTTCTTCATTATTCCCCAAACTAGATGAAATATTACTAAAAGAAATAGTCGATTCTTTTTTTGATTGAACATTATCTACCAAATTATCAAAAGTAACTTTCTTTTCTTGACTAGAATCATCATCAGAAGAAATACTAGAAAACAAATCAGAAAAACTTTTATTATTCTTATCACCCATTTTTACTCCTCCTTAATTTAATTTCTGGGAAGCATCAACCTGAATAGTTCCAGATAAATTTTTTTTCATTTCAGAATTTTGATTTTCTCCAGATTCTTTAATCCATATAACCAGAATAAACTCTTCTGAAGAATTACTCTTCAATTCAATATTATTAGCAACAATAGAAGCTGTATTTCCCTCTATATAACCATTAGACAGTTCATCACCACTAGCCCCATAAATAGAATACATTAAAGTACCACTAGAAAATTCATTAGAATTAATATTAATCTTAATTTGTAACAAACTATCTAAACTTCCAGTATTCCTAACCTTAAAAGTATTTTTATAAATATTCTTTTCATCAGTAAGTTTAGGATTATCAACAGGATAAAGATAATTACAATCAATAATATCACCAGTCAAATACTCAACAGATAAAGTCCCAGTATAAACAGCACTAGTACCCTCTTTTTGACTAAAAATAAAAGAATATAAAGCAAAAGCCGCTCCAACAATCACGGTAATAAAAGTCAAAATCAATATAATAATATAAAATAAATCTTTTCTATTTACATGACCCTCCAAACTATCACCGCCTCTATTATAATATTATCAAAAAAAGAAAAAAAAAGCAATCAAAATTTGCTTCTTTAATAGATTACTCTTTACCAGTAATCTTACCATTTTCATATTCACCAGTATCTACTCCACCACTTACTTCGATAGATACCGTACCCTCAAAAGTCTTACCTTGTTCATCTTGAATTTCTCCAGTTTCTTCCAACCAAATAACTAATTGAAAAGTATGTTTAATCTTATTCTTTATTTTTAAAGTATCACAACGTGAAGTATCATCTTTTGGCTTTTCAGCAAAATCAGAACTAAGCCCAGATAAACATGCAACTGGATTTAAAGTTCCCGTAATATCTTCATTATCCCCTTTAATATCCTCAGGTTGCTCAAATTTATTAAAACCAACCCCAGTAAAATCTACATTATCTGGATTATTATCCATAGTAGTAAATTTACTAGCAAGATGGTATCCACCTTTTTCAGTATCAACTATTCCAATGCCAAATTTATCTTTTAATGTTTTATTACTATCCTCAGGATCAGTCTTTAAATCGACTTCATATAAAACATAACTTAAATTAGTAAAACTATTATTATTCACTTTAATAGAAGCTAATATTTCAGTATCTTCACCTTCAGCACCATCACTTATTACAGAAAATTGATATACATAACAAACTTCTTTTCCCTTAGCGTCCACACATCTACGATTAACATCATTACGATACACATCATAATCAGTATCCATTTCTCCATCAGTATCCGCATTATATTCAGTAGCTGCTTTCTGATATTTTTTCAACGCAACCTGTTGAGTAGCTGGTATCAAATTACTAGCTTTTATCTCAGTACCACCATCATAAGTAATACTTACATAGGCCGATTTAACAGTTACATCATTTTCTTTACTTCTAGCAGTAGCAGAAAAATAAGCAAATGTTGCACCTAATATAGCAATTAATAAAGTTGCCAAACCAATAACTAAATTAAAAGTATTAGACTTATTATTAAAATTCTCTCCATTATTAGGATTAATAGCATTATTTATATCATCATTTCCCATACAGCTATCCTCCTCTACTATCTTACTACTTAATAATAGCAAATATTAAATTAAAAGTCAATTCAATTAAATGAATAAAGAGAAAATTTACCTTTATTAAATAAACAATAAAAATTTATAAAAAAAACACATCTTAAATCTCATAAGATATGTTTTTAAAAACTAATCATTATCCTTGTTTATTTGACTGTAAGTTACCTTTAACTTCTTCATTTACTAAACCAATAGTACCACTAACACCAGTAGAACCATCACCAGAACTAATTACTACACGACCAGAAAACTCTTTTGAAGCATCAGATTTAGTCTGATCAATTTTAGCATTCTTAATATATAAAACAAGTGCAAACGTTTTTGTTTCACCACCAGAAATTTCAATATCATCAGAAATTTTAGCAGTTCTAAGCTTAGCAGTAGCGTCATCATCATCGCCTCTATTTGTTTCTGCGCCATCTGAATCAACTGTAGGAGGCAACAAACGATCAATTGAAGGTTTCTTTACTGAAGTTCCTAAACTATCATCCCTTGATTCCACATATTTTAGCAAAGTCTTAGTAACACCTTTACGATTAATATATACTGGAGAATAAACATTTTTATTTCCATCAGTTGCCTGTGATGCCAACTCAAGAACGTTACTATCGCCATCTATTACACTAATATTATTTGCTTCATCAGAACTATTAACTTTAAATTTTGGATCAGTCAATCCATTATTATTTTCTTTGGACTCATAATCAGTATTATTATCTTCAGTTAAAGTAATTTCATATGCCATAGCATTTAAACTTGCAAATTGATTTGTTTCACTAACAACATTTAAAGAAACTGTTTGAGGAGAATTCGCATCATTTTTTACTTGAAAAACATAAACACTACAAATAGAATTTCCAAAATCATCTTTACATAAACCATTTTTTAAAATAGTATATTTTTTATCTAAAGCCGAATCATCATCAGGTTTAATTGTAGTATCGTTTTGATTTTCAAAAGAATACTCCGTAACCTCCGTATCTGCAGGAATTAAATCATTTTTCATCCAACCACTTTCATAACTAATATATTTTAACTTTAAAGTAGTAGATCCAGTCTTTACAGAAGAACTAGCACTATTTGTAGTAGCAGTAAAATACGCAAATGTTGCTCCTACTGCCATAATAATGAAAGTTGCAACTGCAATTACAGCATAAAATAATCCTCTTCCCTTATTTTCACTAACAACTTGTCCTCTTCCCCCCTGCATATTTTTGTTATCCACTTCTATCTCCTCCTTATATTATGTATTTAGTATAGCAAATAAGAAATTAAAAATCAATACCTTTTAAGATAATTTTTTACACTAAAAAAATCATAATTAAAAAAACTAATTAAAAGTTAATATTAATCATAAACTACTAATAATTAGCGCATTAATACACACATCTTAAAAGTCAATAACAAAAAAAATAATAAATTATATAAGTTAAAAATATTAAAAAAGTTATTTAAAGTTAAAAGTAATAATATAAAATAATTATTATAAAACATTTAAATATTAGTTAAAAAAAGTTCTATTTTCATATTTTAGAAAATAAAACTTTTTACAATCACATTTTACTAATAAATGGTAAACTTTACACCATTTTTAATATTTTCGATGGTAATATCATAGTCAAGTAAGTGTAGAGTCTTACGAACTATCGATAACCCCAATCCAAAGACTCCTTTCAAGCCTTTTTCATATGGAGTGAATATGTTATTTAATACATTTTCATCAATATTCTCACCATCATTAAATAAAATAATTTTTTTATTTTTTACAGTAATCTTAACTTCTTTTTTAGCATATCTCATAAAGTTATTCAAAATATTATCAATAATGGCTTCCCACATATCAGCACTACCACGAAATATTGTACTTTTCTTGTCAATATCTAGAACAAACTTAACATCAGGCCGAGACATTTTAAATTTATCAACTGCTGCATGAATCGTCAAGGATACATCATACTGTTCCTTTAAATTATCTCTACGCTCTGATAAATAATTTAATTTATTTAAATATAATAAGGAGTGAACTTTAATTTCTAATTTTTTTAATTGTTCTTTCATGACTTTCATCGTTTCAGCTTCTGTCTGAATACCATCATCATATGCTTCCAAATAAGACATCATTACTGTAATAGGAGTTTTAAAATCATGGGAAATATTTTGATACATCTGGTTTTTATATTCTTCTTGTTCACTTAAATACTTATGCATATCACTAACAGCACGATCAAGCGTGTATAATTCATCACTATACCTCATATCAGGCTTATGATCATAATTTTCATTCGTAATATTATCAATCTTATCCTTTATTTTCTTAATCCTAACCACCAAATGATTCGACCAAGCCAAAATAAAGAAAGAAACAAGAACAAAAGAAATTCCAATAACCCTAAAAATAATCATCAAAATAGACTTCTTCATTCGACTAATATAACTATCATTAGTAATTGCTATCTTAATCTTACCATTGCTAACAGAAGTAACATAATAGTAAGTATTTCTTTTATAAATAAACTTACCGCTCTCTTTCGTTAAATCAAAACGAGAAAGTAATTTATCCATATCCTTAATATCAATAATATCACTTAAATTATCTGATATACTAACTGTATTCGAAGAAACAATATATAAATAAGCAACTTCCGTATTTACAGTATTTTCATTAATATCATCTTCAGTATGTAAAAAACTAAGAGGTTGCCTCAAATAATTATAAACATTTGTTTCATAAATAGGAATCAATTTATTAGGTAAAATAATACCAAGTGACACAACCATTATCCCCAAAATAATCATCCAAACAACAAAAAGTTGTTCCCTCAAATTACTCTTTGTCATGTCAACCTATACCCATACCCATAAATTGTATTAATATTAATATTAGGCATTTTCTTTCTAAGTCTTCTTACCAAATCATCTACAACCCTATCATTACCAAAATAATCATTTCCCCAAATAATATTCAAAATATCATCTCTAGAAAAAGATTTATTTTTATTCGTAACAAACATATATAACAAATCAAATTCCAATGTTGTCAAAGTAATCTCAACATCTTCTTGACTAACACTTCTCTTATCCAAATCAATCGTATAACCATCATAGACAATTTTTTTATTATCCTTAGAATAGACCCTTTTTATCATATTATTAACCCTAAGTACTAATTCCTTAGGAGAATACGGTTTTGTAATATAATCATCACTACCTAGTTCTAGCCCTATAATCTTATCCAAATCCTTATCTCTAGCAGAAGTAAATATCACTGGCACTTCTTCATTCGTTTCACGAATCTTCTTCAAAATATCATAGCCACTAATATCCCCACCTAGCATAATATCTAGTATCCATAAATGAGCATCCACATTAGTATTTTCAATTGCATCTTCCCCATTTAAATAACTAATAACCCGATAACCAGCCTTTTCCAAATAAGCCTTAATTAAAGAATTTAAATCTTTCTCATCTTCTACTAAAACTATCGTCTTCATTACATCACCACATCCAAATTCAATTATCTAACACATTTCATTTTACCAATTTAAATTTCATCTATCACCTCGCTAACTGTTTTCAGTTTAAACAAAGATAATAGAATAAATATCAACAAATTATGGTAAATTATGGTAGATATTTTTTTATAAAATACTGATAAAGATTTTATCTATCAAATCAAAGATAAATCTTACTTCTTAAAATTACGAATCTTTTCTAAAATCTTAATATATTGTGCCAAATGTTTCCATTCATCATCCATTTTAGAAGAAAAAATAGTCTTATCAAAAATTCCCTTCTTCTCATTATTAAAACCAATCAAATAACAAACAACAATCTCATACTTTTTCCTAATATCATGAATAAATTTTTCAGCCTCATCAGCATAAGTAATCGTATAATTATGATTAAGAATCTCCTTACCATCCATAATATCCTTATCAATTTCCTTAATATCAATCTCATTCCATTTTTCCATAATCAATCTTTGATTATCAGAATTAATTTCAACAAAACTATTAATTGGCTTATCACAAACTTTCTTTACTAAATCCTCTAATTTTTCTTCCTTTAATTGTTCATCTTCTAATTGTTTATCCACTAATTGTTTATCTTCCATTTCTGAAAAGTTATCTTCTTCTTTCAAAACTTCTTTTTCATCTATCAATTCATTCACAGAAGTATTTTCTTCCTCTTCATCAGAAATATTTTTCTCATTCATCTTATTCAAAGTATTTAAAACTTCTGTTTTCTTTTTCTCTTTCTTAGGATAAACTTCCTGTTTCAAATCTAAAATTTTTTGTTTATTCTCTTCACTTATTTTTTCTAATTCCTCAGAACTAAACGCATATTCGGCAACTGAAGGATACCCTTTAGAATTCTTAGTGAATTTATTTTTCACTTTATCAACAAATTTATGAATTAAATTATTATCCTCCATAAAACCACCACACCTATATCTTAACACAATAATATCAATAATACAAATAATTCTTTAAACAAAAAACATTCCCCAAACTAAAAAAAACTGATATAATATAAATAAAATAAAAGGAGAAATTAATCATGGCAAAGAAAAAGAAAAATAAACAAAACCTACCAAAAGGAATAAGTATTTTACTAATCATAATAGCAATATTTTATAGCATTTATGAAAAAAATATTGACAAAACTTTTGGACTACCCGTAACAGAAACTTTTAAAGAAACAGAAAATACAAATACACTAGATATTACTTACTTAGACGTAGGACAAGCCGACTCTATTTTAATCCAAAATAAAGGACATAATATGCTAATAGATGCTGGTAACAATGAAGATGGACCACTATTAGTTCAATATTTCAAAGAACAAAATATCACCAAATTTGATTACTTAATCACAACTCATCCCCATGAAGATCATATTGGAGGTATGGATGATATCATTAATAATTTTGATATTGAAAAAATTTACATGCCAGATGTTACTACAACAACAAAAACATTCCTAGATGTATTAGAAGCAATTGAAAAGAAAAATATGACTTATGATGTTCCTAATATTAATCAAAACTTTACCCTAGGAAACACTCTTTTCCAAGTAATTTATACAGGAAATGACAAAAAAAATTTAAACAATTCATCTATCATCTTAAAAGCAACCTTTAAAAACACATCATACCTATTCACAGGAGATGCTACTAGTGAAGTAGAAAAGAAAATATTAAATAAAAACATCCAAGCAACAGTCTTAAAAGTAGGACATCACGGCTCAAAATATAGTACTACAACAGATTTTTTAAATAAAGTAAACCCAAAATACGCCATTATTTCTGTAGGAAAAAACAATTCCTATAACCACCCTAATCAAGTTACTATCAATAAACTAGAAAAGAAAAATATTGAAATTCATAGAACAGACCAAGAAGGAAGTATTTTTCTAAAAAGTGATGGAAAAGCAATCAATATTACTAGTAAAAAAACCAATACCAATGGAGGCTAAAAAATGAAATATGCACTAGATAGAATAGAAGAAAATATAGCTATTTTAGAAAATATACAAACAGGAGAAAAAATAAAGGTAAGTATTTTTAAACTTCCCCAAAACCTTCATGAAGGAACCATTCTTAAAAAAGAAAATAATACTTACATCATAGATAACCAAGAAGAAGAAAAAAGAAGAAAAGAAATTGAAGAAAAATTTAAAAAATTACGAGGAAACTAACCCCCGTAATTTTTTTATACTTCTAAATTATGATAAACTTCTTGAACATCATCAATATCTTCTAAAGATTCAATTAAAGAAAGCGCTTTCTCTGTACTTTCTTCATCCATAGAAACATAATTATCTGGAATATAAGTAACTTCTGACATACTAAAATCAGTATATCCTAATTTTTCTAATCCTTCTTTAACAGAAAGAAATAAATTAGGTTCTGTTGTAATTTCATACCCATCTTCATTAGAAATAAAATCTTCAATCTCTAATTCCAAAACATCTTCCATCAATTTATCCTCATCATAATCATGGTTAAGAACAAGTATTCCCTTTCTCTTAAATAAATAACTAACTGATCCATCAGTTCCCAAATTTCCTCCACGTTTAGTTAAAGTACTACGAACAAAAGATGCTGTACGATTTCTATTATCCGTTAAGCAATCAATCATTATAGCCATTCCATTAGGACCATATCCTTCATAGCGAACACTTTCATAATTTTCTCCATTACCCTTTTGTGCAGCCTTATCAATAGCATTCTGAATATTAGATTTTGGCATATTTTCAGCCTTAGCTTTTTCAATAACCATACGAAGAGCCGCATTATTAGCAGGATCACTATCTCCAGCCTTTGCTGCTACATAAATTTCTTTTGCTAATTTAGCAAAAACCTTACCACGTTCTGCATCAATAGCCCCCTTCTTTCTCTTTATTGTAGACCATTTACTATGTCCTGACATTTCTTTCACCTCTTTTTTTCATCTATTAATATTTTAATAATGAATACCCAATAAGTCAACTCCCTTTTCAAAAGAAAAAATACTTAGCAAAATAGAAAACAAAATTAAAGTTCTAACTAAGTATTTTATTTAGCCACATACTCCAAAAGTACAGGAGCCAAAATAATAATAAGTACTAAGGGAACAAAGAAAAATACAGAAATAATACTAATCTTAATTGGCACTTTACTAATTTCAGCTTTTACTTCTAATTTTCTCTTTTCTCTTAAATAATCTAGTTGCCCATATAAACTACGAATAATACTACTTCCATACAAATTAGCCTGTGTTAAAGATAAAATAATATTATTAATCGTATCACTAGGAATAGACGATTGAATATCATTCATAGCCTCTGTTAAACTTTTCCCATAATCAACTTCCCTTAACACTTCCTTAAACTCTAAAACAAGTTGTCCATCTAAAGAAGAATTAACAGTTACATTAAGTGCTTCGCTCAAATTTCTCCCCGTTTCTAAAGAAAGAGTTAAAATTTCAAAAAAACTAAGAGCCTCTGTTTCTAAAGCAACTTGCCTATCTTTTATTCTTTTATCTAACAAAAAATAAGTAATTCCCCTACAAAAAAGATAAGTAAATAAAGGTGCCAAAATAAAGCCAATCTTACTACTAACTAGAAAAAGGAAAAAAATCAAAATCATCCCCAAAAACCTTAAATTTAAAAAAGAATAAACATCTAATTTAGTTGAAACACCAAGTAAACTAATTTTCCTTTTTATCTCTAAAATAGTCTTCTCACGATACAACTTTTTAGAAAAATAATGTTCTTCTCCCCTCATATCTTACACCCTTACTTTCATAATTTTATTAAGTAAATATATATATATAATAAACATTAAAAGAATAATCCCAAGAATAAAATATCCAAGTCCTGATGTAAAAAATGGAGCAAAATAACTAGGACTAATTACATAAATTATCATAACAAACAATATAGGAATAATCATTAAAACCTTTACTACTAAATTAGAAGCAGCTGTTGAATTTTTTAAATCACTCTCTAACTTCTTCTTATCAAATAAAGTTCTCTCTATACTAGAAAAAACAGCAACAATATTTCCCCCAGTTTTATTTAATATCGTTAAACTAGTAGCAATATAATTCGCCTCATCTAAAGAAACTCGAGAAGCAAACCTAGAAAAAGCAACCTCAGCACTAATCCCATAATTCATATCTTGATAAATCCTTTTAAACTCCAAAGAAATAGGTTTAGGTAAATCTCTTGAAGCAATCTCAACAGCCTGTAAAGTACTCTTTCCAGCCTTAAAAGCATTATTCATAATAATAACTGCCCTAAGCATATCATTCTTAATCTTTTTCTTACATCTCCTCTTATTCCAAATCATATAAATATCATACAAATAATATCCTATAACAAAACTAAATAAGAAACCAAAAATACCTAAACGCTTCCCTTGAATAGCAAAAGAAATAATAATCAAAAAAACAAAAATAACCGCAACAATTAATTTATTTAAAATAAATATAACAGCATCTTTACTATCAACAATTCCCTTCTGATTATAACTATTAGCATACTTAATCAAATGAGAATTTTTAGAAAACTTAGAAAGAAAGTGAAAATACTTAAGACTAATTTGATCAAACAAACTAATATTACTATCTTCTAAAGGAGAAAGAGTATAATTAGCAACTCTCTTCTCAATAGTAATTCCTCTTATCATACGAATAATAAAAAGAACAATCCATAACAAAATTACTCCTAAAACTATTCTAGTTACCAAAATAACATTCATCTCTCCACCTCATTTCTAACTTACCAGAAAAATACTAATTCAGTATTTTTTTATTAAAGATCTTCAATAGAACTTCTCTTTCTTTTAAATAAACTATCCACATCATCAAACCCTCTACGTTTAATTTTCTCATAAACAGAAGGAACACTTCTTCCCTTAACAAAGTCCCCCAAAACAGAACCATCTTCTGCTATTCCATTTTGATGGTATCCAAAAATTTCCTTCGTGACAATATTCCCATCACTCATTCCATCTACTTCACTAATACTAGTAATTTTTCTTCGACCATCTCCTAAACGATCAATTTGAATAATAATATCAATAGCATTTTCAATATATCCACGTACAGCACTAACAGGAATAGCCATTTCGTTCATCAAAATCATGGTTTCAAGTCTATTTAAAGCATCAACACAACCATTAGCATGTAGCGTTGTAATAGAACCCTCATGTCCTGTATTCATCGCCTGCATCATATCAAAAGCTTCTTTTCCACGAACCTCTCCTACAATAATTCGATCAGGTCTCATCCTAAGAGAATTTCGAACTAAATCACGAATCGTAACTTCTCCCTCACCCTCATAATTATTAGCCCTTGTTTCTAAAGAAATAACATGACTTTGCTTTAACCTAAGTTCAGCAGCATCTTCAATAGTAATAATTCTCTCATCCTTACCAATAAAACCACTCAAAATATTAAGTAAAGTTGTCTTACCAGTACCAGTTCCTCCACTAATCAAAATATTCAACTTAGCCTTCACACAACACTCAAGAAAAATAGCCATATCATTAGTAAGAGCTCCCTTCAAAAGCAAATCATCAATACTTTCTAAATCCTTAGCAAACTTACGAATGGTAAGTACAGGTCCCTTCAACGATAAAGGAGGAATAATTGCATTCAAACGACTCCCATCTCTAAGTCTAGCATCCACCATAGGATTAGCAACATCAATAGTCCTACCAAGGGGCTGTACAATTCTCTGAATCGTTCGAATAATATGTTTCTCATTAATAAAAGAAACACTATCCTCCCGAACCACCTTTCCATCAACTTCAACATAAATTTGATCAGGACCATTCACCATAATCTCTGTAACTCGATCATCATTAAGCAAATCCGTAATAGGCCCATAGCCATTAATTTCATTCTGAATTAAATTAAATATATAATTTCTCTGTAAATAATCCAAATTATAATTACTAATCGCCTTATCAATTTCATCATTAATATATTGATCCAAAAGTTTATCTTCAGGAATATTTTCATCAATCAAATTCTGAATAATTGTACTTCTCAAATGATCAAGTAA
Organism: uncultured Bacilli bacterium; assembly: GCA_934120635.1. Lineage (GTDB taxonomy): Bacteria > Bacillota_I > Bacilli_A > RF39 > UBA660 > RUG11198. The sequence goes on along the minus strand of CAKOUR010000015.1, from coordinate 9,129 downwards.
ATTCTTATCAGAAAAAATATTATAATCATCAATATCCTCTACCTTCACTAAAGAAGGCTTTACATCAAATTCCTCAATTAGACTCTTTTTGCTCACTTTCCTCTTCCCCACTTTCTAATAATTTCACAGCAATTTTCTTTAGTTTTAAAATATCTCCCCCATGAAAACGATTAACACTACGATTTAAAGTAAGAATTTCCCCATTTAAAACATACTTATCAATATTCTTAATATAAAAACTATTCCCAATAGTATAATCAATATTACACTTTAAAATATTACGAATATCAAATAAAGATAAATAATCTCTCCCTGTATCCCTAGAACAATTCAAAACAACTAAATAATTAGTTTTATCTGTACTTTTAAATATCTGAATTAAATTTCTCATATTCTTTAAATCAATCAAATCATTAGTAACCATAAGAAGACTAACATCAACATTATCAAGTATCATCAAATTAACTTCATTCATCAAATGATTCGTATCCACTAATACAACATCATACTCACGTTTTGCAAATTCAAAAATCATTGGAATATACTTTGCTTCTATCTTTAAAGCTGATCTAGGATCTTTCGGACTAGCTAAAACATCTATTCCATTATTATAATGTGTAACATAATCAGTTATACTACTGTAGCGATTATTAGAAATACTATCAATCATCATATAAATATCTTTCTGATTACGAATATCTAACCAAGTAGAAACACCACCACTATAAAAATCAGCATCAATAATTAAAACCCGTTTCTTCATCATAAAATACAATCCAGCTAAATTAATCGCCATAGTTGTCTTACCAACACCACCCTTAACCGAAGAAACACTAATAATCTTACCCTTAGCACTTGCCATATCATCACCCTATTACTTTACCTTTTCAATCCTTTTTTTTCCATCAATTACACTTCCTTGATACTTAGAAACAACATCAAAAGTAGAAAAACCAAACAACGAACTAAAAACACCATCCACTTTTTCATGAACAACAATATTTACCTTATCATCATCCCACACTACCTGATGCTCTCCTCCATCAAAGTTTTTATCTAAAATATCCTCTATAACAGTATTTTTCTCTCCTGTAAGTCCATACTCCAACGCCAAATCTAAAACATTTTCTTGTCTATTCTTACACAAAAATACTTTACCACAATCAATAACAATAGCCATTATTCCAAACAAAATAGGAATAATTAAAACAAATAATACTAAACTTTGCCCCTTATTATTCATCACGAGGAACTATCCTTTCTACCTCAACAATACAAGGATTTCCTAAAATTTTATAAAGAAGTGGATTAATTAATGCAATACTCTTAGACAACTTTATTCGACTATACTGATCAGAAAAATCAGACTCTTCTATCTTTATTTTAGGATAAACTTTTAAAACATCATCAACACTCTTCCCATTTTTTAACAATAAAACAATATCAGTACTATTTGTTTCTAATTGATTTTTAGTAGACAAAAAATTTCCAAAATCAACAATAGTAAATAAAATAAGCAGAAATACTGGTAAAATTAGTACAAATTCTACTAAAGCCTGTCCACGACGATTCATACCACATCACACCCAATCCCTATTATCAACTCAATTATAACAAAAACAGAAAAAAAAAGAAAGTATTTCCCTTCAAAAAAATCTTTCCTAAATTAATTTGACAAATTTTCTAAATGATCAACAGAAAACGGTAGCACCTCTCCAATATCCTCAACAACCCTAACAAATAATTGAAAAGAAACGCCAACCTCATCACTATTTTGCTTCAAAACTTTAATCTCTTTAATTTCACGAATATAAGGATTATCTCTCTTTAACTTATCCGAAACATAAGAACTAGCTTTCTTCTCCAAAATATCTTCCGTATAAATTTCATCCCGAACATCAGCCTCATACTGTACCTCACGAACCATCTGAATATCCAACATATTAAAAGAAAACAGTATTTTTTTCTTACTCTCAAAAACACGATATTGATGGAAATCAAAAATACCAAAACGTTTACCAAAAAAATAAAGGGCATACACTTCTCTTTTCTTACCAGTCAAACGAGATTCTTGATAAACATAAGGATAGTGAAGAGAAACCCGATACCAAACTTCTCCCAAAACATTTCCTTTAGCCATCGTAGAAACTTTCGTATTATTAGGAAGCAAAATTTCTCCAGAAATCACAATCTCTCCCTTTTTCACATAATCATTAACAAACTTCATCTTTTCCCCAACAGTAGCATCTATCCTAGTAATAACCGCATTCTTACGACTAACAATATGTTGATACTGATAAACTTCTTTCTCCTGATTTAACTTTCTCCCCTCAACACGAACAGTATACTTTGTCCCATATTCAACAATCTCTATCCATTCCAACTTATCCTTATTATTCTTTAAAATATCACTTTCAATTTTCTCAAGTTCCTGATAACTCTTCTTAAAAGTATACTTACAAATACCATATTTCTTTAACTCACTAGATAAAAACGAACGAATTTCCTTATCTTGATGAATAATTTCTACTTGACTAATCACATGAGAAAATAAAATAATCATCATTAATCCAAATCCCATAAATAAAAGTAAAAGAAAATTCTGATAAAATTTATCTTTTATTCTTTTTTTTCCCATATAACCAAGAACATGAATTTCATAAACAGACCGATATTCCAATAATTTCTCATATTCAGAATAATCTAAAATAAGTTCAATCTCTCTTCTCGATTTTGGAATTACCCGATAAATATGTATCTTTCGCTTTAACACTCTTTTTAAATAATTTTGTACATTATTTCCAACAATAAGAACCCGTATTCGATTATCAAATCTTTCCAAATATCGATTTCTCATAATTATTCACCTATCAAAGTGTATGTAAAAAAAAGACTTTTATACTTCAATAGAACATATTTTTCCCTCAATCAAAATTTCATCATCCTGCATTTTTGAAATCACCAATTGACTACCAGTTAAAATACTCCTCCCCCCTTCATAGCGAACAACTATACAAGTATCCGAAAAATCAACAATCTCTAAATAGTTCATAATATGTACCTTATTTTTATCAATTGTAATCCGATATTCTCTATCCACAAAATATCGATCCATATTCCTAAAAAACTTCAAACACAATCACCAATATAATATACGAAAAAAATACTGAATAAGTTCTTCCCTCAGTATTTTTTAATAGATAAATAATTAACTTAAAACACGATTAACTCGACTCCCTAATTTAGAAAATTCTTGAATTAAATTCTTCATTCCCTCATTCTCTAAAATTTTAGAGTAAATTTGATTTTTCTCCTCTACAGAAATATCTTTATACAAAACAGAATTATTAATATTTTTCTTCTCTATTTTTTTATTTACCTCATAAGAAGAAGTAGTCATCAACTGAACAGAAAAACGATTTATCCGATCATTCACTAAAAACGTAGATTGAACTGTATTATCCTTCTTTCTACTCATTTGAACAACACCATCATAAATAACTTTACTATTTTTATCATAAGAATAAGAATATTTTTCCCTACCTTCTTTTTGAAAAGTAACTTTCTCTCCATCAGATTCTAATTCCAACTTCAAAAAACTATCATTTCTTGTATAAAGAATAATATTGATATCACTATAATCTTCTTCTACACTATCAGCAATATTATTCAATTTTTCCTTCAAAACAGATACTTTTTTACCTGTAACATTAGATAAACTCTTTAAAAAAGAACTATCCAAAGACAAATCATGAAAAATATTTTTTTTCATCTCTTGATAATTTTTACGATTTAAAACTAACGTAGTTTTTAATATCTTCTTTGAATCAATCGTAACATAATCCTTCTCAAAATAATCATCCCTCAAAGAATTAATCAATGCTTTTTCAATACTATTATAAATTACCCGATAATCACTAGAAAGATTTAATTTAAAAAAAGAATCATAATTATCAATAGGAACCTTAATACTTTTATCATATAAATTATCTAAATATAAATAACCATTCCCACTCTCCATATAAAAACTAGAATTCAAAAGTTCTTTCTTATCATAATTTGACTTCATCTCAAAATTCATTCTCTTCGTCGCATAATCTACACCATATAAAAACGAAACATCAATCTTATTTAACATCTCCAATATTTGTTGTTCATCTTGATCAGTACTTTCCCCATTAATCCCCAAAGTTAAAACTCCCTGCAAACTTTTAGGCTTATCTTTTAAAGTATTTTCCTCCAAATATTCAACAACATTCTCAATAAGTACACGAAATCGATTTCTAGAATTAGAAAGCTTATAATAAAAAAGTCCTCCTATTCCAAGTAAAATAAATAAAGTTACCAAAACAACTACAACAAGAATAGTATGATTATTCTTCCTTTGACTACTCATTAACACACCTCATATCCTACAATATAATTGTATAGTAGAATAAATCATTTGTAAATAGAAGAACTAATTTTTTTCTAAATTTTCACCACTTTCTTTTAAAATACTTACCTTTCAAAAACAGTTTTACTCTAAAATCACAAACTAATTTCCATATATCGTTCTCCTGCTTTAACCTCTTCAATAAACTTATAAAATCCAACACCATAATTCACAGTACCATATTGATATATTTGGATATCATGAATAGAAATATTTGGATTATGATAAAGTTGTTGAGCCACATACAACTTAACCGCCTCATTCAACGAACTCGCTTCATAAATTCCATTTGTTTCTTTAAAAGTTCTCTCTATTAAATAATATTTTTTCCCTTCTCCAGAACTAAAAATCAAAAAAGAATGATGATGAAATGTACAAAAAAAAGTATAAACATCATAACCATTATACAATAACCAATCCCTTTCAAATTCAACTTGATCATAACATAAACCACATTTTGAAAAAATTAATTCTTCCGGAGTTTGCAAATAATAACTTTTAAATAAAGTATCTTCATATAATTTATCATCATTTAATAAACTGCGCATATAAACTTGATGATCTTCTCTAGAAATAAAACCATATCTTATATTTTTTCTCATATATTCATATAATTCATTAGGATTGTGAATAGTATCATAAATAGCAAATAATTCTTTTTTTAAATCCATCATATAAAATCCACTCACTTATTTTCAATACATAAAATAAAAACACACTTTCAGTTAAAATCATGAATTGTCGCTGTTTCTATTTTGAAATTAAATATCTTCTTTTGTGTAAAAATATAACGATAAAATTCATCACATGAAATATTATAATTTGGCTTATTATACCTATATATAAAAACATCTAAACCTTTTGGAACCTCATTTTCTCTACTTTTAATAAATCTGATTTCAACATCATTTAATAAATCATTTAAATTATTATATTCATGAACCCCTTTTTCATCAAACCATGAATGTTCAAACCAATAAACCTTACTATTCATATAATATACAAGAAAAGTATGAGAAGGTAAATTATTTTTATCATCAATATAAATAAAATATGTTTCATTTTTTATATTATTTTCTTCAAATAATCGTCTTTCTAACTCTACTTGATCCCAACAAACTCCCACCTTTTTATTTAATAATTCTTCTGGTGACATTAAATAATATACTTTGTTAAACGTAGATTCAAAATCTATATTATCACATATATTATTTCCATTATCATCTAAAAAACCATATTCGATTTGATTCATTACATCCATTATTTTTTGAATATTATTCATTACATATCACCTTTATCCCTCACTCAATCTTCAAGTTGAGCAAAATTATTTTACTTTCCTCATCTTATAATATCTAACATTTTTTACCACTACACCCCATTATTTGAAATTATACTTGCACTTTCATTAATTATATTTTTATAAAATTCTATCTTTTCATTCAGTAATCATGATAAAGTCTTTTCTAAAAAATTTTATATCTCAAACATAATTGATCACTCATCATTCATTCTATAAATAAAAAACTAACATTTCTGTTAGCAATCTATACTTAAATTCAAGACATGCACGAGTTTTCCATCGATTTAATGCGATACAAGAGCCTATTTTGAACACTCGTATTTAAGAACAGCTAATAAATATCAATTCTATATACAATATACCATGAATTTAATAAATTATCTATATTTATTTTTCACCACTTTATCCATATCTAGAACAAATTATACCTAAAGAAACAGAATTTAATAAAGCAATAAATAATGGTGATATTGAATTTTTAAGAACACAAGAAAAAATCAATCATTTAGTAATATCAATCATCAATTTAGCAAAAAAACAAAATAAAACACTACCTCAAGAAGAAGTAGAAAATATTGTCATTCAATTATTGAAAAAATCTGAAATTCCAATAATCAATAATCAATCAAAAGAATCAACAGACATTATGGATAAATTCATAAGAATAGCCAACAATGAAGTAGTTTTTCATATTTGCAAACGTTATAAAAAATAAAAGTCTTTCTCTAAAAAAAGGAAAGACTTTTTATAATGACTATTTATTCACAAAAAGAATCCTTAGAATAACATAAAGTTCTTTGTCTTATTGCAGTATTTCTTTCTAACTCTGCAACAAACTGCTTATTCATAGAAGAAATATTCCTAGCACAATTAATATCAGATAACAAATGCAAAATATAAGAATCAACCATAGACAATCGATTATATGCTTCTATCCTTTGTTCTCTCTTCACTTTAGCATTTAATTCTTCTTTCGAAAGATTACTCAATTTTTCAATTTCTTCTCTAGCATGATACAATTCTTCTGGAGTTAACTTACTTAACATTAACTCTAAAATAGACTCATTACTCATATAATTATATACCATCATATAATTTTCCTCAGAACATTCAATTGTACCATATACTTGAAATAATTCAGCAAAAATTTGATTTTTTCTATATCTACTAGCCTCTTCAAGTTCATAATAAGATAGTTCTGATATTTTTTTTGAATCAAAATACTCTATCCTTTTTCTTTCAAATTCTGGTACATAAGATAACCATTTCTTCCATTCAAGATAAGGAGAAACATTGCCACCATCATACCTTGGAACAATACTTGCTCTACCTTTTGACTTAGACATTTCTCTAGCTAATATTTGATTTAAACTCACCATAATCTACCTCCTATAATATTTAAAAAAAATACTGATTAAACTCTTTTCCTTAAAGTACTATTTTCCATCATAGATTGATTAAGATATTCCTCATATTTTTCATTATATTCATTAAAAATACTTCTATCTACACCATACATATTAACTTTTATCTCACTACCAATAGAATTAACTATACTGACTCCATCAAAAATATTATTTGATGATCTAAATTGATAAAATCTAGTTGCCCCAATCGTTTCATGAGGTAAAAAAGTAGTAATTACTCTATCAAGAAATTCTTTACATAAAACATTATAATGATCACTCGTTATTCCAAGATTTAAATGTTTTTCAAAATTTCTAAAAGGTACATAAATATCCATAGTACACATATTTTGACCATCTATTTTTGCAGAACTAAAATTCATCATACCAGACACCTTAGAAGTATCTTCTAATATCTGCATAATATATTCAACAATTACATCAACTTTCTTTGGAGCTAATACCTCAGCTTCTTTTTTCTTCATCTTATCCCATCTCCTATTTATTAACAACTATTCAAATTTAGTATTTCCCCCATTTACATTATATTTGTATTTTTGCAACACCACTCAAAATACTAAAATGATTATAACATATAAAGATAAAAAAACACCACAAAAGGCACTTAACACCTTCATTTTTAGAAAAAAAACGAACAAAAATTATAAAGTAAAAAAGAGTATTCTCACTTACAACAAAACTAGTCAGAGATAGACATACAACTAATTTAATGTCACTATACAGAAAAAGATATATTTATGCCAATTTATGAAGAAACTAATAAAACGGCATCTTCAACATAGATTTCTCCTTTATCATGAACTTAATATTTGAAAATAAAATTAGTAATTTGTTCTCTACTTAACATAACTTTTGAATTAAATTTATTTAAATGATTTAAAATCAATGAATATCTAATGTTAGCACTATTCTTTTCCTCTATATTTACTACTAATCAGAATGCCCATACTATAGACTTCACCATCTAGATAATAATAAAACTTCTCTAACTATTTTGCTCTCAACGTTGCTTTCTATTTGTTGTTTGATTCTCTTTACCAATCTGTAATTCTATTTTCTTTAAAAGCATATCAGCAATTAATTGATTACCAATTGTATTAGGATGGAAGTCCATAGGTGCACAATAATCCTTTAAAAATGTAATATCACAATATTCAACATAATCATATTTTTCAGCTGCCTCTTGTAACATTCTGTTATATAGTTTTATTACTTCCATAAATTTATTAACATATTTCTTGTTTTTATTTTTCATTTTTTCTTGAAGAAATATTAGTCTTTGAATCTTATCATATAATGGAGAATAATAATAATTCAATGCATACACTTTAGTATTTGGATTTAATTGATAAAGTAATTGCCAATTTTTTTCTACATTATTAATGCATTGTTCTACCAAAGGCTTAATATCTTTTGGTAGTTTTTCTCTAACTTTTCTATCCGTTAACTCAACAGGACCTGCTTGTATAAATGTAAAAAAATCATTTGGGCCACCATGATATAGAAAAATAGGATTACTAGCATTAATATATATATTCTTTAGTGTATTTTCATAGTCACTCGAATTAATGCTTATTGTATTTTTAAATTTTTTAGGTACAACTAATTTAAACAGTATATTAGCATTCCTTAATGAATCTATTGACTGTAATTGAATATTTTTTATTGAAGCCAAAGTCGCATTTTCATTTAATGCTTTTTCCAAGTCCCATGTATGATTTTTATTTAATTTAGACATATTAAAACCTGACACATTATAACCATCATTTTGTAATCTACTTAATATAATATCATAATAACCTATATGTTCCTTGTTTTCTTTAGGAAATGGCATTCCTAAAGATGAGATTCCACAAAATAGATTAATATTTTCCATATACATCACCTTTATTTATATCTTTTCATACCATTCAAATCTTTTGCAATATTGTTATCTGTTGAGCCTCTATAAAAATCAAATGGAT
>CAKOUR010000014.1 GCA_934120635.1 uncultured Bacilli bacterium | reverse complement strand
TTTATTGTAGTATTCAGCTCACTAATTAACCCTTTTTTTCCTAAGTATTTTACCTTTAATTCATTCAACTCATCTAAATGAATTACAGTTTCAAAATCATAATTAATTTTTTTCTTTAATTCTTCTATTTTTTCCATCTTTATCTCCACCTTTTTCCTTAATAGTTTTGTTTTATATCTTAACTATTTTCTAACATATTAATAAAATCTTCTTTAGAAATTCTCTCCAAATAACAATTTATCTTATTCATAAAATCATGATGTGACAAAAGCAAATCATCAATTCTTTCAAATACAACATAATCCACATTCTTAATTCCCAATCTCAACAGATAGCGAATATTTAATTCAACATCTCTTCGATCATTAATAATATCTTCAAGTTGATAAGCTTTTTTCTTTACTATTTTATAATAAGCATCATGACTAATATATTTTAATAAATACTCTGCATTACCCTTCATAACTCCTCCTTTAAAATTAAAAAAGAAAGATGGCATTAAAGGACGAATAAAAATCCGTGGTACCACCTTTCTTTATAGAATAACTATACACTCAACTACCGATAACGAGGTAATCCATAGAAAACTAAAAGACTGAATTCATATGATAGAAATGGTCTAACTCTCACCTACATAAACTCTCTTAACAGTTCTATTACTCATATTACTACTTTCTTTATAATAATTTTCTTTTCAAATACAATTAGTATTATAGTATAAAGAAGAAAAGAAGTCAATCACCTATTTTAATGATTAACTCTAACTAATTTTTTCTCATCCATATCATAAGATTTAATTTCTAATTCTTTACGTTGAATTCGATAATCCAACATTTGAATTCTTTTCATTAATTCTTGTCTTTCAAAAATTAATTGATTATATTCATCAATCATTTGATTTTTTTTATCATTTTTCCTTTTTTGCAATTGTTCTTCAGTAAATAATCCTAATCCATATAATTCTAAATAAGAAACAAGTTGTTCAAAAGAACCACTACCCATATTCCTAAAACATTTTATATCATCTGATGAATACTTTAAAAGTTCTCCCAAATTTGTGACTCCTCTAAAAAGAATAGCATTCTTTACCCTAGTATCTAAACCATCTAAATCTTTAATTTTAATTTTATTTAAAATCTCATCCTGTTCAAAAATAGACAAATAACAAAAATCTAAAGATGCTACTTGATCAAGAAGTTTCAAACTAACATTCTTCTGATAATTTAAAACAATTCCTAATGAAGACAATATTTGCTCTAGCTCACCAGCTCTTAATTTTGTTAAACCATCTATATGATAAACAGAACTACCATATTGAATTAAATCATCTAATGTAAAAAGATTATATTGATAAAGTATTTTACAAAGCCCCATAGAAAAGCCATAAAAACTTAAAGGTTTTTTATTTTGCTTAAACAAATCTTTTTCCTTTGTACTAAAAGGACCATCTTCATTAATTAATTCTTTACCTAAAGAATGTATATAATCTTTAACTTCTTGTAAAGCTCCTGCACCCATACCTCTTAATTTCTTCAGCATCTCACAGTCAGCACTTAAAAGTTGAGAAACTGTATGAATATTTCCCTGATAAATAAGAATACTTTTTACCCGATTAGACAAAGTCGTATCCTCAATTAGTTCTTTCTTTTCAACCATAATATCACCCTTTCGAGCAAGTATTTTAACACTTTAGTTAACTTTTGTCAAGTTTGTTATAAATCAAAAATACTTAACCATTCTCTACCCTAAAAATAAATTTTAACTAAGAAAAAAAGATAAATCAGTATTTTTATTCTACATAAACCACCATATCTTCTAAATTCTTTCGCTTTCCATGATTAGGACTATCTAAAACGCCTTCACTTCGATAACCTATAGGCAACAAACAAATTTGTACCAAGTCCTTCGATAAAGAAAACTCTTCTTTTAAAACATCTGCATCAAACATTTCAACCCAAATATTATCAACCCCCAAATTAGTAGCCTCTAACATCATATGAGTAGCAACAATAGAACCATCTATCTCTACTGTATCATGACCATTCTTAGAAAAAACTTTTGACCTATCTACACAAACAAGCAAAACAACAGGTGCTTGATATCGACAAGGCGTTGCTTTATCAATCTTAGCAAGACCTTCCTGACTAGATATCACAAAAATTTTTTGTGGTTGTAAATTTTTTGCTGTCGGCGCAATTCTACCAGCCTCTAATATTTTTACTATCTTATCTTTTTCTACTACTTTATCCTCTTGAAAACTACGGATAGCCGTTCTCTTTCGAATAACACGATCAAATTCCATAAAAACTCTCCCTTCCTATCTATAACATTTTTATTATACAATAAAATAAGATAAGCAACAATTCCTCTTTAAAAAAAGACTACTTAAGACATTATCACAAGTTAATCAAAAATTTTTTTCATTTTTATCATTTTATACTTGACAAATATAAACAAATCGATTAGTATATAAATCACCAATTCAAATTTTGTATGAATTGGTGCTAGTATCACACTAGCCAACCCTTTTTATTCTTTTTGGGAGACTGTCCACAGGGGAACAGTCTCTTTGTTTTTTATTTATTGACAGATAGTTTTTTTATTTTTATAATGAATATACGAAAGAAGGGATCCTATGAAAAAAGTTATCTTAATTCAATATGGAGAATTAACAACAAAAAAACAAAACAGAAACTTATTTATTCAAACATTACAAAATAATATAAATAATAGTCTAAAAGAAGAAAATATTAAAATTATTACTAATAGAGTTCGAATGTTTATTGAACCAAACGATGAAGATAGAATACCAAATATCATTGAAAAATTAAAAAATATTTTTGGAATTCATCGTATAGTTATTGCCTACAAGAGTGATAATAATATTGAAAGTTTAAAAGAAAATATTTTAACCATTGTAAAAACAATACCTTTTAAAACTTTTAAAGTAGAAACTAAAAGAAGTAACAAAAACTTTCCTATTTCTAGTATGGAATTTAGTCGTGAAATTGGAGGACTAATCTTAAAAAACATTCCCAATATTTCTGTAGATGTTCATCAACCAGATTATACCGTTAAAATAGAAATTAGAGAAGAATTTTCATACATCTATGGAGAAATCTATGAAGGAGCTGGTGGATATCCAGTTGGTGTTGCAGGAAAAGGAATTCTAATGCTATCAGGTGGAATTGACTCTCCTGTTGCAGGATATATGGCAATGAAAAGAGGCATCAAAATTGAATGTTTATATTTTGAATCTCCACCTCATACTTCAGAACTAGCCAAGAAGAAAGTAAAAAATTTAGTAAAAGAACTTTCTAAATATCAACCAAATATTAAATTACATGTTATTAATTTTACCAATATTCAAGAAAATATTTATAAAAATATTAATCCAGATTATATGATTACCATCATGAGAAGAATGATGTATCGTATTGGAGAAGAAATGATTAAAAAAACAAATTCGTATATTTTAATTAATGGAGAATCCGTAGGACAAGTTGCAAGTCAAACATTACCTAGTATGTGTGCAATTAACCAAGTAACAAATATTCCTGTTATTCGTCCTGTAGCATGCTTAGACAAATTAGAAATTATTGAAATTGCTAAAAAAATAGGAACTTACGAAATATCTATCTTACCTTATGAAGATTGTTGTACGATATTCCTACCTAAACATCCAGTCATCCATCCAGTTTTAGAAAAATGCTTAGAGTATGAAAAAAAGATAGACTACAACAAAATGATAAAAGAAGCTGTAGAAACAGTAGAAACAATTAAAATAGATAAATCCGAAGAAAAAAAGAAATACCAATTTTAGAAAAAATTACCAAATACTTTTAAGTATGAAATAACAAAAAGTTCACAACCTATTAGTGTAGGAGGTGAACATAATGAACAGCCAAAACAATAACAAAATGGTAGTTCCAGGTGCAAAGCAAGCCATCGAAAGAATGAAATATGAAATTGCTAACGAATTTGGTGTTAACCTTGGACCAGATGCTACTTCTAGAGCTAACGGATCAGTTGGTGGTGAAATCACTAAAAGATTAGTTAAATTAGGAGAAAACCAATTAAACGGTTCTAACTATAACCAAACAAAATAAGATATTAAAAATTTAAAAAGAAGAATAGTATTTTTTGAATATTATTCTTCTTTTTTGTACATAATTACCTTAGGTGATAATTATGTATTCTTATAACTGTCTAATTTTTTATTCAATATTAGGATTTATCTTAGAAAGTACAATCTATAAAGTCAAAAAAAGTAAAAGACATAGTGGAATATCTTATGGACCAGTAACCTATGTCTATGGATTCGGCATCTTAGGATTAAATGCACTAGATAAGTATTTTTTATCCAAAATAAAAGGAAACAAAATCAAGAAACTATTTATCACATTTCTTTCATCAACAATATTGATGAGCCTAATCGAATTTCTAGGAGGAATCATTCTCTATAAAATCTTTCAAATAAGACTATGGGATTATTCCAACAAACCTTATCATTTAGGACACTATGTATGTTTAGAACTATCTATAATATGGGGAATCCTAGGCTACCTTTACTTATATTTTGCCAAAAAAGTTTTTGATCCCCTACTAGAAAAGATTCCTAAAAAAATTAGTATAGCCTTAATAATTATTCAATTAATCGATATCATTTTTGTAATAATGAACAAGCTTTTCTAAAGGAGAAAGAAACTCCTTTAATTTTTTTTGAAAATCCTCTTTTTCACTAGAAGTAAGATTTTGATAATTAATCCTCTTAGCATCACTTTCTTCTAAAAGATCATTTTTTTCATTTCTTAAAACAGCTTTAACTGCCTTTTCCGTAGTTTCTCCTTCCTTTTCAATACTAGAATTTAATGAGTAGGAATACCCTCCTTTTTCCTCTTGAATAATTAACTGAAGATTATAAACTTTATTAATAACTTGATAAGAATAGCAATAGCGATAAGAAGAAGCTTCTCCAGAAAAAATACTGTATAACTCCCCATTCTCATAAATTCTTAATTGAAAATTTTTCTTCTTATTTTCCATGACTAATCGATATTTCTTTGCTTTAGAAGCTTCATAAACAACTTCTTTATCTTTATATTCTAAAATACTTCTCGATCCATTTTTCTGATTAGTAACTGCACACTTAATAGAAACAACCTCATTAGTCAAAGCATTATTTTTAATAGTTACAATAATATTATATTTATCCTTAAGATAATTACTTCCCAAAATATCATTAATATCTTTCTCACTCAAAGAAAAACTAAACTCTACAATAGGAACATTCCCCTCTAAATATAAATTCTTAATAGCCTTAATCTCAGAAATTTTTTTCTTTAACCGAGAAACCAAATCTTCATACAAAAGATCCTGTGAATAAACCACCCCATAACGAGAAAAACTCCCTAACTCCAAAGAATAATCTTGAGAAGTAATCTTCGAATATAAATAATTATCCTGATTAGAAAGTTCCAATTGTACCCCATTCTCTTCTCTTAATATTCCATAATTATAAGCACTATCTTCTAAAGTAATTGTTCCTTCCAAACTAGAAGAAGAAACAACATTTTTAGGAATAATTGAAGTAAAAACATTAGCGTATTGCTTCTTCAAAACAGAAAAATCATTCTGTAAAACTTGTTCAAAAGATAATACTGTACGATAATAAATAAAATAGCTAATTCCCAAAACAAGAAAAATAGAGAAAAAATAAATAATAACATATTTTGTGTATTTACTATGATGAACTTGAGGATCTTGATATACTTTTTTCTCTTTTAAAATTGCATCATACTTACCCAAAATATCACCTCTTTATTCTAACTCAATTATAGCATATTCTTTTTTTACTTTCAAAGTGTTATTGAAAATTCTGATAAATATTTTGAATAAATAAAGACAAACTTTTTCTATTGTTTCAACGTTAATGACTTTACCTTACTTGAGATAAAATCCATATGATTATATGTTTCAATAAATTGATTACTTTTATCTTTAATATTAAAAGTATAATACTTAATCATCTGTTTCTCTTCATATTGATCTAAATTAATTGTAATCAATTCTTCCTCATTATACCCTACTACTAAAAATCTAACCTTAAAATATGCCTCATTTTCTATAATACTCCCAACGGAATAAGTATTTTTTAGCAAGTTTAATTCTTCTAACTGTTTTTTTCTCTTAATTAGTTCCTGTTTTTCTAGTTTTAAATTCCTTTTATAATTTAATTTTAATTCTTTAAATTTTTCTCTTGTTTTATCCTCTGTTACAGCAAAAATTGAATAATGATTTCTCTTATTAATTTCAATCGTATAATCAAATACTGGATGAAAATACAAATCTTCCATTCCTATGGTATCCGTATCATGCTTTGATGCTTCTTGAAGTAAAACTAAAGTATATTGATCACGACAAATACTAGAAACATAGTAATAAGAAGAACGATACAAAACAACATAACCAACATCCAATTGATTAGTCATCTTCGCTTTCTCCAAAGTTAAATATTCCTTATATTGTGCTTTTATTACCTTTAATTGTTCTGAAGATATTGTATTCACGTATCTTCCTTTCAAAGCAGATGAAATAAGATTAAACTTATACCTTCCAAAATCAATTTGATTTAAATAAAAAGAATAACTATCTATTTTACTATAAATATACTTTCCCTCTAAAATATCAATAATGAAGTAATAGCCATGTTTACTCTTTAAAATATCTCCAACACCATAAGAAATATCTTCAGTGCTAAAATAATCACTATTCCCTTCTCCATAAATTTTTTTCTTAATCTTTAATAAATTATCATTACTTAATGTACAAGGAACTTTTCCTCTATAATTTTCTTCAGTAATTTTTTTCATTTTAGAAACATTAATATAAGTATTTTTCTCCCCAATAATCTTTCCTAATAATAAAAATTCTTTCTTATTTCTTGATGTTGCATATACCCCAATTGGCTCATCTTTTTCAAAACCAATAATAATATATGGACCAATCTCATGTCCCTTTAATATTTGTTCCCTTTCTTCATCACTTTCATATCGATTCGCCCAAACAATATCTCCTATCAATAACTTTGATAAAGGATATATTATTTTCTTTTTCCCCGTTTTTTTTAATTCAACTTTTGTATTTTCTTCTCCAGAAAAATCTTTTTTCTCGATATCTTCACAAATTTTTTCTATTTTATCTCCTCGATCAATTAAAGAATTCTCTAAAGAATCTTGATGAAAGGAATCAACATCATAATTTTTATATTCTATTTTTGAATAATATTTATCTCGATAAAAAGAAAAGATTTCTTTTACCTTATTAATTAATTTTTGAATCATTTTACCACCTGGTTATCTATCATACCACATCTAAGAAAAAAAATATAGACAAAAAGAAAGTCCATAACCAAAAAAGCTATGAACCAATAACATAATGAATTTTAATACACTATCTAAGTAAAATATTAACCCCTACTATTTTAACATTAATTTCAAAGCTTCTTTAATTTGCTCTTCTAAAGATAAATTTCCATCTACTTTCGTCGCTACCTTCTTTACATCAGCCTGCTTATAGCCCAGTCCTAATAACACTTCTGTCAACTCATCAGTAAAGTCTTCCTTAGCAAATAACCCCGTATTTACAGCATTAAGTTTTCCTTTCAAATCTAAAACCATCTGCTTAGCAACTTTATCCCCTATCTTAGGGAATTTTTTCAAATAACTCAAATTATTATTCTCAATTGCATCGGCAATAGAAGTAAAACTTCCCGTTGCAATAATAGGTAAAGCCATCTTAGGACCTAGCCCCTTTACAGAAATCAATTTTAAAAAAAGTTCTTTTTGTTCTCTAGATTGAAATCCATATAAAGTATACTCATCTTCTCCTACCTTAGTATAAGTATAAACAGTAACTACCTCATTTAATCGATACGAATAAGGATTAGGAACATAAATCAAATAACCAATATCATTATTCTCTAAAACAATATTATTACTATCAATTTCCGTAATTTTTCCCTTAATATATCCGTACATTACTTCATCTCCTTTAACTTAGCATTAGTTGTATTTTTTATAACATCAGAATTTATTGTTAAAGTCATCTCTTGATGTTTTACCTCTACTGAAATAGCATCTTGAATCATTACATTCAAAAGTTCACGATAAGAAATATTTCTAGCTTCCCATAAATGATGCGCAAAACACCAAGGAATACTATTCACCTCATCAACATATAATTTTTTATTTTTAGTATCATACAAAAAATCAATTCTAGCAGTACCACGCATATTCAACATCTTAAAAACAGCCAAAGAATAAGTCTCAATTTCTTTTCTTAACTTATCCTGTATATCAGCAGGACAAGTCCTTTCAATACTAGAATCCTTCAAAGCATCTCCCACTAAAAATTTATCTCCATACTCAATCATTTCCTTACTAGTCTTAATCTCTTCTATTTCACTAGTAATATTTCCATTAGGTGTTAACAATACTGAACAATTATATTCCACCATATCAGAAATCTTCTCCTCAATTACAACTTTACTATCAAATTTAAAAGCCCTCTCAATTGTAGAATCAATCTCTTCCTTCTGAGTAATCGTTTCTACTCCAACACTTCCACCTAAAGTTGCTGGCTTAATAATAAGAGGATACTTTAATTCATCAATCTGCTTAAACAATTCTTCCTTCTTATTTCGATAAAACCTTTCTCCAAACCAAACAAATTTTGTAACAGGAATATCATTCGATATCAGTACTTGTTTCATAAAAACCTTATCCTGTGCCATTACAGAAGAATAAATACTACTTCCCACATAAGGAATACCAATCAAATTCAAATACCCTTGAATTGAACCATCTTCCATA
Source organism: uncultured Bacilli bacterium (assembly GCA_934120635.1). Classification (GTDB taxonomy): domain Bacteria; phylum Bacillota_I; class Bacilli_A; order RF39; family UBA660; genus RUG11198. The sequence continues at coordinate 27,939 of CAKOUR010000014.1, read as the reverse complement.
TTAGCCCCATGAACCATCGGAAAAGCCAAATGAAGTTCACAAACCTCACTCTTAACTACTCCAACTTTCTGTAAAACATATCTTCCTTCTTTATTCACTAATATAACTCTCTTAGCATATCTTTTAATTAAATCAAAATCTTTGAAAGTATCCAAAAATTTTAAACAACCACCAGTATACCATTCCAAATCTTTTGTAATATAAATCGGAATAACCTCATACTTTTCATTATCAATATGAGAAATAGCCTGAATAGCTGTCAAAATTGAAGCTTCATGTTCAACACTTTTCCCCCCAAAAATTACACCAACATTTAATTTCATTTTTATCACCTACAAATCTAGTATAATATAAAAAATTCTCCTTGAAAAGAAAAAACAATTCAGTTTACATTTTTTCTTTTTTATTTAAATTTTAAAAAACAAAAAAATACTTATCAATAACTAAAAGTTAATTTAAAGACTATACAAAAAATAAAAAAATTGCTATAATTAAAAATAGAAAAGGAGGAATAAAATGCATATTATTACCTTATCTGAATTACAATTTAAAAATTATTCTAACCTACATAGTAAAAGAAATTATAAACAAAGCGTTGAATATGCCAAATTAAAAATGGAAAATGGTTACACTCCCCTTTACTTAGGACTAATCGATGAAATGAACAATGTACACGCAGCTACTTTAATCCTAGAAAAAAAAATTAACAATAAACATCGATACGGATATGTACCTAACGGATATTTATTAAACTATTATAACCTTGACTTACTAAAATGCTTTACCACAGAATTAAAAACATATCTAAAAAAGTTAAACTATATTTACTTAAGAATTAATCCACTAATTAATTATCAAGTATACGATAGTGACTTTATCTTAAAAGAAAATAATAGTGGTATTATTAAAGAATTTGAAAAACTAGAATATGACTTTATTCCCAATACAGCAAAATACAAAATGGTATTAAAAGCAACAGACATTAAATCTACTTATCAAAACTTCAAAAGAAGTTTAAGAAGAAACATTAATAGTTGCCTAAAAAAAGGAATTACCGTGTACCAAGGAACAGAAAAAGATAAACAAGACTTTTTAAATTTAGTAGAAAATAAAGATAGATACAACAAAATGATGGAATTATTTTCAAATAAAAATAATAAATTTGAATTTTATCTAGCAAAAATAATGCCTGAAACATATATCAATAACTATCGCTACTTAATCAAAAAAGAACAATTAAACAACGAAAGACTTAATCAAAAATTAAAAAATCCAAGCGTCAAAAAAACCAAAAATTTATTAGAAAGAAAAATGACTTCTGACCATCTACTAACTACATATAATAACGAACTTATCGCAGGTACTGCTATATTAAAAAAATATCCTCAAGGCGTAGTGATATCTGGAGTTGGAATCATTAAAAACGATCGTGAAGTAACTTTTATCAAAGAAAGTTATACTAATGAATTTAAAAACATTCGTAGCATACCAATGATAAAATGGGAAATTATCAAAAAATTAATAATGGAAGGTTACCATAGATTTGATCTAGGAACAATTCTAATCGCTAAAAATCAAATTACCAAAACTGGATACAATGGAAATATTATAGAATATAGCAATAGTTTTGATTTAGTAATTAATGATCTATTATATAAATTTAATGGTTTTGCTAAAAAGAAACCAAAATAAAAGATACCACTTATGATATCTTTTTTAGTTATATATGATTTAGTTTTTTGGTTCTTTTTTCATGAATTTTATGCTCAATAGCATAATCAGAAACAGATTTAAAATTCTCATCATAAGGATAAATCTCTTGTCCAAATTTTAGCCACATCTCTGACCATGAATTTCCCTCATCAAGCAAACGATGAACTATCGAATTATTCATTACTTTATTTTCCTCTTGATGAGTTAAATCAACACATTTTTCTTCATCATACAACTTACTTTGCAAATCACATTCCAATTTATCACATTGAAAAGCAAACATTGCCTCTTTTGTCTGATGATCATCAAATTCTAAAAACAATTGTTCAATCTTACTACCATCTACTAATCCCATCAGAATTTTGTGGACAGCTTCCCTTTCAATTCTTTTCTTTTCATTATCATCAATTTCAAATTGTGTTAAATCTCCAATTATCGTTTCTCCAAGTTCATGAACAGCAAGCATTAATATAACTTTCAATAAATCAATATCATATTGATATTCGGACTTCATTGCAATAGCTAACATCTGAACACCAAAAATATGTTCTGCAACACTTTCAACTCTATCTCTTTGAACATTCCAAACTTTCCATCCTTTTCTAATAACATTTTTTAAACGATTACAAATAATATAATAATTGATTACTTTTTCTTCTTTTTTCATCAAATTACCTCCATAAAAAATATATTAACCCCTTATAAATAACTTGTCAATATTCATCTCTAACAATATCTCACTTTGATCACATCATCATCTTCTAACTTTCCAACCAACAAAGAAGAAGAAAGAATATGTTTTTGAACATGATTTTTTACTTTTTCCTTCTTTTCTAGTGGTCCAATCAAGATATTTCTTTCCCGTTAAACGATAAGCAAATTCATGAGATAAACATTCTCCTTTAACAAAACCATACTCCACTAAATTTCTCTATTCAAAACAAGTCTGAACAACAATCCCATTATTTTTAGCACTCCGACTAAAATTTTTACCTATTTCTTGGTAATCTCTCTCCGTAAATGGTCTAAATATTAAAGTTTTTTCATTCTTTTTAACATTTCGATAACCATCAATAAAAGAAACAATATCTGTCCTACCACTTATATTTAAAATCATTCTATCTTCCCTTTAAGTATTTTTTATAAAAAATACCTTTTAATTCTCATCAAAACTTTTCCTTTAGGTAGTTTTAATCCTTTCTTATCTATTTTTTCCATCGAAAATTCTGGTTGAATTTGTTTTAACTTAGACATTCTCTCTTTATCTTTTATCCCTTCAGAAGTTAAAAATAAATATTGTAATAATTCTTGACTCTTAGAATCAAGCAAATCAAAATCAAGAGAAGCAACATAATTCATATCAAACCAATGATTTTTACTATTTAAATTTTCTTGATTTGTTGCCATAGAAATTAACATTCTTCGAGTAAAATAAGAAGAAGTATTTTGAATTAAAGAAATATCCATTAAATGATAAATACTAGCAGCACTATTCTTATCACTCATGACTTCAAAAAGATCAAAAAATAATTCATCATCATTTAAAGAAAGTAAAGTATTAATATCTTCTTCTTGATAATTTTGTTTTCTCAAAAGAGAATCAGATAACAACCTCTCAATAAAAATAACATATTTATCATCTAAAGAATTCAATAAATCTAAATTTTCTAAATATTTAGGTTGTTTTACACCTTTTTCAGAAAATTCTCTCTTTTTTCTAGCAAACCATACAGCGCGAAAAGAAAGATTATTATCCCATAATTCATTATCTAACTCTCGTTTATCATTAGAATCAAAAGAACAATCAGTAATATAACAATAAACAGCCCTAGCCTTTAACTTACTATCAGCCTGTATTAAAGCATTAATCTCTTCGCGATAATATTTTCCACGAATATACTCCTTACCAGTCATAATAGGATATAAATAATAACTAATCGAATAATTTTCTGCTAAAATCTTCATATTCTCTAAATGATACTTATCCTTAAGAGAATTTTTATTCAAAGCTAAATGATTAACTGAGTGTTCTGGATAAGAACGGTCTTCTTGCAAAGAAGGACTACCAATTTTAGTGATAAACTTCATATCTTCCTCATGATAAGGACTTTGAATAGAATCTTTATTCTTAGCAAGCATAGCCAAAGCAGATGCTACCAAAAAATCTAAATCATTACCACTCGCATCTTTTGCTCCTAAAATCATTTTTAAATCTTCTAAATGATAAGGACTATCAATAAATTCCTCATCATTAATCACCCAAAGTCCATATTGTAAATTTTCACTATCTTTTAATAAATTCATATCATGATAGTAATTTTTACTGTGAAGAAAATTATTTGAACATAAACGTTCAAATAAATGCCATAACCCATCTCCATTTGTTAATTGGTTCATTGCTTCCACTCTCTTCAAATAGTCTTCACATTGAAGTAAATTATTATTAATTAATAATCTCTTAGGAAAAACAATATCCTCTGGAGGAATAGAAAGAGATAAAAACCTAGATGCCTCTTCTTCACTAAGTTGATGTAACCATATACTAAGTTTTTCTATATTTTTAAAATTTTTAAATAAATTATATTCTTTTATCTTGTAAATTAACTTTGCATAATCTTTTTTCATGCTAAAACCACCTCGCTAATTCATTATATCATCATTCCTCAAAAAATATTTTTCCTTTTTCAAACACTAGACAGATTTTTGACACAAAAATTTAAAGTAACGACATTTTTTCTTCCCATAACAAATTTTGTTCTTCTAATTCCTGATTTAAACAATCTATTTCTTCTTGAAGAGCCAATGCTTTTTTTCTATCCATATAATTTTCTTCCTTTAAAAGTTCATCATTTAATTGTTGAATTTTCTTTTCTAAACCATCAATTTTCCTTTCCAATTTTTGTATTTCCTTTTCTAAAGAATTATTCTTTTCTTTCTTTACTTTATCCTCTTTCTTTTCACTTAAAGAAAGTACTTCTTTAGTATTTTTCTCTTCTAACTCTCTCTTTTCTAAATATTCTTGATAACCATAATGATAAAACATAGACTTTCCTTCATCTAATACCAATAACTTATTACAAATCCTATCAATAAGATATCGATCATGACTTACCATTAAAATCGTTCCAGGATAATCAAGAAGAATTTTTTCAATCGTATTTTTACTAATAATATCTAAATGATTAGTAGGTTCATCTAAAATTAAAACATTAGGATTAGCATTTAAAATTTTACACAAACTAATCCGTACCTTCTCTCCACCAGATAAATCTTCTATTTTTTTATAAATCTCTTCCCCATGAAAGTCAAACGCACCAAGTAACCTTCTAATCTCATCAACCGGCATCTTTGGAAAGCTCTCATTAATTTCTTCATAAATTGTATGATAGATATTTAGCTGATCAAAATTTTGTGAAAAATAACCAATCTTACATCTTTCTCCAAAACGAAATTTACCAGATAAAGGAGGAATCTTTCCCATCAAAGTCTTTATCAAAGTAGATTTTCCTATCCCATTTTCTCCAATAATCCCTAAACGGTCTCCTCGTTCTAATTGAAAATTAAAACAACATAAACTCATCTCTCCATAGCCAACACTTAAATTCTTTACCTTCAAAACATCACGAAAACTCTTATCTTCCATCGCAAAATGAAAATTAAATGTCCTAGTAGAAACAGCTACTGGTTTATCTATCTTAACCATTCTCTCAATTTGCTTTAATTTTGACATAGCCATCGAAGCCTTTGTTGGTTTATAGCGAAAGCGATTAACAATCTCTGTAAGTCTCTTTATTTCTTTTTCTTGTCTTTCATAATCTCTTAAATTCTTTTCATATTCCTCTTTCTTTTGTATTAAATAAGAACTATAATTTCCAGAATATCTTTTTAATACTCCAAACTCAATTTCATAAATAATATTACAAATATGATCTAAAAACATTTGATCATGACTAACAAGAAGAATCATTTTAGAATAACTTTTCAAATATTCTTCTAACCACATAATACTCTTAATATCTAAATGATTAGTTGGTTCATCCAAAATAAGTAAATCTGGTTTTGAAAGAATTAAACGCAATAAAGATAATTTAGTCAATTCTCCACCAGAAAATTCACTCAAATATTTTTCTTTATCAATATCAGAAAAGCCAAACTTAAAAAGAGCATTTTCATATTCTCCTTGATAAGAATATCCTCCAAGTACTCTATACCTCTCATATAGATCGTTATATAAATTAAAATCCTCTTCATGATATTCACAAGCCATTCTTTTTTCAAGTTCACTTAGCTTATCTTGAACAATTAAAATATCAGAATAAGCAGAACGAATATAATCAATCATTTTAATTTTATTTGTATCCTGAATACTCTGTTCTACATAACCAATTTTAAAATTCTTAGAAGAGTTTACTTCTACTTTATCATATCCATCATCAATCGGATACTTCCCCATAATTGCCTTTAATAAAGTAGTCTTCCCACAACCATTCCTACCAATCAAACCAACTCTTTCTTGATTTTTAATTTTAAAATTAATATTCTCTAAAATTAAGTTTCCTAAAATAGACAAACTTCCATTTTTAATTTGATAAAACATCTTCATCACCTAACATTCTTAATTATTGTACCATAAACTAAGAATGTTTTAAATTATCATGACAAAAATCTTTTATCTTCTTCTTAGCATAACTAGTTTGTACCTTAGAAATCCATTCTTCACGAGGACCTTTAGATAAATTATCTGTAATAATTCTCACCCTATCTTTATTTCTTAATACATAGTCCAAAGAAACAATAGAATCATTAACAAAAGCACCAATCATTGTATTTCCAATATCTTCTCCTAATTGATAAGCCAAATCAATTACCGTAGCCCCTTTAGGAAGTTCAACAACCTCTCCCTTAGTTGTATAAACATAAACCTTATCAGAAAATAGTTCTTCTTTAACCTTAGTAACAAACTCTTGATTATCTCCAAACATAGAATTTATCTCTACTAAAGATTGAAAAAATTGATATTTATTTTTCAAGTCCTTTTGCATAATATCCCTAGCCTGACCTTTATCTACCTTCCAATAAGCAGTTAACCCAAAAGATGCAACCAAATCCATATCAAAAGTTCTAATTTGAGTTTGAACCAAGCGATCATCACTGCCAAAAACAGTAGTATGTAATGACTGGTACATATTTGTCTTAGGATTACAAATATAATCCTTAAATTTATCATTAACAGGATGATACTTCTGATGAATAAGACCTAAAGTATAATAGCAATCTCTAACCTCTTCTACCATAACTTTTAATGCTAATAAATCATGAATATCTGATAAATTATATCCAGAATTTAATCGTTTATAAATTCCATAAATATTTTTCGTTCTAACTTTAATCTCATTATCAATTCCTTCATTACTTAAAGTTTCTTTAATTTGAAATAACATTTCATTTAAACATTTATTGCTTTCTTTCTCTATTTTTAACTTTATTTCTTCTAAATTTTTATAAATATCAGGTTTCAAATACTGTAAAGATAAATCTTCTAACTCTGATTTAATTCGATAAGCACCAATATAATAAGCAAGAGGAACAAATATTTCCATAGTTTCAAGAGAATTCTCTCTTTGTTTAAATTCACTCTTAAATTGTAAAGTTCTCATATTATGTAACCTATCAGCTAATTTAATAATAATAATTCTAACATCTTCCGTAATACCAGTAATAATCTTTCTCGTATTCGCATAATTTTGATCCTTCTTAGAAGAAAAATTCATTTTAGATAATTTAGTTACCCCATTCACTAATTTAGCAACATCTGAATTAAAGTTTTCTTCAATCTCTTCTTTAGTAATTTTAGTATCCTCTAAAGTATCATGCAAAAGTCCTGCACAAATCGTATCACAGTCAGCTTGCATTTCTGCTAAAATATAAGCAACATTTAAAGGATGTATAATATAAGCGTCCCCACTTTGCCGATATTGCCCATCATGCAAATAAGTTGCATATTGATAAGCCTTTAAAATTAATTTTTTCTCTTCTTCATGATATCCATTTACTTTTTTCATCAAATCTACCAAACTAATATTTACCATTTTCAATCCTCCAACAAAAAATCAGCATTAAAGTACCATAGCACCTTAATACTGATTAACATTCATTTTACTCCAGCATAAATCAATAGTATTGGTTATATTTTTCAAAAAGAAGATTTCATTTAAATTAAAATACTGATTCATACTTTCCCTCCATAATGAAATAATGTTGAATATCATTCTAACAACTCTATCAAAAAAAGTCAAGAAAAAAAGAAAAAAAGAAAAAGATTTACTCTTCTCCCTCACTTGGATATTCATCTTCATCTTTATTTAAAGAAGAATCCGTAGATGAAGAGTTATCTTTTTCTTCTGTACTATTAGAATCATTTTTAGAAGGTATCGTAGAAGAACTATCATTAACAACTCCCGTAACAATAACCTTTTGTATATCTTTAGCAACATATCCCTGATAAACTATTTCATAAGTAATATTATAAGTTCCATTATCAAGAGAAGTAACATAAGATACTAAATCTCTATAATCATGATAAGATTTCCCATTCACAGTAAATGTCTCTTTAACATTACTAGAAGTAACATCAGTCCCATTATAAGTTAAAGTATAACCAAAATAAGTAAATGCCTTAGAAGTATTTTTATTATAAGTTACCTCTGTTTTTCCTAATTTTAATTTTAATCCTTCTTGTTGATTAGAAGACTCATTCTTGGAATTACTATTGCTACTACTATTACTAGAAGAACTACTATTACCACTTGTTGAACTACTACCATGTGTTACTTTATTAGCCTGACTAGCATCAGCATCCACTGTTTCTTTATCTAACTTTTCTCCATCTAAAACACGTTGAATTAATTCATGAGCATAACTAACACTTTCCTCTGTAGGTTCCATAACATAAGCTAATGAAGAAGGGGCAGAATAAGTATAATTCTTAGAATCACTACCATTTAAACTATTACTAACAATATTCCATTCATAATTTTTAGATAATTGCATCTTAACAAGAGAAGTTAATCTCGACATCTTCATATTAGTAACAAAACTATTTTTCATAGAATCAAGTAACTTACTATATTTAGTAATAATTGCCTTACTCGTACATTTATCAAAAATAGCTTTTAAAAGAGCTTGCTGATCTTTAACCCTCTGCCTATCTCCAGCCGCAAACGCTTTTCTTTCACGAGCAAAAGATAAAGCTTCTTCTCCATTTACTTCATTATACCCTTTTGTATAATGATAATTATCAATAGAAGTAAAAGTATAATCCGAATAAACATTTACTCCACCAATTGCATTAACAATATCAACAACACTACTAAAGTTTACTTTAACATAATAGTTAATATCAATATCTAATAAATCTTCAATAGTCTGAATAGACATATCAATCCCATACAAACCAGCATGAGTAAGTTTATCCCGATAACCACTCTTTCCATGAAGTTTTACATAATAATCTCTTGGAAGAGAAGTAAGTAATATTTGTTGTGTAGCCGGATTAACTGTTACAACCATATTAACATCACTTCTAGAAACACTAGAAATCTCCCCATAAGTATCAATTCCACTAATATAAACACTAAATGGTGTTTTAGTAACATTAGTATCCTTAGAAATATCACTAGTCTTTTTCACTAAAACAAATCCATAAATCTTACGAATATAATCTTTAAAACTCTTACCATCAATTATAATATTTTCATTCAAAATATCCAAATAAGAATTCTCAATCAAAATAGCATCTACTTTTTTATCCATTAAAGCATTAGCTAATTTCTCTGTATCATTATAATCCTTAGATTTTAATTCTTCCTTAGTCATTACCTTATTTAATGCTTCCTTAGTAATATCACTACCATCATCATAATAGCCTAAATTCTTTCCTGTAATATCCTTTAATTTCTTATAATTACTACTCTTTAACACTACAACAGAATAATTATAAGTCTTATAATTCAAATTTAAACTACTCATTAATCCCGTCGTTTTAGCCAAATAAAAATCTAAAAGACTAAATAACAAAATAACTAAAATCGACAAAAAAGAACCAAATTTTTTCTTCCTTCCCCGTAGCATCATCATAGATAAAACACCATCAATAACTAAAACAACCCCAATAATCACGACTAAATAAAAATTACTAAGTACATTTAAAAAGATTAAATTTCCCAGAAAAAAAAGCGTCACTATAAATAGTAAAAAAGAAATTAATTTATAAATAAATGGCACTTTCTTTTTCTTTTTTTCTCGCATAACATCACCTTTTCTCATTTGTACTATCGTAACACTTCTTTTTTTATAAGTCTATGAATTAAAAATAATTATTTCCACTAGACACATATTCTGTCAAGTAGCTACTTTACAAATTTTTCAAAAATCTTAAACCCATCTTTCAAGAAAATTTTTAATGTTTTATTTATTTTCAAACTAACATTAGTAGTAGTTCTTGTTAAAGAATTAGAATAATCTACCGAAGTATTTTCTAAATAATCATTTAAATCAATTTCATTTCCTTTTTGAATATCTGCCTCAAACTTTTTCATCTGTTCCTTAGTTAAATTTTTCTTCCTTTGTAAATTATATTCATAATAACCAGTCTTTTCAATCAAATAAGCTCCCATAAAAGCAAAAAAGAAAGCTAAGAAAACAAATTTAAAAATCTTTTTATGTTTCATCTATCCTTCCCCCTTTATATATTTAGCCAAAACATCAGAAATTGCTGAAACAGTATGGTAAACTTCTTCAACAGTATTTTCTACTCCTCCCAACTCAATCAATAAAGTATTAGAATCAAAATCTTGATTATAAACTCCATTTACTTTTGGCCCAGTTTTAAGCATAATTCCTCTAGAAAGTCCAGGATAATACTGATCAAACAATCCATTTAACTGACTAGCAAGACGATAATTTCCTTCCCAAGTAGCATAATCCTTTCCTACAACAAATAAAATCTTAGCATAATTTTTATTATGAATTGAAGCCAAAGTATAATTCTTAGAAACACTATCACGATGAAGATCAATAAAATACTTCAAAGAAGAATAAGTCTTTTTCTTTTCTACCATTAAATTTCTAGAAGCCTGATAAGAATAAGAATAATCCCATCCATTTTTCCTTAAAATATCACTCATATTAGCTTTCTCGACTAACGAAGGAATTCCCAACTTATTTAAATTTTCTCTTAAAACATAACTAGCCATCATAACATTAGGGGTAATCCCATAAATATCCAAATTCTCACTACTATAATTTTCTAATTGATGAGAATTATAAAGATAAACAATCGGATCAGTCGTACTCTTAGGATTAGGATCTTGAATATAATCGCTAATGGTCTTTAACTCTTCCATATCACTATAATCATCATTATATTCTAAGCTAATTGTCTTTGTATTATTCTTAATCTTAGTTATATTATCACCTAAAATACTTCCATTTAATATTGTTTTAGGATCACGAAAATCAATATGAAAAAGAAATTTCATAGTCAAATTAACCAAATTAGTGGTTTTATACCGAGATAAAATATTCGCATTTCCAGTAGAAACAAGCAAATTTACAAATTCCTCATTAGAAATTTTAGGAGATTTCTTCATCGAATAATAAAAAGTATAAGAAAAACCTAAATAAATCAAAAAAGAATAAAAAAAGATTCTCCATCGCCTCCTTCTCTTCTGCTTTGATTTATTTTTTAAATTCATTCTCTTTATCCCCATAATATCACCCAATATTAATATAAAAAAAGATAACCTAAAATATTGTCGAGGAAAGAGAAAAGAAAAAACTATATCTAAAAAATTTAAATATAGTAGAATATAACAAAAAAGTTTTGCAAGTCTATTTGCAAAACTTTTATTTTTTTACCTATTTTTGCAAATGGTTACTTTTTCGATTTCTCTTATATCGATATGCTTGAAAAACATATCGGAAAGAATAAACCATCACAATAAACAATACAAAAATAGTTCCATATAAAACAGGATGATAAAATTTTAAATTTTGATCTAAATAAACATCATAAGTAGATAAATTATCATTCTCATACACAATCTTTACCGTACCAAGTTTATCTCCCTTTTTCATCTTATAATTAATTTCATCAACACCATCAAATACATATTTAATTCTATTTCTTCTAATATCATTAGATAAATATAAAGAAACATCTTTATCAGCAACTAAAGAATATTCTTTATCATGCCCCCATTTAATAGGAATATTTCTAATCTTCTGACCTTTTTTCAAAACTACTCGATATCCATAATTAGTACTATAATAATCATAAATCTCTAAACTATCCCGAACAGCATTTGATCTACTCTTAGTACTAGCTCCTAAAGTAATAAGTAAATAATTCACATCATCAATTGTCGAAGTAGAAGCAAGACAAAGACCAGCTCCATCAGTAAAACCACTCTTCGCCCCAGTAATCTGACTAACATCTAAACCATAAGATTTAGAATAACTAACCAAAGTTGTTTTTACAGTTTTATTTAAACAGTCAATTTTATATTCTCTTGCTGTAAACACCTCTTTAAATGTCTTATTTTTCAAACTATAAATCAAAAGTTTAGCCATATCACTAGCCGTAGAATAATTATTATCGCTATCCATACCAATTGGATTATCAAAAAGCGTATGATCAAGCTTTAATTTTTTAGCTTCTTCATTCATTAATTCAACAAACTTATTAACACTTCCACTAGTAGAAACAGCAAGAGCATTTACTGCATCTGCTCCACTAGGAAGCATAGAGCCATATAATAAATCCTTAACTGTAGGTTTATCTCCTTCTTTAAAACCTACCTGTGTATATTCAGAAATTCCCTTTAACATATCTTTAGTAATTACAACTTCCTTAGATAAATCATCATTATGCTCAATCGCCGTAATAACAGTCATAATCTTAGTCAAACTAGCAATCTGTAATTTCTCATCACTCTTTAACTCATATAATACTTTATTTTCATTCATATTATACAAAATCACACTCTTAGAAGTAATATTAAACTCCTCTGCATAAACACCATTCACCCAAAACAACATCAAAATAAAAAATACTTTAAAAGTTCTCTTCACTATCTTCATAGAACCGCCCTCCTATATCCCACATCTATTTTAACACAAATAAGAAAAAAACTCCAATATTAAAAAAAGAACTATTTTCTTAAAACAATTCTTTTTTTCTGTAATTTATCTTTTTTTAAATATTCTTGATAAGCTAAACTTAAATAATCAATTTGCTTTAAAATAGGATCTAAATATTTTTGATATCCATTATCATAATGATAATGAAAAGCTTCTTGTAGTTTTTCTAATAAATCTTCATATAAAAAGCCACTTTCTAATAAAGATAAATAATAATGAATATAACTAACAATACTCTTAGGATTTTTTCTTCCCATAACGGGATAAATCTCTCTCGATTGAAAATCATAATAATAAGTAATTTCTAATTCTTGCATCCTCTTCCTCCTTGCTGGAATTGTATCATATCACAACAAAAGGAAAAATACAAGTATTATTTAATTACCGAAACAAAAGTAGTAGAAGACACATTATCAGAAGCAAACCCCTTATAATCTTCACTAAGTTGAATTAATTTTTTTAATTTATTTGTTTTACTTTGAATTTTATCCGCGTATCCCACTAAAGTAGAAATTCCTTCTTGATTATAAGTAGAAATTCCTGATTTTAAAGTAGAAGTTCCTGATACTAGACGATTTTCCCCTTCTAATAATTGATTCGTTCCTTGATATAAAGAAGAAATCCCTTCCGTAATCTTCTTACTACTACTATATAAAGTATTTGAACCACTCTCTAATTCTACTAAACCATTTCTTAATGCTAATAATTGTTCCTTCACCTTAGAAGATGTTGTTGTTAAAGTAGAACAAGTCGTATCAATTGCTTGATTATTCATGGAAAGTAAATAAATCAAATTGTTATTTCCCTCATAAGTATTTTTTAAAGTTACCAAATTCTTCTTTGTTCCCTCATCTAATGGTAAACTCATAATCTCTTCTACACTCTTATTTGCCAAATCATAAATATCATACTGTGCTTTCAAAGAATCATTTGTTCCAGATAACTTACGAATAGCCTCATTATTTTTTTCCTTTAAAGTACTTAATTGACTTAAACTCTCTGTTAAAGATTCCGTAGATAAAGAACTAGATGAAGCATCAATAGCAGAAATAATTTGATTAACCCCTTGATTTAAATCATAAGCTCCTTTCGTTAATTCTTCCATATAATTTTTTACGACACTCAAATTCTTACTAATTTCATTTGTTCCATTAAGTAATTGCATAGCTCCACTCTCTAATTCAGAAGCCCCATTTTCAATAGTATCCATATTACTCTTCAATAAACCAACTTTATGATATACATCATCTAATCGATTCAATACTTCTAAATCTGTATTCTCAATTAATTTAGGAGTAGATACCGTATAAATCGTAGGCTGTTTATACTTTTTTGTATCAAAAGTAATAATAATCTTATCCATATCTTTAAATTCATCTATCGAAGTACTTTCATACAATCCTGGAGCAGCAATACCTACCAAAACAAACTTATTTCCACTATTCACAACTTTACCATTAGAAATCGTAATATTCTCTTGGTTCTTATCTAACATTGCTCCCAATGTAACAACAAACGGTGTATATAATTCTTCTCCATCAATATTATGTTTATCCGTATTTTTTAAAGAAACTTCAATTTTAACATGACCAGACTTATCAACTAATTCTTTATTATTAATTTCTTTACCATCTAAATAATACTTAACAGAAGTTTCAATAGGTAACTCTTTCTCAAAATCTCCCTGATAAAAAATATCTTTTCCTTTATATGCCCAAGTCAATTTCTTATTATCTAGAGTAAAAGTCTCCTTTCCATTAATATTTAAAATCTTCTTTAACTCTGTAGTATCTTCTACCGAAGTATTTTCCATCTCACTCAAATGATTCGTAACAACAGTTTTAAATCTCGTCCCATCAGCATTCAAATTAGAATAAACTGCCTCTTCCTTTGTCAAAGCAAAAACTTGAAATGGAGTTGCAATAATACTAAGTGCAACAATACTCGTAACTAATCTTTTATTCATGACAATTCCTCCTTCATATTTTTTGTTGTCTTAATAATTAAACGATCAAAAATTAATAATAATGATGGCAAAATCAAAATAACAACCAACATACTAATAATTGAACCTCTTGATAACAATTTACAGATTGAACCAATCAAATCAATCTTAGAGTAAACCCCAACCCCAATCGTTGCAGCAAAGAAACATAAAGCACTAACAATAATCGAAGGTACAGTAAAACGTAGTGTTTCCTCCATCGCCATATATTTATCTTTCGTATTCTTTCTTACCGATAAGTATTTTGATGACATTAAAATTGCATAATCAATCGTCGCTCCAAGTTGAATTGTTCCAATAATAATAGAAGCAATAAATGGCAACGAAGTATTAGCATAAAAAGCAACACTCATATTCGCCAAAATAGCAAACTCAATAGCACTAATCAAAATAACTGGCAAACTAATAGATTTTAAAACCAAAAGCATAATAATAAATATTAATCCAATCGATACATAATTAACATTCTTAAAATCAATATCACTAATTTCTGTTAAATCCTTCATCAAAGGTCCTTCTCCTGCCACAATAGAACTTTTATCATACCTTTTAACAATCTTATTCACTTCATTAATTTGCTGATTTAATTCAGAAGTAGCAATATCATAAGTAGAATTCAAAAGAACTAACTGATATTGATCACTTTCCATAAATTGAGTAAGATTATCTGGTAACAGCCCAACAGGAAGGCCAAAATCCAAAACACTAGTAGGACTAAGCACCAAATCAATTCCCTTTATCTTTTTTAATTGATTAACTATCTCTTCCTTAGAAGATACATCAAGATTCTTATCCAAAAGAACAATCTCAGGAGAAACAATATTAAACTCTTTCTTTAAATTAGAGTTCGCAATACTAGAAGCCAAAGTACTAGGTAAAGACTTATCCAAATTATAATAAACTTTTACATGCTGATTTCCATAAATAGCAGGAATAAGTAAAATTAAAAAGATAACAATAATAAGACGATAATGATGAATAGAAAATTTTTGCAATCTCTTAAACTCTGGCAATAAACTTTTATGTTGAGTCTTTTCAATCAACTTATCACAAACCAACAAAAGTGCAGGAAATAAAGTTAAAACACAAACCAAACCACATAAAACTCCCTTAGCCATAACAAGACCAATATCTCTACCTAAAGTCAACTTCATCATACAAAGAGCTAAAAATCCCGCAATAGTAGTTAAAGAACTTCCTAAAACAGAATGAAAAGTCTCTGTAATAGCTTCTTGCATAGCCTCTTTCTTATCCTTAAATTGTCCCTTCGCTTGAATATATTTATGATACAAAAAGATAGAAAAATCCATCGTTACCCCTAGTTGAAGAACAGCACTAATTGCCTTAGTAATATAAGAGATCTCTCCTAAAAAAATATTAGTACCCATATTATATAAAATAGCTACCCCAATATTACCAAGCAATAAAAGCGGAATAACAAAAGAATCCGTCGCTACAGTAAGAACCACCAAACAAAGAATAATCGCAATAATAATATACGCTAACATCTCGCTATTAGAAACATCTCTAGTATCTAATACCATCGCACTCATACCACTAACAGAAGAAGCATCTCCAACAACACTTCTAAGTTTTTCAACAGCCTTCATCGTTACTTCATCAGAAGTTCCATTTTCAAAAGTAACAACAATCACATTCTTCTCATCCTTATGTAATTTCTTTAAAACATCATCTGGTAAAATATCCATTGGAATTGTTGTATCAGTTGCATCAGCTAAACTAGCAACCAAATTAACAGAATCAATTTTTCGAATCTTATCTTCTAGCTTTAACATATCATAATTACTCATTTTATTAACCGTAACAAAAGAAAAAGCCCCAATTCCAAAATCCTCTGTTAAAATATCTTGCCCTTTAATTGTCTCAATATCACTAGGCAAATAAACCAAAATATTATAATTAATCTTCGTATTAACATAGCCAATCAAAGAAGGAATCAATAAAAGTAATGCTACTATCACTACTAAAATACTATGATTAGTAATAAATTGATTAATTTTTTTCATCACAATTACCTCCATTCGTTAGATATCATATTACAAGAAATAAAAAAGTTCACTAACAAAAGAAGATTAATGTATGTTACTAAACATTTGTCTATTAATTGTTGTATAAATAAACAATTTTTGTTGCATAACTTTACAAATGTTTGTTTAATGAATATAATGATAAAAGGTGATGAAAAAATGAATAAAAAGACAGATTTAAGAATTATAAAAACAAAAAATAATCTTTATCAAACCCTAATAAAACTAATGAGTGATAGACCATTCGAAGAAATAAAAGTATCAGATATATGTGAAAAAGCCCTAGTAAATCGTTCTACTTTCTATTCACATTATTCAGATAAATACGAACTACTCTCTTCCTATATTGATACATTAAAAGAATCTCTAGAAAAAGAATTAGAAAAAAATACTAGCATCAAAAATACAAAAGAATATTACTTAGAAATGATTTCTCTATTTCTCGATCATGTAGAAGAAAAGAAAGAAATTTATATTGCTATTGGAAAAACAAACAAAAATGGAATCATGATGGATATGATATACGACACATTCAAAAAAGAAATTATTGAAGGAATAGACAAATCAGAACAAAGAGTAAAAATACCTAGTAATTTTGTTGCTACCTTCTACTTAGGAGCAGTATTTAGTGCCGGAACCGAATGGCTAATGAGTGACTTTAAATATACCAAAGAAGAAATGTTAAATTATCTTAACATTTTAATACCAGATGGCTTAGAAACTGTTAATAAAAAGTAAAATACTTAAATGTATTTTTCCAAACAAAAAAACAAGGAACAAAACCTTGCTTTTTTTATTACTAAATTTCTTCAATTTTCATAAAGTTTGTAATCTTATTACCTGTATTAGGAAATCCTCCAGTAATAATAACATGATCTCCCTTATTTAAATTAGCAAACGAAACAGCTTTTTCTTTTCCATCATTAACTACTTCATCAGTAGAATTATATTCTTTTACAAGAACTGGATATACCCCATAATTAAGTGCTAACTCATGAGCAACTTTTTCATTAGGAACAGTAGCTAAAATTGGAGCAATTGGTCTTAAATTACTAATCTTTCTTGCAGTATGTCCAGACATTGTTGCCGCAACAATAACTTTAGCTTCAATATCATTACTAGCAGTAACAACACTCTCAGCAATAATAGAAGTAATATCTTTTTCAGTATTAACAAAACTATCATTTTCAAAACGGCAATAACTTTCTACACTCTCACAAATTTCATTCATTTTTTGAATAGTCTCAACTGGATACTCACCCATAGTTGTTTCATCACTAGTCATAATTGCATCACAACCTTGAAGAACAGCATTAGCAACATCAGTAACCTCAGCATTAGTAGGACGAATACTATGTTTCATTGAACTCATCATTTGAGTAGCCATAATAACACCCTTACCTTGTAAATGACATTCATCAATCATCATTTGTTGATAAAGAGGTAAATTCTCAACTCCAGTTTCAATACCCAAATCTCCACGAGCAATCATAATATAATCACTCATCTCAACAATCTCTTTTAAATTATCTATAGCATATTGAGTTTCAACTTTAGAAATAATTTTCATATTAGGTTTTCCAAATTGAGTACATAATTTTTTTACTTCTTGAACATCATCAGCACTATTTACAAAAGATAATGCCAAATAATCACCATCATGTTCACAAGCATATTGAATATCTTTCTTATCATCTTCAGATACAAATGGAATATCTAACTTAATACCTGGAATACAAACTCCACGACGAGACTTAATTGTTCCTCCATTAATAATACGACAAACAACCTCATTATCTAAAACTTCTTCTACAACTAGTTTATAAAAACCATCATCTAAAAGAACACTCATCCCTACCTTCAAATCTTTAACAATATTACGATAGTTAAATGAAATTTTTTCTTTATTTCCTTTATCTTTTAAATCCTCTTCAACAATACGAATAGTACTTCCTTCTACTAATTCAATATAATCACCATCAAAAGTACAAGTTCTTAAATCTGGTCCTTTTGTATCATAAAGAATAGCAATATTTGTACCTAATTCATCATTAGCTCTCTTTACTAAATCCTCA
This sequence comes from uncultured Bacilli bacterium, assembly GCA_934120635.1. Lineage (GTDB taxonomy): Bacteria > Bacillota_I > Bacilli_A > RF39 > UBA660 > RUG11198. The sequence continues at coordinate 8,896 of CAKOUR010000014.1, read as the reverse complement.
TCTTGTTTTCTTTCTTCTAATGTAGCATGTGAAAAGTTAATTCTAGCAACATTCATACCAGCATCTACAATTCCCTTAAAATTCTCCCAACTTTGTGTAGCAGGACCAATACTACAAATAATCTTTGTCTTTTTCATTATCTTTCAACTCCTTCTTCTGAAACATTTTTAATTGTACTATATTTAAATAGCAAGTGTCAATATTTTAACAAAACATTAACTTTATGTTATCAGTTAATTCTACTTCTTTTTCTCCTCTTTCTTCTTTTCTTATGATGAGATAATTTAACCCTTGCAGAAACATAAATAATTCCAATACCAATTCCCATTTTTTTGATAAAATCCACTTCATGATTAAAACGATAAAACTTATTCTCTATACAAGGAATTTCCTGTTCATAATCATAATAACCATAATCAACATCAACATAATTAGAAATTCCTTCCATAATACCTTTAGAACTAACCTGCTTAATTTCCACCTTTTCATCATTAGAAACATGAAAAGAAGAATCATCACTTAAAGAAATAACTTTATCATAATATTCTCCTCCAGCAACCCAACAAGATAAATTTTCTAATTGTCCTTCAGTTGCTTCATTCAAATTTTGATATAAATCTTGACTACAATATATACCAGGAATATATCCCATCATCTTAATTTCTTCTTCCCAAGTTTGAATAAACTTCTGATAAAAATCTTTATTTTGAGTATATTCTTCCGAAGTATTTAACTCCCAAAAATCTGTTTCCAAATCTAAATATACAGGATAAGTAACTTCAATTCCTTCCAACTTCTTTTTTACATAAGAAATCTCCCTCTTCAACTCATCAACATTAGTAGATCTAGAAAATATATAAAATCCCATAGGAATATCATTTTTCATACACCCCATTACATTTGCACTAAAATAAGGATCTGCATCATTTTTAACAAAATCTCTAATCTGAATAATAGCATAATTAGCATCAACTTTCTCCCATTCTATCTCATCTTGCCATAAAGAAACATCAATCCCCAATTTAGGATAATTAGATAAATGTCTTCTTGTTTGATAATTTAAAGAAGGAATTTGAATAATATCTTCATCCTTAAGAGATGAAAGTGGAAAATTTAACCCATTATATTCTTTTAAATCCCAAACAGAAAGTCCACAAGATTTAGCCAACATTTGAAAATCAAAAGAGTCATCATAAACAACATATTCATCTTTCAAAATAAGAGATTTAAAATTATCATGATTTTGAATAAGTTCCTTCTTCAAACTTTTATCAGTATATAAATAACCAATATCCCCATTTTCCAAATATCTACTCTTCATCTGACTATCTTTATTATCATCCTTATAAAAAGTATAACAATCATCAACTATACTCTTCATTCTTTCTTGATTTATATTTTCTTTTATCCCATAAACTCCAACTGCAATATGACTATCATTAAGTTTTTGAACAATAGTCTTTATCATCAATAAAGACTCATCATAACGCAACTTAGGATTATTAAAAAAACAATCCACATCAATATAAACCGGATAAGAAATAGAATATTCCTTAATCAATTCCTTAACAAAAGAAACATCTAAATAAACATCTCCTAAAGTATTAGAATCACTAGAAATAATTAAACCAACATCTATCCCATTCTTCAGGCAATAATCCAATTTCTGCTTTAAAAAATAGCATCCATCTGTATCATGATCCCCAATATCTAGCAAAAGAAAATTACCCTTACCTACCCTCTTTAATATCTTATTATTAAAAAGATTTAAATCTAAATATCCAACACTATATTCATTATTACTATTAATCTCCCCATTTTTCTTTCTCTCACGAATAACCAAAACTCCAGATCCAACCGTAACTATCGCTAAAGCAACAGCAATAAATTTAGGATTAGAATAAAGTTTATATTTTTTCTTCATTATAACCTCCTATTATCATTAATCTAAATCTACAAAAAAACTAAGGCCAGAAAAAAAGCATATTTTCAAATTAGAAGATACGCTTTTCATCTATTAAAACTTTATTTCTTAATTTCTTTCTTTTCCAAATAATTGAATTAACCTCAAGAATATATTAATAAAATCAAGATATAAATCAAAAGCCCCATAAACTGCCATTGCCTCATTACTACTATCATAGCGAGTAATAATCTTTTGTACATCATAAGCAACATAAGTAACAAAAATAGCCAAAACAGCAACACAAATAATCATATCTAATGTATGATTCATCAAAAAGATATTGATAACTTCTAAAATAACTGATCCAAGTAAACCAACTAATAAATAAATACCATACCTAGATAAATCAAATCGACCACTTTTACCTAATAAAGCAAACACAAAAAAAACAAGAGCACTCGCTAAAAAAATCCAAATAATACTAGTCAACTCATACACAACAAATAAACTAGAAAAAGTTAAGCCAGTCAAAGCACTATAAGCAAGATAAAGACCTTTCGCTAACCCACTTGACATCTTATGAATACGAGCAGAAAGCCAAATTGCAACTCCAAATTCTAACAACACAATAATTAAATAAGTAGACCCACTAAAAATAAACGATAGTGCCGAAATACTAGTACTAACAATATACGCTACTAAAAAAGTAACCAAAAGTCCTATTCCAAACCAACTAAATACTTTCGATAAAAATTTATTATTCATAACAATCCCTTCTTTCTAAAGAATAACCAAACACCCTAATAATTATTCATAAGTACTAGTAATTCCATAATATTCTTCCAAAGAAATATATTCATCATTTTGATAAAGTTTTTTAGCAAGAGAAGTACCTACATATCTTAAATGCCAAGACTCATATTGATAACCAGTATATTTTTCTGCTCCTTTAGGAAAGCGAATAACAAATCCATAACGATAAGCATTCTCATGTACCCATTTTCCCTCATCAGTATTAGCAAAAGAATCATCAATACTATTTAAATCAAAACACATTCCTGTTTGATGTTCAGAGTGCCCTGGTCTAGAAGAATAAGTATCTGCCCCAGCCTTTCCACTAGTAGAAACATACTTATCATAAAGATTAACCTGATACTTATAAGAACGATACCCACTAGCAATATAAATATTTAACCCTAATGCCTTAGCATCACTTTGCATCAATAAAAAAGCTTCCATTGCCTTCTTATCAATACAATCATTACATCTCTCACCAACTACAGAGTGATAAGGATCTTCAGGTTGATAATCTTCAGGAATACCATAAGTCTTATTAGCAATCACATTTCCATCAATATAAGCAGTTTTATTCTTAATTATCAAAGTATATCCCTTTTCTGTAACATATTCTCCATCAGATAAAGCATCAAAGGAAATAGAATTAACTGGAGCCTTCTCTAAATCTTTTGTCACCTTACTTGTATCATTTACATCTTTCTTCTCTTTCTTTACCTCAGTTGAATTACTCTTCTCTTTATCTTTCATATTTTTATCATAATTTATCACAATTATTCCTCCTACTACTATCATAAGAAGAAAAATTAAAATTAGAACATTACCAATCTTTAGCCTTACCTTCTTTTTTCTTTTCATCATATCCTTCTTTCTAAAAGTAAAAAACTTTAACCCTCTCTTTCAAAAAGATAAATAATATCATAAAGGATTTTTATTTTTTGTCAAGTTTTTGCTTTTTTCTAAATAAAACATTATTTCACTAACAAACTACTCCCTGTCATCTCTTTAGGAATAGGTTGCCCCATCAAATCCAAAATCGTAACAGCAATATCCCCAAGCTTACCTTTTCTCAAATTTACCTCATGAGAAAGAACAATAAACGGAACAACATTCGTTGTATGCTGAGTATTTATACTTCCATCATCATTGATCATCACTTCACAGTTTCCATGATCAGCAGTAATAATTACATCATATTCCTCTAAATCAACATGAGAAATAATTTTTTCAATACATTTATCCAAAGTCTCAACCGCCATAACAGCAGCATTATAATTACCCGTATGACCAACCATATCTCCATTAGCAAAATTTAAAATAATCAAATCTGGATGATTACCATCAATTTCTTTCAACAAAGAATCAGTAATCTCATAAGCACTCATTTCTGGCTTTAAGTCATAAGTAGCAACCTTAGGAGAAGCAATTAAAATTCGAGAAGCTCCCTTCAATTCTTTTTCTACCCCTCCATCAAAGAAGTAGGTTACATGAGCATATTTCTCTGTCTCAGCAATACGAAGTTGACTAAGACCTAAAGTACTAGCATACTCTCCTAATGTCTTTACTAAATCTTCTAAATGAAACATTGGAGCAGATTTCACCTCATCACTAACTGGCATCAAAGTAACCATCTTAAGATTACTTAACGTCTTTCTTTCAAAGCCATGATTTTCTACATTGGTAAGACAACTTGCTAACTCTCTAACACGATCAGGTCTAAAATTTGCAAAAACAATTCCATCATTATCTTCAATCAAACCATCACGATTAATAGTAGCAGGAACAATAAATTCATCAGTAATATTATTTTTTTGATTTTCTTCCCAAGCATCAATTGCTGTAGAGTAAGTCTTCTCACTACCAACAGTCATAGCATCATAAGCAAGTTTTACCCGATCATAATTATTATCTCTATCCATTGCATAATATCTTCCACTAATACTAGCAACACCCCCCAATCCTAACTCTCGAAATTTTTCTTCTAAAGCTTCAATATACTTCTTTCCAGAATAAGGACTAGTATCTCTACCATCAGTAAAAATATGAAAATAAACATTCTCTATTCCATATCTCTTAGCCGCCTCTAATATTGCATAAAAATGATGAATATGAGAATGAATTCCTCCATCACTAAGTAATCCCATAACATGCAACTTACTACAATTTTCTTTCACATGATCAAAAATACTTAGAAGTACTTTATTCTCATAAAAAGAACCTTCCTTAATTTTAGCATTAATTAAGCCTAAAGGTTGATAAACAATCCTTCCAGCTCCAATATTCATATGCCCTACTTCACTATTTCCCATTTGGCCAAAAGGAAGACCAACAGCTTCACCACTTGCCTCTAAAGTCGTATTAGGATACTCTCTCATCAATCTCTCAATTGTTGGCTTAGAAGCATGATAAAACGCATTCCCATATTCCTTCTCACTAATTCCTACACCATCTAATATACATAGTAACACTTTCTTCATCTTAATCCTTCTTTCTATAAACAGGGAGCGAAACTACTACCATCCTTATATTTATAAGTATTAGGTTTAGTAAATTCAATAACCCCATTAAACGCATTTCCATCGCTATCTTTTTTATTTTCATCATTTACATCTAACAAATCTAAAGCAATATAACAAGAATTTTTATTGTTCAATTTTTTATAAATTGCATTCTTATGATCTGTTACGTAAAGTTCAGCCGCACTCTCTAACAACTTTTTCTTAGTAGCATCTTGCTTAACTTTAGTTCTTTCTAAAGAAGAAGAAATACTAGGAATCGCTATTGACATAATCGCTGTTAAAATAACTAAAGCAGCTAATAATTCTATCAAAGTAAATCCCTTATTATTTTTCTTCATTTTTTCTACCATTTTATCACCTTACCTAAAATTAATTATAATTTATTTTTCAGAAAAAAACAATATTGAATTTCATAACTATTTATGATAATATTAAAATGTACAAAATGGAGTGAACATAATACATAAACTATAATCAAAAGGAGTACTAGAATGAAATTAAAAAAATTTAACAAAAGAGGATTTAGCCTTGTTGAATTACTTGCAACAATCTTAGTTGTTAGCATAGTACTAGGTATGGGAGTAACATACGTTACAAAAACCATTAATAATTCTAAAGAAAAATCCCAAATACTTGCACTAAATAACATCAAAAAAACAGCAAATACTTATATCGAAGAATATTCTAATGATATTGCTTGGATTAATGATAATAACAAAGAAACCAGTTTTTCTTGTGTATCAATAAATTCCTTAATCAACAAAGGATATATCTCCAATAAAGATATTACCAACGATATAAAAGATAGTGGAATAACACCAGAAAAATATATAATAGTCACAAGAGATCAAAACAAAAATATTATCAGTCAAGAATTTGACAATAATAATAACACTAATGAAGGAAAATGTAATAGCAATATCCAAAAAGTAAAGATACCCACATCAAAAGAATACTGTAATAATCTTTATTATAATGGAAAAATTCAAAAGTTAGTATCAACTTCTAATCTAGGATTTTCTATCAATCAAACAGAAATAGAAAAAAAAGAAGCTGGAGATTATAAAATAACAGCAAAATTAAATACAACAGATCAAATAAATAACAAAAGATACGTCTGGAGTGATGATACCACTTCTGATAAAACCTTCACTTGTAAAATCAAAAAGAAAAAGCCAACTTTTAATATCATAACACCAGAGCAAGGAGAATCAGGAGAAAATTTATCAGACACAGAGATTGCACTAACAAGTGATGTACCAGGAACTATCGAAATCAAAAGTTCTAATAAAGCAATCGCAACTGCAAATTTTAATTCAAATACTAACGAAATAAATGAAAATATTGAAAAAAAAGCAACAATAAAAAAATATGCTACCAAATCATCAGTTACTTATATAACATTTATATTAACCCCATCAGACTCAAAAAATTATGACCAAGCAACTACTGTATACACAATTGGAAAAATAAATATTAAAAAGGTAGCAAAACCTAAATGTAAAAATAATCTATATTATAACTTTGAATACCAAGAATTAGTGAAACCATCATCCGAATATACTCTAATAAATAACATTCAAAAAGAAAATGGAAAATATAATGTTATAGCAAAATTAAAATACGGTTACAAATGGGAAAAAAGTGAAAATACAACTGATTATAAAATGGAATGTGAAATTCAAAAATCTAAATTTATACTTAGTTATGACGATAACGGAGGAACAGGTTGCAGTAATCAAAAAAAGGATATATATTACAATCTAAAATACGGAACTCTATCTACTTTATGTATTCCTAAAAGAACTGGATATACATTTAACGGTTGGAATACTAAAAATAATGGTACTGGAAAAAAAATCGAAGATAATACTGTCGTGACATATAAAAATGATCATACCATTTATGCCCAATGGAAAAATAATATATATACAGTTAAATATAACGGCAACAAAAATACTGGAGGTAATACCACTGAAAGTCAACATAAATATGATGTACCAAAAAATTTAACTACCAACGGATTCACAAAAAAAGGATATACTTTTAGTAACTGGAATACAAAAGCAGACAATTCTGGTACCCCATATAAAAATAACCAATCTGTAAAAAATTTAACATCTATTAATGGAGATAAATTTAATCTTTATGCACATTGGAAGGCTAACACATATATAGTTAAATATAACGGTAACGGAAGCACTAGTGGAAGTACTAAAGAAAGTCAACATACATATGACGTAGCAAAAGATTTAACACCTAACGGTTTTTCAAAAACTGGATATACTTTTAATAACTGGAATACAAAAGCAAATGGTTCTGGTACTCCATATAAAAATAACCAATCTGTAAAAAATTTAACATCTACTAATAAAGATACTTTTAATCTTTATGCACATTGGAAGGCTAACACATATATAGTTAAATATAATGGTAATGGAAATACTGGAGGTACAACAAATAGCAGCACGCACACATACAATGTAGAAAAAAATTTAACACCTAATGGTTTTTCAAAAACTGGATATAATTTTAATAGTTGGAATACGAAAGCAGACAATTCTGGTACCCCATATAAAAATAACCAATCTGTAAAAAATTTAACATCTACTAATAAAGATACTTTTAATCTTTATGCGCATTGGAACGCTAATACATATACAGTTAAATATAACGGTAACGGAAATACTGGAGGTACCACAAATAGCAGTACACACACATACAATGTAGAAAAAAATTTAACACCTAACGGTTTTTCAAAAACTGGATATACTTTTAGTAGTTGGAATACGGAAGCCAATAATTCTGGTACTCCATATAAAAATAACCAATCCGTAAAAAATTTAACATCTACTAATAAAGGTACTTTTAATCTTTATGCACATTGGAAGGCTAACACATATACAGTTAAATACAATGGTAACAAAAATACAGGAGGTGCCACAAATAGCAGTACACACACATATAATATAGCAAAAGATCTAACTACCAATGGATTCAAAAGAAAAGGATATATGTTTAACGGATGGAATACAAAAGAAAATGGTTCTGGTACCCCATATAAAAATAAACAATCTGTAAAAAATTTAACATCTATTAATGAAGCTATATTTAATATTTATGCACAATGGACAGCAAAAACATACACAATTAAATATAACGGTAATGGCAATACCAAAGGTAGTACAAAAGAAAGTCAGCATGTATACGATCAAGTCAAGAATTTAACAGCTAATGGATTTATCAAAAATAACTACATATTTAATGGATGGAATACAAAAGCAGATGGTACTGGTACAAGATATAAAAATAAACAAGCTGTAGTAAACTTAACATCTACTAATAAAGATACAATTAATCTTTACGCACAATGGATACTTAATAGATACACTCTTACTTACGACAGTAATGGTGGAACTTCTTGTTCAAGTAAAGTTTTAAATTATAATGATAACTTTGACCTATCATGCTCGCCTACAAAAACTGGATATACCTTTAATGGATGGTATACAGATAAAACAAACGGAACAAAAATTACAACAGCAAACAGAATTCAACAAAACACTACGATTTATGCTCATTGGACACTTAATACATATACTCTTACTTACGACAGTAATGGTGGAACTTCTTGTTCAAGTAAAGTTTTAAATTATAATGATAACTTTGACCTATC
>CAKOUR010000013.1 GCA_934120635.1 uncultured Bacilli bacterium | reverse complement strand
GATGCCGGAAGAAATGCCAACACCTAAAAAGAGTTTAAAAGAACTTGAAAGAGAAAGGAAAAAATTAGAAATAAAAGGGTAAAAGAAACTTGATGAAATAAAATAGTAATTTGAAAGGATGATTATAATGAAAGTGTTAAGTTTAACTGAACCATATGCAACTATAATAAAGGAAGGTAAAAAAACAATCGAAACACGAAGTTGGAAAACTAATTACAGAGGCAAGTTATATATTCATGCAAGTTCTACTAAAATTCCAAAAAAATACAGAGAGAATAAAGATTTAATGAATTTGGTTGACATTAATAATTTAAACTATGGTTATATAGTCTGCTCATGTGAATTAATTGATTGTGTAAAAATGACTGATGAATTTATTGAAAAAGTTAAACTAAATAATGAAGAGTATATATCAGGAATTTATGCTAGAGATAGATATGCTTGGATTTTAAAGAATATTGAAATACTTGATAAACCTATTAAAGCCAAAGGTCATCTTGGAATATGGAATTTTGTTGAATAAATTACATTTAGTAGTTTGTTAGAAAACTCATTTAATCAAGGAAAATTACAAAATGAAAATAATAACACTATGTGGAAGCTTAAAGTTTAAAAAAATGATGACAATTGCAGAAAAAATGGCATTAGACGGATATTGTATTCTTACACTAGTATATCCAGTATCAGAGGATATTAAGAAAACTAAAGAGCAATTAATAAAATTAAAAGAGGTACATTTTAAAAGAATAGAATCATCAGATGCTATATTAGTAGTAAATATAAATAATTATATTGGAGAAAGTACAAATTTAGAAATAGATTATACAAAAAAAGGAAAAGAAATTATATATTATACTGATTTAATAGAAAATAATTAGAGCGACAAATTACAAGTTGTAAAAAGGAAGTGATTAAAATGGATATGTATCAAAAAAGAAAAATTAGAGCAGAAAAGAAAAATAATGATAGTCCAAAAAGTTTTCCATCAGTCGGAATCAACTGGTACCCTGGTCATATGGCCAAAACCAAAAGAGAAATTTCTGAAAAAATTAATTTAATTGATATGGTATTAGAAGTAATTGATGCCAGGATTCCCCTATCCTCTAAAAATAAAGAAATTGATTCTTTGATAAAAAACAAACCAAGAATCTTAATCATGACCAAAAAAGATTTATGTGATAAGCAAATTACAAATAATTGGAAAAAATATTATGAAGAAAAAGGTTATCAAGTACTATTAGTAGACCTTTTACATGATAAAAACTTGAACAGTATTTTTAGTAAAATCGATACCATTGCTCAAGAATTAAACAAAAAAAGACAAGCTAAAGGACTAAAACCTAGAAAAACAAGAATATTAATCCTAGGTATACCTAACGTAGGAAAAAGCACCCTAATTAACCGATTAGTAGGTAAAAAAGCAACCAATGTAGGAAACAAACCAGGAATTACTAAAAATTTGGAATGGATAAGAATTAACGCATATTTAGAACTATTAGATACCCCAGGAATTTTATGGCCAAAACTAGAAGGAAAAAATACTGCCCTAAATTTAGCATCAATGACCGCTATCAAAGAAGAAATTCTAAACAAAGAACAAGTTTCAATCTACATTTTAGAAACCCTAAAAAAATATTACCCTGAATTTCTAAAGCAACGCTACCAAATAGAAGATCTAGAAAATACTCCTAAAATCATCGACACAATAGGAAAAAAAATTGGAGCAATCTCCAAAAATGAAGTAGATATTGAAAAAGTTTCCACAATCATATTAAAAGATTTAAGAGAAGGATCTTTAGGAAAAGTTACCTTCGATAGATTTGAGCAAAACTAAAATGAAAATAGAAAAGTACGAAAAAATTGGTACTTTAAAATATCGACTTTACTTAGATAATGGAGAAGTTATCGATACCTATGATGATGTAATTCTAGAAAATGAGCTATTACTAAAAAAAGAATTAGATGCTCATTTATACAATAAAATACTGATCGATACAAATCTACAAGAATACTATAACGCCTGTGTTAAATATATTCAAACTAGACTTCGTTCCACTAAAGAAATCGATGATTATCTAAAAAGAAAACAAGTAACAGAAGAAGATAGAATCTTTATCATAGAAAAGCTAACAAAAAAAGGATTATTGAACGATAAGTATTTTACCAAATGTTTTATTCATGATAAATTAAAGTTTACTAACATGGGAGAATACAGAATCATCAATGAACTAAAAAAATTAAATATCTCTACCCCCATCATTGAAGAAAATAAATACTTATTTAATGAAGAAATCATCCAAGAAAAAATCAATAAAAAAATCGAAAAAGCAATCAAAAGTAACCATAAATTAGATAATTATAAACTAAGAAATAAATTATACAATTCCCTATTAAGAGATGGCTACACCCCTTCACAAGTAATCTCTTCCTTAAATCAATATTTTTAAAATTTTATTTTTTCTTCTATTTCGACAAAATATTTGCCCTACTTCTTATATATTATATTTGGTGATCAAAGTGCGAATATTTTATATTTATAATGTAAATGATTTTTTCTATGAAGTCTATAATAAATATCCTTATAAGCTTTATAAAATGCTAGAAGATACCTACTATACAAATAGACATGATATGATGCTATCAACTAATTATTATGAAGCAATAACCAATCATTTTAACAAACTCTTTATGAATAACTTTTTAAATATTAATCATAAAGTAGATGTTTATTATAACAACAAAGCAAATATTCATCTCATTTCTAATTATCATGAATATAGTAAATTAATGGTCAGTAATTATTGTCTAAAATTAAAAAGTAGCATTAACTACCCTTCTTTCTTTGACAGCCTTCAAAAATTCAATAACAAATTATTCGTCTGTGATTTTGAAAATCAAGACTATTTTTGGTTAGAAAATGTCCATAAAAAAGAAGAGTTACTAGCAAAGTAATAGACAAAAATACTTATTTTTAGTAAAATGAATACATGGAGGGATAAGTATGTTAAGAGATATATTATATTTAGTAATTGGACTAATTGCAGGAGGAATTATTGGATTTTTCATCGCTAGAAAATTTATGATGAAATATTTAAAAGAAAATCCTCCTATTAACGAACAAATGATTAAAGCAATGATGTCTTCAATGGGAAGAACACCTAATCAAAAACAAATCAATCAAATGATGAAACAAATGAATAAATATATGTAAAAAAGTATCAGAAAAATTTAACTGATACTTTTTTTAAACTAACTAGTGAAATAAACATCACTTAAAACACTTCATTCCTAATACTAACTTTCTTGCTTTTTTTCTTTTATTGTTACAATTTTCTGATTAATATCTTCTTTAAAGAAACGATAAGTAGCAATAATAATAATAGCAACAGGAAGAGAAATCACAATTCCCCAGAATCCTCCTAAAATACCGCCAGCAAATACAGCAAAAATATTGACTAAAGCAGGAAGTTGATTAGTCTTACCATATACTTTAGGAGCAATGATATAACCATCAATATTAGGACAAACTAAACAAACAATTAAAGTTAAAATTAATAATTTTGTACTAACAACTGAAGCAATAATTACCGCTAAAACATTCACAATAAATCCTCCAAAATAAGGAATAATTGTAGTAACAGCAGCTAAAATACTTAAAATTAAATAGTTAGGATGACCAATTAATTTAAAAACAATCGTATATTCAATAAATTGAATTAAAATTGTCTTAAATAAACCACTAAAATAATTATTAATCTCCGTATCTAGTCTCTTTACATAAGAATAATATCTTCCCTTCATTCTCTTTAAAGTCTTCCTAATTGTATCACGAATAGAATCCATATCCCATAAAAAATAAACACTAACAGCAACTACAATAATCAAATTCGTAAGAACACTAATAGAAGCATTTAATATATTAATTGCCCCGTTTGAAATATAAGTTCCTACATCCTTTAAAATATCACTAGACATGGTAGAGATAGACTTCTGCAAAATACCCAAATCCACTTCATACTTAGAAGAAACATCCGTAACAACAGCAGAAATATTACTCAAAAATAATACTACTTGATCATAAAGCATTGGTACAACTGTAATTCCAATTAATATAAGAAAACCAATAATAATAAAATAAATAACAAACATTGAAAGCCATTTAGGAAGACCATATCCTTCTAACTTTTTACAATAAGGATAAATCGCATAAGAAACAGCAAAAGCAACCAAAAATGGAAGTAAAATAGCAATAACTTTTGCAAAAATACCAAGCCATAAATCCCGAATAAAATATAATAAACAAACAATTAAAATTCCTAGTAAAAGATTTAATAATTTATAATTAACTTTATTTTCCATCCAAATCTCCTTCTTTCTCTAAAATAATAGTAACTGGTCCATCATTAATAAAGTCAACCTTCATATCCGCACCAAAAATTCCTTCTTCTACCAATTTAACAGTACTTCTTAACTTTTGATTAAAAAGCTGATACAAAGCCTTTGCCTCATCCCCATTTAACGCTTTAATATAAGAAGGCCTTCTTCCTTTTCTTGTATCTGCATATAAAGTAAATTGACTAATCGATAAAATACTTCCCCCAACATCTAATAAAGATTGATTCATCACCCCATTCTCATCATCAAAAATTCTCAAATGAACAATCTTATCTACCATATAATCAATTTCTTCTTCACTATCACCATAAGTAAAACCAACTAATAGCATTAATCCTTTTCCTATACTACCTACAATATTATTTTCTACCCGAACAGATGCTTTCATACATCTTTGTACAACAACTTTCATATAAACTCCTCATTTCTATTATATTATATAATGATTTTTTTTAAATTAAAATACTTATCTATACTTTACCTCAAAAAATTCCTCAAGTATTTCAAAAAAAATACTCAAGGAACAAAATAAATTTTTAATACCTATTTAATAACATATGGTTCATGATATGTCCCATTACCACCAGTAACCACAATAGAAGACTTTAACTTAATAACTGGTCTAACACCCAAAACAGAATCAGAACGACTAACATCAATTACATTAGATTTTTGACTCCAAAAATAAGATAAATCCATCTCTTTAGCAGTAGAAAACCAATAAGCACTACCATTATTAATTAAATCATTAGAAGAATAATCCCCATCTTTATTAAATTTATCTCTCAAAGAATAACCACTTATCTTCTTAAAATCAAGATCATTAAAATTCCAAGTATTATCACTATTACAAACTCCACCATCAACATAAGTATTATTACAATATTTTAAAGCTGCCTCATTCAAATTATCAATATGCTGTTGCACACCAATTGTAGTATCATAACCATCACATTTATCTCCCAAACTTCCATCTACACCAGTACATACACATTCAGGTGCACCTGCACTAACTAAATAAACAGAATCATCCTCTATATAAGCAATTCTCCATCCGTTTACTTTAAACTTCTGTAAAGAAGAATTACAATACCCCATATCATCATCACTTACATAATTAGCATTTTCTCCTTCGCAACTCTTACCAATACAACCATTATTTCCTACATATTTAACATAACTACCAACTGACATATCACTTAAAGAACTATAATATAAACTAAACCAATGACTACTTGTATCCAATAACAAATCTCCACCATTTTCCAATCCATAGACAACACCAATATTAATAGAAATATCATGATCAGACTTATTATTAATCTTTAAAGAAATCTCATAACTATCTTTAGATTCAATAAGTCCATTAGGTAAATATTCACTATAAATTAAATATCCCAAAGAAACTAAAGATAAATCATTAGTAGAATTATAATATATACCATATTTTAAAGAAATATCCTCTGAATTAGATATAGTAACTTTCAAATTTCTACTATTATTTGCAGGTATAGTAATTATATTATCGCTATTATCACCATTTAAAACAAACTTATAAGTTTTTATTCCATCAACAATATCCATTCCTTCACTAGAAGTAAATAAAGAAAAAGTTTGATATAATCCTGTCAATAAAATAATAAATAAAATAAAAAACATTAAAATAAAATTCTGTTTCCCAATCTTATCCACAAACTGATAAAATTTTTCAATAAAATTACTCAAAATAATCACCTAGCCTCAAAAATTATTCTATCCCCTACAATAAAGCATTATTCTAATAAAATTTTATCATAATTCTTTTAATCTTTCAATAAATAGTTTCAAAACTTTTTAATATGTGCTAAAATATTTTTAGAAATGTGGTGATTATTATAAAAAACATATCAAAATTTAAAGTAGAAAATGGAATCATTATTCCACTAATTTTATTTGGAATCATTAGCATTATATCAATATACTGTACCAAAAGTGCCTTAGGAAATGACTTTCAAGACTATTGGATAAAACAAGGAATATGGTATATCATAGGATTTATTTTAGCCTATTTTATGATGTTTTTAGGAAATAAGTTCTTATATAACAATGCTTGGTGGTTTTACTCTTTCGGTGTACTCTCCTTAATATTAGTTTTATTCTTTGGCGTAACCAGAAAGAATGCCACTTGCTGGTTTAAAATTCCATATATTGGAACCATACAACCAAGTGAATTCATGAAAGTATTCTTAATCATTATTTTAGCAAGACTAATTCATGAATTTAATGAAAAATATATTGAACCAACCATTGAAGAAGAATTTAAATTCTTAATAAAGATTCTAATTGTAGTAGCAATTCCATCGGCATTAACATTTATCGAACCAGATACAGGAGCAGTGATGATCTATTTAATCATTACCGCAACCATGCTATTTATAGGAGGAATTAGAAAAAGATGGTTTATAATAGCAATACTATTAGTAGTAACCGTACTTGGTACAGGAACATTACTCTATATTAATAACCAAGATTTATTCATCAAAATTTTTGGTACTGGACTATTTTATAGAATTGATAGAATTACCAATTGGTCTGCTAGTAGTGGAATGCAATTAAAAAATTCCTTAATTGCAATTGGATCAGCAGGAATATTTGGTCATGGTTTTAATCATACTCCTATTTATTTTCCAGAAATGCAAACCGACTTTATCTTTTCCGTCATAGCATCAAATTTTGGATTACTAGGAGCAAGTCTATTAATTTTATTAATCATATTCTTCGATATGAACTTAATTCATACAACCTTTAAAGCTAATGATTTTATGGATAAATATGCAATTGGAGGAGTTATCGCTGTACTCTTGTTCCAACAAGTACAAAATATTTCTATGACCATAGGATTACTTCCTATCATGGGAATTACTTTACCATTTATCAGCTATGGTGGTTCATCCCTTCTATCCTACATGTTACTAGTAGGAATGATTTTTAATGTTTCAAATGAAAGTTTAAGATATACAAACTAAAAGAAAGAAGAAAATTCATCTTCTTTCTTTTATTAACTTTTTAGAATTATACTGAACAAAATCAATCATTCCATTTTCATACACAACTAATTTTTGATTTTCTCCCAAAGTAATAAATTCTCTTACATTTATTTCATTTCTATAATAACTTCTTCTTCTTTCTTCAACAAGAAATTTCTTAACTTCAAATAACAATAATTTTGTTTTTAACCCATCAAGTCTTTTCATTATTTCACCCCCTTAAAATAAATAATAGCCATAAATAAAACCACAAACAGCACCAATTAAATGAGATAAATGAGATATATTATCCTTCTTAAAAATCCCATCAATTACTTCACTAACCACATAAAATAAAAAAATAAGAATTAAAGTAAGAGGAATCTTCCCACTTTGAATATTCACTAAAGAACTTAATAGTATCAACATAAAAGCAATACCACTAGCCCCTAAAATATCTTTCTTACTAAAAATAATATTAATTAATGCTGTAATAAATGCCGTAAATAAAATCATTTTAAGTAAAATAAGGCTTCCATATTTTTCTTCAATCATTGGACCAACTAACAGAATATAAATAAAATTATTACGAAAATGATTCCAATCAGCATGACCTAAAACATGGGTAAACATCCTAACATAAGTAACTAAAGAAAAAACCTTACCTCTCCCAGAAGAAAAAAAATAAGTACTTTTCCCTTTAGAAATATATCCTAACAACAACACAAATAAAGAAATAAAAAAATAGGACAAAATCACTAAAGAATTGTATTGCAAATAATTAAAATATTTCATTATATACCTACTTAACTTGTTTTTCTAAAGCCATCTTAGCAGCAGTTTGCTCAGCAGCCTTTTTACTACTACCAGTTCCAATCCCCATTACAATATTATCAACTAAAACTTGACAAACAAAAGTCTTATTATGTGCTGGCCCCTTCTCATCAATAATTTCATAACTAACACTCTTACGAACAGTCTGAACTAACTCCTGTAATTCAGACTTATAATCATGTAAAAAATCAACTTTCTTCTCAATATATTTAATAATAATATCCATAACAAATTTACTTGTGTAAGAAAATCCCTGATCAACATACATAGCTCCAATAAAAGACTCAAAAACATCAGCAAGTATCGTTGTATTTGCCTCACTCTCTCCACTACCTAACAAAATTTCCTTTTCAAATCCAAGTTCTCTAGAATAAGTAGCACAAGCCTCTTCACATACATAAGAAGCCCTCATCTTAGTCATAGTCCCCTCTTCTAAATGCTTTTCATTATATAAATAATCACTAATTGTAAGTTCTAAAACAGCATCACCCAAAAACTCTAATCTCTCATAACTTTCCACATCATGCTCATTACTATAAGAAGTATGAGTAAAAGCTTTTCTATATAAATCTTCATTTGTATGTATATTTAATCTATCTAAAATTTCCACATTATCACCCATTCCATAACTATCTTATTATAGCATATTTTTAATTTTTTAGTCTTTTATTTTGTATCTGTTTACAAAAAGTTTAAAATACTGTAAAATATAATATATTAGATAGGAGAATAAAAATGAAAAAAATAATATCTTTAATTATAATGTTTTTTAGTATAGGAATATTAAGTGGATGTGAAAAAGATGAAAAAAATATGGATAATATTAATATTTATACAACAACTTACCCAATTAATTTTATCATTAACAAATTATACGAAGATCATGCCAAAGTATACAGTGTCTACCCAACTGGAGTAGATGTAAATAAATATGAACTATCAAAAAGAAAATTAGAAGAATATAGCAAAAGTGATTTATTTATATTCAACAGTCTAGATAAAGATAGAGATTATGCAGTAAAAATGATTAACCTAAATTCTAAATTAAAAGTAATCGACGTAGCAACAGGAATGAAATATAACTATTCTATTGAAGAACTATGGCTAAACCCAAATAACTATTTAATGATGGCAGAAAACTTAAAAAATGGACTTTCAGAATATATCACAAATCCCTATTTAGTAGAAGAAATAAAAAATAAATACAAAGACTTAGAATATGAAATTTCTAAATTAGATGCTAACTTAACAGAAGCAATAACAAATGCCAAATATAAAACTATAATAACAGATGACGATACCCTTAAATTCCTAGAAAAATATGGTCTTAAAGTAATCTCATTAGAAGAAAATAAAGATTTAAGTACAAATAAAATAGAAGAAGTAAAAAATTTAATATCAGAAAAACAAATAAAATATATATATATTACTAATTCCAAAATAAATAACACCATAACAAAATTAATAGAAACTAATAAAATAGAACAAATATCAATAAACACAATGCACTCTACCGATGGAAACATTACTAATAGCAACGACAACTATATTACTATCATGACAAACAATATCAATGAATTAAAAAAAGAATTATATAAATAAAAGTATAAGAAACAAAACTCTTATACTTTTTCTTTATCTTTATAATAAGTATCTAATTCCTTTAACGAAACAGACTTTAAAAAATTCATATCAACCAAAACATCAGAATCACCTAACCCTAAACTAATTAATAAATCCCTACACTTTTTACAAGGTAAAACAACATTACTATTTTTATCAATACTAATAATCTTCCTAACATTATTTTCACCATTCAAATACAAATTAGACAACGCAGATACAACTGAACAAATATCATTTCTTATCCCTACCCCTAAATAAACATTACCATTCACGCTCATAACAGCTGTAACATCTTTGTTTACTTCATTCAAAATTCCTATTTTTTTCTGAGCTTCTTGATATAAAGACTCCCAATCTAATGAAGTATTTTCCATAATATCATCTAACTGAAAGTAAAAAAGGTCACAAGAAATTGAATATCCAAAAACATCTTGAAAAATCTTTTCTTTAATCTCTCCCCCTAAACATTGAAAAAAGTCCTTATCATTACCAACAGAAGGATAACTAATAATCAAAGTACGATATCCTAATTTCCTCAATTCTCTCTTCGCTAACTGATATAACTTTCTTCCAATCCCCTTTCTTTGATAACGAGGTAAAACAAAAATCTCTCTAATCTCAGCAGCTGTATCATCTAAATCAACCTGTGACTTTGCATAAAAAATAAACCCTACTATTTTATTATCCTCCAAGGCCACAATAATACGATTATTCTCCATAATCTGATCTCTTAAATGATTTATAATTTCTTCTTTATTTTCCTTCATATATTGTAAAATACCATTAGGTAAAACATCATAATAAGTATCCTTCCATACATCATTTTTTAATTGAATTAATAAATAAGCATCCGTTGGATACGATTTTCTATACTCCACTTTATCACTCTCCTATTATCATTATAGCATGCAAAAGAAAAAAAGAAAAACACTCTTTATCAGTATTTTTCTAAAAATCAATATTATATTTCTTGAAGTACACTAATAATCATAGGCTTATTACCAGTTTGACCATTCAAATACTTACTCAAATTCTCACGAATACCACTCTTAATCTTACCATAATCAACATAATTATCATGAACATTATCCAAAATTACCTTAGTACAAATCTCTTTAATTTGTTCAATTAACTCAGTACTATCTTTAACATAAACAAAACCTCTAGTTAAAATTTCTGGACCAGCAATAATCTTCTTTGTCTTCTTTGATAAAGTAGCAGAAATAACAATAATCCCATTATCTGATAACATTTCTCTATCTCTTAAAACAACTTCTCCAATATCATCACTAGAATCACCATCAATAGAAATATCCCCGCATGGAATCTTAGAAAAATCATTCTCATTTAACTTTCCATTCACAAAACTAGCGACAAAACCATTTTCTTTTAAGATAATATGATTATCAGGAATACCTACTTGTGTTGCCAAATTAGCATTAGCAACTTGATGACGATATTCACCCTTAATAGGAAAATAATATTTTGGTTTCATTAAATCAATCATCATCATTAAATCTTCAGAAGAAGCATGATGAGATAAATTATTCTTAGATAAAGTTACAACTTCAACATCCAATTTAGAAATATCATCTAACAATTTATAAAAAGTTTTCTCTCTTCCTTCATAAATAGGAGTTGCCAAAAACACTGTATCACTAGGTTTTAACTTTACAAACTTATCATAACCATTAACAATTTTATAAATTGTAGAGTATGGTCTTTCACGATCATTAGAATTAATAATTACAACATCAGGATCATTAATATTAGATAAATCCCCAATACACTTAGAATCAACAAATAAATAATTATTTTGTGTTGCATATTCAACAATACTTTGTAACTTTTTACCCATAATAATAATCTTACGATCTGTCTTCGAAACTTCATTAAATAACTCTTGTATCCGATATAAATGTGAACTTAACACATTAAAAATAATTCTTCCCTCAGACTTACTCAAAGTCTCACGAATCAAACTAGAAATACGATGATTAGGAGAAGTATGCCCAACCTTATTTGCATAAATAGACTCCGTCATTAAACAAAGAACACCTTGTTTTCCAATATAAGCAAGTTTTCCCATATCTGTTTGGTAATGTCCCCTCATCATCGCATCAAAAACAAAATCAGAAGCATAAAAAATTACTCCATCCTTTGTATAAATAGCATACCCTAAATTATCAGGAATAGAATGAGATAATCCAACAGGAAAAACCTTAACATGACCAATATTTAAAGTCTTATATGCAGGAATTTCCACTAAATTTTTTGTAGAAACCTTCTTCATTTCTAATTCCTTTTTCAATAAAGCAATCGTAAATTTAGATCCATAAATAGGAATTCCACTTAAAGATTCAGCAATATCCTGAATAGCTCCATCATTTTCAAAATGTCCATGCGTTAAAAAAATACCCTTTATCCTCTTCTTATTTTCCTTTAAATATTCAATATTAGGAATAACATAATCAACACCAAGCATTTGATCATCAGCATACTTTAATCCTGCATCAATAACCAAAATATCTTTATCAATTTCTATAACATACATATTCTTACCAATTTCATTTAATCCACCCAAACTAAAAATTTTAATTTTACTCAAAATAATCTCTCCTTTCTTTACATTAATAAGTTCAAAGACTTAATAAGTATACCAAAAAAAAGACACTTTGACAAGTAAGCATCATATTTCTTAAAAGTTAACGAACTAATTTTTTTAACTTTTTTATTCCATCAGAAACAATAGCAATGTCATCACAAGAATCCTGATAAGAAGATAAAAGTAAATCTTGATTATTCCCAAATCTTTTTAATAATTCTTCACTTTTTCTCTCATATTCTATCCAATCAAAATAACTGCCCCTTTCTCCAATATGAAACAAATCTAATGTTTGAATAGATTCTTTCTCTAAATTAAAAATATAACTAAAATTAGGATGCAACTTTCCATGTACAAACTTACCCACAATCCTATCATCAGTACAATCAGAAATAGGAATATACAATAAATTTGTTGCATCATAAATAGATAAATTACCCGAATCATTAATCAAATTAAAAGCATGATTCCCTATAGCATAACCCCACAACTTTGTAAAAGTTTTTGAAAGAAAAGGTTTAACCTTAGAAGTATTTTCTCTTTTTCTTTGAATATTAGGAAAATAAATATGAGTATAATCTACTTTCTCCAAATGATTTAATAAAATTGCACTATCATATCCACAAGCACGCAAAAAATCTTTTAATAAAGCACTAAAATGAACGCAACAGCCTTGTCCCCCCATTACCTCAAGACCTAAAAAACCAATTTTATTTAAGTTTTTTGATTCACAATAATGAAGTTCCTTCTCAGAAGAAAAATACCCATTCCATAATAAATAAGAAAATAAAATAGACACATCCAAAGCATCAGTTAATTCTAATTTACTTTTTAATGTTGAAAAATTTTTAATAATTCTATTATATGATACCAAAGCATCAAAATAATTATAATAAAAAATAAAAAAATTCCTCTCATAGTCTTTTTTTGCCTCAAGTAAAAATTTCAAAATTAAATTATTTTTTAAAGAAAAATCAAACTGTTCTTTTTCCAACGTTTCTTTAAAGCGCAAAAATCTTTCTTGAGCAATAATATTACTAAAAAATTCATTCTTATCCTCCACATAAATCACCTCAACTTGAAAAATATTCTAAACAATAAGAAAATAATTGTCAAGTTTCCCTTTTTCTTACCCAAAAATACTTCTAAAGTATTTTCCTAAATCAAAAAATAAGTTATAATGATTAAAGAAAGTATGGTGATAAATATGTTAGAAAACAAAGTAGCCATCATTACTGGTGGTACTAGAGGAATCGGCTTTGAAACAGTAAGATTATTCTTACAAAATGGAGCTAAAGTAGCATTATTTGGTTCAAGAGAAGAAACCGTTAATAATGCACTAAACAAATTAAAAGAAGAAAATAGTGATTATGAAGTGATAGGACTACATCCTACATTAAGTAATGAAAATGAAATAGCAGAAGCTTTCAAAAAAGTATATGAAAAATTTGGACATATTGATATTTTAATCAATAATGCAGGAATTTCTTCTGCTACTCCATTAACAAATTATACAGAAGAGGAATTAGATAAAATTATTAATATCAATATTAAATCTGTATTCTTATGTTCTAAAGTAGCAGTACCTTACATGAAAGAACAAGGAAATGGCGTAATCTTAAACACAAGCTCTATGGTAAGTATTTATGGACAACCAAGTGGTTGTATGTATCCAGCAAGCAAATTTGCTGTCAACGGACTAACAAAATCCTTAGCAAGAGAATTAGCCCCATTAAACATTCGAGTAAATGCTGTTGCTCCAGGAATTACAGAAACCGATATGGTATCTGCTTTACCAAAAGAAGTTATTGAACCATTAATTAAAACAATTCCTCTAGGAAAAATTGGCAAACCAATCGATATTGCAAATGCATTCTTATATTTAGCAAGTGATATGGCAAATTACACAACAGGAGAAATTCTTCAAGTAGATGGTGCAGCCCGTTCATAAGTATCTTTTAAAGATACTTTTTTTCTTGCAAAAAAAACCCACTAATCAAAACCCCAATAATACAAATCAATAAAACCCAATAAATAGAAAAATGAAATAAACATACAATTGCCATAAAAATAGATTTCGTAACAAAAAAGATAACTTCTTCCATCAATAGATAAGATCGAACATCTAATTTTTTAAAATCATAAAGATTATTTAAACTAAATACTTCATACATCTTCACTCCTATTCCCTCTAACAAAGCAACAAATAACAAAATAAATTCATTTTTAAGATTCAGTTTCAAAAAAAAGACAAAAGCTATCCCAAAACTAATCCATAAAAAATGCTTTTCTTTTAATTTCTTAGAAAAGAAATAAACAACTAATAAAGAAGAAAGATGAATCACCACATGAAATATTCCCACATAAAAAATAGATTTTTTTACATAAAGATAAAGAAATAAAGGTTGTATTTCCAAAAAAATCACTTTAAATTGTTCAAAAATACTAAATAAGATTTTATTCTTACTTAATCTAAGAATTTTAACCTTTTTTCTTTCTTCTATTTGTATTTTTCCTAAAAAAACAGGAATAATAGAAACTAAAGAAAGAATAAAAATAATAGTTCCACTATAAATAATTGGTAACTTACTCACAAAAAAAGTTCCCACTAAAGAAGAAAAGATTACCCCTAAATACATCATCAAAACTAATCTATTCGTTTGAAGATTCTTTCGAGCAAGCATACAGCAAGCTAAATAATGCCTTACACAATGATAAGAATAATTACTACACGATAAAAGAATACTAAAAAGAATTAAAGATAAATAAGTATTTTTCATCACAGATAAATAAAAAAAACTTCCCCCATATAAAAGTGTAGAAAAAATAAGTACTAAACGATAAGGTAATAAAAGACTACCAATATTAACAAAAATACCTACAAAATATAAAAGAAACAAAAAGAAAAAAAGAGCATCTACTGAGTATCCTTTCTTATATAAAAGAACCAAAGAAAAAACCTCTACTAATCCCCTAGTAAAAGAAGAAAAAAATAAAAATAAATGATAAAAAAAAGAATTTCTCTCTATTTTCTTTGTATCCATAATCTCACCTACTACTAGTATGAGAAAATAATCAAGAAATATAAATTGAAATAAATAATTTTAATACTTTAGGAAAAACATAAACTTCCAAAACACTAGAAACAAAACTCAAAATAATACAAAACATTAAAATAACACCATACTTCTTTAACATACTTCGATTATTTCCTTTCTTAGATAATACAATCTTAAACAAATGAGAAGAAAACATAAAACTATAAATAGTTAAAAGATAAACAACAAATAGATTTAAAATTTGACTAGGAAAAGTATAAAAAAGCACACCCAAAAATCCTTTTAATTGATAAGTTAAAAAAAGTGAAGAAATAGAAAATCCCACCAAAAATCCCTTTAAATAAGCAATAAAAATATTAAAAAAAACACCAATCATACTAAGACCAAACACCCATATAACAAAAACAAATAAATAATTAATAATCATACTATTCTTAAATGCTAGTCCACAATTTACCCCTCCCTTACTAATATTGGTAAAAAATACTTCTATTTGCTTAATCACATTATTTTTATCAGTCGCACTAGATAACACTAAAAAAATAGAGCCCGATAAAATTCCTAATAATATTATCATTCCCACAAAATAATTTAATTTTTTATTGGGTAAAATCAACTCTCTTAATCGTATTTTTTTCCCTGTTCCTTTTTTCATCTTATCACCACTTAAATATATTACCTTTCCATTGTATTTATACCTATTTTCCGTTATAATGTTAAAAGAGGTGACAAACATGAGTAAAAAGAAAAAAATCCGACAGGCGCCTGGTGCATTTTATGAGCAAGATTCCAGAGTATACAGCGATTGATAAGCTGTATCATGATGAAGAAAAGAGGATTGAGGGGGATAAGGAGAAATGCAAGGATGAAGTATTTGAACTGATGAAGAAATATTTCTTTGCGTCGTGGAATTGAGGGTGAAAAATGAGAAAAAGCGATTTAACAAAAATACTTAAAAAGACCATACTAAATGTGGATTATATGCTTGATGTTGCCATTCAAGAGATTGGAAATGTGAGTTCACTGAAAAAAGAATGGGTAGAAAATATAAAAGACAATACAGCATATGTATATATGAAAACAGAGTCTTTTGAACACGCAGATTTGATAATTAGGAAAATTATCGGTATTGGGAAAGAATATGGTATTATTTTTACTGATAAGAAAGACTATTTAAAAAATCCGGATAGTAAAGGGAAATATGGTTTATTTCTGCTGGCTGAACCGGGTTTAAAAAGTGTTGGATTTGGAGATGTGACTGTTGAAATTTTCATTACAACGTCACTTCTTAAAAAAGCAGATGAATTTAACCGGGTTCTAAACAATCTGGATGAAAACACAATATGTGAAATCAGGCACGGAGAAAACGCGAAGATTCTGGAACGGTATGAAAGAATAGCAAAAACCGATAGGTTAGGTGAGTTTGAGCGAAAACTTGAGCGAAAACAAAGAAAAGAAGCACAGGACAGATACTTGCAAGGATACAAAAATGGCACTCCTGGACCATATCAAAGAAAAATAACTTATATGCCACCGTGGTAGAGTGGCTGATGAATGCTACCGCATTTGCGACGGCATTTTTTGTTTGCATCCAATTCCACATATTACATCTAAACAAAAGAAAGAAAGGAAGATGCAATATGACATATTTGTACCACGTGACAACAGAAGAAAATGTGAAAAGTATACTTAAAAATGGCCTGATTCCGAAAATCGGAGAGAGAAGCCAACTTGTCGGCGAAACAGAAAAATACTTACACTCATAATTTAAGAGCAAGAATTTTTGCTATCATCATGTTAATCTTAATGGTAGGATCAATTGTTGCAACAATTGCAATGTACATAAAATAAAAAGCTTATCTCAACAATAAGCTTCTTTAAATGATTAAATAAAGAAAAACTAATGATACAACTGCAACGATTACCCCTAATAAGACATAAGAAACAAAACCAAAATCATGACTATTCTCCTGAACTTCAGGAGTCTTCTCCTCATCGACTAAAGGAACATCAGCACTCTGAGACTGAGAAATAGACGCAGCTAAAGTCATTGTATTATCAATCGTATCTGGTTCTTGAATAATAGGATTTACTTTTTCACTAGATTGATAATTAATCTTCACACTAGCAACCCTACCTTGATATTTTTGAATAAACCACTTTTCAAAATTAGGAAACAATACGCTATTAAAATAAACAACATTTTCTACTTCCATATGATTATAAACTAAAATTTGATGTGACAAATTAATCAAGTTAGAAATATATTGATCTAAATAACGAAAAGCCTCTTCTTGATTTAATGAAACAGAAGATAAAATATTACTTTCCACCATAGGTATAACTAATACCTTATTTGGTTCTTGAATAATCTTTTGAATCGACACATCTGTAGGATTCTCCATCAAACATATCGTCAAAAAAACTTTCTGTGCATTAGGAATCAACAAATAAAATTTTAAATTTTTTTCCTCTATTTCATAAATACACTTATCTTGTGTTTTTAAAATCATTCTTTGTACCATACATACCACCCACTACTATTATCTACTATTATTAAAGCAATTATAACAAAAAAAAGATAACTTGTCATTATCTTTTTTTATTTTTTATAAAATATTATTCACTTTGCAACTCAAATAAAATATCTCTCAATTCCATAGCACGCTCAAAATCAAGTTCCTTAGCTGCTTGCCTCATTTCCCTATTCAAATTATCTATCATTTCTTCTTTTTCTTTTTTCGTCATTTTCTTTTCTTCAACATGTACTTCTTCTTCATTAGAAATAACATCACGAATTTCTTTCATAATCGTTTTAGGAACAATGCCATGAGAAGTATTATATTCTTCCTGAATTTTTCTTCTTCTAGCCGTTTCAGAAATGGCCTCATGCATACTATCACTAATAGTATCTGCATACATAATAACCTCTCCATGACTATTTCTAGCACATCTTCCAATCGTCTGAATTAAACTTCTTGTACTACGAAGAAAGCCTTGCTTATCTGCATCCATAATTGCAATCAAACTAACTTCTGGAATATCAATACCTTCACGAAGCAAATTAATACCAACCACAACATCATACTTTCCAACACGTAAATCATGAATAATCTGCATTCGCTGTAAAGTCTTTATCTCACTATGCAAATAAGCTACCTTAATATCAATATTCTTAAGATAATTAGATAACTCCTCAGCCATTCGAATCGTCAAAGTTGTAATTAATACTCTCTCATTAAGAGAAATACGTTTATCAATCTCTTCTACCAAATTATCAATTTGATTTTTCGTTCCTCTAACCTCAATTAATGGATCTAAAAGACCTGTTGGACGAATAATTTGCTCCACAACTTTTCCTTTAACATGCTCCATTTCATAATCCCCTGGAGTAGCAGAAACATAGATTACTTGATTAATTTTTTTCTCAAATTCATCAAACTTTAAAGGACGATTATCCAACGCACTAGGTAACCTAAATCCATACTCAACCAAATTCATCTTCCTTGCTCTATCTCCATTATACATTCCCCTTACCTGAGGAATCGTAACATGTGACTCATCAATTACCATCAAAAAATCCTTAGGAAAAAAATCAATCAAACAAGTAGGCGTCTCTCCCTCTTTCCTTAAAGCAATATGTCTAGAATAATTTTCAATTCCATGACAAAAACCAGTTTCTTCAAGCATTTCCATATCATAATTACATCTCTCACGAATTCTCTGTTCTTCAATTAATTTACCATGTTCTTTAAAATACTTACATCTCTCATCACATTCTTTACGGATTCTTTCAATAGAAATCTTTAGTTTCTCTTCATCAGTAACAAAGTGAGAAGCCGGAAAAATAGAAATCGACTTTTTATGACTTAAAGCCTGACCAGTTACTACATCAAAAGAAGAAATCCGATCAATCGTATCCCCAAAAAATTCAATACGAATCCCATTTTTTCTTTCATAACTAGGAATAATCTCAAAAACATCTCCCTTAGAACGAAACGTTCCCCTCTTAAAATCCATTTCATTTCTTTCATACAACATATCAACAAGTCTTTTTAATACTTCTTCTCTTTCAATCACATCATCAACATTCAAAGTAAGTATTTTATTTTTATAATCTTCTACTTCCCCAATTCCATAAATACAAGAAACAGACGCTACGACAATAACATCACGTCTAGACAATAATCCAGAAGTTGCACTATGCCTCAATTCATCAATTTCATCATTAATTGAACTATCCTTTTCAATATAAGTATCTGTACTAGGAACATAAGCTTCTGGCTGATAATAATCATAATAGGATACAAAGTACTCAACACGATTATCTGGAAACAATTCCTTCAACTCGGAATACAATTGACCAGCCAAAGTTTTGTTATGAGCAAGAACCAAAGTTGGCTTCTGAACTTCATTGATAACATTAGCAATTGTAAATGTCTTTCCAGTACCCGTTGCACCCAGTAAAACCTGCTCTTTACGCCCATTTTTAATCCCACTAACTAACTCTTTTATTGCCTCTGGTTGATCCCCATTTGGCTGATATTTTGATACCAATTTAAACATGTGGCCACCTCCAAAAATCGCACTATCAGCCAGTGAATTCGTGTAAGAATTCGTGTAATTTTTCCACAATTTTAAGAGAGTTTTTCCATTACACGAATCAAATTCTTAAACGGCCACAAACTAACAGCAAAAAAAATAAAATAACATCTAGATTAATTATAGCAAAAAAGACTAATAATTACAACAGTTCAAGAAATAAACTATTTGTAATTTTCAGTCTTCAAGAAAATTATCTAAATTAATCAATTTTTGCAAATTCGTGTAATTATTTTCAGAATTTTTTGGCTTTAGAACAACATCATTAATAAATGGTTCCAATTAATTCAATTTATAGCCTAATTTTTCAAGTTCCATTAATGCAATTGCAGATACATCATTTTTTGTTAATTTACTTATCTCATAAAATTCTGCACCTAAAGAATCATCATTAATTTCATCTATTTTCATTTCTTTCTTTATATCATTTTTATATTTGCTTACCTTATAAAAAATTCCTGTATGATGAACCTTAACTAAAACATCTTCTTTAAAATTCCATTCAAAAGATACAGAATCAGCATCAAATAATTCATAATTTTCAACGCTAACCCCTACTTCTTCCATTAATTCTCTTTTTAATGCCTCACTTGGTCTCTCACAAAACTCAATTGTACCACCAGGTAAATCTAGCTTTCCATCATAAGGTCCACCATTCTTTTTTATCAATAAAATTTTCTCATTTTCAATTATTAAGCCGTATGCGCCTAACTGTTTATATTCTTTCATTTTTTCCTCCCATAAACATTATATCATATTTTTAAATTTGTAATTCTATCATTTAAATTTTTATACATCCAATCAAAATCCCCATATTTCTTTAGGCAACAATCAACTATCATCTTCAAAATTACATACATTCTATATATTTCAATTCTAATTTTTTCACTTGTATTTAATTCAATTTGATTGTATCCTTTTAAAAAAGATTTGCTAGTTACACCATCTATCGTATGAAAGTAAAAAGTCATTAACTCATCACATACATACAAATCACTAAAATCAACAATACCAATTACTTTTCCGTTCTTGATCAAAATATTTCCATCCCATATATCTGTATGACAAAGTCTAATATTAACATTATCATTTAATTCATTCTTATATTTTTTTAGTATATTTAATATCTCATTTTTATGTTCTATTACTACTTTACAATGATTTTTTAATCCATTTTTCATCAATTTTTCAAATAAAAAAGTAATAAATTCATAATTAGAATTAAATTTTTTTTGTGGAAAACTAGGTAAATAAAAATTCTGCATTTTTATTTTAGTTATTTCATAACTATATAATCCAATCTGATATTCTATGTCTCTTTTTTTCTCTTTATTTAATAATTTTTTACATTCTAAATAATTTTCACCATCAATATATGTCATAAAAATATATGGACTATTACATAAAGTCAAAGAATCATCATAATAAAGTAATTTTGGAGAAGGAATATCAACTTTTTCCATTAATTTTAACATTTTTGCTTCCCACCAAAAAGTATTTCTATCAACATAAATCATAGTTGCTTCATTATTAGAAGCAATTTTTAATACAAATTTCATCAAACCATCGTCTATTAAATAAACTGCATTTTTTAAACCACCACTCAACTTAGAAATATTTAAATAAGCATTTTCTTTATTAAATGCTTTTTCATACATTTTTGTTATTAAGTGATTGCTTTGATAATTTTTTACACTTGCCACATTTTTCTCCTTTATCCATTTCTTCAAAATATTTTTCGCAAATCCCTTTTGTATATAGATATTCATCGTTATTAACAGTCAGATGAAAAATATTGTCATAAGCATAATCTTTGATTCTTGGTTTAAAATATTTTCTAATTTCTGATTTTATTTGTGCTATTTCTTTATACATATATCCTTTAAGCTTATTATAGTATACAAAACCAGAAACTGGTATATTCAAACTCAAAATTAATATTTCATTTGAAGAATATCGATCAATTAATGAACCAGCTTTCATTATAGGAATTCCCTCAAATTCATGATTATAATAATATATATCTTGTATAAAATTTCTATATTCATCTCTAAAATCAATAAATTTTGCATCCATTATTATTGCTTTTTTTTTAATTTTTCTATAGTTTCTAATTTTTGTTCATAATTCATTGAATTCCAAACTATTCCAATACTTGGAACATTTAGTATTGGAAATTGATCTTGCTTTAATACTCCCTCATTTAATAAATAATCAATTATATCCAAAATTTCATTTAGTTTTCTAAACTTAGTAACATCATCAGTAGTAAACAACAAATTTGTTATATTATTGACCACTCCTTGAATTTCATCCCTATATTCACCATCTTTTAATACACCATTTTTATAGTCTCTTACGTAGTACCTCAATATATGTGTTAAACTATTATACAATATCCTTTCTGCTGCAGTAGTATACTCTTTTCCAAGTTGTATAAGTTCATTATACTTATCCATTCCCCAATCCTTTAAAGTAAATAATTTTGAAGATATTTTATTAGCAGTTATAGATTTTCCATCTTGCTTTATATAGTGATAGTAAGGTTTTGCAATTAATGAGCATGTTTTTCCAGCTAAGCATAATCTATATATAAAATCAGAATCTTCTTTAAAACACTCATTAGTAAATTTAATTTCTTTTATTGCTTGCAATCTATAAATTTTATCCCAAGCAGGAATTAAAATTGTAGCATCTGAGTACGCATTTATGAGATTAATTCTTCCTTCTACATAAACATTCCCCTTTTGCTCTACAGTAACATCCTTAATACTGCCATCCCTTTGATGAATATAGAAACTACACTCACAAAAATCAGAATTATACTTTTTAATCCCCTTTAGTAATTCCTCTATCATTTCATACTCAACATAATCATCAGAATCAACAAAACAAATAAATTCTCCTTTTGCATTTGAAATTCCAGTATTTCTCACTTCCGATAATCCTTTATTATCTTGTGAGATTACTTTAATCCTATCATCAATATTCGATAAATATTTACAAACTTCAAGCGAATTATCTGTTGAACCATCGTTTATCAATAAAATTTCTATATTTCTATAACTTTGTTTCATTAAACTTTCAACACATTTTATTAATTTATTAGAAGTATTATAAACAGGTACAACTACTGTAACTAAATCATTATTTCCAATATTAAAATTAAAATAGGAATTAATATTTTTTTCCCACTCTTTATTCATATCTATTTTTAATTGATAGTTTTTTACCTGAGAATCCTTATAATTTTTCTTATAAATTCCTAATAAATTTTCAACATTATTTATTTCATTTATCACATCAATTGAAATATCTAAATCTTCAAAGATATTCAAAGTTGAAAGCATTGAATATTTTAGAACGATATTATTTTTATTATCCATATCATTTAATAAATTCATTATTCTAAGTTCTAATTTCAACTTTAACTGATTTTTTAAAATTTTATTTGCCAATAATAGCTCTATGCTACAATCACAGTCCGTACCTAATAATTCATTTAATATATTATCTACATCTACATATTCGTAACCATTATTTTCACAAATATATTTAGAAATATTTCCACCAAATTCCGAAACACCTATTAACATACCATTCCTCCAAATAATTATATAATTTATGAAACATATTATACATTAAACAAATAGTTTGTCAATTAATTTATTCTATAATTCTAATAAATAGTATTCTAATATAAAAAAGAGAAACGTTCAAATAAACACCTCTCTAACTAACTATTAACTTTTTCTTTTAATTCTTTACCAGCTTTAAATTTTACTGATTTACTAGCAGCAATCTTAATTGTTTCACCAGTTTGAGGATTTCTACCTTCTCTTTCTGCTCTTTCAGAAATATCAAAAGTACCAAATCCTGAAACTGAAATTTTATTACCTTTTGCTAATTCATCCTTAAACAAATCAAAAGTTGCATTATAAACTCTTTCAACATCTGCTTTACTTAATTCAGTATTCTCAGCAATTAATGCAATAATCTCAGATTTTTTCATTAATTTCACCCCATTCTACTTAACCTAAATTAATTAATAATACATAAATAAAATACTAATTTACACCATTTTCATTAGGTTTTGTTGTCATCAACTGATATAACTTTGTATTTTTAGGAAAATTACTCATAAAAGGAACTAAAATACTACCAATTTTAATAAGACCATTCCCCTCTTTAACATTAGTAATATAATTCATTTGTAAGTCAGAAATATATTCTTCTCAAATTATATTTTAAATATTTCTTATAGTTCATTTAAAAAATTTTTTTTCTTTTTAAGACTGTTATAAAACTCTATACAAGATAAACATATAATAACTAAACAGGCCAGAAAAATTATTAAACACCGTTCTAAAAAAATAAGTTCGAAATTATTAAAAAATAATAAAAAGAAAATTATATTTAATATTATAGAAAGAAAATATGCTATCAAAAACATTATCACCAAAATTTTAAACACTGAAAATGAAATAGACAAAGCAGAAAACCCAACAATTCTTAACAAAATAATATCTTTTTTTAAATCAAATTCTATATTTTTTAATGTAACATTAAACACAATTAATAAAATATACCAATAATTGATTTCTTTCTAGATTTGTTAATAACTTTATTCTTTTATTATTAAAAATAATATTTGCTAAAAACAGAAAATATACATTCCAATAATAAAAAAAACAAGATATTTTCATCTTTATTTCTTAATTAATTGATTATTTAAGGCTGAGTAGTAACATAATTTTGCTATCAACAACTAGATGAATCCTTGTTTTATAAAATTAAACTTTTTTATCACTTTTTTATTATTTTTTTTATCTTCGACATAGCCTTCTCTTCAGATTCCAAAATAACCGTAGTAAAGTATTCATCCTGTAAATCATAAAAATAAGCTTCTCTATTAAATATTTTAGGATAAATTACTTTATGTTCCCCTTCAAATTTATCCACTTCTTCATATGGAATTTCTATCGAAAAATTTAAATTATATCTCTTTGCCTCTAAATTATAATAAACAACATAATCAGCAGTATGATCATTTCGACTAACTAAATAATCACTAGAACCATGAATAATATCAGTTTCATTACCATATTTATAAGTACCAATATAAACATAAATATCATTTGTTGGAGTTATATTAGAAAAATTAATTGCATCTCGAACCAATTCACGATTAGATTTTTCTTTACTACAATGCCTAGAATTAATCCTATTAACCAAATCCAAATACTCTTTTACTTCACTTGTCTGCTCCAACTCTAAAACTCTTTTTTTCAATGCCAACAATTCTTGTTTTTCTTTTACCAAAGAATAATAATTTTCTCTCAATAATTCAATCTCTTCTGACTTCATTAAAAACCTCCTCATTATCAACTTAAAATATTCAAAAATAACTATCTAATCAACTATCCTTCTGACACTTAGGACAATAATAAGTACCTCGACCACCTACTTTAATTTTCAAAATATCACTTCCACATATTAAGCATTTTTGTCCTTCTTTAGAATGAACATACAATTCTTGTTGAAAAAGACCATGAATACCATTTAAAGAAGTATAACTTCGTATAGTCGTTCCTCCTTTTTCAATTGCTTTTTCCAACACTAATTTTGTATTATCAATAATTCTTTCAAGTTCCTCCAAAGAAAGAGAATTTGCCTCTTTCAATGGATTAATTTTAGATAAAAATAAAATTTCATCTGCATATATATTTCCAATTCCAGCAATAATTCTTTGATCCAATAAACAACTTTTAATGGGCAACTTCTTTCTCAAAAATTTTTCTTTTAAATATAAAGTATTCAATTTTTTATCCCAAGGTTCTAATCCCATCTCTAAAAAAGGACCAATCTTATTAATATTTTCTTTTTCAATTAATTGCATTTTTCCAAATTTACGAACATCCATATATCTTAATTCCATATCATTATCTAAAACAAATGAAACATGTTCATGCTTCTCTAAAGTAGCACCATCATGTTTTAAAAAATATTTACCTTCCATTCTCAAATGAGATAATAAATAATAGTTATCTAAAACAAAAATAATCCATTTTCCATAGCGATTTATCTCATTTATTTTTTGATTTTTAATTTTCTCTTGAAAAGAAGAAACATCAGGATATTCAATAATATTTTCATAATAAATATTAACTTTTCTAATTATTCTTCCTACAACTTTTGATCGAAGCCCACGAACAACAGTCTCAACTTCTGGTAATTCTGGCATAAAAATCCCCCACTTCTATTTCGCTTCATATAAATTTTTACCAATATTAATTTCTACCTTAAGCGGAACCGACAAATGAACAGTATTTTCCATTGTCTCACGAACAACTTTCTTTACTTCATCTAATTCCTCTGCATAAACATTAAATACAAGTTCATCGTGAATTTGAAGTAACATCTTACTTTTTAAATTTAATTCTTCAAATTTTTGATCAATCTCTATCATTGCTTTCTTCAAAATATCTGCACTACTTCCCTGAATAGGAGTATTTAAAGCCATTCTCTCTCCCATGCTCCTGATCATATAATTACTATTATGTAACTCATCAATTACTCTCTTTCTTCCCATAATAGTCTTTACATAACCATCCTCATGAGCTTTTTCAATTGCTTTATCCATGTAACTTTTAATTCCAGGAAAAGTTTGAAAATAAGTATCAATAAAATCTTTCGCTTCCTTAACCGGAATATTCAAATCCCCAGCAAGTCCATAGCTACTAATCCCATAAATAATTCCAAAATTAACTGCCTTAGCACTACGACGCATATTCGCTGTAACATCTGAAATAGGAATCCCATAAATATCACTAGCAGTCTTAGCATGAATATCTAACTCTTTCAAAAAAGCCTCCTTTAATGCTTCAATATTAGCTAAATGAGCAAAAATTCTTAACTCAATTTGAGAATAATCACTACTCAAAATATAACAACCTGAACTTGGTACAAAACACTTTCTAATCAATCTCCCATACTCATTACGAACAGGAATATTCTGTAAATTAGGCTCAATCGAAGAAAGACGACCAGTCCTAGTTAAAGTCTGTGTATAAATCGTATGAATTTTACCATCAGAATGAACACTATTCTTAAGACCTTCAATATAAGTCGAATATAATTTCGTTAACATACGATATTCCAAAACATCTTTTACAATTGGATAATCCTTCAATTTAGAAAGCGTTGCCTCATCAGTAGAATATCCTTGTTTATTCTTCTTCCCATGAGGAAGAGATAATTTATCAAACAAAACTTCTCCCAACTGTTTAGGACTACTAATATTAAATTCAACCCCACTATAAGAATAAATATTTTTCTCTAAAACTCCAATTCTCTCTTGGATATCCTCTCCCATATCATCCAAAATTGTTTTATCACAACAAATTCCCTCTAACTCCATCTTTGCCAAAACAACACTTAGTGGAAGTTCTATTTCATTATACAAAGAAAATACTTCCTTCTCTCTCATCTCATTGTAAAGTCTTTCCGTAATATCATAAATAAACTTCGCTCTTTTCACATTTCGTAATGCTATTTCCTCTAAAGATAACTGCTCTTTCTTAGAAGAAAACTCTAATTCATACCCTAAAGCAGCCGCTACATTAGCAATATCATCTTTCACATTATAATTTAAAAGATAACTAGCAATCATAACATCCATAGAAACATTCAAAACAGACATCTGACTTTTTTTAAGCAAAACATAATTCTTTTTTGCATCATAAGTATAAACTTCTCCTTGAATAAAAGATAAATCCTCTAAAGAATCAGCAGGAATATAATAATGAATTTTTTCATTATACAAAGAAACGCCTAAAATATTTGCTTTATGATAATTAGTTTCACTAATATCAATATATAAAGCAACTGGCTCTTTAATTTCTTCTATTTCTCTACTGCAAACAATTTTAAAATCAATATTTTTATCCTCTTCCGCAACATTATCCAACTTCTTCAAAAAAGAATAAAATTCTAATTCATTATAAAGATTAATTAATTCTTTAGTAATCGTAGAAGAAAACTTTAATTCTTCTAAAGAATAATCAACAGGCACTTCTCGGTAAATCGTTGCAATCTCACGACTCATAAAAGCACTATCTCTGCCATCTATTAGTTTTTTATGAGTAGCTCCTTTAATTTCATCAATATGCGCATAAAGATTTTCTAGATTATTATACTGAGTTAATAACTTAATTGCCGTCTTCTCTCCTATTCCTTTTACACCTGGAATATTATCAGAAGCATCTCCCATCAACCCTTTTAAATCAGTCATTCTTAATGGTTCTACCCCATAATTTTCTTTAAACACTTCTGGCGTCATCATTATTGAATCTTTCGTTTTCAATAATTTAACTGTATTATGATTAGATATTAATTGCAATAAATCTTTATCACTGCTAACAATAACTCCTTCATAATCTCTATTATCATCAATTAATTTTGCATAAGTACCAATAATATCATCAGCCTCATAACCTTGCACTTCTAAATAACAAATTCCCATAGCTTTTAAAATTTCTTTAGCAACAGGAAATTGAATTTTTAAATCATTAGGTGTTTCATCACGCCCACCCTTATAATCATCATATTTTTCATGTCTAAAAGTTTTTCCAATATCAAATGCAACTAAAATATAATTAGGATTCTCCTCATGAATAATTTTATTCATCATATTTACAAAACCAAATAACCCATTAGTAGGAAATCCCTTGCTATTTTTCATTAAATTACCAGAATAAGCTGTCGCATAATAACTCCTAAACAATAAATTATTACCATCTACTAATATAACTTTCTTCATCATTTATCACCTTCACTAAATAATATCATATCATAGAAACAACAAAAATCAAGCAAAAAAAAGAAGGTTAAATTAACCTTCTACACTACCACCATTATCACCTATAGTAGTATTACCACCTGCTGCATTCCAACAATTCTGCCACCCTTTAGCACCTACAAATCCAGTAATGAAAACAACTAAATTTACAACTAAGAAAACAGCAGCAGCATAAATACATCTTTTAATTAAAGTACCTTGAGCTTTTTTCATTTCATCTTCTTTACCAGCAATAACTGCTTTTCCCAAATCCAATAATCCATAAACTATCAAACCAATAGGAATTAAAATTTTTATTACATCTACTACTTTTCTAATGATAGTGACAACATCTAATAATCCACCACATGCATCAGTCATTTAAAACACCTCTTTCATATAAATAAATAATACCTTAATTTAAAACATTTGTCAATAATCTTAAATAAACTTTTAAACTAACCAACACTAAAACCATTTCAATAATAAAACTTAAAAAAACAAAAAATAATTAATGATTAAAAATATTCAATCAAATAATTATTTTCGCTTAATTTTAATAGATTAATTCTAACACTAAGTATTTGGAGTTACTCTAGTGTGACCACTAAATGTTGCAGTAACCTCACTACCTTGTGCAGAAATAAAGGTTACATTCCCTTGGAAAAAGTTTTCTAAATTCTCACTTGCTCCAGTAGCCCCTTGTGTCTGATTATGACCATTCTCACTTAACCAAACAACAATATAATATACTTGAGCATCAGTATATGTACCACTACTAGTTCCAGTATTATTTCCTTTATTATTATCATTAGGTTCTAAATATTGATTATATACTAACGCTGATGTAATATCATTTACTCTCTTATAAGAATAATTACCAGCAGCATGATCACTAACACGAATGTAGTTTTGTTTAATTACATCATATTTATTTCCTTTAATAACAGCAGCATTTTCACTAGTTCCAGCGTAAACTACATCAGAACTAGCTGTCTTAATTTCACCTTTATTTAATCCATCAGTTTTTACTGTAGTTCCTCCTAAAGCAGCAAAAGAAAAATCATTAGTTGAACGAATAGTCGACTTACCAGCCGTTGTACAAGCCGTAACTAAATTAGATGCTTCAGTACTACAAAAAACTTGTGCCCATCTCATAGTAGTTTTATTACTACCTGTCGCTGTATAATCAACAGCAGTTCCTGAACCTCCACTTAATGTTACATAACCATCTAAAAACATACTTGCAGTACTGGAATTTACAGCCGTAATTTTATATACTTGACAAACAGCGTTTCCGTTATCATCTACACAAATACCCTTACCATCAGCTTGAGCATTTTTCGTTAAAGCTTGTTCCACCATGTTATTAGACATTGGAATCAAGCCACCCCTTGTATTATCCTTATCAGTTACCTTCTTTACATCAATATCAAACTTAATTGTTGCCATATTACCTTTTAATGTTGTTGCATCAGTTGCAGTAGCAGTATAATATGCAAATGTTGCCCCAATAACAGCAAGCATTAAAGTTGCAATTCCTATTACCGCATAAAAAACATTATTAATAGTAATACCTTGTTTCTTACTTTTTTGTTCCACTTCATTATCCTCCTTATTTTCTTAAGTATAACAAATTAAAACTAAAAAAGCAACCAATTTTAGATTTTAATTTTTATAAATATCAAAACACCCAGAAGAATAATATTGTTCATAATTATCTTTAACATAATTTAAAATAACTTGATTAGTTTGAGTAGCTCTTTTTCCTGTTGCTTCTTCATCATTAAAAACAAACATACACTTCTTATCCTCACAAATATTTTCGATTTTCAAAATATAATTTTCAACACCATGATATCCCATATTACCATTATTAATATTATCAAACTGATTAATAGGAATATCCAAATTTAATTTCATCAAATAAGCATCAGTTCCCCAAAAAAATACAACAGCAGTAGGATTTTTATCAATTTCTTTCTTTATTTTAAAAACATTATTAAAAATCATACTAGGAACCAATCTAGAATACATAAAATTTTTTACCGAGTAATGCTCTAAACTATCATATTTTATACTAGTAATTATCGCAAAATGCAAAGTAAATGCAATAACAAAGAAAAAAACAAATAACAAATAATTAATTAAACGATAAAAAGAAAATTTTTTAAAAAGAAAATAAATAATAGGAATTATTCCAATACAAAAATGAAATAAATCAGTAATAGGAAAAACCACAATTTGAAAAAAAAGTATATATAAAGATTGAATATCTCGATACCGCAAATAAAAAAACAATAAAAGAATAACAAGAAAAATCTCAACCCAAAACAAAATACCACCATAATTATTATTCATAGAAGCAAAATCAAACATCCCCAAAAAGCAATAATTAATAAATTGACATAAATTATCAAACCATACAAAATAAAGTAAAGCACCAAGTAATCCTATTAAATAAATGAATAAAGTTTTCCTTTTATTTTTACTTTCTATCAAATTAGGAATAATAAGAAAAATAAAAGTCTGTTTCGTTAAAATCATTAAAATAATAATTATTGAAGATAATAAATAATATTTTTTATTATCTTTCAATGAAAACAATAAAAATAATAAAAACAAACTAAAAACATTATATCCAAAATATGGATAACATAAACAAAAAAGCAAAATAATAAAAGCAGAAAACCCTAACTTAGGATAAACTAGAAAAAAAATAGAAGTAATTAACAAAGAAATAACAATATGATAAGTAATCAGTTTATCACCTAAACAAAATTGAAATAATGCACAAAAATAAGAAAATAGCGGTGGTACAATCATATTAAAATCTCGATAAGGAATTAAATGATTTAAAATATTATGAGCATAACCATAATTATATAATTCATCATCTGTTATAATTCTAAAAAAATATAAATAAATAATGCAAAAGGAAAAAATACAAAAGAAGAAAAAAAGAGAAAAAAATTTCTTTTTATAATAAGTCATATTATTCCCTTAATTCATAATATCTTTAACAAGAGAAAGAACTTCATGATGAATAAGTTCAATATTTCTCATTTCATTATTTTTTGTACACTCAACCATCCTAAAGTGATATAATGCTTTTAATTCTAAATAAGTCTGCTCTGCTCTTTTTAAATGTTTTTTATCCTTTTCATTTTGATCAAGGCTTTCACATCGTTTTTTTTGCAAATCTAAAGTAACCTGAAAAGGAACATAAAGTAATATTACTAAATCAGGCTTAGGAAGATTTAAAATATCAAACTCCACTGTTTCAATTTTTTTAAAAAATTGAAATCTTTCTTCTTGACGAATAATTTTTCCACCTTGATGTGCCATATTAGAAAAAGTATAACGATCCAAAATAACATTAATACCTTGTGACAATAAACTTTCACATTCCATAATATTATATTTTCTATCCGCAGCATAATACAAAGAAGAAACCATCCCATCTACATTACTAGCTCCTTCTTTAAACCAACCATTATTATCCTTTAAATATTTTTTACATAAATCTTCTTTACCTAAATAACATGAACCAATAATTTTTCCTGTTGCCGTTTCATAATTAGGAAAAGATAATTTTTGGGACTTTATCCCCATTTCATTTAATTTTTTGACCAATAAACTTGCCTGTGTTTCTTTTCCTGAACAATCCGTTCCCTCTATAACAATTAATTTTCCTCTCATAACGTCACTTACCCTTCTATAACAAAATAGCATAAATTATTCCCAAATTTATCTAAATTAACTAATAGAGTAATTTTTTAAATACAGTTGTTTAAAATAATAAAAAATGATATACTCTTAAAAGTAAAGGAGTTATATATGCAAACATTTTTTTATTATTTTATTATTTTCTTTGCCTATTCTGTTATTGGATGGATAGTAGAATCTACTTTCGTTAGTCTACAAGTAAAACCGATTCACTTTGTCAATCGAGGATTCTTAATTGGTCCATATTGTCCAATATATGGATGTGGCTCTTTAGGAATGATTCTTTATTTGGAACAATATAAAGATAATATTATTACGGTCTTTTTACTTAGTGTTGTTATTTGTTCTGTATTAGAATACTTCACCAGCTATATTATGGAAAAGTTATTTAAAACTAGGCTTTGGAATTATAGTGAAAAAAAATTTAATCTAAATGGACGCATTTGTGGCGAAAATGCAATACTATTTGGACTTGGAGGAGTCGCTATCATCTATATTTCTCATCCCATTTTAAATGAAATACTAAATCAACTTAGTAAAAATGCTATAATGATTATTGGAATTATTTTATTTATTATATTAATTACTGATACTGCAATATCCTTTAATATTATGAACCGATTTAAAAAGACAATTTCTAATATTGAAGCCAAAAAAGATTCCACTACAGAATTCAAAAAAATGGTCAGTGATAGAATGAAAGAAGGACACAAGATTTTCCAAAACAGATTACTAAATGCCTTCCCTCATATTGATGTAAAACCATTTATGCCACTAACCAAAGAACTAAAAGGATTAAGAGGATTACTTCGAAAGAAATAATCCTTTTTAATTTAACTTCATTGTCGTAAAAAATCCTATAATTAATAAAAAGGCACAACCAATTAAAGAAAAAATATTAGAAATATCTTGAATCATTTGAACAACCAAAATGACAATTGTTGCTAATGAAATACCAAAAATAATAGCAAAAGTCTTTTTTCGATAGTGAAGAAAAAGATAGCGGATAAATAACGAAAGAAGAATTACCCCTAAAATAAAACCAATACTAAAAGGAATGAGAAAAAATAAATTCTTACAAAGAAGCGAAGGAATAAAAAGATTGCCTAATACTTTAACAAAATAATGATAGATTCCTACTAACATCAATAAAGAAGTAGAACTAACCCCCGGAACAACAGTCCCTACCGCCTCCAAGAAACCAGAAAAAACAAAAATTAACATATCCTGATAAGTATTTTTTACCACATAAACACTATCTCCTACAAAAAATGAAAGAAAAACAATCATTACCATTGCCCCAATAACGAAGAAAAAATCACGTGAAAAAGAAATTTCCTTTTTTAAAAGAGGGAACCCACCAGCAATAAGCCCAATCAAAAAAGCAGACGAAAAAAGAGGAAAAGAAATAAGAAAATAAGAAATCACTCTACTAAATAGCACAATTCCTATCATAATTCCTATACAAAGAGAAAACAAAAAAGAAAAATTTTTTTTCGGATGAACAAAAAAATTAGTAATTGCCTCAATTGTTTTATCATATAACCCAAAACTAATCATCAAAATAGCACCACTAAATCCAGGAACTATTTTTGCTACTCCAATAGCAATACCTTTTATTAATAAATTTATATTCATATTAAAATATATGTAATCTTTATTTTTTTAAAACAATAACATATATTTTAATGGAGGGAAAAATGAAAGAATTATATCAAAAAAATATCCTTGATTTCCTAACAATTCAATTAAATAAACCTTATATATGGGGAAATATAGGACCAGACAGTTTTGATTGTTCAGGACTAACAAAATATATTTATAAAGAATTATTTAACATAGACATTGAAGAAAATGGCTATGGAATTGGAGATACCACCAAACAAATGACTAGCACTATAGGAACCTTAAAAAAATATATAGAAAACGACTCACACAAAAAAGAATACATTAAAGAATTAGAAATAGGAGATCTTATATTTTTTCACAGACAATCTTTAAATGATACAACCCCAACACCAAGTAACCGTTATCCAGGACACGTCGGAATTTATATTGGAAACAACCAATTTATTCATGCTTCCAGTGATGAAGAAAAAGTAATGATTAGTTCTTTAGACAATTACTGGCTAAAAATATTAGTAGGAAGTAAAAATATTTTAAATACACTAATTATCACTAAAGAACTATAAAAAGTACCTCAACCATAAACGAGGTACTTTTTATTAAACCTGATTAGCCTTTGATTGAATTTGATTTGAAGATTTACCATTTAAAGACTTTGAATCATCTGATAACTTACTACTTAATTTTTGTAATTCATCATACAAATTATTATATTGTACAACCAATTCATTAGAATTAAAATAAATTTGATTATCCCCAACCGTCCAAGAAGAATTATTATTCTTTAAAAAATCCAAAACTTCTTCCACTTTACCTAAAAACTGCTCAATATCTTGAGATAAATT
This sequence comes from uncultured Bacilli bacterium, assembly GCA_934120635.1. Taxonomy (GTDB): domain Bacteria; phylum Bacillota_I; class Bacilli_A; order RF39; family UBA660; genus RUG11198. Next base: position 8,557 of record CAKOUR010000013.1, on the reverse strand, counting down.
TCCCATACTATTCTTTAATTCAGTAAGTTCCTTAATATCATCTTTCGTATACATTAACTCCAAATATAAATCATAAGAATAATCATCAACTTTTTCTTTATCAATAAGTTTTTTAATATAATCTTCATCACATAAAAGCATAATGTGATTTAAAGCATCTATTGTATTTTTCTTTGTAGAACTTAACAACTGATAACTATTTTCAAAATTTGGTCTTTCTTTTTCTAAAGTTGCTGGTGCTAAAATAGTAGTAAATTCATCATTATCAAAATTTTCAAAAATTACTTTAACATTATCCGATAATTCTTTATAAAATTTCTTTACTGCTTCTTCAATATAAGCATAGTCTCCTGTAGTTTTTACTTCAATACGATAATCATCTTTAAATAAATCTTTATTAGAAACATTAATAACTTCTTGTTTTAAAAGATCTTCTTGCTGTAAATCATGAACAACAAGATAAGCAAAAAAAATAACAATAATTAAAATAACTACTCCAACAAATATAAATATTTTTTTCCCTTTTACTCTCTTTCGTTTCTTTTTCACTCTATTCACTCCTCACGACATCAGTATAACATTTTTAAAGAAAAATGTCGAATAAAAAAAGAAGCCATTAAGCTCCTTCTAATGAAATAAATTAATCACATCATGACAAGTAACATATATCATCAATAAAATCATACAAATAAATCCAATTCCCGTAATCGTAGCCTCCACATTAGAAGAAACTGGCTTTCTCCGAATCTTTTCAATTAGTAAAAACAAAATATGTCCTCCATCAAAAGCTGGAAAAGGAATTAAATTAATTATTCCAACATTAATACTCAAATATGCAAGTAAATATAAAAGACTAGCAATACCATACTGTGATTGTTGATCAACAACTTCATAAATACCAACAGGACCAGATAGATCATTAACCCCCAATTTACCTGTAAATAAATATTTCAATGTAGTTCCCATAGAAAAAATAATATCTTTTGTTTCTAAAACAGCATATTGAATACTATTTCCAAACCCCTTCATTTTAATTGTCTTACTACTTACTCCATAAACATATTTTACATTACCATCTTCATCTTTCTCTTTCTTAGGAGAAACTTTAATATTCTTAATTTCCCCAGAAGTATTTTCTACCTTAAAACGTAAAGTACTCCCCTCTTTTGAAGTAGCAATCTTTAACCTAGCTTGTGTCCAAGTAGAAACCTTCTCCCCATTAACAGAAAGAATGGTATCCCCATTACGAAGACCAGCCTGATAAGCTGGATAATCAGAAGGTAACTTATCTACCTGTAAAGTAGCCAAACTTCCCCCAAAAATCAAACACATCACAAACAAAGTCACAAGGGCAAGAAGCATATTAAAACCAGGTCCCATAAAGAAAATCAAAAATCTTTGCCAAAAACTTTTCTTATAAAGTTTTCTCTCTAAAGGAACATCATTATCCCCATCTTCACCCTCTTCACCAGCAAGCCGAACAAAACCACCAATAGGAAATAATCGAATATTATACTCCGTTTCACTATTCTTAGGCTTCTTAGAAAAAATCTTTTTTCCCATACCAATAGAATATTCATAAACATATACACCAAATAATTTAGAAAAAAGAAAATGTCCCAATTCATGAATCAAGACAATTGTCCCCAATATAATAATAAATAAAACTAAACTTAACATAAAATTCCTCCCCTTTAAAGAATAGCCATAATAATACTAAGTCCTAAAGAAACAAATAAAACACTATCAAAACGATCTAAAATTCCCCCATGACCAGGAATTAAATTAGAATAATCTTTTTTATGATAATATCTTTTAATACTACTCATAACCAAATCACCAAATTCAGATAAAAGAGTCAAAATCAAACAAATAAAACCAATCTCAACAAAATTTAATCCCCCAATAGCTAAATTATAATATACTCCACCAACCAAAACACCCATAATAGTTCCAATAACACTACCCTCTACTGTCTTCTTAGGAGAAATCTCTGTCAATGGATGTCTTCCAATAAGTTTCCCTCCTATATAAGCATATGTATCTGTCGTAAAAGCAATCAAAAAAATAAAAATACACCTATAAATATCCATCTTCGCCATAAAAACAATATTATGAAAACTAAATCCTAAAAAAAATACACATCCAATAATAAAGAAAGCATCATTAATATTATAAATATCATAATCCCGATAAAAAACAATAGGAATAGTAAGTGCCAATATTGGTAATACTACTAAAATATTATTATCCAAAGAGAAAAATATATCATTCAAAACTAAAAGAATCAAACTAAAATATCCCAATAGTTGTATCATAGCAATATTTTGTCTTTTATCTTCATACTTAATTTGAAATAACTCATGATAACCAATAAGAGAAGCAATCAACATAACAATTCCAAAAGCCTGATAACCTAAAAACACTGATCCAACTAAAATAATCAATAAAATTACCGCACTAAACGTTCTTTTTTTCATTTCCTACACATCCTTCTACTACAATTATATAATAAATAAAAATGATATTCAATAAATTTACATCAAAATACTTTTACTATACAAAAATACTGACACCTATTTTTCTAAATAAGAAACAAATTCACCATAAACTTTCTGCTGATCATCAATTTTAGTAATCTTTACCAAACAACACTTATTATTAGGAATATTCCCCTCAACAGATACCTGAATATAATTACTAGTCAAAATAGAAACCTCTCCCTTCTTAGAACGTTCACTAAGACCAGGCAAAGTTCTACCTAAGTATTTTTCATAAAAAGCCCTCTCCATCTCATTAGATAACTTCAATACTTCCTTTACCCTTCTCTTCTTCACTGTACCATCAACCTGATTCTTCATCACACTAGCAGGAGTATTCTCTCTTTTCGAATAAGGAAAAGTATGAATCTTCGTAAAATGAATCCTCTTCAAAGTATCCAAAGTTTCCAAAAAGTCTTCCTCCATCTCACCAGGAAAACCAACAATCAAATCCGTAGTCAAAGAAATATCTGGATCAATCTCACGAATTTTTTTAATCCTCTCTTCAAACTCAGCCACATCATAGCACCGATTCATCTTTCGAAGAATTTTATCTGAACCACTTTGAAGTGGAATATGCAAATGTCTAGCAATAACAGGAGAACTCTTCATCAAATCAATAATCCCATCAGTTACTTCATTCACTTCAATAGAAGAAAGTCTTATTCGATAAATATTAGGAATCTCTACCAAACGTCTAAGCAATTTCTCTAAATTCATATTCTCCAAGTCTAACCCATATCTACCCGTATGAATTCCTGTTAAAACAATTTCTTGATATCCGTTCAAAACTAATTCTGATACTTCCGATACTACATCTTCATACTTTTTACTCCTAGCTCTCCCCCTAGCATAAGGAATGATACAATAACTGCAAAAAGCATTACACCCATCTTGTATCTTTACAAAAGCCCTAGTATGATTATCAAAATGATGAATATTCATCGCTTCAAAAAAAGTTTCCTCCCGAACATTATATAACTTCTTAATAGCCTCTGAATGAGAAAAATACTGATCCAAATATTCCAAAATCTTACTCTTATCCTGTGAACCAATAACAATATCTGCATCAATTGCTTCAGCATGAGTCTGACTATAACACCCCATAACAACAATAACAGCCTTATCATTTCTTTTTTTAGCCTGATGAATCATCTTCCTAGACTTCCGATCACTCTCATTAGTAACACTACAAGTATTAATTATATAAATATCTGCCATCTCATCAAAAGGAACAATTATATAACCATGATTTTTTAACAATTCCTCTACATACTCACTTTCATAAATATTTACCTTACAACCTAATGTATATATTCCTACTTTCATCTCATTACTCCTTCATCAAAATAATTTTAACTAAAAAAATTATAGCATATTCAAATTTTTATTACAAATATTAAACAAGAAAAAAAGATAGATACACTCTATCTTACAATACCAACTATTCAGCTTCCTTTTTAGTCGTAGCTTTCTTAGTAGTAGTTTTTTTAGTTGTTGTAGTAGCTTTCTTTGTAGTTGTCTTCTTTTCTGCAGTAGTAGAAGTTTTCTTAGCAGCAGACTTCTTAGTTGTTGCTTTTTCTTCCTTCACTTCTTCTTTCTTAACAGTTTTAACAGCAGGTTCATAAGTTTTTCCTTCTAAACTACTCTTAGCAATAGCTACTAAATCAGAAAACGCTTCTGGAGAATCAATAGCAAGTTCACTTAACATCTTTCTGTTAATAGTAACTCCAGCCTTAGATAATCCATTAATAAATTTAGAATAACTAATTTCATTCTCACGACAAGCAGCATTTATTCTTGTAATCCATAATTTTCTAAAGTTTCTCTTATTTTGTCTTCTATCTCTAAAAGCATATTGCCCAGAATGCATTACTTGTTCATGAGCAGTCTTATATAATCTATGTTTACTACCAAAATAACCTTTTGCTTGATCTAATACTTTCTTTCTTCTTGCACGTGCAACAGTGCCACCTTTAACTCTTGTCATAATTCTTCACTCCCTCATCCTATATTAAATCTTTAACTCTTTTTAAATCTGAATGATTTAATCCATTACTTTTTCTCTTTTGTCTACTTCTCTTTGCACTATTTTTTCCTGTATTATGTCTTGTTCCTTGACTCTTAATGGAAATAGATCCACTTTGTCTTACATTTAACGCTTTTTTAAGACCACTATGTGTTTTCTTTTTAATCTTTTTTACTTTTAATTTCTTAGCCATAATTAATTCTCCTTCTATTTTTTCGGTGTAAGTTGCATAAATATACTTCTACCTTCCATCTTAGGTTGAATTTCTACTTCTGCAATATCACTTAAAGATTCCTCAAATCTCTTTAGTACTTCCTTAGCAAGTTCCGGATGAGCAATCTGGCGACCTTTAAAACGAATACTTGCTTTCACCTTATCGCCTCTTAATAACGCTTTCTTAGCATTATTTACACGAGTATCAAAATCATGCTTATCAATCGTTACAGACAAACGAAATTCTTTAATATCTATCATTGCTTCTCTTTGTTTCTTTTGAGCTTCTTTTGTCTTCTTTTTCTTCTCATACTTAAAACGATTATAATCCATAATCTTACAAACTGGCGGATTAGCACCTTCACTCATTAGTACCAAATCAAATCCAGCATAAGATGCCAAAGTAAGGGCATCCTTTCTACTCTTCACTCCTAATTGTTCCCCACTAGGACCAATTACCATCACTTCTTTTGCTCTAATCTGCTCATTAATCAAGTTATCTTTATTGTTTGCGATATCAAACACCTCCATAAAAAATGAATACAGTAAAGACTGTATTCATTTCTAAAAAGCCATTATTATTCTATATTCTATAAAGTATTATTAGCTTTTTACCTATCACTTTTAAAGTAATCAGGTGAGATGAATACATCTTCTTTCTGTTTCTTTCTTGTCAATTATATTAAACTAAATGCTAATTGTCAAGAGAAAATACTTACTTTTTACTAATTTTTACTTTAATTTTCGTTGTTTTAGGATTATATGTCGCCTTATTATCCTCTCCTGTAACTTTTACAGCAATTTCATATTCTCCTTCACCATATCCATTTAAATCTACTTGTGCCTTAATTGTAGAATCATCAATCGTATCAAGAACACTCTTCGTTCCCTTTACAACCACCGTTGTCTTACTAGAATTCTCTCCAACAGCAACAGCTTTATAACGATTCGTATCCAAATTTATTGTTTCAATAGAAACATTCTGAACCTCTTTCGTAACCTCCGTACCTAAAGTAATATTAACCTTCACATTAGTCTCCGATATCTCTTTAATACGAGAAGGCTTTGAAATCACAACATCATAGCTCTTATTCTCACTTAATTTAGAAACATCTACCTCAACAGGAACATACTCAATCGTATCAAGAACATCTTGATCCCCATAAACAGTAACCTTAGTAACATCAGTAGTAATATTATCAATTGCCTTACCAAACTCTAAATTACCAGTAGGAACAACTTTCAATGGAACTTCCTTACTAGGAGAATTTACAACCACCTTCGCACTCAAACGATTAGGCTCCATCTCTAATCCCTTCACAACATCCCCATTAGAATCATAAGCAACCAGCTTAATATCATCAATAGTAGTTGTACCAATCTTAGGATTCATCATCTTACTAACATCAACCAAAGCCTTAACTGTAGAAACTTTATTTAAAGTATGTTCAGCTCCCTTAATAACAATCTCAGAATTATTTAAAGTAACATCACCAATAGATAACTTCTTATCTAACTTATTCTTATTAATAATCTCTATTCCAGCAGTTCTAGTTTGAGAAACCTTAGGATAAATAGTCACATTAACAGAAGAAGGCGCCAACTTATATTCAACAGAACGAATAGAACAATCATACTCTAATTTTATAGTATGCATTCCTTCTCCTAATCCAGACAAATCAGCAGTAACAACACCAGTCGCTAATTGCTTCGCCAAATACAAATCAACCTTACGCCCAATCAAAGTAACATCTACACTCTTAGGCAAACCTTCCACAACATAAGTATTATTATTATAAGTTGCCTTTACTTTTTGTCCATATAAAACTTCAGCACTATCCGTAATAATCGTTGTAGACTCACTATCTACATACATAAATAACCCAATAGCAAGAATTAAAGAAATAAATATTAACGTATTCTTCTTCGTAATCCACTTTTCAAACCGGTCAGTCCTATTTCCCAACTTATCAGTAATCATCACAATAAACTTAGTAATAGGAATAATAATTACCCGATCAATAACCTTATAAATTGCCTTAAAGAAAGCAGCGATAAATTGAACCAAATTCTTAATGATCTTCATGTTTCTCACCACCCTCTACTTCCTCATCTTCAAACTCATCATCAAGCAATATCTCATGTTTAGGTTTCAATTCCTCAACCAACATCATTCGAACATCATCAATAGACAAATTATAATTAAGTACTCCTCCAATAGCAATAGAAATTTTTCCAGTCTCTTCACTTACCACTAAAGCAATAGCATCAGACTCTTCACTAATACCTAAAGCAGCACGATGCCTTGTACCCAATCTCTTATTAATCTTCGTATTTAAACTAATTGGAAAAACAGCACCAGCACTAGTAATCCGATTTCCTTGAATAATTACCCCACCATCATGTAAAGGATTTCTCGGAAAAAAGATAGAAATCAATAACTCCGAAGAAATATCAGCATAAATTCCCTTACTTCTTTCAATATAGTCTCTTAAACTAATATCCCTCTCAATAACAATCAAAGCACCAATCCTTGACTTTCTCAAATATTCAACAGCATTCATAATCTCATAAACCATTTTTTCTCTCTCATCCATCGTTAAAACTCGATGTCTTGTCAAAATCTGCTGTCTACCCAAATGCTCCAAAATATTCCTAATTTCAGGCTGAAAAATAATAATTAAAGCAAGAGGCCCCCACATAATCACATACTCTAAAAGTAACCCAACAGTCGTTAAATTTAAATAATCACTCAATAATTTAACAAAAACAATAATGATTACTCCCTTAAAAATTAATATCATTTTGACATTATCTTTCAAACTCTTTAATACAGAATAAATCAAAATCCAAACTAAAGAGATATCAATAATTTTTTGTAATACCGTTATCATACTACTCAATGTCATATTTATTTCCCTTCTTTCTACTATAAAATATATTATAGCATATTCTTTTTAAAAATAGTATCCCTTCCTTAAAATTTATTTTTATATTTAAAAAAAGATGTAAGAAATAAAAAGAAAAATACTTCTTCAGCACTTTCCTAAAAATAAATCTTAAGTTAAAAATCCGAGATTCAATCTCTAATTAAACAATAAATAGTAACCAACTATAACATTTTATCTTGAAATTTAACAAAAATATATTGTCAAAGCAAAAAAACTATGATATGATTATATTGCTTTTGGCGAGATAGCTCAGTTGGCTAGAGCGATCGGTTCATACCCGATAGGTCGAGGGTTCGACCCCCCCTCTCGCTACCAAGAGGAATTCTGCTCGAACTTTTCGAGCTTGATAAATAACTAATTCAGAAATGGATTAGTTTTTTGTTGTTAAAAACTATCCTAGAAGAAAGGATGGTATTATGGTAAATATTATTAAAGAAGAATTACCTATTGAAGAATCGTTGAGAAAGAAATTAGAACTGATATGTGAGTTTGCAAAGACTACACCTAAAATCATAAATGGTAATATCAGAAAAATAGATAGAACTAATTTAACTTATATTGAACCTAATAGAATTATCATAAAAGATAAAACTTTCTTAATATTCAATTATTCTAATGAAGTCTTTATTGAAAATCTATCTAATAAAATAAAATTATCTGAATTAGAAGATTATTTAAAATCTAACTAAATACTACTATTCCCTATAGAGGGAATTGACAAATCTTAAAAAAATGATATTATATATAACCAATGAAAGAGGTATTCTCTAGAAATGGAGGTACATCATGTTAAATTGCAAAGATAAAATAAAATTATATAATAT
>CAKOUR010000012.1 GCA_934120635.1 uncultured Bacilli bacterium | reverse complement strand
AACGGTGGAGTATGGAATGGAACAACAAATAGTTCTACATTTACTCAAGTAAATGGAACAACAAAATCAATAGGAAACCCTTCAACAAATGCTTATTATAGAATTAACTATAATGGTAATGGAGGATCAACTCCGGGAGCAACAACAGCTTATAGAAGTTTTTCAGGATGGAGTTTATCAGGCTCTGGATCATTTTCGAATGGAACATATACTTATGGAGCGGCAAATGGAACTTTAACAGCTAATTATAATTCATCAGCATCAGCAACCTTTGCTTCATCAAGTAAATCATATACAATTACATATAATACAAATTCTACTGGGGCTACGAGTAGTAGTTCGAGTCAACAAGTATCTCTCGGTGGACAAGGTTGGTATGATTCATCTGGAAACCGTATTGCCTCATTTGGAGAGACAAAATCAATTAGCACTAATTATAGTGTAACTGCCCATTGGAATGGTAGTGGTACTGCAAATTTAGCAACTATCTCAAGAAATGGATACACCTGTAATTGGAATACTAATTCTGCTGGAAGTGGAACAACATATAGTTCAGGACAAACAAATGTTACCATTAGTTCTTCAATTACTTTGTATGCTAGATGTACTATAAATAATTATACAGTAACAATTGCTAGAAATAATACATCTTATGGTACAGTAAGTTCATCTTCCGTAAGTGTTCCATATGGAACAACATATAGTGTAAGTGGTGGTACCTTATCTTTTTCCAATGGAACAAAAGTAACTGCGACATCAACACAAGTTAATGGATATAAGAGTTCGATGAGTTGGTCCTCATCAAGTGGAACAATAACAGGAAATACAACCATAACAGCAAATTTTGCTAGAGTTGCAACGACGATTTGTATCCAATATCACACAGGGGGAAGTACTTTAGCAAGTAATAATCCAGCTGTTAAAGCAAATTCTAGTGGAGTCATTATGAATAATGGTGACACATGTATGCATAGAAAAACAATAAATGAAGTCTGGGATTTATTAAATGTCCAAAATAAAGAATGGATATATTTGGATCAACCACACCATTCTCCTATAAGTGGAAGAGAATGGTGTACAGGAACTGCTGGTTCTGGAAATTGCTACAATCAACAAACCAATTATCACCCTAATGATATTTGTAACATTAATACGTCTGATTGTACTGTTAATTTATATCCAAATTGGAATATTTATGCAACGTCTTCTAAAAAGAGTAGTTATTCTTTACCAAGTGTATGTAAATTTAGTAAACAGAAATATCAGTTTAACTTTAATTGGAATGTAGATGATAGTCCAGCGTCAGGAAAAATCTGTTATGCAGATAGTAGTAATGGATCCGGACAGCAAGGATGCTATAACTATACTAAAAATGAGGTAGGAAAGTGTAAAAACACTGGTTATGGTGGTGCATATTTTGAAAATACTCATCCAAGCATCCCAACTTCAAAAAAATGGCATTATTATCGTTCAAGTGCATATGTATATGGATATGTTAGAACAACACATGGTAAAACAGCATCTAGGACTCAAGGATAGTTATAAATTAAGGAGGTAAAATGAAATATAAGAAAAAAGAATTTTTAATAGCATTAATTATTATTTGCTTAATCATTATAATTTTACTAATAAACTTAAAAAACTTTTCAGGTAATTCAAAAACTAGTATCATAAAGAAACCAGTTTATAACTATACACAAGAAAAAAAAGAAGAAATAAAAAATGAAGTTATAAATAATATTAGTGCAATAACCTCTGAAGAAACTACTATAGATAATTTAAAAAAAATAGTATCACAGAAAGATATAGTTAATGTATTTTTAACAACAGGAGAAAATTCATATTTAAGAAATAAACCATCTGATGAAATAATTGAAAAATATAATTTGTCTTCTTTGAAAGAACAACAAGAATATTATGTTAGTAGAGTAGAAAAAAAATATTTAGATAATTTAAAATATGAAGTAGTATCAGAAGAAGTAGGAGAAGGAAGTTTATGTGAAAATATTGAAATTACTACATATTATTATTCACTTTATTTAAATGATTATATTAATATTACTTCAAGTTTAGAAAATGAAATTATAGATGAAAAAAAAGATACAAAAAAAGAACAAGAAGAAAAAATAATTAAAAATTATAAAAATCAAATTGCAGCATTAAAAGTATTAGATAATTATTTAGATGATTATGATAATTTCTCCAAAGAAAAAGAAGAAGTAAAAATATGCTATGAAAATGGAGAATTAAAAGATAAAGACCAAATATTAACTTTATTAATTGCATTACAAGGTGAATTATATAGTAATATGGATATGAATAATGAAGTTGTTTTAAAAAAGTCTAATGAAAGATTAGAAAAATATTTAAAAGAAATAAACAATTAAGTTTACTAAATATAATCAATCTACTATAAAAAAGAATGTTAACTAAAATGTAAAGTACATTCTTTTTTTTATGAAATAATATAAATTCATGATATAATTAACTTAATATGAGGTGATGCTAATGTATCATAAAAGTGTTTTATTAAATGAAGTTATTACTAACTTAAATATAAAAGAAGATGGTATTTACGTTGATGCTACCCTAGGTTATGCAGGACATAGTAGCGAGATTTTAAAAAAATTAACGAATGGACATTTATATGGTTTCGATCAAGATGATTTTGCTATTGAGAAAAGTGATGAAAAATTAAAAACAATTTCAAATCATTACACCATCATTAGAAGTAATTTTTCAAAATTAAAAGAAAAACTAGCGGATTATCAAGTTAATAAAGTAGATGGTATTCTTTTTGACTTAGGAGTATCATCTGTACAAATTGATGATGCGAAAAGAGGATTTAGTTTTCATCAAAATGCAAAATTAGATATGAGAATGGATACAACTTCATCATTTTCTGCTCATGATGTAGTAAATACATATTCTTATTCTGAATTAGTAAGAATATTAAGAGATTATGGAGAAGAAAAATATGCAACAAGTATTGCTAAAAATATCGTTAAAGAAAGAGAAAAACAACCTATAGAAACAACTTTTCAACTAGTAGATATCATTAAAATGAGTATGCCAATGAAAGCAATGAGAGATGGACACCCAGCAAGAAAAACCTTCCAAGCAATAAGAATTGAAGTAAATCATGAATTAGACGTTTTAAAAACAGGATTAAAACAGGCTCTAGATTTATTAGATATAGGAGGAAGATGCTGCGTCATTAGCTTTCATTCATTAGAAGACAGAATGGTAAAAAATATGTTTCAAGAATATAGTAGCATTCCTAAAGAATTTAAAAATTTACCATTTATTCCAGAAGAGTATTTACCAAAATATAAAATTATTTCGAAAGGAATTGTAGCAAGTAGGGAAGAATTAAATGAAAATACAAGAGCCCATAGTGCAAGACTTAGGGTAATTGAAAGGATTAAATAAAATGAAAAAGAAGAAGAAAAAAACATTCTTAAGTAGTTTAGAAAGATTTATCTATAAATTATTCGCAGTAATTATCATACTTTTAATTGTAGGAATAGTTTTCTGTGAAACATCATTAGCCCAAATGAATTTAGATATTCAAAAACAAGAAGCTGAAGTAGAAAAACAAAGAAAAAGAATAGAAAGTTTAAATATGAAAATAGATGAAATGACATCTTTAGATAATATTAAAGAAATTAGTGAAAGATATGGACTAACTTATCACAGTGAAAATATTAAAACAATAAAATAAATCTAAATAAGTATTTTAAAAGAAGAAAGAAGGGAATATATGGCGAGGAAAAAGAAATTAAATATAAATAAAATAAAACCAAATTATATCATGTTTCCTCTAACTATCTTCCTTTTTTGTATCTTTGCAGGAAGAATCATTTATCTTTGTACAACAGACTATCAAGTAGGAAACGAAACCATTACAGCATTTATTAAAAATAGAAATACCAAAGAAGAAACACTCCTACCAAAAAGAGGAAGTATCCTAGATAAATCAGGAAATATCTTAGCAGAAGATGTTGCGAGTTACACTGTTATTGCTTATTTAGATAAAAGTAGAAGTAAAGGAAGTGAAAAACCACTTCATGTAGTAGATCCAGATATTACCGCTGAAAAGTTAGCCCCTTATTTAAATATGGATGTAGAAGTATTAAAAATTTTATTAAAAAAAGATGCTTATCAAGTAGAACTTGGACCTGGTGGGAGAAATTTAAGTCAAATACAAATGGAAGAAATAAAAAATTTAAACCTTCCTGGAATAGACTTTGTAGCAAGTACAAAAAGATATTATCCAAACGGAGACTTTGCTTCATATGCGGTAGGTTATACTATTAATGAAAAAGATTCTGATGGCAATGTATGGAAGGTAGGACAACTGGGAATAGAAGAATACTTTAATGAAAACTTAACTGGTCGAAGTGGTTATAAAACGTATGAAAAAGATCGGAATGGTTATAAAATAGCTAATGGACGAGAATATATAGAAGAGGCAGAAAATGGAGATAATATTTATTTAACCATTGATAGCAATATTCAATTATTTACGGAAAATGCTGTAAAAAAAATGATGACTGATAGTAAAGCAGAATGGGGATTTATGATTGTTGCTGATGCCAAGACAGGCTCAATTTTATCTTATAGTACTTCACCTTCTTTTGATCCTAATAAAAAGAATATGACTAGTTATGTAGATTTAATGACAGGACTTTCTTATGAACCAGGAAGTACAATGAAAGTATTTAGTTATTTATGTGCTATGGATAAAGGAAATTATGATGGAAATAGTACTTATCAATCTGGAGAAATTGAATATGTAGCAAATGATGGAAGTAAAACAGTTGTCCATGATTGGAATAAAGTAGGATGGGGAACTATTACCTATGATTATGGATTTGCAATGAGTTCTAATGTGGGAGCCGCTGGATTACTTCGAAGTAATATGATTGATAAAAAAACATTAAAAAGTTGTTATAGCAATTATGGATTTGGAAAAAAGACAGGTTTTACTTTAAATCGAGAAGTCAGTGGTAAAGTCAGATTTAATTATGACGTTGATGCTGCATCAGCAACTTTTGGACAAGCAATAACTATAACGCCAATTCAAATGGTTCAAGCCCTAACAGCAATCAGTAATGACGGAAAATTATTAAGACCTTATATCGTTTCTAAGATAGTTGACTCTAATACTAAGAAAGTAAAACAAGAAGAAATGGCAGAAGTCATAGATGTAGTAAGTGATGCAAATAACATTTCCAAAATTAAAGAATTAATGAAAAGTGTTGTTTGCAATGATTCTAAAAAATGTACTGGAAGTGCTTATTACATGGAAGGATATCCAATAATGGGAAAGACTGGTACAGCACAAATCTATGATGAAAAAACAGGTACTTATATGAGGGGAGCATCAGATTATATTTATTCCTTTGCAGGAATTTATCCTACTGATAATCCAGAAATTATTATTTATACAGGATTAAAGAAACCAAAAGATACAGCAAATTATGTAGCACCTGCTGTTAAAGATGTAATAGTAAATACTAGTAAATATCTAAATATCGTATCAGATAACAATAAAACAACAACTTATAAATTAAAAAATTATATTAATAAAAATACAAGTAATATTAAAAGTGAATTAGAAACTCATACTAAATTATATATACTAGGTACTGGAGAAAAAATTATTTCCCAATATCCAAGTGCTAACCAAAAACTTTATAAAGGAAGTGTTGTTGCGTTATTAACAGATAAATATAATAAAGCAATGCCTAATTTAGTAGGATTATCTTATAAAGATGCCATGAATATTTTAAAACTAATGGGAGTAAAATATGAACTAGAAGGCAAAGGATACGTTGTCTCCCAAAGTATTCCAGAAGGAATTATCGTAGGTGATGATGCCACTGTCCATTTAACATTAACAGGAGGATTACCAGAGTAAAAAAATAATAAGTATTTTAAAGATTATTCATATATTTATACTAATTTATGATATAATTAAAAAGAAAATAGAAAAGAGGTAAGTAAATGGAATTTAATTTTAAAGGAAAAAAAGCATTAGTAACAGGAGGCGGTAGTGGACTTGGTAGAGAATGTGCCTTACTTTTTGCAAAAAATGGAGCATCAGTATTAGTTGCAGATAAAATTCCAGAAAGATGTGAAGAAGTTTGCAATGAAATAAAAAAATATGGAGTAGATGCAATTGCATACTCTTTAGATGTAAGAGATTACAATAGTGTTCATCACATGTATGAAAAAATAATTGAAGAATGGGGAAGAGTAGATTTTGTAGTAAATAGTGCTGGAGTTTGCTTAACGGAAGAAATTACAAAACAAAGCCTACATGATATAGATTTATCAATAGATGTTAATATTAAAGGAACATTATATTCTTGTCGTGAAGCATTAGCATTAATGAGACCACAAAAATTTGGAAAGATAGTTAATATGTCTTCAATCGCAGCAAAAGCTTGCTTAGGAGGATTCAGTGTTTATAGTGCTACTAAAGCAGCCGTTTTAGCAGCAACAGCATCTTTAGGTAGAGAAGCCGCATTAGATAATGTAACAGTCAATTGTATTTGTCCAGGAATTATTAGAACCAGTATGTGGGAAGAAATACTTGATCAAATTGCAGGAAGTGATTTACAAAAAAGAGAAGAAGTATGGAAAGAATGGAATAAAGGAACTCCTAATGGAAAACCTCAAGATCCTATTGATATTGCCAATATGGTAGCATTCTTATGTAGCGAAGAAGCAAGATATATTACATCTCAAAATATTGGTGTAGATGGTGGTTATACATTTTAATAAAAAATAAGATTTATATAATCTTATTTTTTTATTATCCTCACTTGCCTAAAAAAATATCTTTTGATACAATTTATCTATATCTAACAGAAAGGAATAATAAAATGATGAATCAGCAAAAAAATATTATAGAACTTCGCCAATACTTTCAAAATATGTCAGCAGAAGAATTCAAAAAATTAATATTAAATAAAAAAATTATGGACTTAAAACCAGTAGAATTAAATATCATTTTTTTAAACATATCAGATGATAAAAAAATGGTATTGCTATCTGATAACTATTTCTATGAAAAAGTAATAACCCTTCCCCCAAATCGCCTAAAAAAAGAAATACTAGATCTAATAAGTGAAGAAGTAAGAACATTCATCTTTAATAGCAAAAATTTATCTAGCTCTATATTAGCACAAGAAAAAGTAAAAAAATATTTAGAAACATTACCAAATGATAAATTTTATCCACTTTTAAATAACTCCAATTTAAATACTATTTTTAACATTAAACTTTTAAAAGATAAAAAAATTCAATCAAATCCCTACTTAGAAGGATTAATAGAAAATATTGACCAAGATAAAGAATTCCATCCTCTAGCTCTTTTAAAAATAGAAAATGAATGGGAATTATTAATATACACCAAATTTCATCTCTTAGTAAGAGTAAATAATATTACAGAAAAAAATATTATTATTTCAGGAAAAAAATTTTCTAAAGAATATCTAAAACAAGTATCAAGAAAACAAATGAACTCCCTAATAAAAATAGCAATATCAAAAGAAAAAAATATTTCTCATGAAGAATTATTTATAACAATTTCCAAAATGTATATGGCATTAGGTTATGACAATACAAAAAAAATATTAGAAGATTATTTTACCTATGCAACACCAGCATCAATATCAAGAGCAAGCTCAGCTTTAATTAAAGATAAAAGAAGAGAGTTTAGACTAGAAAATCAAGAAAAGTTTTACTATTATGGAATAGAAAAAGATATTTTTAATGCAATAGATAGAAATGATATAGAATTCTTTGAAAAATTTTGTGGCTATGCTCTAAAAGAAAGTATACCATTCTTTATAAATACAATTAAACAAATAAAAAATTATAGTGATACCTCTGAATCAAAAGAACAAATAAAACAATTAATTTTAAAAATAATTAATGATCGAGAATATTATTATGAGCAAAAAGAAAAAGCCCGTAATATTAAACATTATCATGAAATAGAAAGAAAAGAACCAATAAAGATTAAAGAACTCTATAAAATTTTTTCCAATTTAGAAATAGATTATCAATTAAATCATCAAGGCAAAATTATTCCCAATCAACAATTTTCTAAATTTTTATTAGGAAATTATAAAAAAGATAATGATTGTTTATTTAGAATGATTTTAAATAATGAAGCACTAGGACTTGAGGAATGTTTTCCCATTATCCTAAAAAATTATTCTAAAATAGAAGAAAAAATTATTAGTGATGAATCTCTATCTATTCATTCTATTTTAGATATTATTGATATTTCAAAATTATTTTTATATCAACAAAAACCAGATGAAACAGATATTACATTATCTTCAATTTCTAAAATATTAAATTCAAGAAAATACTGTACAGAACCACCAGAAGAAATATTAAGAAGAACTCTTGATTTACATAAAAAAAGAAAGCAAAAAATAAAAGGAGCACTACCTAAAATATACGGATCATATAAATCAGCATTTTATCAAACTGCAGATTATGATGATCAATATTTATTAATAAGTGGTATTGACACAGGATCTTGCTTTAAAGTAGGAGGAAAAGGAGAAGAATTTTTAAATTATTGTTTATTAAATCCTTGTGGAACAGTATTTTATATTGATTATCTAGAAGTAAGATATGTAATACCGGCAACAGTAAATGGAAATATGCTAAATATCAATAGTATAGATCCTATAATTAAAGATCCTATTCTATTTAATGAAATATTAGAAATCCTAAAAAAAATAAGTAACCAAATTATAGAAGATAAAAGATGTGATATTGATTTAGTAACAATAACAGATATTCATTGCCAAGAGTATATAACTAGTGCTAATTATGAAAAAATTAATTTTAAACATTTTATTCCATTAGGTAGCACATGTTATAATGACTATATGAAAAAAGAAGTAACGAATTATATCATTGCAAAAAAAGAACAAGCAGTTCCTAAATATTATAATAATCAAGTAAGAATACCTCAAAAAAGAAATAAACCATATATATTTAATCCAACCCTAGAATTAGATAAAGAAAGATTATCTTTAATTATTAATAGTATTTATTATAGCAGTATAGATGATAAACAAATAAGCAAACAAGAAAAAGAAGAAATGAAAGAATGTTATAATCCCTTAGAAGTAAAAGATTTCTTAGTAATAACTGGAAATAAAGACTGGTTTGTTGGAGTTACTAAAGATTATCAAATTATTTCAGCATGTCTTTCTTATGATGAAAGAGCAGTAGAAGAATATAGAAAAAATTATTCCTACTTACAAGAATTAAATAAAAACAAAACCAAATCATTTCAAAAATAGTAAAAACTAGTCAACAAATGGATGATGAAAAAAATATCACAATTTGTTGACTAATAAAAAGAAAATCTTTATAATTAAATATGAAGATAGGAGTTATATGAATAATGAAAAAATTATTAAAAGTACTATTTAGTATCTCTTTAATATTCATATTAATAAATAAAGTAGAAGCTCTAACATTAGAAGAAAAAGAACTTCATCTAGCTAAAGGAGAAACAAAAGAAATTGAAGTAACAGAAAATTTTTCAGAAAAAATAAAAAAACTAGAATTTAATTTAGTTTACTATAATAATGATATAACTGGAACTTTTCAAGTAAATTCATCTTATCAAGATAAGACTTCAGGCATAAAACACGAAATCGTTTTTCAAAATGGAGTAAGTGGAGAGATTTCTTTAGGAAAACTTCAAGTATTAGTTGCTAAAAATTCATCACTTCAGAAAGGAATTATTAACATTAATAATGTACAAGCTACTACAATAAATGGAAAAATATTAAATTTAGAAAATATAGGTTTACCAATATTTATTGATAGTAAGAAAGAAAATACAGTTACAGGAAATTTAATTGAAAAAATTGACTCTAACTTAGTAAATATTTCTTTAAAAGAAAATACTTATGAATATAAGGTTACAGTTAAAGAAGATATTAAGGAATTAGATTTAAAACCAATTACAAAATATCAAGATACTATAATAGATATTTCTAGTCAGAAATTAGAAAAAGAGAAAAACAATATAATAACAATTACAGCAAAAAAAGATAATATAGAAGAAGAATATAAAATACAAGTAAAATATCAAAAAGATATTAAAATAGATACTCATAAATATAAAGAAGATAGTTCATATAAGAAAAAATGGATTATTATTGCTAGTATCTTTAGTGTTATCTTTATAATAGGGTTATTTCTTTTTAAAAAAGAAAAATAACATATAAAGAAGAATAGGAAGGGGTAATTTATGTTTTCGCAGTTAGATACTACAGCAGAGTTAGTACTTAATGGTAAAGAGTTTAAAGAGTGTATTATTCAAAGAGATAAAGTAAAATTTTTAATCTATAAAATAATTAAAAGAGGAACAGATATCATTTTCGGTTTAATAGGTTGCTTATTATTGATTCCTGTTGCTATTTTTATAAAAATAATTACATTGTGTTTTTTAGATTTTCATTCTATTTTTTATTGTCAAAATAGAATTGGAAAAAACGGGAAAGAATTTAAATTATATAAATTTAGAAGTATGATTCCTGATGCTGATGCTAAATTAAAAAAAATATTAAAAGAAGATAAAGAAAAAGCAAAAGAATACAGAAAAATGAAGAAATTAACAAATGATCCTAGAATTACAAAAATAGGTCGGATATTAAGAAAAACATCTATCGATGAATTGCCTCAAATGATAAATGTTCTTTTAGGACAAATGACCTTAATAGGAAATCGACCATACTTGCCTAGAGAGAAAAAAGATATGGGAAAATATTACAAAGATATTATTAAAACTAAGCCAGGATTAAGTGGATTTTGGCAAGTAAGCCTTAGATCAAGAGGTACTTTTCAACAAAGATTAAAGATGGAACAATATTATTCAAAAAATTGTGGATTAAAGTTTGATATTCAAATTTTTTTTAAAACGATAGGTGTAGTTTTTAAATTAGATGAAAATGCAAAATAGCATTATTTGAGATTACTTATTATATAAATAAAAATAAATTAAGTGATACAGAGGTAATGTATTGCTTTTTTTAGGAGTTGATAAAATGATAAAAAAGACAACCCCAATAATTGTAGCCCATATTATGGGCAAATGGTTAGGTGGTGGAGTAGAGGCTGTTGTGATGAATTATTACCGGCATATTGATCGAAATAAAATACAATTTGATTTTATTTGTGATTGTGATTCTACAGATATTCCTTATGATGAAATTAAGGAGTTAGGTGGAAGGGTAATTTTAGTTCCTCCATATCAACAAATATTTAAATATATTAAAGAGTTAAAAAAAGTATTTCAAGAAAATGGTTATCAAATTGTCCATTCTCATATTAATACTTTATCTGTTTTTCCTTTATATGCAGCAAAAAAAAGTGGGATTCCGGTAAGAATTGCACATAGCCATTCTACAACGAACCAAAGGGAAAAGAAGAAGAATTTGATGAAACAATTGCTAAGACCTTTTAGCAAGGTATATGCAACTGATTATATGTGTTGTTCAGAACATGCAGGTAGATGGCTATTTAGAGAAAAAACATATGATGATGGAAAAGTATTTTTGCTAAATAATGCAATTGATTTAGATGAATTTAAATATGATGAAAAAATAAGAAAAGAAAAAAGAAATGAATTAGGAATCGAAACCAATAGATTAGTAATAGGTCATTTAGGTAGATTCGTAGCTCAAAAAAATCATACATTCTTAATTGATGTATTTAATGAAATTAAAAAGAAAAATAAAAATGCATTTTTATTATTAGCAGGACAAGGTCCATTACAAGATGAAATTAAAAATAAAGTTAATGAATTAGGATTAAATGATAAAGTTAAATTTTTAGGACAAGTAAATGATGCTTATAAACTTTATCAAGCATTTGATATATTTCTACTTCCATCTTTATATGAAGGACTTCCAGTTGTAGGTATTGAGGCTCAAGCAACAGGTCTTCTATGTGAATTATCAAGTGATATGACAAAGGAAACAAAGGTGCTTGATACTACAAGATTTATATCATTAGAAAGAACACCAGAAGAATGGGCTAAGACTATTCTTGAAGATTACAGTAAGTTTAAAAGACATGATACAACAGAAGAAATAACAAAGAATAATTTTAATATTAAGAAAGAAGCATCAAAATTAGAAGATAAATATGATGAATTAATGAGGCAAATATATGAATGATGATGCGTTTATTACAAGTGGATTTTTACCAGTGCCTGCAACTAGTGGTGGAGCAGTTGAAACACTTGTACAAAATTTAATTGATGAGAATGAGATAAATGGAAGTAATAAATTTACTGTTTTTAGTATATATGATGAAAAATCATATGAAGAATCAACAAAATATAAAAAAACAAATTTTATGTTTTATAAGCCATCATTTGTTATTAAATATTTTGATTTAATGTTATTTTTCTTTATTATATTTATATTAAGAAAAGAAAAGAAAACATCATATAAGTTTATTATACAAAGATTGTCTTATCTCAATTATGTAAGTAAAAAACTAAAGAAAAACAATTTTAATTCTGTTATTGTAGAAAATAATGCAACTTTATTTTTAGCACTAAAATGGAGAAAAAATTATAAAAAATATAACGGTAAATATTACTTCCACTTACATAACGATATTGGCAATTTATATGGATGTAAGAAAATAATAGAAAAAAGTAGAAAAATTTTTACAGTTAGTGAATATATTTCTTTAGTTGTTTCTTCTAAATTAGAATATAATTCTGAAAATATAAAAGTATTAAAAAATTGTATTGATATGAATAAATTCAAAAAAAAATATACAGATAAACAAATTTTAGAAATAAAAGAAAAATATAAAATACCTGTTGATGATAAAGTTATTATATTTGTTGGAAGAACAATTAAAGAAAAGGGAATATTAGAGGTATTGAAAGCCTTTAATTTGGCAAATTATAAAAATTGGACTTTGTTAATTGTTGGAAGTTCTGGATTTAATATTAATGTTAAAAGTAATTTTGAAAAGGATTTATTGAATGAAACAAAAAATAATAAAAAAATCATTTTTACTGGTTTTGTTCAATATTCTGAACTACCATTATACTATTCACTGGCCGATTTAGCAGTCTTACCTTCTATTTGGAATGAACCAGCAGGATTAACTATGCTTGAATCTATAGCGAGTGGGACTCCTTTAATTACTACAAATCGTGGTGGAATAAAGGAATATGTTTCTAAATATGGTGCTATTATTTTAGAGGTAAATGAAGATATTGTTAATATGATTAAGGAAAATATGGAACAAATATTAAATGAAAATAAAATACAGGCAAATGAATTGACCAATAAATGTAGAGAAGAGTTTAATTTGCAAAAATATTTAGTAAATTTTAATAATTGTATTAAAGAGGGAAATAATTCATGATAAAAGTTTTAATAGTAGGAATGACCGATGGGGTTGGAGGAGTAGAAACATTTATTTGTAATATAAAAAAACATATTTCTGATGAAATAAAAATGGATTTTTTAATGCATCAAGAAATAAATGATAGATACAGAAATGATATTTTAAAAAATGATTCACAAATTTATAAAGTTTATGGAATTAAAGATGGAATTTTAAAATATTTAAGAAGTATTTTTAAATTTTATAAAGAACATAAATATGATGTTGTTCATATAAATGAATGTGATGCTAAAATGTTTTTATATGGTTTACCTTTATTATTTGATAATAAAACAAAGGTTATAATTCATAGCCATAGTACAAGTGCAAAAAATGTGTTTGTACATAAAATTTTAAAATTTTTTCAAAATAGAAGGGCTAATATTAAGTGGGCATGTTCTGATGTGGCTTTTGATTATATGTTTGGATTAAAAGACACAAAAAAAATAATTCATAATGGTATAGATTTGAATGTATTTAGATATGATGAAGAAATAGAAAAAAATAAAAGAAGAGAATTAAATTTAAAAAATGAAATAGTTTTTTGTAGTGTTGCTAGATTTACAAAAGAAAAGAATCATCAGAAAATTATAGATATTTTTCATGAATACCATAAAATTAATACAAATTCTAAATTAATTTTGGTGGGTACTGGTCCACTTCAAGAAAAAATTAAAAATAAAGTAAAAGAATTGAATATTGATGGTGATGTCTTATTTTTAAATTCAAGAACAGATGTAAATGAAATACTTTCAATGACAGATGTTTTTCTTCTTCCATCATTATTTGAAGGATTACCATTTGTTTCACTTGAAGGACAGGCAAGTTCAGTTTTATTCTTTGCTTCTAACAATGTGTCTAAAGAAATTGCCATCACGGATTTGGTACATTTTATTGATTTAGATGAAAGTTCAGAACAATGGGCAGAAAAAATATCAAAAGTTTTAGAAAATAAGATAAATAGAAAAGATAAAAAGTATCAAGAAGAAATAAGAAAAGCAGGTTATGACATAAATAATGTATGTCATATAATTGAAAAAGAATATAAAAGGACGTGATTTCGATGCTAATGGGGATAAAATCAACGTATTCATTAATATTATTAATTCTAATTGTAATAATTTTTATGTTATCATGTACTAATTTTACTAAAAATAAATATGTCTATATTTTTGGCGTTACATTTTTATTAAGTTTACTTGGAAGCTTTTTTAATCCAATAGTAGCATATAAGAATGGCAATTATACTGATTTAGTGAGATTTTTTCAAACAATGGATGCAATTAAAGGTGCAGAATTTAATAATAAAATATTAATATTTCAAGAATATAATAATATTCCTGTTATGAAAGTTTTGTTGTATATGGTTAGTAAAACCGGTATAAAAAGTTTATTACCATTTTTATCATCTTTTATTTTTTATGGTTCATTCGGATATTTTATTGCCAAAATATCTGAAAAATATAAAGTTTCAAATAGAGTAATGGGATTATCATACTTTGCATTTATTTGCCTATTTAATTTTAAAATGGTAATTACAAATATTAGATGCCCAATCGGGGATGCAATTTTTATGCTTACTTTGTATTATGATTTCTTTGCAAAAAATAAGAAAAAAGGATATTTAATTGGATATTTTGTTTGCTGTGCCATACATCCAATTTTTATATTATTTACGTTGTTGAGAGTGATTTTAATCATTTCAAATAAAGTTACAAGTAAGTTGTTTTATTTATTGATTTTAGCATATAGTTTATTTATTAATTATGCTCTTGATTTTGTTGGAAAATTAACTAATATAGAATTATTTAATTATCTTTCAACAAAAATGGATTATTATACAAATTTTTGGAATACAAAGTCGAATGAGCCATTAATTTTATTAACTGGTATTATTCAAATTATTGTTTTAATTTATTTTTTGTTTATTTCAAAAAAATCAATTGATGAGAAAAGCCTAGAGAAAAAATTCTATAATATAACTGTAGCATTTGTTATATTAGCAATAGGATCATCTTGGAATTTTGTTACATTTCAAAGATGTACATGGCTTTTGATTTTCTTCATAATATACTGGTTTATTTATTTGAAGAGTTTAAAAGATTCAAAAGCAAAATTATCACTAGCAATTTATGATTTTGTAATGATTATATTGATTTTATTTAGCTTAGGTTCATATTTTTTTACATATCAGTATAATGTATTAACATTTTAATCTCATTTGGGTATAATTCTTCAAGGCTCTGCCTTGATTTAAAATGAAAACGTTAGTTTTCTGATAATAGATACCTCGTTCTCGAAGAGAATAAAATTGTCTAGTAGACAATTTTTAGGGCTTGCACCGAGGTAATTCATTTTATAGAAAGGATATAAAAATGAATATAAAAAAAAGAAATAGTTCAATTGAACTATTAAGAATTATTTCAATGATAATGATTATTGTTTCACATTGCAGCGTACATGGTCTAAAAGAATTAAATTCTACTATTTTTATTAATAATATAATTAGAGATATCTTTACGCTTGGAAATTTAGGTGTAACAATTTTTGTTATAATAACAGGATATGTTTCTTATGGAAAAAATATTAAAATAAGTAAAATTATTAAATTGGAATTTCAAGTTATTTTCTATTCATTAATTTTATATATTATATCATCTATAATAATGCATACTAATATTTTATCAATAGATTTAGTAAAATCTATATTTCCCATAATTTTTAAAAAATATTGGTTTATATCTGCTTATATTATTTTATATTTATTTGTACCATACATTAATATGATTATTGATAAATTCGATAATGATATTTTAAAAAAGTTAATCATAACAAATATTGTGCTTGTTTTTATAATTCCAACTATAACTACATCTGATTTATTCTTTAATGAACTGTTTCAATTTATATCATTTTATTTAGTAGGTGCTTATATAAAAAAGTATAATATAAATGTAATTAATAAAAAAAAACAGATTAACATATTAATGATTTGTATATGTATTTTTCTGATTAGTTCTACAATTATAATTGAATTTATATCATTTAAATTTCAATTTCTAAAACCTTATAGTACATATTTCTTTAATAGAAATTCAATATTTATTTTAATGTTAGCTATATGTATATTTTTGGAATTTATAAGTATTGAAGAATATAATTGCAATATTATAAATAATATTTCTTCAACAACACTAGGTATTTATCTAATACACGATAATCCAAACTTTAGAAGTATACTTTGGAATAACATAAATCTTGAAAAATACTTTAACAAAACGTATTTTATACTAATAATACTTTTAACAGTAATTATTATATTTATTGTATGTTTTGTTATAGAATTTATTAGAAAAAACATTATTGAAAAGTTAATTGATAAAAGTATTTTTAAAATTAAATGAAGGAAGTAATAATATATGAAAAAGAAAATAGGAATAATGAGTATGCAACGAATAGTTAATTATGGTTCATTTTTACAAGCTTTTGGTTTGAAGGATACATTAGAAAAACTAGGATTCGATATTCAATTTGTAGATTATAATTATGAAAGAACAATTTCTGAATTAGAAAAGAAAACTTTGATAAGAAAGATAATTGAAAATATAAATGTTATAGAATTTATCAGAAAAAAGAAAGTAATTTGGAAGTTTAAAATTAAATATAAAAATGAATACATAAAAATGCTTGGAATAAATATTATTAATCATAATCCAAATATAGATGCATTAGTAATTGGAAGTGATGAAGTATTTAATTGTTTACAAGGATATCCCGTTGGTTATAGTAGAGAATTATTTGGAAAAAATTATGAATCTATCGATGTTATATCATATGCTGCAAGTTTCGGACATACTAGATTAGAAATGCTATCTGAGTATGGAATTGATAGTGAAATATCTGAATTATTAAAGCAAATGAAAAATATTTCAGTTAGAGATGAGAATAGTTTTAATATTGTAAAACAACTAACTGGAAAAGAACCAATTATAAATTTGGATCCTGTTTTAATTTCTTCGTATGATAATTACATTACTAATAAAGTAAAATTAAAAGATTATATTGTAGTATATGCTTATACTGGCCGATTAACATTAGAAGAAGAAAAATATATAAAAAAGTTTGCTAAAAAGAATAAGAAAAAAATTGTTTCTTTGGGGATGTACCAAAGAATAGCTGATTACAACTTAGTTGTATCTCCTTTTGAAGTATTAGAATATATAAAAAAGTCTGATTACGTTATAACTGATACATTTCATGGGACTATATTTTCTATAATTAATCATTCAAAATTCTGTACAATTATAAGAGATTCAAATAAAAATAAATTGTCATTTTTACTTTACAAATTGAAATTGCAAAATAGAATGGTTAATAAAATTAATGATGTTCAAAAATTATTTAATGAAAAAATTGATTATAAAGAAACAGATAAAATTATTAATCTAGAAAAAGAAAAAACAAGACAATATTTAGTTAAAAATCTAAAATAGGAGGAGTTATGAAAAAAGACAAATTAGTATCTATTATTATTCCTGTTTATAATGTAGAAAAATATATTGAAGAATGTATAACATCCTGTTTAAATCAAAGCTATGAGGAAATTGAAGTAATTGCTATTGATGATGGTTCGAAAGACAACTCAGGTAAAATATTAGATAAGATTACCTTTAAAAACAAAAGATTGAAAGTTATCCATGAAAAAAATTCAGGTGTTTCGGCAACAAGAAATAAAGGAATTAATGAAGCATCAGGAGATTATATAACATTCGTTGATGCTGATGATTATTTAGCTCCTGATGCAATAAAATATATGGTAGAAATTATTGAAAAAACGAATTCGGAATTTGGAATATTAAAAAATTGTTTTACTTCATCAAGCCAAAGTCAGTTTGAAAATATGATAAAAGAAATAAATATTGAAGATGCAATTGTATTGTTGCTTGGGTTATCTATGGAACTTGGATGTTGGAATAAAATATATTCTAAAAAGATGCTAATAAAAAATAATATTAAGTTTAATGAAGATTTATTTTATGGAGAAGGATTACAATTTATTTTAAATGTAGCTCAAAATTCGAAAAAAATAGGTTTAGGTACTAAAGCAGTATATTATTATAGAAAGAATAATATGACTTCTGCTACAACAAGTTTTAATTATGATAAATATATTAATGGAGAAAAATCTTTACAAAATGTTAAAGATTATTTAATAAAAAAATCCGATAAAATTGATATTACTTGGAAATTTCATTATGCTATGTTTGCTCAAAATGCCATGTTAGCTTGTTTAAATAATAAAAACCACGTAAATAATTATAAAAAAATTTATTATGAATGGAAAAATAAATTCAATTTATATTACAAAGAATTGATTAAATCAAAATATATTATAAAAAAAGATAAAATTAAGTTATTTTTAATTAAGAATTTTCCTGAAATTTTTATTTTTATTAGAAATAAAAAAATTAAAAAAACGATTAAAGGGAGCGTCTAATGAAAAACAAAGAAGAGTCAAAGAATAAATATTTAGTGAAGAATACAATTATTTTTGCCATCGGTAATTTTGCAACAAAATTAATTTCATTTTTGTTAGTACCGTTATATACAAATGTTTTATCACCCGAACAATTTGGAGCGGTTGATTTGTTGTATACTATATGTTCATTTTTAATACCATTATTTTCATTTAATATAACAGAAGCCGTCTTAAGATTTTCACTTGATAAAAATAGTAAACCTAATAAAATCATGTCAATAGCACTTGTATCAATAATTTTTTTAATTATTTCATCTACAATAATGATTCCAATATTAAACTTATTTAATAATTTTTCTGATTATAAGTTACTTTTTTATATGTATATGATTACTTTCGGTACTTCGCAAATATTTTTAATTAATTTGAAAGGTCAAGAAAAATTAAAACTTTTTTCAATTGGTAATTTTATTTATGCATTTTCAGTTTCAATATTAAATATAATTTTTCTATTGATTTTTAAAATAGGTATAAAAGGATATTTTATAGCATACATAATTGCAAATTTAATAACTATTATATATGGAATAATATTTGGAAATATTATAGAAACTATAAAAAAATTTGAATTTGACAAGTCATTATTCAAAAATATGATTAAATATTCATTAATTTTAATTCCTACTTCATTTATGTGGTGGATAATGAATTTTTTAGATAGAATTATGCTTACAAATTATATGTCTTTATCTGCAAATGGTATATATGCAGTTTCATATAAAATACCGACAGTTTTATCAGTTGTATCTTCTATTTTTACACAAGCTTGGCTTTTTTCAGCTATAAAAGAGAAAGATGCTGAAGATAATAATGTTTATACAAACAAAGTATTTAATTTCATGGCTTTTGGTACAATTATTGTAGGCTCAATATTATTGATTGTAATTAAGCCACTATTTAACATATATGTTTCAAAAGAATTTTTTGAAGCATGGGAGTATGTTTCATATTTAATGATAGGATATGTTTTTCTTAATCTATCAACATTTATTTCAACATCTTATAGTGTTCATAAAGATAGTAAAGGATTTTTATATTCTGCCATAATTGGAGCAGTAATAAATTGTATTTTAAATTTGTTACTTATTAGAGCATTGGGAATAGCAGGTGCAGCAATTGCAACAATGATTAGTTATATATCTGTATTTATATATAGATTATTTGACACAAAAAAATATTTAATAATAAAAATAGAAAAAGAATTTGTGATATCAATTGTGCTTATGATTGTTATTTCTGTTTTATTATATATCCAAAATATGTATACATTAATTATTCAAGTCGTGATGATAATATTAATTATTTATGTTTATAGAAATAGTTGGATTCAAGTTTTTAATATAATTAAAGAAAAATGTTTAAAAAAAAATAAAAATTGTTATAATATGCACTAAGAAAGCGCTAGTACAGGCTTGTATAAGTTTTGTACTGGCGCTTTTTGGGGGGGAAAAAGGGATTAGCTTTTTAATCTAAGTTATGGGGTGACTTGGATGATTATAATATCTTTTTTAATCTCATTTTGGTATAATTCCTCAAGACTCTGCCTTGATTTAAAATGAAAACGTTAGTTTTATGATAATAGATACCTCGTTCTCGAAGAGAATAAAATTGTCTAGTAGACAATTTTTAGGGCTTGCCTGGAGGTAATTCATTCTCTTTTGATACTGTAGTATATCTTTGTTAATGATTGTACCAATAGCCTTAAAAGACTTATTTTCATTTAGTCCTTTTTCAATTTCTAATCTATCATCAAATGATAAATGTTTATTCTTCATAATAAATACAAATCCTTTCTAAAAAGAATAAGCGCCATCGATGATATATTATAATCATATCGGTAATAAAATCAAATTTTACTAGGTAAATTCCATATTATAAAATTCACCAACTAAATTCCATTTTTGCTTTAATGAGGGCGGAATTTAGTTTTGCAGTGCAGTAAGTAACGATATTATAGAGAAAAAAACGAAAGAATCTATTCAATATTTGAAAAAGTATGTATAATATTTAGAGAGGTATCTATGAAAAATGAATCAAGAAAGAAATATTTATTAAAAAATACATTAATTTTTTCTTTGGAAAATTTTGGTTCAAAACTTATTACTTTCTTTTTAGTCCCGTTATACACTAATATTTTAACAACCAAAGAATATGGAACAGTTGACTTAAGGTCAGTTCTTACGACTGTTTTGGTACCAATAATTTCCTTAAACATTTCTGAATCTGTAATGAGCTTTTCCATTGATGAGGAAAATAACAGGCAAGATATTTTAATTTCATTTGGGGATAATTTATCAAGGCTCTGCCTTGATTTAAAATGAAAACGTTAGTTTTCTGATAATAGATACCTCGTTCTTGAAGAGAATAAAATTGTCTAGTAGACAATTTTTAGGGCTTGCTCCGAGGTAATTCATAAATAACTTAGCACTTTGGAAAAATATATTTTTAAATTTTAGAGAGGATAAAGAGTTGATGAAAAGAAAAGTATCAATAATTGTACCGTTGTATAAATCTGAAGAATATGTAAAAAAATTAATAGATTCTATTTTAAAACAATCTTATAAGAATATTGAACTAATTCTAGTTGATGATGGTTCTCCTGATAATGTTGGAAAAATATGTGATAAATATGCATCACTTGATGAAAGAGTTAAAGTTATACACCAAAAAAATGGTGGGACATGTGAAGCAAGAAATTATGGTTTAAAGGAAGTGACAGGTGAATATCTAACTTTTGCAGATGGTGATGATTGGTTAGAATTAGATTATATAGAGTATTTAGTAAACATTTTGGAAAGCAATGATTGTGAAATGTCTATGACCGATGCTATTTTTACTACCCGTGATAGAAAACAAAATAATAGTGATAAAATTGAAGTTGTCAATTCTGAAGAGGCAACTTGTAGAATTTTATACGATAAAGTCCCTGTAGGACCATGGAATAAACTTTATTTAACAAAATTAATAAAAAAGAATAATCTATCTTTTTCTGTTTTGTGGTTTGGGGAGGGATTATATTTTTCGGTTATGGTTGCTCAATATTCAAAAAAAATAGCAATCGGGCATAGAAAAATTTATAATTATAGACTTAACAATCCCAATAGTGGAACGACAATTATGAAAATTGACAATGGAATAAATTCACTTAAAAATATTATTTTTATAAAAAACAATCTTGTTGTAAATACAAAAAGAACTAATTTTTCTGCTAATTGGCATATATGGCAAAATAATTATAATCTAATGCTATACATTGTTTTTAATGGTATGCCATCAAAATATAAATCTGATTACAAAAAATGTAAAATAAATTTGTTAAAATTAGCACCATCAGTTGTTTTCAAATGTGAAATTTCATTTATGGAAAAAATTAAAATATTTATTAAAACATTATTTCCAAGATTAACTATATTGAATTCAATAAAGAAGCAAAAACTTCTGTTATCGAAAGATAATTTTAAATAGAATTTTGCCTTTTAAAATAAGAATATACAAATATATTCTTTAAATAATTAGTAAAAAATGTTGAAAATAAGCATTATAAGTATTTTAGCTTACTTAATATAATAAATTAAGAAAGAAAGTGATTTTTTAATGAAAAATAAAAAATTAATTATAACCTTTTTGCTTTTTTTTGTCTTACTATGGATGGGAACTATTTTTTATCTATCTAGTATGAATACCAATGAATCTAACGGAAAAAGTAAAATTGTTGTAGGAGAAATAATTGAGATAACTAGCAGAGTTACTCATCATCATTATTCTACAGATGAAAAAGAAAAATTAGTAGAAGAATTTAATAAACCAATTCGAAAAATTGCACATGCTAGTGTTTATTTTATTTTAGCTATTCTAATATTAAACTTTTTATTAGCAATAAACTTTAAAAAAGAAAGAAAATATAGTTTAGTATTATTTATTACAATATTAATATGTTTTCTATTTGCAATAACAGATGAATATCATCAAACTTTTGTTGAAGGAAGAACAGGCCAATTTAGTGATGTATTAATTGATACTAGTGGAGCATTTTTATCATCAGTAATCTTTATTTTAATAGATAAAAAGAAAAAATCAATTAAAAAATCATGATAAAAAAGTCTTGCTTTTTAATGATTATTTGATATAATTATTATAGGAAGGGAATGTGAAAGATGAAAAAAAGTTTAAAATTAATAGCAGTATTTATTGTTTCTTTATGCTTTATATCAAATGTACATGCTGCAACAAAACAAGAATTAATTGATTATGCATCTAAAACTTTTACTGTTGCAGGAAAAAGTATAAGTAGTCCTGAACTTGCTGCTATTGTTAAAAGCTATTTAGCAGATAATGAAATTAGTTCAGAAAAAGCAGATCAAATTATAGCTAAAGGAAACAAAATTATTGAGATTATGAATACTGCTGGAACTACTGATTTAACAAAGTTAAGCAGTAGTCAAAAAAACGAAATTCGTACACTAGCAACTGACGCTGCAACTTTAGCAGGAGCTACTATAAATTATGATAATACCTCAAAAAGAGTAGTAGTAAAAGGTTCAAACGGAAAAACTTATGGTTCTGCACCAATTACTAATACAAAATTAGCAGCAACTGGTTCAGATTATACTATTTACATTGCTGTATCTGGTTTAGCATTAGTCGTAGCATCTTCAGCAGCATATAGAAAGTTAAAAAATAATGCTTAATCAACTTAAGAAAAAAGGAGTACTAAAAGCGACTATTTTTGAAATAATAGTTGCTTTTATTTGTTCTTCTTTAATTATAGGACTTTTTTTCTTTATTTTTTATTCTCCAATCAAAGAAGTATTTAAAATTATTGATATAGTATCAGAAAAATCAAATAAAAAAGTTTTAAAAGATGTAAAATTAAATCTAGAAACTAAGAATTTAGAGTCTTATCCAGAATATGGAACAAAATATGCAACTATCTCTATACCTACAGTAAGAATAGAACAACCAGTTTATTATGGAGATGATAACGAAACATTAAAATATGGGGTAGGCCAATATATAGCTAGTTATTTTCCTGGAGAAGGAGGCTCTATCCTTTATATGGGACATAACACTAGTAATATATTAAGAAATCTCCCTAATGTTTCGTTAGGTGACGAAATAATCGTAACAACAAATTATGGAACTTATCATTATACTATAGAAGATACCAAAATAATTAAAGATACTGAATTAGACAAAGTTCCGATAAAAAGAGAAGGAGAAGTTTTAATGATATATACATGCTATCCAACAACAACAGTAGTGTATACACCATATCGTTTTGTTGTATATGCATCATTAAAAAAATAGAAGGAGAATAATTATGATAAGAAAAATATTAATTAGATTAAATCAATTTTTATTAATATTAAGTACAACTATTCTTCTTTTAGCTATTATTATATCGATAACTATCTTAAATAAAAAATATATTTTATCTATATTAGAAAGAAATGACTATTACAATAAAGTATATTATGATAGTCTATCTACAATAGAAGGATATACTATTCAAGTAGGATTAACTGGAGAAGAAGTAGAAAAAATATTAACCAAAGAAAAAGTAACAAATGATATAAAAAATTTAATAAATTATATTTATGACAATCAAGAGTTAAAAATAGATACAAAAAGTCTTTCTAATAATATTGAAGAATTAATCCAAAATAAATTAAGAGAAAATAATAGAAGTGCGACACAAGAAGAATTAATAGGTATTACAAACTTAAAAAAACAAATAACAGATAGTTATGAAGATAAAATACTTTATTCAAAAAAATATATATTAAAAATTAGAGATACTTATCATAAATTATCTAAATATCAAAAGAAAATATTATTTTTATTATCATGTATTGAATTCTTCCTTATCGCCTCATTGCAACTAGTTAGCAAGTCATTTAAAGTTTTTTTGAAAACATTAGGTTCAACCCTTTTGTCTGCATTTTTTATTACTTTATCAACAAAAATATTTATTCAACCAAAATTACAGCACATTGTAATATTCAGTAGTATTCTTTCAAAATTAGCTATTACTATTACCAATGCTATTTTTAAAATTTTATTTGTAACAAGTAGTATCTTAGGAATATTTGGATTACTTTTGATTATAATAGGAGTAGCTAAAATTAATAAAAAAGTTTAAGGGGATGAATATTATTGAAATACTTTCTTTTTATTAGCATTTCTATTCTAATTATTTTTATATTATTATTTTTATTTTGTGCCTTAATTGTATCTTCTAGAAGTAATAATCATTAATTTCTTTAGTAGTAAATTACTTTAAATAGTATATTTATTAGTACTTTTAATATATTAGAAATTTACAAAAACACAAAATGAGACATACTTTTCCTTATAAATATCCATTAATAATGAAAAATTAAAATCAGTATTTTTCAAATCAAAAGTGTAGGCAATATAAAAAAAATATGATATACTTAAAACATAGAATAGTTAGGATGATAGTAATATGGAAGAAATTGATATAAGAGAATTATTAAGTTATTATAAATCAAAATTAGGACTTTTAATAATCATATTTACCCTTGTTTGTTTATTAGGCTGTGGTTATTCAATATTTATTCAAAAACCAATGTATAATTCTTACACCAAAGTAATATTAAGTGGAGAGACAACAATAACCCAAAGTGATATTGTATTAAATCAAAATTTAGTAGATACTTATGCAGAAGTAGTAAAGTCTAGAAGAGTTTTAGATCAAGTAATCAAAAAGTTAGATTTAGATTTAACTTATGAAGAACTATCAAATGAAATATCTGTAACAGCAGTAAGTAATACAGAAATTATTCAAATTAATGTTAAAGATAAAGATCCTGTAATGGCTAAAAATATTGCTAACGTAACAGCCTCTTACTTTACAAAAGAAGTATTAGATTTATATAAAATGAATAATGTTAATATTTTAGATGAAGCAATACTTAATAAGAAACCATATAATATTAATATTCCTAAACAATTATTAATATACATATTAGCAGGTATTACAATAGCATGTGGAATAGTATTTATTATATATTACTTTGATCGAACAATCAAATCATCAGAACAAGTTGAACAAAAATTACATTTACCAATTTTAGGAAGTGTTCAAGAATTTAGTAAGAAGGGAAGAAAAAGATGAAGGATGAATTAGTAATACAAAGTAGACCCAAATCAAATATCAGCGAAGACATTCGAACGATTCGAACCAACTTACAATTTACTGCGAATGAAAAAAATTCCAAAGTTTTACTTGTCACAAGTTCTGTACCAGGAGAAGGAAAAAGCTTTATTAGTAGTAATTTAGCTGTAGCATTTGCCCAAAATGGAGAAAGAGTACTATTAATAGATGGTGATTTAAGATTAGGACGCATTAATCGTATTTTTAATATTCCTAATGAGAGAGGTTTATCTAATTTATTAGTAAACAATGATTCAATAGATTTAGCAGAGTATATCAAAAAAACAAAAGTATCAGGTGTTTATGTCATTCCACGAGGAACAGTACCACCTAATCCAAGTGAGTTATTAGACTCATCTAATTATAAAATTATTATGGAAATATTGAAGAAAAATTTTGATCGAATCATCGTTGATGGCGTACCTGTTAATGGATTACCAGACTCTCTAATCATGGCAAGTAGTGCTGACCGAGTAATTATTGTTTGTGCTTGCAATTATACAAATATTGATGAGTTAAATGAAACAAAAAAAGCTTTAGAAAAAATAGAAGCAAACATTGCAGGAGTAATTGTTAATCGTGCTCCAACAACCAAAAGAGGAAAATACTCTAACTATTATCAGTAGGAGAAAATCATGACAGATATTCATTCACATATATTATTTGGAGTAGATGATGGAAGTAAAACGATAGAAGAATCAATTTCTTTATTAAAAGAGTTGCAAAAAGCAGGATTCGACAGAGTAATTCTAACACCACATTTTATCATGGATAGTAACTACAATAGTACTTATGAAGAAAATTACTATCGATATTGTACTTTAAAAGATAAAGCCAAAGAACTTAATTTAAAAATAGAAGTTTATTTAGGCAATGAATTATTTATTCATGAAAAAATACCCAATTTATTAGATAATTATACGATTAGTAGTTTAAATGATACAAATTATATTTTAGTAGAATTTCCGTTTCATAATAAAATATTAAACTTAGAAGATATTTTGAATCATATTGAATCAAGAGGATATAAAGTAGTAATTGCTCATCCAGAACGATATACTTATTTTCAAAAAGATTATTCCATAGTAGATAAACTAAGAAAAGAAGGATTTTTATTTCAAAGTAATTATTCAAGCATTATTGGTTCATATGGAAAAGAAAGCGAAAAATTAATAACATATATGTTAAAAAAACATTACATTGATTTTTTAGGAACAGATATTCATCGAATAGAAAAAAGAGAAGTAATTACTCACTTTTTAAGAATCCAAAAAAAGATAATCAAAATAACAGGAGAACAATACTGGAATAAAATAATAAATAATGGAGATAAACTAACAAATAGATAATATATAGATTCTTACTTTTTAAATAAAAAATAAAACTACACCCAAAATTTAGGTGTGGTTTTTATTTTTCATTATTTATTACTATCATTTGAATTCGATAACTTTCGAACCTTTGGAGTAGAATCTAAAGTTTTTTCTTCTTTAATAGAGAAAAATTGACAAAACTCATCCACAGGAACCTCTTTAAATAATTCAGAACGCCTATTAGTATCTTCGATAACATCCTGATTGGTTATTTTTTGATGAACAGATTGTTCTAAATAAATCTTTCTAAGTGGCTTTATTGTTTCTAACAAAGTATTCTTATTAAAAAAGGAAAAAACTTTATCAGAAGTACTATATTCATCTAGTGTATCATTCACATCAGTAACAAGTAAGTCGACAATTTTTTGAGAATTTTCTTTTAATTGATTAACTCTATCAATATCAAAACTTAAATCTTTTTCTGTTTCTTGAATTTCTTCTTGAGAATAATGACCACTTTCTTTCGTAAATTTTAATTGTCTTTGATATTCTTTTATCGCCATATCATAAGCCTCTATTAATTTTTTCTCAATAATATTCTTATTATCTGCCACATATTTTCTAACTACAGCATCAATAGATTTACCTATCATGCTACATGCTGTTGTATCCAAAACACGCTTTAACATTTTTCCATCAATTCGATAAGGCTGATTAAGCATAGCCAATAAATTATAAGGAATTTCATCCCTAAATTCTTTTACTCTATCATCATAAAAAGAAGCCAAAGCAATTCTTTTTTTCTTTTTTTCTGATAAAGGAATCGTAGGAACAAGTTCTTTGACCTTATCAACAATAATAGCATTCACATTATTATTGATAATATTTAATATTTCTAATTCATAATAATTATCAATAATTTTTTGATAGATTAACTCTTCTGTTTTTTTAAAAGAATTATATGGACTAATAATTTCAATAAAAGAACAGAAACATATTAACTCTCTTTCAGTATCCATTCTAAAATCTCCTTTCAATACTATTTATTATATAATGAAAAGTAGAATTGTCAATCAGTTTATTTTAGTTTTACATGTCAGTTAAAAAATGATATAATACCAAGTAAGAAAGAGGGATATTATGAAAGTAAAATATCAATTATTACATCAAGATGGAAAGGCTAGGTATGGAACATTAGAAACCAATTATGGAAAATTTGAAACCCCAATGTTTATGCCAGTAGGTACTCAAGCAACAGTAAAAACCCTAGATCCAAGAGAATTAAAAGAAGCCTCATCTGCAGTTATTTTAAGCAATACTTATCATTTATGGCTACGACCAGGAGAGGATATTGTAAATAAAGCAGGAGGATTACATCAATTTATGAATTATGATGGACCTATCTTAACAGACTCAGGTGGATTCCAAGTCTTTTCTCTAGCCAAACCCAAAGATATTTCTGAAGAAGGAGTGATATTTAAAAGTCATTTAAATGGCGAAAAATTATTTTTAACTCCAGAAAAATCAATTGGTATCCAAAATAAATTAGATAGTGATATTGCAATGAGCTTTGATGAATGCATACCATATCCAGCAACTTACGAATACGCTAAAAAAAGTACAGAAAGAACATTAAGATGGGCAAAAAGAGGATTAGCCGTTCATCAAAACGAAAGACAAAGCCTATTTGGAATAGTTCAAGGAGGAGAGTATCAAGATTTAAGAGAATGGAGTGCAAAAGAAACTTCTAAATTAAATTTTGATGGCTATTCTATTGGAGGAACATCTGTTGGAGAAGACAAAAAAACAATGTATAAAATGATTGATGATGGTATTCGCTATCTACCAGAAGATAAACCAAGATATTTAATGGGAGTAGGAGATCCTATTGATATTGTAGAAGGAGTCGATCGAGGAATTGATATGTTTGATTGCGTCCTACCAACCAGATTAGCAAGACATGGTCATGCTTTTACTAGAGATGGAAAAATTAATATTAAAAATGCAAAGTACAAAGAAGACTTCACAAGGATAGAGGAAAACTGTGATTGCTATGCCTGCAAGAACTACACAAAAGCATACATTAGACACCTTATCGTAGCAAACGAAACACTAGGCCAACGCTTATTATCCATTCATAACATTCGTTTCCTAATCAGAGAAACAGAAGAAATAAGAGAAGCCATTAAAAATAATACTTATCAAGAATACAAAAAAGAATTTATATCAAGATACCAAAAAAATAAAAAAAGTGTCCAATCTAAATAAGTATTTTAAAACCAATCTAAAAAAATTGATATCTAAAATTTTTTATAGTATAATTAGGTTAGAAAATAGGAGGAATGAAAATGAAAAAAATAAAGGACTTAGTTTTAAGACATAAATTATTATCAGCAATTTGTTTACTTGCATTTATTGTAATCATTATGATGATGTATGTTTTCTTTAATTTATTCGTTGGAGGAAGTAACAAATATGGAGATCGCTTAAAAGGAATAGAAAGCCATAAAGTAGAAAAAAAAGAACAAGAAGAAGTCGTATCTTTCTTAAAAGAAAAAAACGAAGTCAATGATGCTAGTATCAGAATTCAAGGAAAAATTATTTACATTCAAATTGAATACACAAGAGAAACTTCCTTAGATACTGCGAAAGCAATTGCAACAGAATCATTATCTAAAATTAGTAATGATGAAAAGAAGTTTTACGACATTGGCTACTATTTAACACAAACATCAGATGATAATTCAGAAGATAAAGGATTTATTGTAACCGGAAATAAAAGTAACGAATTAGATAGTATCAGTTGGATTAAAAGTTAGGTGGTATAAATGAATAAAAAAAGAAATACAATAATAACTATAATTATTGTTTTCTGCATTATTTTAGCAGGAGTAATTTGCTATCTTCTAAATTTTAGTAAAGATGAAAGAAGTCTTACTGTTTTAGAAAAAAAATGGATATTAAATAACATTAATAAAATGATTGATATTGATGTATATAATGATATACCAGTCTTTGGCTATAACGGAGAAGGAATCATTTTTGATTTTCTAAATTATACAACCAAAGAAAATCAAATAAACTTTAACAAAATTTCTTATTATACAAATAATAAAATTAATTCTAGTTCAATTTCTTTCAAAGTATTAAAAAACAATGAAAAAATAGAAAAACAAGATATTGTCCTATATGAAGACTACTATGCAATATATACAAAAAGTAAAAATACAACTATTGATCTAAAACAAAAACAACATTTTGCTTATTTAAGTGAAGATGAAGAAGTATTAAAAGATTATTTCCCTAAAACAGTAGAATTAACATGCTATGAAAAAATAGATGACTTAATTAAAGATTATCAAGAAAATAAATTTGATAACATAGTTTTACCTTCTAACAAGTATATGAATGTTATTCTAAAAAACAAATTACAAGTAGCATATCATATAACAGATTTAAAACTAAATTATATTTTAAGGGTAAAAGATGAAACTGTATATCAAATTTTAAAAAAATCATATTTAAATTATATTCAAAATCAATATGAAGATGATTATAGCAAGAATTATTTAAAATTATACTTTGATAGCACTAACACAAGTGATCTTCTAAGAAAAAACTATAATTCCAAAACATATAAATATGGATATGTAATTAAT
Source organism: uncultured Bacilli bacterium (assembly GCA_934120635.1). Lineage (GTDB taxonomy): Bacteria > Bacillota_I > Bacilli_A > RF39 > UBA660 > RUG11198. The sequence goes on along the minus strand of CAKOUR010000012.1, from coordinate 19,428 downwards.
ATGCCGTATGAAAATATCGTTCAAAAAGAATTTGTCGGAACAATATCTAATTATTTAACAGATTTTAATCAAGTAGCTAAAACTGATGTTGAAGTAACTTCATATAAAAGTATTGATGAATTAAAAACTGCTCTAATAACAGGTGAAATAGATTTCGCTTTAGGAAACTTTGATTATTCAAAAATTAATATGAAATACGACTTAACAACATCAATTGCAGATTTAAAATATGTTATATTAAGTAAAAAAGATTACCTTATGAACTCTATAAAAGGATTACAATCAGAAAAAGTAACAACCGTAAGTGGAAGCAAACTTTACCAATTATGCAAAGATAATAATATAAAAACTATAAACTATAATGATACAGATGAATTATTAAGAAATATTGATGATAGTAGCATAATTATATTAGATAAACAAACTTACCTTTATTATAAAGATAATAAATTAAAAGAATACAAAATTAATTATGAATCAAATTTATCAGATGGATATCATTTTATTATGAATTCTTCTAATGAAACATTTAATCAATTATTTAATTATTATGTTAGTAATATAAGTTATGATCAAATAAAATACTTATATAGAACAGATATTACAATAGATAAAGATTATACAACAATAAAAGCATTTATTTTTATTACAACATTAGTCATTGTTCTAATTATTTCTACACTTATCATAAGTAAAAGAACTATTACCAATAAGTCTATTAGTAAAGATGAAGTATTGAAATATATTGATCCTATGACCTCTTTAAAAAATAGAAGTTATTTAAACTTAAATATTTATGATTGGGATGATAACGTAATATTTCCACAAAGTGTAATTGTTTTTGATCTAAATCAATTAAAAGAAGTAAATGATACACTAGGTAGAGAAGCAGGAGATGAAATAATCAAAAAAGTAGCTAGTATTCTTATTAACAATCAATTAGAAAATACAGATATCATTCGTAGTGGAGGAGATGAATTCTTAATCTATTTAGTAGGATATGATGAAAAATACGTAACAGAATACGCCAAAAAACTTACTAGATTGATGAGAAATATACCTAACTCTCTAGGTTGTGAATATGGATATAGCATGATTTTAGATGAAGTAAAAACAGTAGATGATGCTATAAATGAAGCTATTACTATGTTAATGAAAAACAAAGAAAAAAGAAAGTAAAGGCGATATAACTATGGAAAATTTTAAGTACTATGCAAAAAAAGCATTCAATTTATTTAATTGTATGGAAATGCGAGTATTACCAGGAAATGTTGCTTTTTTCTTTGTATTAGCTCTATTTCCAATCATTACACTTTTAGTTGCCATAGCATCATATTTTTCCATATCATTAGATTCTGTTATCACTTTTATCCATGATTTACTCCCTCAAGAGGCAGGAAACATCATTATAGAAGCTATCTCAGGAAAAGGTTTTGATAGTAGTGTAGGAGCATTTAGTATAATTGCCTTATTTGTAGCATCAAACGGTACTTATGCAATTATAAATGCTGCAAATACCCTATACCAAGTAGAAAAAAGTGATACACTAAAAAATAGAATAAAATCAGTATTATTACTATTTTTACTTCTTTTATTAATTTTATTCTTATTATTAGTACCAATCTTTGGAGAAAAAATACTATTAATATTTGCAACAAACGATATTGTTAATCATGCTAAATTAATTTACAAAGTATTAAAATGGCCAACAACATTTTTCATGATATATGCAAATTTAAAACTATTATATACAATAGCACCAGACAAAAAAATTCCTAGTTGCAGTACTACCTATGGTTCAATATTTACAACAGTAATTTGGACAGTAACAACTGCGATATTTAGTTATTACCTAAAATACTTTGCTAACTATAATATGCTTTATGGTAATTTATCTAGTATCATTATTTTAATGATGTGGATATATATTATTAGTTATGTATTTGTCATGGGAATAGCAATTAACGCTACAAATTTAAATGAAAAATGATTACTTGTCTTAAGTAATCATCTATCATGCCCATATAGCTCAGCTGAATAGAGTGTTTCCCTCCGAAGGAAAAGGTCATGAGTTTGAATCTCATTATGGGCACCATAGGGAAATCCGCTCGAACTTTTTATAGTTTCGAGAATAAATAGACAATCAATTCTAAATTAGGATTGATTTTTTTTAAAGAAAAAAGTCTTTCAAAGAAAGGATTGATTAAAATGGTAAATGTTATCAAGCAAGAAGTTAGAATGGAAGAATCATTAAGAAAGAGGTTAGAATTTATTTGTGAGTTTTGTAGAGTTAAACCAATTATTATTAATGGTAATTTGAGAATTATTGATAAAACTAATCTTACTTATCTAGAGCCACATAGAATTATAATTAATGATATAACCTTTCTAGCTTTTAATTATTCTAATGAGATATTTATCGAAAACTTAAATAATAAGATTAAAACTCTTACTGAAAATAATGAAGCACTTAATTTAAGAGTTAAAACTTTAAATGATATAATTAAAGAAAAAGATAATGAAATATCATTTTTAAAATCTAAAATTCACGATCTGAAAAACACACTAGATTATTGGAAATATAAATTTAGCAAATTAATATCTTTCTTACATGATAAACTTCATAGTTGGTATGATAAAGATGATAAATATATTGATGTTGTTAATGATATGTATGAAGATAAAGTTTTAAATGATGAAGATATTGAAGAATTAGATTTAAGCAAAGAAAAAGATGATGATTTAGAATTATAAAATTAATAAAAAATGTAAGTTTTTGTAAAAGAATAGAATATGTATGTTATAATAGCACAAATTAACACGAGAGAGTTTTGGGTAGGCTCTAAAAGGAGTTGCAGTAAAAATGAAAAAAGAAGAAATAATTTTAAAACCATGTTTAAATAATATATGTGGGAAAAGTTATAATTTATTAAATATTAAATTATTAAATGGCTGTAATGGTAAATGTACATTTTGCATAGCTGCTGGAACTCCATATAAAAAATCAGCTGATGCAAAAAAATTCATTGATACTGCTAATTCAATGAAAAAATTTTCAAAAGTAGATGTTTTAGGTGGAGAACCAACATTATATCCAGATTTAGTTGAAGTATTAAAAGGAATTAGACCATATAAAAAAGAAATTAATATTATAAGTAATGGGTCTAATTTAGAAGCAATTAAAGAGAGTTTACCATATCTAGATACAGTAACATTAAGTATTCATTCTTTTGACTATAATAAAAATTCAACTGGAGTAGTTATCAATGAAAAAGCATTGAAAAATATAAATAAAAACAAAGGTAGTGTTGAAACTATAGCAGCTGTAGTCGTAACAAAAGAAACGGTATCTAATTTAAAAGAAATAAAAGAATATGCAAAAAAAGCTAAAAATCTTGGCTTTTCTGCAATTAAATTAATGGAATTAGTTACATCAAATGAAAATATTGATTTTGTTGACTTACAAGATTTGTTAGTAAAATTTAAAATTCATCAAAAAAATGCTACATTAAAAGGTTGTTTCTTTGAATTACCAGAATTATCAAAATTTTTAAAAATTAAAACTTATATAAAATTATGTTGTCCATACAATAATATTTTTAAAGCACGAAATTTTGGAATACCAAAAATTGAATACCAACATGATTATATGAATGTTATTCAACCAGATTGTTCAGTAACTGATAGTTGGGTATATGATTCATTTGATAATAAAGTTTTGAATGGAGATGATTTGAATGTCAATTACCTTAAGAAGTAAAGAAAATTATTGTATGGGAAGAATGGGACCAAGATTATGTATTCAAACAACTACTGCATGTAATGGTAAATGTTTCTTCTGTGTAGGTAGATATAACATACCTTGTAAAGTAAATGTTGATGAAATTATTAAAAGTGCTATTTCATTGGATGAGTATCCAGATGTACTTTTATTAGGTGGTGAATCTACACTTTTTCCTAATGATTTGATAAAAATAATTAATAGTATTGCGCCTTATAAACGAAAAATTACTGTTAATACTAATGGATATAATTTAGAATGTTTAACACCAGTTATAAAAAAATTAGACAAATTAATTGTTTCTGTTATGGGTAACGAAGAAGTTAATGATAATATTGTTGGAGTCAAACCACAGCTATATAAAATAAAAGAGTTTCACAAAGAAAATCCTAAACTTAAATTAAGAGTTAATTGTGTTGTAAATAAAAAAGGTATTGATTCATTTGAAAAGCTAGAAAAATTTGTTTTAGAAATGAAAGAAATAGGATTTACTTCAATAAAATTTTCAGAAATGTCAACAGATGATCCTAATGATCCAAATTTTATTGATTTGCAAAAAATGTTATTACCATATTGTGATGACATTCATCAAAAAGATACTCTACAATATGGATGCTACTTAGAACCAAAATCGTTAGAGAAAAAGTTTGGTATAAAAGTAATTTTAAATCTTACTTGTAACTTAAAAACACCAATTAAACAACCACAATATCAGTCACTAACTTATGAACCTATGTGTTTTGATAGCATTTATATTTCACCAGATGGTAGTATTCATAAAAGATTTGTATCAGAGCTTGATTTGGCTAATGAACGTGGAGCATGTTAAGTTTTATAATTTTCTTTGTATGCTTCTATATAATTTTTTATCAAAATTAATAAAAGTCATAGTATAATGGTTATAGAATTAAATTGTTTATTTATTTGTTGTGATGGTTTTGGACTATCTTAACTATCGCACCATTAGTGTATTTAAAGTCTTATACAATAAGGCTTTTTTTTCATTTATTATCCTCGAAATTACTCCGATAAAATTTTGAAGGTAATAAGAATTGAATAGAAATATTGTCTAGCCTTTTCTTCCTTTTTATGTTATATTTATAACAGTTATTATTACTAACCATCATTTGTGATTACCTATTTGAAGGAAATAATAGAAAAATTTATATGAAAGAAGGAAAGACATATGAATATAGAATTAAAAAGTAAAAGTCTTTCAAATTATTATTCAACTAAACCAGACAACTATACATTATCCTTTCATCATTATAACATAATTGTAGATAATGAAAGTAACAATGAATATAGGTTATTGGAACGGGATATAGAATTGATTAGAAACTTGAATAAGGAAAACTCTATTATTTATTTTTCTGATATTAAAAACTTAACCAAAGTGATGAATAATACTAACATTTTCAATAGATTAAATGATATCTATTTAAGAATAAGAAATGTCGAAGAATATAGAAACTTTAACAAATTAAATATAAATATCAATATTGTAATCGAAAAAAAAGATTTAGAAATTATAAAACCTACTAATGATAGAATAGTATTACAAATTGATGATATAAATGAGCTACCAATCAAAGACTTAGATGAATTAAGAGAAAAATATAATATCACTCACATATTATTAGGACAAATACAATACATTACAAATGATTATGCATTTTTATTGAATGTTTTGTCAGAACAATTTGGAATAGATAAATCTTATCAATTAGAACTAGAAAAGAATAATGAAATAACAAATGATATATATAATATTGAAACATATAAAAAAATTATATATTCGATAAATAAAATAATTGAAACAAATAAAAAAGAAAGTATTTTAGATACAATATATGCAATTTTTATGTTTATTGCGAGTAATATTTCTTATGATGAAGAGAAATTTGAAAATACTAAAATAGAAAATCAAAATCTTATTGGACCATTATTTCATCATAAGGCAGTCTGTGAAGGATATTCAAAACTGTTTAAACAAGTATTAAGTTTATTAGAAATTGAATCAATCATAGTAAGTGGTGGAGGAACCAAAGAAGATGGTGGACATGTTTGGAATCAAGTAAAAATAGAAAATAAATGGTATAATGTAGATGTGACAGCACAGAATTATTCTATTTGTAATAATGAAAATCGTAATATGTTTCTCGTAAGTGATAAAAAATGTAAATATAAATCTTTATCTCCTTTTGCTAAAAATTGTAGGAATGATTATTATAATTAGTCTTAAATGAAAATATATCAGTAATTTAAGTCTAGATTTTAGTTAAAGAAAAACGATTTTATGAGAACAATATAAATAATGAATTTAATACTAAAATGGGGGATTTTTATGAATAAATTAGATGAGTTTTACAATACAATAGATGAAAAAACGTATAAAAATATAAAAGAAATATCTTACTTAACAGGAATAACACTTTTCAATTTAGAATTATATACGATGAATTCTATTCCCCAAATATTTAGCGTTCTTTTGGGTATATCATCAAGCTTACTAATAGAAACAGGAATTTACATGGGAAAATATGGAAGAGGAGGAATATTAAAAACCAAAACAGGAAAAGAATTAGAAGAATTATACCAAGAGTTTTTAAAAAATTATTGCCAGTTCAATAACTTTTTTGAATTAGATAATCCAATACAAATTCAAATCATGTTTAGTTATCTATTAGAAGAAGGTTATTTATCTTATCATAAATCATTTAATTTTAAAAATTCAAGTGAGTCCTTTCATTGGCTAGATGGAACACGAGTAATAGAGGGACAGGCTGTTTGTAGACATATTTCATCAATGTTTAAAGATATTTTACAAACATTAGGATTCAGTGCATATAAGTTGCCAGTTCATATTACAAAAGCAGAAAAAAATATCTTACCTTTACAGCAAAAATTAAATTTAGAAGAATTTAAAGAATTTTTACTTTATCGCTTAAATCAACTCAAAATTTCTCCTAAAGAATATCAAGAATTTCTGCAATATATTAACTCATCAAATTTACAATTAGGAGAATCTAATGAAGTATTATTTTATTGTAATAATGAAAAAAAATTAAAATTGGCAAGCTCAAATCATGTAATAACAGCAGTATTTACATCAGAAAAAGATTATTTTTTAGACCCAACACAATGTAGAATATACCATCGTAAAAATAATAAGATATTGTATGATGAAGAAGTAGATTGTAAAATTTTTGAAATTCCTGCAAGGTTATGTTGTTCCAGTAAAGAAGAATACAAAGCCTTAAAAGAAAGATTACATCATTCACAGGAACAACTTTCTAGGACTGAAGAGGAAAGTTTAATCATGAAAACAAAAATGTTATGTCAAGAAAATACGGATATATTTGAGCAATTTTACAATAAAAATTGTGAATTATATAGAGAAATAAATAAAAAAGTATTAAAATTAAAAAAGAATTTATAAACGATTAAGGAGGATAAAATGAAAGTATTATTATATACAGAAGGATTAAAAGCAGTAGGAAAATCAGGTTTAGGAAAGGCTGTTGAACACCAAATTAATGCTCTAGAAAGTAACAATATTTCTTATACACTAGATAGAAAAGAATTGGATAGTGTAGACATTGTTCATATTAATTGGTATTTATTAAAAAGTTATTTCTTAGCAAAAAAAGCCAAAAAAGAAGGAAAAAAAGTAGTTTATCATGCGCATTCTACAGAAGAAGATTTTAAAAATTCTTTTCTCTTTTCTAATCAAATTGCCCCAATTTTTAAATGGTGGATTTGTAAATGCTATCGTTTAGGAGATGTTATCATCACACCAACAGAATACGCTAAAAAATTACTTTTAAATTATCACTTAAATAGACCAATTTATGCAATTTCTAATGGAATAAATACAGACTTTTTCGAATATAATTCTAAATTTAAAGATGAATTTAGGAAAAAATATCATTATAAGAAAAATGATAAAGTAATAATGGGAGTAGGACTTTATTTAAAAAGAAAAGGAATTTTAGACTTTGTTGAACTTGCGAAAAGATTACCAGAATATCAGTTTATTTGGTTTGGTTACTTAGACTTAAAACTTGTTCCAAAAGAAATTAGAGTAGCAGTAAACACAAAATTAGATAACTTGATTTTTGCTGGGTATGTAGAACAAGAATTTCTTAGAAAAGCATACAGTGGAGCAGATTTATATTTATTTCCTACTTTAGAAGAAACAGAAGGAATTCCTATCTTAGAAGCACTAACAGCAAAAATACCAACATTAGTAAGAGATATTCCTGTTTTTGAAGAATTTATTACAGATAAAGAAGTATATAAAGCAAAAGATATTGATGAATTTGAAGAAAAAATAAAACAGATATTAGAAAATAAACTACCTAAATTAGCAGATAATGGCTATAAAAAAGCTAAGAAAAAAGATATTAAAACAGTAGGAGAACAATTAATAAAAGTGTATCAAGACTTAATAGATAATAAAATACCAACAGAAGAAAAATAAGGTTTATTTTAGAGAAAAAGCATTGAAAATGCTTGCATTATTTAACTTTTTATATTACAATTAAATTGTTCCATTACTTGGAAATTTGTACCTCTAACAGTTTCTATGTAATTGGTGAAAAATAATTTAAGGAGGAAAAAATATGGCATTAACAAAAGAAGTAAAGCAAAATATTATTAAAGAATTTGCAAGAGATGAAAAAGATACTGGATCTCCAGAAGTTCAAATTGCAATTTTAACAAAAGAAATAGAAGCTTTAACTGAACATTTAAAAAACAACAAGCAAGATAAACATTCAAAACGTGGTCTTTTAATGAAAGTAGGAAAAAGAAGAAGCCTATTAGATTATTTAGTAAAGACTGATGTAAAAAGATATCGTGCAGTTGTTAGTAAATTAGGTTTAAGAAGATAAAAACAGGCACTCAAGAAGAGTGTCCTTTATTTTAGAAAGGAGAAAATATGGAAGAAAAAAAAGTATTTGAATTAGAATTTGGTACTCGTAAAATTACCGTTGAAATTGGAGAGTTAGCAAAGCAAGCAAACGCTGCTTGCCTAGTTCGGTATAATGATACAGTAATTTTATCAGCATGTGTAATGAGTTCTAACGCAACATCAGCAGATTTCTTTCCTTTAACGATTAATTATCAAGAGAAATTTTATTCTGTAGGAAAAATACCAGGAGGATTTATTAAAAGGGAAGGTAGACCTACTGAACAAGCTATTCTAGCCGCAAGATTAATTGATCGACCAATTCGTCCATTATTTAAAGAAGGATTTCGCAATGAAGTACAAGTAATAAATACTGTTCTTTCCGTAGAACAAGATTGTACTCCAGAAATGACAGCATTGTTTGGTTCATCATTATGTTTATCTATTAGTGATATTCCATTTGAAGGACCAGTAGCAGGAGTCGTTGTCGGACATGTTAATAATCAATTTATTATCAATCCAAGTGTTGAAGAACTAGAGAAAAGTGACATTAATTTATCTGTAGCAGGTACCAAAGACGCTATTAACATGGTAGAATCTGGTTCAAAAGAAGTATCGGAAGAACTAATGATTGAAGCCATTATGTTTGGACATGAAGCAATTAAAAAATTAGTGGAATTTCAAGAGAAAATTGTCAAAGAAGTTGGTAAAGAAAAAATAGAAGTAACTTTAGCAAAATTAGATGAAGATTTAGTTCATGAAGTAAATGAATTTGCAAAAGAGAAAATGTGTAAAGCAATTCAAATTAAAGATAAATTAGAAAAATATGCTGCAATTGATCAAGTAAAAGAAGACAGTGTTACTTATTTCCAAGAAAAATATCAAGATAAAGAAGAATTAGACAAAATTCTTACAGATGTGAAGAAAATTGTTGATAACATTGAAGCAGAAGAAGTAAGAAGATTAATTACAGAAGAACATATTCGTCCTGATGGTAGAGCTATGGATGAGATTCGTCCATTATCCGCAAGAATAGATATTTTACCAAGAACACATGGTTCAGGATTATTTACTAGAGGACAAACCCAAGTATTATCTACAACAACTCTAGGTGCTTTAGGAGAACATCAAATTTTAGATGGACTTGGAATAGAAGACGAAAAAAGATTCATGCATCATTATAATTTCCCATCATTTTCTGTTGGAGAAACAGGAAGATATGGCGCACCAGGAAGAAGAGAAATTGGACATGGTGCCTTAGGAGAAAGAGCATTATCACAAGTTATTCCTAGTGAAGAAGAATTTCCTTATACCATACGTGTCGTTAGTGAAGTATTAGAAAGCAATGGTAGTTCTTCTCAAGCATCTATTTGTGCTGGTTGCCTATCTTTAATGGCAGCAGGTGTTCCAATAAAAGCACCAGTAGCAGGAATTGCTATGGGACTAATTACTAAAGATGATAAATATACAATCTTAACCGATATTCAAGGCTTAGAAGATCATATGGGAGATATGGATTTTAAAGTTGCTGGAACAAGAGAAGGAATTTGTGCAATGCAAATGGATATTAAAATCAAAGGCGTTAGTCGTGAAATTTTAAGTGAAGCCCTATCTCAAGCCAAAAAAGCTAGAATGCAAATTTTAGATTTAATGGAAAGTGTCATTCCAGAACCAAGAAAAGAATTATCAAAATATGCGCCAAAAATAGAAACCATTCAAATTAATCCAGAAAAAATTAAAGATGTCATTGGACGCGGCGGAGATATGATTACTAAAATTATCTTAGAAGCTTCTAATGTAAAGACCGTTCAAGATAAAGATGCAGTAAAAGTTGATTTAGAAGACGACGGAAGAGTAATAGTATATCATACAGATCCAGAGATTATTAAAAAAACCATAAAAATGATAGAGGACGTTGCAAGAGAAGTAGAAATTGGAAAAACTTATACTTGTAAAGTCGTGTCAACTCAAGAATTTGGTGCTTTTGTTGAATTATGGCCAGGATGTGAAGGACTTATTCATGTATCTCAATTAGATGTAAAGAGAGTAGAAAAAGTAAGTGATGTCTTAAAAGTCGGAGATGAAGTAGTAGCAATAGCAACTGGTTATGATAAAAAAGGAAAATTAAATTTATCCAGAAAAGAAGTACTCTTAAAAAATAAAAAAGATAAAACTTCATAAAAATTAATTCTATATAAATAAAAAAATATTTCTAAATATCTTTAGAAGTATTTTTTTATATTTTATGTTATAATGAAGACATGATAGGAGAAGTGATGAAGATGAAAAAAAAGAGAAAGGGATTTACTTTAGTAGAATTATTAGTAACTATTTTTTTAGTTAGTTTAGCCATAGGAATTAGTGGAGCATTTGTAAATAATATTATAAATAAGTCTAATATCCAAAAAGAAGAATTAGCTTTAAATAATATCAAAAAAACTGCTAGTACTTATATAGAAGAATATCCAAATGATATAATTTGGATTAAAGAAGAAAATATAAGTTATTCATGTGTTTCTACTAATTTATTACTTGAAAAAGGATATTTTAGCAAAAAAGATTTGAAGAATAGAAAAATTTCATCATATATTATTGTTAAAAAAAATCAAGCTAATGCAATTATTAGCGAAGAATTTGATGATAATACTTCACCAAAATGTAATAATAATAAAACTATAGTGAAAATACCTGATTCAAAAGAATATTGTAGTAATCTAGAGTATTCTGGAGATTCACAAATATTAACTTTACCATCTCCTAAAGAATTTTCTTTAGAGAATAAAGAAGGGATAGAAGCTGGAAATTATAAAGTAAAAGCTACTTTAAATAATACAGAACAATATATATGGAAAGATTATACATCTACTCCAAAAACTATTATTTGTTCTATAAAAAAAGCAACACCACTTTTATGGATTTCTGATGAAGATAAATCCCAAACTAATGAAATAGGGAAAAAAATAATTCACCTAAAATCTTCAATTGATGGAAAAATTTCAATCAAATCATCAAATAAAACAATAGCAACCGCATCATTTAATGATGGAAATAATAATATAAGTAAATCAAATGAAGAAGATAGTAATAATCAAAATAGCACTTCAACAGCAAAAGAAGTTACAATCTCAATTAATTCAACAAAAGAATCATTAACATATATTACATTTGAATTAACTCCAAATGACAATACAAACTATAAAAAGACTACATTAACTTATACTATTGGAAAAGTAAAAAAAGTAGAAGTACCAATTCCAACTTGTCAAGAAAATTTATATGATAAAGGAATTTATCAACATTTAATTTCCTTAAATCAAGGTTATACACTTTTAAACAATTTTGAAAAAGATTCAGGTAATTATACAGTAACTGCATTATTAAAATATGGATATATTTGGGAAGATAAAAGTACAAATTCAAAGAAAATTCAATGTTCAATTAAATCATCAGTGTTTAAATTAAGCTATGATAGTAATGGTGGCACAACATGTAATCCATCTAGTAAAGAAGTACGTTATAATCAAAAGTATGGTACATTATGTATTCCTTCTAAAAGTGGAAATGATTTTGTTGGATGGAACGAAAAAAAAGATGGTACTGGAAAAACAATAACAGAAAATACTGATGTAGCAATTACTAGTGATCATACAATTTATGCAAAATGGTTAAAAAAATATACAGTAACTTATGATAGTAATGGTGGATCGGCATGTAATCCTGGAACAAAGACTATCGTAGAAAACGGAACATATGGTTCCTTATGTTCACCTAATAAACCAGGCTTTCAGTTTGATGGTTGGTATACATCAGCAAGTGGAGGAAGTAAAGTTGAATCTAATTCAAAAGTACAAAATAAAAATCATACAATTTATGCTCATTGGACACAGACCGATAAAACAGCTCCAACTTGTGGTAAGCAAGATCCATCAGTTACAGATTGGACCAAAGAATCTAGAACAATTACAGTAAAGTGTTCAGATAAAGGAGGTGCAGGCTGTGAAAAAGATTCTTATTCTAAAACATTCTCTGAATCAGGAAAAGAAGTTAATACGGATACTATAACTATCAAGGATAAAGCTGGCAACGAAAAAAACTGTAACGTTACAGTAAAGGTAGATAAAAAAGCACCAGTTGTAAGCACAAATGTTAAAAGGAATTATTCTTATCAAGATGATAAGACATATTGCACCGAAAGAAAACAAAATAGATATCAAATACTACAGATTGTAAGATATTATGATAATGGTTCAGGATTAAAAAAGTCTGATTTTACTTGGCCAAAAGGATGTATTGGTTGCGATGATAGTACTGGAAACCAAGCTTCTTCAAGGAATTGTAATAAAGAAGGCCTTAAAAAAGCCACAGTAACAGAAGGAATATGTGGTAGAAATGGCATATATACTTATAAAATTTGTGATATGGTAGGAAATTGTGCTGAAAATAGAATTAAGCTACCAGTAAAAAAGAAAAAATAGAGAAAAATTTAACAGTCAAAATACTTCTAGAGAAATTCTTTAGAAGTATTTTTTATAAAAACATATTAAAAATATGATATACTTATATCATAATAAAAGGAGTAGACAATGAAAAAGTTAGGAATAAGTATTTTGGTAGTTCTTATATTAGGAATTACAGTGGGGCTAATATGTACCAAAAATTTTACAGAAGACAAAAATAAAAGCCTTCAAAAAATGAATCAGATTAAAGAAAACAACAGCAATTTAAAGAATAATATCATCTCTTACAATAAAAATAAAAAAGAAATCACAGAGTATTTATCTATTTATTATGAAGAACAATTTATCAAAGATTACCCAACGATTATAGATTTATTTAATAAAAATGAAACCATAATCAAAGAAGTTTCTCAACAGGAAAAGACATTAAATACAAACTGTCAAAATCAAATTTATCGAGATAAAGAAGTTAATAATATTTGTAAAACACATGCTAATACTTATCAAAAATTATTAGAGGTCTATCAAAAAGATATAGATTCTTTTAATCAAACAATTACGATTTATAATGATAATACAGAAGAAAAATTAAATCTTTTTCAATCTAAATATATAAAAAATAATAATTTGAATACAAAAAATGATGTAACACCTGATATAACAAATACTGAGGAGTAATCATGAAAAAAGTTAAAAAAACAAAAAAATTAAATAAAAAGAAAAAAATCTTAATTGGTTTATCTTCATTCCTTGTTACTTTAATATTAGGAGGATTATTCTTACTATATGGACCACTTCCAAATTTTAGAAATTGGCTTGTAACAACAGCAATGACGACAATGAATCATCAATATTTAGCTAAAATGTTTTATAGTAATAAAACTATTGAAAAAATATTAGAAGAAAATAAAATTATAGAACCTACTCAAGATACAGATCTATCCATCATTGATACTTCAGATATTACAACAACAATCTATAAAGATAAATATGAAAAAGAAATTCTTGAACATAAAAAATCAGAAAAATATAAAATGATTGAAATATCAGGGAAAAACTATTCTGGATACTTAGTTGCTATTTATGATCCATCTAAAGTCAGCGTTGTAACAAGTAAGAACATAGGAACTAAAGGACAATATTTAGTAGATATGGCAAAAGAAAATAAAGCATTAGTTGCCATTAATGGAGGAGGCTTTATTGATGAGAATGGATTAGGAACAGGAGCAGAAGTATCGGGGATTGTCATTCGTAATGGGAAAATACTAAATCGAAATAGATATACTAGAGCAGGTGGATTAATTGGCTTTACAAAAGATAATAAATTATACCTAGGAAGAGTAAAAAGTGCAGAAGAAGCCATTCAGCTAGGAATACGTGATGCTGTTGAATTTGGTCCATATCTCATTATCAATGGAGAGGCTTCCAAAATAGTTGGCAATGGAGGATATGGTCTTCATCCAAGAACAGTAATTGGCCAAAGAAAAGATGGCGTAGTACTGTTTTTAGTCATCGATGGAAGAAGAGTAGGTTGCATGGGAGCAGATATGGATGATTTAATTGAAATTATGGAGCGATATGGTGCTTACAATGCAGCAAATTTAGATGGAGGAAATTCTAGTGCTTTAATCATTAAAAACAAACTCATCAACCATCCTATTAACTGGGATGAAAGAGAAGAAACAAGACCAATAGCAACAGGTTTTATGTTGAAAGAATAATCAACTAAATTTTAGAATAATGAGACTTTATCCAACCAATCTCTTCAATTGGATAAAGTTTTTTAAAATAATCAAAAACATCCCCTAAGTATTTTTCATACTCATTAATTCTAGAAGTAATCTTTAAAACTTCAGACTCATTTATTTTTTGATTAACTACTTCATCATAAATTTCAAAATAAAAACTTGGATAAAGAACTCTAGCAATTACTAAATGGATGCCATAATTAGAAAAATAATTATGTTTAAAATATTCTGTTAATTCATCAAAAATTTGATAATTATCGATAAAAAAAGATAACTTAATATATTCACCTATATCTCTAGCCTTATGATCAATAATTATATTTAGAGGATTATATAGGGCATAGATACTATCATTGATTGATAACTTATCATGAGAAATTAGTCCAATATCTACATTTTCAGGAGCAAGTTGATGGACCGTTTTATTTAAGTAACTAATTGCATTCTCACTCATCCCAACAAAATAATCAAAACAACTAGATAAAAGAGGATATTTATGATAATTTTGTTCATGATGATATTCTAAATAATCAATCTTATTCGCCCATAAATTAGCCCAATTACCACGCATTAAGTTTTTATCATAATGAATACGCAGATTAGATAAATAATGAATTTCAGCTAGATTAATTGCTTTATTAGTATTTACCACTACTTTCATTAAAAGATAAGGCGTTTGATTATAATAAGTTAAAATAGTCCCCATTTGATTATTAATAATCTCATTTACTAAAACATCATTTTTTACTAATTCTTGGTTAAGTTGATAAATCGATTGAATTAAAGATTTATCCTTTTCATAAATTACAAAATAATACAGTTCTTGTTGAAGATAAAAATAGTAATAATGAAATAAATGATTGATTTTCTCTGGGTTTAAGTTATAATAATAATTAATGATATTTTTCATAGTATCCCTCAACTAATTTTATGTAAAAAAAGTCTTAAAATGAAAAGTTTAGAAAGGATGAATAGAATGGAAGTAGAGATTGTTCGATTAAATCATACAGGAGATGGTGTTGGAAAAATAAATGGTAAAATTGTTTTTGTCAAAAAAACTCTTCCTGGAGATATTGTTACCGTAAAAAATATAGTGGATAAGAAGAAATATTTACTTGCCGATAAAGAAAAATACTTAGCAAGAAGTCCACTTTCTATAGAAGCAAAATGCCCCTTTTATGAAGAATGTGGTGGCTGTCAAATTATAACTCTTCCTTATCAAGAGCAATTAAATTATAAAAAAAATAAAGTAATAGATATCTTTAAAAAATATACTTCTATAGAAATTAATCCAGAAATTATTGGCTCTCCTAAAATCTTTAATTATCGAAATAAAATTACTCTTCAAGTAGAAAAAGGAAAAATTGGCTTTTATCACGTTAAAACAAATCAATTAATTCCTATTAAGAATTGCCCTCTAGCAAAAGAAAAGACAAATGAAATCATTAACTTACTCAGTGAAAGTAAACTCTTAACTAAAGTAAAACAAATTATTATTAAAGAATTCCAAGAAAAAATAATGATCCAAATAAAAGGAAAAGTAGAAGAAAAAGACTTGATCAATATTTTAAAAGATAAAGTATCTTCTATTTATATTAACGATAAATTAGTTTATGGAAAAGAAAAATTAGAAGAAACATTAGAAAGTTACCATTATTCAATTTCTCCTAACTCCTTCTTCCAAGTAAATAAAGAACAAACGATTCATTTATATAATCAAGTAAGAAAATACTTAGAAAGTGATACTAAAAATATTCTAGACTTATATTGTGGAATGGCATCAATTGGAATTTTTGTTAGTGATATTGCCAAAAATATTACAGGAATTGAATTAAATCCATCATCTGTAAAAGATGCTAAAGAAAATATAAAAAAAAATCATCTTACCAATATTAAAGTAAGAGAAGGAGATGTAGGAAAGTTATTAGATGAAAAAAATACTTATGATGCTATTATTGTCGATCCACCAAGAAGTGGACTAGATAAGAAGACAAAATCCGGATTATTAAAGATAAAAAGTAAAAAGATAATTTATGTATCTTGTAATCCTATAACTCTAGCAAGAGATATTGATGATTTAAAAGAAGAATATGAATTAAAAGAGATTACTTTGTTTGATTTATTTCCAAATACTTATCACGTCGAGACAGTTTGTGCTTTAGAAAGGAAATGATAAAATGAAAATAACAATGTTAGGAACAGGTGCCATTGGTTATCCATTAGCATTTTGTAACTGTGATAATTGTAATGATGCACGAAAATATAAGGGCAAAAGTTTAAGAAAAAGAGCATCAGTCTTAATAAATGATGATTTATTAATTGATTTAGGACCAGATACACAAAGTGCTATGATGCAATATGATAAAAATATGGGAAAGATAAAATATTTATTACAAACTCATATTCATACAGATCATTATGATGAAGGACTATTATGTACAAGAGTACCATATATGGCAATGAAAAATCATAATAAGTTGGAAATTTATGCTCATCTCCAATGTTTGGAAATAATGAGTAATAGAGTGAATCAATATGAAAATGCTGACTTAATTTCAGAAGAAGGCAGTAATAAATTAAATGTCCATAGTAATATTATTAATGCTGGAGAAACAGTAATAATTGGAAAATATAAAGTAACTGCAATTGAAACAACACATGATACTAAACATGGGTCTTTATTATATGTAATAGAAGAAAACGGGAAAACATTATTTTATGCTACAGATACTCCTGCATTAACTGAAAATGCTTTAAATCAATTAAAACAATTTAAGATAGATTGCATTATTATGGATCATTCATTTGGAAATGTAGATTATTCATTTTCTCATTTAAATGAATCTTTATTTATTGAACAATTAAAAAAATTAAAAGAATTAAAAATTATCAATGATAATACTTTGGTATATGGTACACATATATCTCATGATGGAATGCCTTATCATGAATTGTCTGAAGAAAGAGCAATAAGCAATGGATATCATATTGCATATGATGGTATGGAGATAGAATTATAAGTATAAATTTGATATGTTCGTTGACCAGTTACCAGCAAAGGCATATGTTCTTTGGCCAGTATCTAGACATTGTGAAAGTGTCACGGTATTAGAAAGGAAATAATTATGGTTAAATGTAAAATAGATAATATAGAATTTAAATTAAAAGAATACCAAGATTTTTCCTGGGTAAATGATTATGGAATTGTTTTTTCAGTAATAGATGAAACTGGAAGTGGATGCATATCATTTGGGGTTCAGAAAGATAATAAGAAGTATTTTATAAAAATAGCTGGAGCTAAAACGGTAGAAGCTGAAATTTCAGAACAAGATTCAATAGATTTATTAAAAGATGCAGTAGAAAAATATAAAAATATTCATCACCAAAATTTGATTAAGTATATAGATTCGTTTGATATTAATGAATTCTTTGCAGTTATATTTGAATATGCGGATGGAGAGTGTTTATTTGATCATTGGAATTTTGAAAAGTATAAAAATGATTCAACTTTAATAACACCTATACAAAAATTTAAAAAATTAGAGATTAGTAAAAGATTAGATGTTGCATATAAACTATTTTCTTTTTTTGAAACATTTATTAATGCTGGATATGTTGCTGTAGATTTCTATGATAGTAGTATCATTTATAATTTTGAAAAAGATGAAGCAACTTTTTGTGATATAGATTTATTTAGAAAACTTCCAACTAAAAATGATTTAGGAAAAGATTATTATGGTACTAAAAGACTTAAAGCTCCTGAAGAAAATGAGCTAGGAGCAACTATTGATGAATTAACAAATGAATTTACTCTAGGAGCAATTATTTTTGATATATTTAGTAATGTAAGTAATAATGATAAAAGATATGAAATAGGAATGTTTATTCCTAATGATTTAGAAGAATTTGAATTAAATACTAAAACATATAATGTGCTATTAAAGGCTACAAATTATGATAGAAATAATAGATATACTTCAATAAGTGAATTTGAGGTAGAGTTTAGAAAAAGCTTAGAAGAAAAAAAGTGAATCACTTATTCCTAATACGCAAACAACCATGATAGTTTCATAACTAGGAAATATTCCTGACAATGAAACAAGGATAGAGCACTTAGCACTGACACTGATACAACCCATGTTGAGACGGTTGTTCTTTTGTCCCAACTGAAACAAAAGCCGGATGATTACATTAATGTCACGATTGAACTTGATGATATGGATATAACATTTGCAGAGACTAAGGCTACATATGATGAGATAAAGAAGTATGTGGCTGAACATATGCCGGCATGAAGGTTTCCAATCTGTATATCTCACAGGTAAAGAGAAAATGCGGAATTGAGGTTGGAAAGAATTATAATTTACCTAAAAATGAAGATAGCAGGCAACCGCAGTGTCCAGAAGATAAAGAGAGTGCAATTGTGGAGGCATTGAAGCATTTTAAGATGAATAGTTAATAAAGAGAGGTGCATATGCTATGCCAGGTATACTCGTGGTTGAAGATGATGAAAATTTAAATCGTGGA
>CAKOUR010000011.1 GCA_934120635.1 uncultured Bacilli bacterium | reverse complement strand
CTATCAATAATCAACCTAAGAAAAATTAGATTATATAATTATTGTAAAAACTTAAAATTCGTTAATTTTTAGATAAGAATAGGCTTGTCGAGTGCTACGGAGTGCTCCCAAGTGCAACCAAGTGCCGAATTAAGAGCCAAGTGCCCAGAAAAACTCTCAAAATTCCTAATACAAAGGTCCATGTGGGTCTGGCAAGAAATACAAGAACTGTTGTGGAAAGTAGCATAAAACAATAAAAAGTTGAAATTGAAAAATATTAATTGACTATTGTTTTATAACTTGTTTACAAAATGTTAAAAAAACAAGTTAAAAAGGATGTGGAAAACATTTTAAATATAGATATCCTTTTTTTGATAATTAATATAAAAATATATTTAGGAGTTGATAATATGCTAAGTCCAAAATTAGAAACAGAAAGATTAATATTAATAAGATATGAAGAAAAAGATATAGATATGCAATATGAAGTATTAACAGATTAGCAGAATATATAAAGTTTCTTAACTTAACAAAAGAACTAGAATGCATTAAAGGTTGTATCAGATTATTTGTTAGAAAGTGGATATTATTTAGTTGAGTGTTCTTGCAATGAATTAAATAAACAATCATCTAGAGTAATGGAAAAAGCTGGTTTTAAAAAAGCTGGTTATATTGCTAATAGAAGACTTAATAAAGATGGAACATATTCTGGAGTAGAATATTTTAGTAAGGCAAAATAGTAAAAAATAGTATAATATCCAATATTATAAATTAGCTAAAAAATATTAGTTATGGTATTGCAAAATACTAAATTTATATGTTTATGTGGTTAGAAAAAAATATAGATAACTTATAATTGTTATAGATAAAGATAAGAACGAATTTTCTTGTCAAAAAGATAGTACAAAATAGAGGTTGTAGTTAGTGGAGAGAATTTTGTATTAATTAGTTTATAGTTGAATTAAAAGTTTGATTTAATATTATTGAAAGGTTTATGGTGGTAAAATGAGAGAGTTAAAGATAAATCGAATTTATAGACATTTTAAAGGGGATTATTATTTGGTTGTGGATATTGCTACTTATTCAGAAACTGGAGAGTCTTGTGTTGTTTATCGAAAACTTTATGAAGATGGTAGTTTATGGGTTAGACCGTATTCGATGTTTATGAGTGAGGTTGATCATGATAAATATCCTGAGGCAACTCAAAAGTATTGTTTTGAGTTACAAGAAGTTGATAGTGTTGTTAAGAGGAAAGATTAATGGTTAGGAATATTTTATTAATAGTAGGATTTGTTCTTCTTGCTTTTTTGTATTTAAGAATATTAATTTGTTATTTAAAATATAAAAAAATAATCGTTCAAGATATTGATGGATTTTCTGTTGCTAAGGAGATTACTTCTGATTATGATTTTATTCATATTGTTGAAGCTAAGGGACAGATATTTAGTTATTATGATGCAAAAAGGAATGTTATTCGTCTTACTTCAGTTGACTATTATTCTTCTGATTTATTTCATTTTGGAATTGTTTTTTTGTTAGCAAAATATGCTTGTTATTATCAAGAAGAAAAATTATCTAATTTGTTTTGTAAAATTTTTTTAAGAGTTTATGTGTTATTCTTTTCTGCTTTTATTGGGAGTATTATTTCTTTATTTACACATACAATTGGTGATGCTAAGATAGGGGTGTTTTTGTTTGTTATTTTGCTTTTGATAGATTATTTTTATTTTATTTTGAATAGTTGGGAAAATACTTCTAAAGATAATAGTGGGGTTGATCAGTATTTTTCTGATGTAAGGATTGTTTTAGATAATATATTATTTTTTTCGAAAGTGTCTTTTATTTGTAATTTAATTTTTTTATTAAGAGAGATTGTTATTATTTTTAATTTATAAAATAAAAAGAGAATTCTACAGATTATTATTTGTAGAATTCTTTAGGGTGTTGATTAATTCTAGATAATTTTTTCCTTCATATAATATTTGATATATTGTATTGGTAAGTGGTAGATTGATATGTTTATTTTTTGCTAGTTCATACATCGCTTTGGCTGTTCCTAATCCTTCGATGGTTGTTTCTTGTTTATATTTTTCTATTTCTTCTTTTGATTTGTTGCTGCCAATTAAATTTCCTAGAGTGTAATTTCTTGAGGTGGAAGAGGTACAGGTCATCATGATATCATCAATTCCAGCATATGTCATAATGGTGTCTTCTTCTCCTTGTAAAGTACTGATTAAGTATTTTATTTCGTAAATGGCATTTGTTAGAAATAAGAATTTACTTGAGTCTGGTAATTTTGCTCCATTTAGCATACCAAAACCAATTGCCATGACGTTTTTGATTGCTCCACAGATTGGTAATCCGATGGTATCTTTGATGTATTGGATTTTAACGATATCGCTTTCCATATATTTTTTTACTTTTTCTTTGATGAAATTTTGTTTTGTTGCTAGGGTAAGTCCTAAAACATTTTTATTTTTCATGTCAATAGCAAAACTGCCTCCTGAGATGATACCAATTGGTGCATTTTCTAGTATAGATAAAATGATTTCTGATGCAAATTGATGAGTTTTTGTGTCGATTCCTTTACTAGCAATTAGAATATCTTGATTTTGGTAATAGGGTTTTAATTCTAAGATAGTATCTTTGATAAAATTTATAGGAATGGCAATAATAATTAAGTCTGATAAATGGCATGCTTCTTGTAGGGAGGTTGTAATTTTTATAGTTGGGTAATTTTTTTGTTCTTTTTCTATTTCTTTTTCAAACTTAGACCATATTACTGTTTGAATGTCTTTTTTTTCGAATAGTGATGCTATTGCTGTTCCAAAAGCACCACAGCCTAGTATTGTTATTTTCACTTTGTTATCTCCAATCTTTCTCCAATTTTAATTTTAAAGTAGTTTGCTGGTAATTCTATTGTTTTTGATGCTTTTCTTTGGGGAAGAATTACTTTTCTAGGTGATATGTTTTGATAATAAGATATGATTTTATTTTCTTTATTACAAAATATAATATCAATATTTTCTTTCATGAAAAAAGTATGTACACTATTGCAATGATTAAAAAGAAGGGCGTTGTGAATATTTTTCTTTCCCATAAATCCTTTAAATCTAGTGTAGAAAGTTTTACATTCGATTAATTCTATTTCTTTTTCTTGATATCTTATTTTCATTTTTTTCACCTTAAATTTAGTATATATGAATTTATTCTTTGGTGTCAACTCTTTTAAATTAAATTAAATTATGTTACACTAATGGTGGTGATTGAAAAAATGAATAATAAAGGATTTACTTTAATTGAATTATTAGCAACAATTGTAATTTTGTCTTTAGTAATGGGAATTTCTGCTTATGGAGTTACGGGAGCGATTAATAATTCTAAGGCTAGAGGAGAGAAATTATTTGTAGAAAATTTAGGAAAATCTATTAGTAGTTATATTGAGTTACATGGTTCTGGTTTAAAGCAAACTGGTGATGAAGTTACTACATTTTCTAAAAAGAATAATATTGGAGATAGTACTTATGAAGTTTCTTTATATCAGTTAAAGAAAGGTAATGATAATCTTAAAATTATGGATTTGGTTAATGATGGTATAGTTGATGAAGCTAAATTAGTTAATCCTAAGAATAAGAAGCAATGTTTTGATAATAGTCATAATCCAGTAATAGAAGTATATCGAGATAGTGATTATGTTTATTATTATTATGTTCAATTTAATTTGGGGAATAATCGTTGTGAATTAAATACTTGTATTAGTACGCTTCCTAGTGGTTTGGCAAATAAATTGGATAAGAAATGTGAGGAATGAGAATGATTAGTATATTTCTTATTGGGATTTTGTTTTTACTTATTGATATTATTTCTAAGCAGTTGGTTCTTTATTTTATGGTAGAAAATCAAACAATTCAAATTATTCCTCATTTTTTTTCTCTTACTTATGTAAAGAATACGGGGGTTGCTTTTAGTATGTTAGAGGGAAATATATTGTTTATTTTATTGATGAGTGTGATAGTCGTTGGTGTTTTGGTTTATTTTGCGAAAAATAGAGGAAGTAGTCAATTAGAAAATCTTTGTTATAGTATGATTTTGGGTGGTGCATTAGGAAATTTTTTGGATAGAATTTTTTATGGCTATGTGATTGATTTTTTTGATTTTACTTTATTTGGTTTTAAGATGGCTATTTTTAATGTTGCTGATATTTTAATTGTTTGTGGAGTATTTTTATTAATTGTATTAGAATTGTTGAAGGAGAGGAAAAAGTTATGAAGTATGTTGTAGATAGAGTTTCTAGGGTTGATAAATATTTAATGGAAGAAATGGGAGTAAGTCGTAGTTATGTTCAAAAGATGATGGATTCTGGGTATGTGTTAGTTAATGGGAATTCTGTTAAGAATAGTTATAAATTGAAGATAGATGATGTTATTGAAGTAGTGGATGGTTATTCAGAAGATGTGTCGATAGAAAAAGAAAATATTCCTTTAGATATTGTTTATGAAGATGATGATTTGCTTGTTGTGAATAAGCCTAGTGGTATGGTTGTTCATCCTGCTCCTGGTAATTATCATGGTACTTTAGTGAATGCTTTGATGTATCATTGTAATCATTTAAGTCATGTTAATGGGGAGGTTCGTCCTGGTATTGTTCACCGAATTGATAAGGATACTTCTGGGTTATTAGTAGTTGCTAAAAATGATGCTGTTCATGATAATTTGGCCAAACAAATTAGTGAGAAGAGTGTTACTAGGGAATATTTAGCATTAGTAGATGGGGTAATTATGGAGGATACGGCTACGATTGATGCTCCGATAGGAAGGGATCCTAATAATCGGAAAAAAATGTGTGTTACGGATGTTAATGCTAAGAATGCGGTTACGCATATTCGGGTAATGGAAAGATATCAATGTGCTACTTTAATTACTTGTAAGTTAGAGACTGGGCGTACTCATCAAATTCGTGTTCATATGAGTTATATTAATTATCCTGTTGTTAATGATCCTGTTTATGGAAGAAAGAAATTAGATAATCCTTCTTTTGGACAAATGCTTCATGCTAAAAAACTAGGTTTTGTTCACCCAGTTACAGGGAAATATTTAGAATTTGAAGTAGATGCACCAACTGAATTTTATGAAATTTTGGCCAAGTATAAGGAAATGTAAGATTTTAGTATTTTTAGTTGATAATATAGATGGTTGTGATTAAAATTAATGCAAATAAGTTCCAGATAAGATAGGAAATTAAGTATTTTGCATTATTTTTGTTTATTTTTTTGGTTTCTTGGTAGAGATAAATTGATGAGAGAAATACTATTAATGTATCGACTAGGGCTAAAAAATTATTTTTAATGATAAAGAAGAAAAATGTAAATAATTGATTGGATAAATAATTGATTGTTAAATAAATAGAATAGTTTGTTGTTTTTTCTTCTTTTGTTTTATAAATGGAGAAAGAGATTAGAAGATATAGTAAAGTCCATATAATTGGGAAGATTATTGGAATTGGTGCGAAGAATGGTAGGTTTAAATTTTTATAATAAGTGGTATCTACTTTAAAAAGGATACTTCCTATGAACCATGGAAGTAAGCATATGAGGTAGGCTAATATATTTTTTTTATTTATTTTTTTCATGATTACACCTCTTTATTTATTATATGTTTTTTAGTATAATATTATTAGTTAGAAAGAAGGGATAATGTGCAGAAAGAGATTCAATTAAATAGTAATGATTTATTAGTAATGAATTTGGTTCATTATTTTATTACAGAGAAAGATTATAATCCTGTGATATTACATGGGGTAAATGATGAAATTTGGTTGGAGAATATGGATAGTGATTATAAGCTTGTTCGTATTGTTAGTCATTATATTCATAATGAAGAGCAACTTAGTTTTGATCGTTTTAAGTTGCAAAGAATTTTAAGTAATTTGAAGAAGAAGACTTTATCTCTTAGTATGAATGTTGTTAGTATTTATACGAGTTTGGGTGAAGATGTTGTACTTCCTGAAGAAGATGGGGTTATTAGTGTTTTAATTAGAAATGTTAGTGAAATTCAAAATGGTAAGTTATTAGAAGTTTTTCCTGATATTGTTGAGAAAACTAAGCATGATGAGAAGGGGATTGATTTATTTGTGAAAATTAGTGATGATATTAATAAAGAGAGTTATGAAAAGTCTAAGAGGGTAGAGAAGATATTTTCTCAAAAGTCTCCTTTGATTACTTATTTAATTATTGCTATTTGTATAATTTTATTTATTTCTATGTATATTTTTGGTAAAGGTTCTACTTATGTTAAGACTTTGATTGATTTTGGGGGGAATGTTGCTTATTATACTAAACATGGGGAATATTATCGTTTATTTACTTCTATTTTTTTACATGCTGGTATTGCTCATTTGGTATGTAATATGTATTCTTTGTATGTAATTGGTCCTCAGGTAGAGAGTTTTTATGGGAAGTTAAAATACTTATTTATCTTTTTGTTTAGTGGTATTAGTGGTAGTTTATTAAGTGTTGCTTTTGCCTCTAAATATGCTGTTAGTGTTGGTGCTAGTGGGGCTATTTTTGGACTTTTGGGTTCTATTTGTTATTTTGGTTATCATTATCGGGTATATTTGGGTAATGCATTAAAGAGTCAGATTATTCCTATTATTTTGCTTAATTTATTTATTGGATTTACTTTTTCTGGTATTGATAATTTTGCTCATATTGGTGGTCTTGTTGGTGGTGTTTTTGCTTCTATGGCGATGGGAGTTCCTGATAAGAGTAAGAAATCAGATAAGGCAAATGGTTGTATTTTGATGTTAATTTATTTAGTATTTTTGATTTATTTAGCATTCTTTCATTAGAGTGCTTTTTTTTGTGATAAAATTTTTGGTAATCTATTTTTCATAAATTGACATTATATTTGGAGAATGTTATAATTAGTTTAGTAAAATAGGATGGGTGAACGTATGGGATTTCTAAAGAATAAGTTTGGTTTTATTATTTTTATTAGTTTGGTTACATTAATTGTTTTGGTTGTTGGGGCATTTTCCCTTTATCATGATAATTCTTCTGTTTTTTCTTCTAATGGATATATTTTAGAAACGAGTACTAAGACAAAACAAAAGTATTATTTTTCTGCTAATACAAAATATAAAGAAAATGTTGATTCAAAGATTAGTTTTAATGATACTAAGTCAAAAAAAGTTAGTGTTAATCCTGCTAGTTTTGTTCATTTTAATAATGGGGATATTGCTTTTTTACAAAAGGGTGCTCTTGTTAATTTGAATGATTTAAGTAATCCTATGGTATCTTATTATAATATTAATCCTGAGAATAAAATTACTTATGATAATGGGAAATATGTTGTTACTAGTTATGGTAAGGATATTTCAATTAGTTATTTTATTGGTAGAATTAATGATAATAAATATATTATTGCAGGTAAGGATTTACAACTTAAGGTTCCTAGTTCTAATGATAGAATAAGTGGTGATTATTTTGAACTTTATTTTATTGATAAAGGAATTGTAAAAATTGATAATAAGGATGTTAGTTATCAGGTTACAGCACAGGATTCTTATCTTTATATTGGTGATAATATTGTTATTGATATAGGTAGTGGAAAAGTTATGCTTGATAATGAAGCAAAGATGTTGCTTTCACAAATTACTATTCATGGGGATGAAAATATTGATCTAGATGTTTCTGATAAGAAAGGAAACGGCTCTGGTAATGGAGATGGATCTGGTGGCGGAGAGGATGGCTCTGGAGCAGATGGTGATGGTACAGGAAGTGAAGATGGTACTGGTACTGATGGAAATGGTACTGGTACTGGCGGAAATGGTACTGGTACTGATGGAAACGGTTTAGGAAATGGAGATGGCTCTGGTTCTAATAATGTTACTGCTAGTCCACAAATTGAACTTATTGAGGCTAATGTTACTTCTACTACGGTTTCGTTATCTATGCAACTTAATAATGCTTCTTTAGCAAAGGGAAGTGTTGTTGCTTATTTTACTAATGTTGCGACTGGTCAAAAGTCTGAACCTAAATCTATTGCTCTTACTAATGGAACTTTTAAATTAGCGTATGATTCTTTAACTCCTAATACAGAGTATGCTTTATCTATTGTTGAGGTTGGAATTGCTAAAGAGAAACAGTATTTTCAAAAAACTTTTAGAACAAAGGATTTGGGTATTACATTGGAGAAGATTTATTCAGCGGAAGATAGTTTATCTTATAAAGTGGCTTTTGATGATAATACTGATGTTTCTAAGGTTAAGGTTACTATTTATGATAGTGATGGTAAGTTAGTTAATATAGATAATAATGATTATATGGTTTCTAAAGATGATATTGATAATACTTTTACTTTTAGTGGACTTAAGTCTAATACTATTTATTCTATAAATGTTGAGACTGTTTGGATTAATAATACTGCTTATAATAATCTTTATTCTATTAATCGTATTGATACTACTTTAAAGAAGAAACCTGTTATATCTTCTGTTAAGGTTGTTCCTAATGCTGAAGAGGTTAAGTTTACTGTATCACTTGATAATATTTCAGATCCTGATAAAAGTATTGTTTCTTATACTTATAATGTTTATTTAGCTGATGATATTACTATTGATAATGAAGAACCTGAAGTAGTTTATTCTGTTACTAAAAATGATCCTGATGAATTGGTATTGAATTTGAATGAGATTGATGAGTTAAAGACAGGTGTTAATTATAGGGCTAAGATTATTGCTGAATATAATGATAATGAGATGATTAGGGAAGTTTCAACTGATTATAGTGGTAATTTTTTGATTAAGAGTAAACCAAATATTAGTTTTGAATTAGAAAGTGCTACGATGAATAAGGTAGTTGGTACTATTTCGTTGATTGATGCAAATTGTACTGTGCCTATGTCTGGAAGAAGTTGTTCTAATTTGAAAAATAATTTTACTTTAAGATATTATAAAGTAAAAGAAACTGAGACTACTGATAATGATACAACAATACAATTTGATTCTGCTAAGTTAACTTCAAAAATTACTTTATCAGATTTATCTTCTAATACTTCTTATGCGGTTAAGGTGTTTGGAAATTATTATGATGATGATAATGTTTTGCATGCTAATGTTCAAATCGGTGATACTTTTTATGTAAAAACTGATAAGAGTGATAAGTTACAGTTTGAGGTAGTTGGAGATAATACTAGTGGTAAAAATAAAGATGGTTCAGATAATTCTGCTAATGTTGTTACGTTTGATGCTAAGTTAGTTGCTCCTCAAAATTCTACTATTATGGATGAGATTTCTAAAATTACTCTTAATTTATATAGTGGAAGATATAATGTTAAGGAAAAGTTAATTGGTACATATAAAGTGACAGATAAATCTGAGATTGGGGACTTTTTTAGTAATATTACTATTAGAAATGCTATGTTTACTGATACTTCTAGTAGGGGACTTGGAAAAATTGATAGTTTACAAAAGATGATTGCTGTTACTAATAATTCTACTGGTACTTTAAATAGTTCTTATACTGTTGAGGTTGAGGATGTATATGATTCTAGTGGGAAGAATAAAATTGTGGTTGAAGATAATGTATATACTTTTAATTTGACTTCTTCTTATTATTTAGATGCTAGAATTGAATCTAATCCTAAGGAAGCATATATGACGGTTACTCCAATTAAAAAGGAGAGTTTAACTGATGAAGAATATCAAAAATTAAAAAAGACTGTTAAAAATTTAGATGATTTAAATGATGATACGATTGTTGGAGTAACTTTAGAGAATAGTTTAAGTGATACTTTTGTTGATTCTGCATTTACTTATGAAAAAGCGACTGTTAATTTTAAGGTTTATAATAATGTTAATAAAAAATTAGTAAAGGAAGTTCCTGTTGAAATGGGAAATAAGTATCAGCCTAAACAAATTACTATTTATTTAGATCCTAGTGAATTGGATGATGAGAAACATTTTACTAGAGGGTATAATTATAAGATTGGTTTTGATATTGATTTTATTACTGAAGATGGAAAAAATCCAACATATACGAACGATGCTTTATATAAGGGAATTTCTATTGAAAGACAGGCTCCTATTTATAAACAATATATTAAGACAAGTGATAAGAGTAGTATTACTTATTCTATTGCTGTTAATGATGCTGATGGTTCTTTATATGATAAAAATTTATATTATAAAATGAAAGATGCTGATACTAAAGATTATAATAAAGTTAATGATGCTTTAGTTGTTGATAATGAATTTCATGATGTTGTTGTTCCTTTTTCTAGTAATGGTGATTATGGTATTTTTTATGGAAAGAAAAATACTGCTGATAAAATAGAATATGTTTCTATTGCTAATTATCATTTTGATGGGGAATATACGTATGATAATAAAGTAGCTTATAGTATTGTAGACGATAATGATAATGTGCTTAAGTTGCGTCTTAATAATAATGATATTACTTCTAGGGCTTATGCTTATAAAGTTGTTATTAAACAGGCTGAGAAAAGTAGTGCTAGTGATTATGTTAGATATTTTTTGGCTTCTAAGTTAAGTACTGTTTCTATACCTAATGGTAATGTTGATGATGAAGGGCAGGCTTTGTCTGATGATTATAAATATATTGCTATAGATTATGCTAATATTAGTAAGTTTATTGGACATAAGATGTTAATTTATGTTTATGCTTATTATGATAGTGGTTTTGTTGGTATTGAACAAATGTTCAGGAATGGTTTAATTTTAGAAGATGTTGTTTCAAAAAAATATTTGAATATTTATAATGGTTCTTCTAATAAAGATTCTTATTCTAGTTTAGATGCTAATAATATGGGATTATATTTATTGAAGGAAAATTATGATAAAGATAATCATTCACTTTATGTATACAATAAGATGATTGATACTGATCATTATGATGCTCTTATTGGTGCTAGTTTTTATAATACTAATGATTTGGCTAGTAATGTTGGTGTTCGATTTGGAATTGATTTTACAAATTCTGGTATGAGTTTTATTGATGGTAAGAAGGAATATCAAAATATTCAGACTAGGGTTTTAAAAGAAGCTAATTTAAAGACGAATGATAATTCTTATCAGTTTAATACTAT
This sequence comes from uncultured Bacilli bacterium, assembly GCA_934120635.1. Classification (GTDB taxonomy): domain Bacteria; phylum Bacillota_I; class Bacilli_A; order RF39; family UBA660; genus RUG11198. Next base: position 51,657 of record CAKOUR010000011.1, on the reverse strand, counting down.
TACACCTACTATTAAAGTTTCTTCTGGTGGTAATACTATTAATAGTATTACTATTAAAATGAAACCTAATGGAATTTATGGAAATAAACAATTTATTAAAGATGGTAAGGAACATAAGAAGGTTTATGTAGAGTTATATGATGATTCTGAATTCTCAAATAAGTTTTCTACTGTTACTTCAAATGTTACTATTTCTGGTGATGATTTGTCTGGATATAATGCTGTAATTGATGATGTTACTGTTAATAATTTAGTGCCTGCTACTACATATTATTATAGAATATATGCTTATATTGATAATAAATATACTCAACTTTATGATAGTTCTAGTACTACTTCTTATGTTACAAAAGATTATTCTTCTTCTACTTTAGATGCTAAAGCAATTTTAAGTGGTATTCAATTTTCTGTTTTACCTACTAAATATCAAGGGGAGACTTCTCTTAAAGAGTTGACTTGGCGTCTTGGTTTGAAAAGTACTTCTAATTATAAAATTCGTTTTGAGTTATATGCTCCGTCTGGGGAAGATAGTTTTAAAGCAATTAATTTTGATGGTAGTGATGCTGTTCGGTGTGATATTAATCAATATGGAGATTCTTCTTCTGGATATGTAAAGGGATGTTATGTTTCTGTAGGTAAGGAAGATGTATCAAATGTAAATAATAAAAATATTAAGTATAATTTTTCTGGTAATAATTTCTTGTTTGGTGATGGTTATTATAAGTTAGTGGTTTATGCTGTTCCTTATACAAATAATACTTATAGAGAAGAGCAAAAGTTAGTTTTATATCAGAATGATAGTATGAAAAATGGTGATATTACTAGTAATGGACTTCGTCAGGTGATTAATATTCCTGCTTTATCAGAGGCTAATGCTTCTTTGAATAATAGTTTATCGGCAGGACATACGGATAAAAATGGTTACTATGTGTCATTTACACCTACTATTACAGATATTCATAAAATAATTAAATATGGTAAATATCGTATTAATTTGAAAGATGAAAAGGGAAATATTGTTACTTCATCTAGTGGTAGTAATAAGTGTTTATATTATTTGAATAAAAATAGTAATCCTAATATTAAAGAAGCTGATAGTTGTTCTATTACATTAGATGCTGATAGTGTTAATCAAAAAATTGAATTTACTGGTTTAAAGTCTAATACACTATATTATGTGGAATTATCTTATGAGGTATATAGAAATAATGTTGGATTTACTGAGGAAGAGAAAACTAATGTTACACCATTTACTGATTTTATTTATACACCAATTGATGCTGGTATTACTTTAGGTACAATTACTGCTACTCAGACTAATGGTAAGAATATAATGTTGACTTACAATGGTTCTGCTAATTTGAGCGATAATATTGTTGAAGTTGTTTATACAATTTCATTAAAAGGTGGTTCTAGTAAGACTACTGGTTCATATAAAGAAAATATTTTTACTATTAATAGTGATAAGACACCTAGGTTATTAATTGATGTTTCTGATTCTAATCATTCAGAAAATACTAGTTTTACATTTAAATTTGGTAATACTTATATTATTTCTACAAAGTATTATTATATGGTTAATGGTAAAAAGACTTTATTAAGAGATCAGGAAACTGGTAATGATACATTTACAACAATCTTGAATTTATGATGATAGTTAAAAATAAGTATTTTAATTTGAGGAGGATTATATGAGAAAATATAATAGTAAAACGAAGAAAACGATAATAATTGTTATGATATTATGTGTGGGAATAGTTGTTATATTTTCTCTATTCCTAAAAAAATCTATTGATATTGGTAAGACTGTTTACTCTGTTTCTAGTGGTTCTGTATTGTTTGATAAAGATGAAAATATGATTACAACTAGTGATAATGGAACTCTTAGAATTAAGTGGGGTGGAGATTATTATTTGATTTATAATGATAAAAATTATGATTTAGGTAGTCATTCTGTGATATATGATTCTAATTCAGGTGATATTTCTCTTTATGGTAAATTTTATCAAGTTAATAAGACTGGTAAGGTTGATACAATTAAAGGAGAAAATAAAATTAAGAGTTCTGTTAATTCTAAATTTTATAAATTAGCTGATAGAGTTTATTTGATTATTGATAGGACAATTGAATCTAAGGATTCATCATTTGTTACTAGTAATTATTTGTTAATTCATTTAGATAAGTTAGGTAATGCTACTTTATTAAATGATAAGACTAGTTTTAAAACGATTACTCCTACTGTTCTTAGAACTTCTTCTTATTCTTTTGATATTGCTAATGAGAAGATTAATTTTGGAGGAGAAGATATTGATTTAAAGAAAATTATTGGTAGTACTAATAAATATGATAAGGATACATATAACTTAAATTCTACTAAAAATAATGATGATAAAAATAGTGAATCTGGTACAAGTACAGGAGGTAGTGGTTCGGGAACTGGTGGATCTGGTTCGGGAAATGGCGGATCTGGATCAGGGGCTGGTGGATCTGGTTCAGGAACTGGTGGATCAGGGTCTGGTGGATCTGGATCAGGAACTGGTATTGGAGGAACTGGAGGTAGTGGTTCAGGAGGAGATGGTACAGGAATAGGTGGAACTGGTATTGTTAATAATACTGGTATTAGTAATGGTATAAATAGTAATGGTACTACTAATGGAAGTAATTCTACTTTTAATGGGAATTCTACTAAGAATAATGGAGTATCAAATGAAACTGTTCAACAGATTATTAATGCTACTAAAAATACTTCTGTTGTAAGGGTTTCTCCAGAGATTGATAGTATTTCTGTTGATTATGTTGTATATGATCCTGATAATGAGTATAAGAGTGTTTATGTTGAAGTAGAAAATACTGTAAATTCTACTACTAATGTTGTTTATATGTCTAAGACTGATACAAATTTGGTTATTCGTGATTTAATTCCTAATGTTTATTATAATTTAAAATTTAAGTATACTTATTATGATGATAAGAAGAATTTAAAAGAATATAAGTTTGATGAAGTTGGTTTACATACTAGTCTTCCACAAATTTATTTGAATGTTACTAAAATTTCTGGTAATAAGTTGTATTATAAAATTTCTTTTGATAAGAATTATACTGTTACTGGTGGTAATGTTAATCTTTATTTAAATGATCAGTTTACTGGGATTAGTAGTAGTGTTCCTGTTAGTGGTAGTGTTTCTTCTATTAATGGAAAAAATTGCTATTTAGATTTGTCTACTTTAGGTGTTAATCAAGGTAGTGGTAATGTTTTAACTGTTCGGTTAATGTCTTTAAATTTTAATACTTATACAATAAATCCTGGAATTGATTATAAATTTAGATATTAGGAGGAAAGAATAATGAAAAAGTTTGAAAAATGGGTTCAAGAGAATTATAAATTAATTATTCCTATTAGTTTGATTGTAGTAGTGTTTATTTCTTTTCTTGTTTATTATAAATTAATGATTAGTAATAATTATCATATTGATATAGAAGAGAATGTTTATCAGTATTTTTATGATAAAAAATATGAATATACTGCTGTTGTGAGTAAGAATAGGAAAGATGTGGTTGTTGATTATAAACCTAAAAATATCAAGGTTAATATTGATTCTACTCCTATTTATTATCAAAAGGGAAATGTTGTATTATTTCCTAGTGATATGAGTGTTGTTATGCCTACTCTTAGTTGTGCGGAATACTTAAGTCCTGGTTATTCTTATATTACTTATCAAAAGGGAATATATAATTTAACTACTAATAAATATCATGGTAAGTTAAATCATTATTTCTTGTTTGATGGTAAGGATTTATATTTCTTTATTGAACCAGTTACTTTAGTTGTTGGTAGTGATCAGTATCAATTATCTTCTTATTCTTATATTACTACTGAACATCAGGGATCTATTTCTTATTATGATAAGGCAAGTGATAGTTATAAGACAATTAATGTAGAGGATGATGATATTTATATTAAGAATGATTATTATAAAGTTTATATTTTAAAAGATGTTATTGATTATCAAGGAACTAATGTTATTTTAACTTCTGATTTAAAGGAATTAAATACTATTGAGAAAAAAGGATAATGATTAGATAGCAATAAGTTATATTTTTGATTTATTGCTATTTTTATTTATTTTGTTTATTATGTTGTTAATCTTTTTTGTTAATGTGTTATTATATTAATATGTTTGTAATATTGAGAGGAGTATAAATGTAGTTATGATGAATTATTATTTTTTTCTTGATGCTTGTACTAATTCGGGTGTGTTAAAGATAATTTTATTTATAGAGACTCTTTTAAAAATTATTCTTTATATTATTCCAAGTTGTTTAATTTTAATGTTAATGATAGATTTTTCTAGAGCTGTTCTTTCTTCAGATGAAAATGCTATGCAAAAAAATTTAAAGATTGCTGGTAAAAGAATATTATCTGCTGTTATTTTCTTTTTAGTTCCTACTATTAGTAAATTTGCTGTTGGTTTAGCTTCTGATACTGCAATTTCTGATTATACACTTTGTTTGACTAATACGAGTAATATTGCTTATTATGAAACTTTAGAAGAGGCAAAGAAAAAAATTGAGCAAGAAAAAAATAAGGAATGGTATCCATCTTTGAGTGGTGATGGAGATTTTACTAAGAGGATTTTAACTTTAGCTAAAGGGAAAAAAGTTGAATCTAGTTCAGGTGGGACTTATAATGGACAAACATATAATTTGTCGGAGTCTCAAATTAGTTATTTATCAGGTGTTGCTTTATGTGAGCAAGGGTCTTTAGATGGTGTTATAGCTGAGGCTAGTTTAATGGCTAATCTTTTTGAGTTACATGGAAGTAAGTATGGAAAAGGAGCAAGTGGTCTTTATAATTATGTTAGTAATAGTAGTTGGTTTGCTTGTAGAACTAAACCAGAATCTGCATCTTCTCAAATGAAAGATGGGGTAAAAAAAGCTTTAGTATTGGGGCAAAGAAGTTTACCTTTATATGTTGATGAACATGATTGTTGGTTTTGTAATACTAAAAATTATTGTTCTAATGGAAATATGGGAGATATTTGTAGTGTTGGTGGTAAAACGGGAAAAAAATTTATTACTAATCGTTCAAATTATGTTCGTGATAAAACTGTTATAAAGAATGTTTATGGTTCAACTTATACTTTTTATAGTTTTCCATCTAAAAATAGTGATCCTTTTGGATATACGCAAGAGTCTTATAATAAAATAAAGAAATCAAGTTGAAAGGGGAAAAATAATGAAATTAAGTAAAAAAAAATTAATTGTTATTGTTAGTGTTTTAATTTTGATTTTATTATTGATTTTAGTATTGTTTCAAAGTCCTAGTGATAGAGTGATTAAAATACTTAAAAAAAATGGATATACAAATGAAAAGGGTAGTTCTTTATATTTTAAGCAAATTAGTGATTTGAATTTGGAAGAATTTAATAAGAAGGTAGATAATGGTGAATCTTCTGTATATGAGGAAAATTATTTTGATACTAAACAGTATCAATTTATAAAAAATAAGATGGAATATTCTGATAATATTAGAACTAATTTTACTCCTAAGTATGATTATGTAAAAGGATATCTTTCTTATACTTATAGAATTATTATTAATGATAATAGCAATGTTATTTTTGAGGGTAATTATAATTCTGATACTGATTCTATTTCTTGCGAAAATACGTATAGTCATGATTTTTATTTAGAGGGAAATGAAGATATTTTTTGTAAAAAAATAGAACAGAATGTTAAAGATTTTTATTTGGAAATGACTTCTGTTATTAAGAATGTTAATTTAATTCATCAAATGATGGAAGAAAAATGATTAACTTTTGAGTAACATTGACAAATGTAATGTTTTATGGTACTATACAAGTAATTTGAAAGGGGTATTAGTTATGGCTAATGAAACTAAAAATGTTGTTACTCATTCTAGAGATGAGTTAAGTGAGATGGATAAACTTTTTGTACCGCAAGATTTAGATGATAATTTAGAATTAGGAGATTTTGTTTCTTATAAAAGTAGTATTAAGTTTTGGAGAAATGTTCCTTCTAATTGTCGTTTAGTTCTTGAAAATAGATTTACTGGTAATATTTCTTTTAATTCTGGTGTTGGTCTTAATTTTGTTTCACCTATATTTTATCGTACAATTTTAGTCCCAGGTCCAGAATTAGAGGGAGTTAAAACATTTAGCAATGTAAAATGTTTAAGTAAAGATAAGATTGAGTTAGGTGTAGATTTAACTTTATCTATGAGTATTGTTGATCCGGCTAAGTATGTAAAACAAGGTAAACATCAATTATCGCAGTTGTCTTCTATTGTTAATCGTTTGTTAAGAGTTTATGTTGCTAATAAAAAATTTGATGATTTAGTAGTTAGTAAATGTGATGTTGATATGTTTGATAAAACTGGAGAACTAGATGATTTTACAGATAAATATGGGATTCAATTTAATAAAATTATTTTTGAAAAGATTGAATTACCTGAAAGATTAAAAAGGTTATATAATGATGCTGCGGAAGAAGAACAAAGAAAGAATGCACAAAGTGTTAGATTGAAAGCTGAATTAGAAAAAGCTGAATCTGATGCTAAAATTTCAGATATTCATGCTGATGCTGAATCTAAGAAAATTTCTAAGTTAGGGGAGGCAAAAACAGAAACTTTAATTAATAAATTAAATAAAGTACGTGAAAGTTTAGTTAGAAATGGTGTTTCAGATAGTGAAATTGATGAAATTATAAAGACTCTTTTTATGTCTGAAAATGGGAATACCGCATTCTTTGTTGGTGGAAATGATATGGCTAAGAATATTGGTGCTGGAGTTGCTGCTGGTAAAAATTATACACCTAATGCAAATAAAAATTCTAGTCAATCAAAAAAAATTAGTAATTCTGAGAAACTTTTGAAAGATTTACAGTTAAGAATAAGATTTAATTGTTATTCTAAGGAAAGTTATGAAGAAGTTGAAAGTTTATTAGAAAATCCTGAAACAAAAAATTATATAGATTCTTTAGATGATGATGGATATAACAATTTACTTAATCAATTAGTAGAAGAAGAGAAAGGGTATGTTTCTTCTTCAGATAGAGGAAAAGTAAAATAAGAAATAAAGAAAATTTTATTTCTTTTTTTTTGTATCTATGTTATAATTTTTTTGAGATATTTATTTGTGAAAGGTGTTTGATTTATGAAAAAAAGTGGATTTTCTTTTGGAATAGTTTTATTTATTTTTTCTTTTTTTCTTTTTAATACTGATGTATATGCTGCAAAAGAGTTGACTTGTCTTTATGAAAAACAAGGAAAAAGTTTTTTGAATGTTGATAAGGTTATGTTACAGCAAGACTCTGATGGTAAAATTACTATTTATAAAAATAAACGTGATGCTGATTACACTGGTAAGATGACTGAAAAAGATTCTGCTGGTGCTGGTGCTGCTGGTAAAACGAATGGATCATATAAACAAGGTGATGAATATAATGATTATAGTGATTGGTATACAAATACTAATGAGGTAGTATATGATAGTTCTTTGGATAAAATTAAAGATAAAGACGGACATTTTACTAAATGTCCATCTTCTAAATCAACAAAAAAGAATGGTTTGGGTCAAGTAACTTTTTATGGAAATAATGATGGAGATGAAAAATTGGAATCTCATTCAGATAAAGTAGAAACTGTTGAAACTAATAGGAAAGCTACTGTTCAGGCATCTCAACAATTAACGATTGATATGAAATTTACTAAAATAACTATTTCTAGTTGTGAAGATTTATTTAAGGATGCTGATGACTTATTATCTTTAGTTAAGTCTGGTATTACTATTGTTAAAATTGCTATACCACTTATTTTAATTGTTACTGGTACTATGGATTTTGCTCAGGCTATTTTTGCTTCTAGTGAAGATGGAATAAAAAAAGCACAAAGTAAATTTACTAAGCGAGTAATAATTGCGGTTGTTATTTTTTTAATTCCATCTGTTTTAAAGGCTATATTGTCTATTGCTCATTCTATTTGGCCTATAGTTGATGCAACTTTGTGTGGAGTTATATAGTTAGGTAGGAGGTGTAATTTTTATGATAAATTTTGCTTTTTTTAATTTTATAAAATCGTGGTTGTCTGATGGCCTTGAAAAAGTTGGTGGTGCAATAATTCAGGGAATTCGTTATTTAATGTTCAGTTTATCCACCCTTATTTATGATTTGTTTATGAAATTGTATGATATGTTTACAGCACTTTGTACGATTCGTTTATTAAGTAATGATATTCTTCAGGAATTAGCAAAAAGAGTTGGGTATATTCTTGGAGTAGTAATGTTATTTTATGTTATTTTAGGATTTATTCAATTACTATTAAATCCTGATGCAGTTAATGATGGGGAAAAGGGGGCTCCTGCGCTTATTAAGAAAACTATTATTGTTATTATTATGTTAGGAACTGCTAATTTTGCTTTTGAACTTTTATATCAAGTTCAAAATACTGTAATTAATAGTAATATTATTTCGAAATTATTATTACCTTATGCTATTACAACTTCTGTTAATGGGCAAGATTCTAATGATGGTGAATCTTCAGTGACTCAAAATGAAAAGTTTGGTTCTATACTTGCTGAGGAATTGTTTTCATCTTTTTATGAAATTGAAGATTTTGATGAAAGTAATATTGATAGTAATGGAGATATATCTAGTTATAATAATTGTCAAACAGTTGTTAATAATTTTAGAAATCAGATTATTAATAATCGTTCTTTTGATTTAGGATATACTTGTTTAAATGAAACTATTGTTGTTAATTTTAAGATAGATGATAGTACTAACAGTGAAAGTCAGGAAACTAATATTGTTCATTTTAATTATTTTTTATGTCCAATATTTGGACTTGTTGCAGTATATTTAATGTTTACTTATTGTATAAAAGTTGGAGTTAGAATGGTTCAGTTAATGTTTCTAGAAATTATTTCTCCAATGGCAATTGTATCTTATTTAGCACCTAAAAAAGATACAATGTTTAGTAAATGGAAAAATATTTATATTTCTACTTATATAGATGTATTTATTAGGATTGCTATTATTAATTTTGCCTTTTTTTTAATTTCTACTGTCTTTAGTACTACTGGGGGAAATGGTTTGGAATTTCAAGGAACTGATTGGAGTTCTAATCTTTTCTTTAAAGCTTTTGTTATTGTTTCTATTATGATTTTTGCAAAGAAAGTTCCAGATTTATTGAAGGAATTATTACCACAAAGTGTTAGTAAATTAGGATTTGCTCCTAGTGCAAAAGAATTATTTGAAAATCCATTTGTTTCTACTACCGTTGGTGCAGCAACTGGGGCTGCAGTTGGTTTGATTGGTGGTATAGCAGGTGGAAAAGGGTTATCTAGAGTTTCTGGTGCTTTAGGTGGAACTTTTGGTGGAATGTTCCGTGGTGGTTCTTCTGGATATAAGTCTAAAAATTTAGGTAGTGCTTTATCAGGTGCTAGATCTAATCAAGCTAAATTTAATTTAGAGCGTGCTCAAAGAATTAGGACAGGAGCAGCATCTAATCGTTTTAATGATTTATTTGGTATTGAATCAGGTTCTTCTAAAGATGATAGAGAGATTAGTGCTTTAAGTGAATACTCAAAAATTCAATCTGAGATTGAAGGATATGCAGATAATAATTCTTCTATAAAGCGTTTAAAAAGGGATTACGAAGCTATTCAAGCTGCTGGTAGGAATGCAGGGGAATCAGATGCTGATTATACAAAACGTATAGAGCGTGCTAGAAAGGCTTATACTGAAGCAAAAAGTGGTTTTGTTAATAATGTTTTAGCAGGTCATATTGGAAATGGTAATTTTGAAGTTGAATATGACGTTGATGGAACAACTTATACTACAAAATATGATATGGACGTTGCTAAAGATTCTAATACTATTCAAAGTATTCAAGCAGCTCAAGAAAAAGCTAATAAAATGGTTACTGGAAATCAAAAATTATTTGCAGGTTATTCTAATATTGTTAACAAGGATACAATGGAGCAAAATACTTATCGTGCGAATAAAGATATTGCTGTTAGACAATCTACTAAAAGAGTTGGAAATAAATAAAAGGAGTGTGATATATAGTGAATAGTTATTTAGTACCTGCTAATGCAAAGAAAGGGACTTTAATATTTAATATCTTTAGACCCTTTGACTTGATTTTGTTTTGTACTGGGGTTGGGGTTACTATGATTTTGTTGGCAATTCTTCCTTCTGATAATTTGGTTACTGTTTCAATTGGATTATTACCTGGTTGTGTATGTGGTTTATTGGTTTTTCCAATTCCTAATTATCAGAATGTGATGTGTGCTTTAATTAGTATTTATAGATTTTATACTGAAAGAAGAAAGTATGTATGGAGAGGATGGTGCTTTTATGAACAATTCAAAGATACTGACACCAAGTCAAAAAAGTAAATATACAGAAGATTGGATTCCGGTTAGGGCAATCGAGAATGGTATGATTATTTTAAATAATAAGATGAGGGTGACTGGTGTTAAAATTAGACCAAGAAATATATTTATTCTTGATCAAGGTACACAAGACAATGTTATTATTGGGTTAAAGAACTTTTATAATACTGTTGATTTTGATTTTTGGTTGATTAGTGCGGATAGACCAGTTGATATTTCTGGTTATCTTGCTAGATTGCAACTTTTGTATAATCAAACTCCTAGTCCTGTTATTCGTAAAATGATTAATCAAGATATTTTGAAGGCTAATAGTTTTATGGATAATAATGTTACTGATACAGAATATTATATTTTGTTTAAGGAAAAGAATTTAGAGATGATTCAAAAAAGGCTTCGTACGATTATTACTGGTCTTGCTAATTGTGGTTTAGATAGTGCACAAACTTCTAATGATGATTTGCGTATGATTTTGGATAATTTCTTAAATGGTGGTATGAGAACTGATTTTGGGACGGTGGTTAGTCTATGATGTTTAAAAGTGAAATTGCTCCTAAGGGAATTGAATTTCGTTCGGCTGATTTTAGTATTAGTGATAAGTATGCTACTATTTTGACTGTAGTTTCTTATCCTAGATATATTGCACATGGGTATCTTGCTAATCTTACTAATATGTCTGGTGTTAAATTGATTATTAAACATATGCCTTTACCATTTTCTGTTTTATCTAAAATGTTAAATAAGGAAATTGCTGATTTGAAAGCTAAGTATCAGCAAGAAAAAGATGTTACTATTCAAGAGAGAATTCGTCAAGATGTGGAAAGTTTGGAATATTATATTCAGCAATTTACTGCTAGTCAAACGAAAACTTTTGATTTTCAAATGCATTTGATGGTTACTGCTGATACTAAAGATCAACTAGATAGTAAGAAGTTAGCATTACGTAACTATTTGGATGCTATGGAAATGAGAGCTATTCCTTTACGTTTTGAACAAGAAAGAGTTTTAAAATCAATGCTTCCTATTTTTGAGAGTCAAGAAATAGAGCAGAGAATAGGTACTCCTATGCCTTCTTCTACTATGGCTGCTATGTATCCTTTTGTTTTTGATAGTATTAAGGATGAGGGATTATCTACATTGCTTGGTGTTGATTTTTCTGGTGGTGTTGTGTTATTTAATCAATTTTTATATCAAGTTCGAAAGGAAAATAATAGAAATAATGCTAATATGATTATTTTAGGTACATCTGGTTCTGGTAAAAGTACTGCTGCTAAATTGATGATTCGTAGTCATATTCGTAATGGTTATCAAATTGTTGCTATTGATCCTGAAGGTGAAATTAGTGAGATGACTAATATGTATGGTGGACAAGTTATTGATTTAGGTAAGGGTGGAGCATATGGCTTAATTAATCCTTTAGATATTGTTGTTGATGCTGATGAAGATGATATTAAGAATGGTCTTGGATATACAGTATTAAATAGAACTTTACAGAATTTAAAGGCTTTTATGAAATATTATTCTCCAGATATTGAAGAAGATGTTTTAAATATGTTTAGTGAAGTTGTTCAAGATACTTATGCTAGATTTGGAATTAATTTTAATTCTGATTTTAGTAGATTTACTTCTAAGGATTTTCCTATTTTTGATGATGTTTATGCTACTATTGTTGGTAGACTTCGTTCTATGACAGAAAAGACTAGGGAAAGAGATATTATGGAGCGACTTGAGATTAAGATTCGTCCTTTTACTAGGGAATTAAAGTATTATTTTAATGGTCATACTAGTGTTGATTCTGATGGAGATTTCTTAGTTTTTAATATTAAAGAACTTATGAATAGTGATGCTAATATTAGGAATGCTTTATTATTTAATGTATTAAAATATGCTTGGGGATTATGTTTAAATCCTGCTGTTAATACTGTATTGTCTGTTGATGAAGCTCATGTTCTTTTAAGTGCTAAAAATACACTTGGTGCAGAATTCTTGGCTCAAGTACAAAGACGTGCTAGAAAATATAATACTGGTACAATTATTATTACTCAACAACCTAGTGATTTTGTTGGGGAAGATATTATTGTTCATGGTAAAGCTATTTTTGATAATGCTTCTTACTATTTAATTATGGGATTAAAGAAACAATCTGTTGATGATTTATCTATGTTAGTTGATTTAAATGATAATGAACGTGAGGGAATAAAGAGATATAATCAAGGTGATGCATTATTTGTATGTGGTAGTAGAAGAATGCAAATTAATGTTGTTGTTAGTGAAGATGAATTAGAGTCATTTGGTTCAGGTGGTGGATTCTAATATAAAAGTGGTGATGTATTTATGAATAATGGTAAAGGTAATGTGGTTTCTGATGTAGCTAAAGGTTTTATTAAGAAAAAAATTATATTACTTTTATTAGGTGGAGTTGGTTCTATTTTTTCTGCAATATTAATAGCATTACCTATTTTTATAGCACTTTTAGTTGTACTTGGAATCATTTCTGGTGGTGGTAGTGGCGAGTCTGGGGGAATTGCTTCTAATAATGGGGAATGTGGTTTTACTATTTCAGCAACTTCTTTGTCAAAAAGTGATTTTAAAAGTAAAATAGAATCTTATGCTAATGGTCATAGTCAGTGGAAGATTTTTGCTGATTATTCTGATGACTACTATGATTATGCTAAAGCTAAAGGTGTTAATCCTGAATTGGTTGTTTTAGTTGCTGCAAAGGAAAATGGTGGTAAGGATTTATCAACCAATAATTATTGGGGATTAAAATGTCCTAATGGTTCTAGTAGTTGTGGAACTTATTCTTCATTTATGGATGGAGCGAAGGCACTAATTGATAGTGCTTCAAAATATAGTTCGTTATCGGAATGGATGGGAAAATATTCTTATATTGGTTATTTTTGGTATAATCCTGGTAGTGCTGGTGATGGTGGTTGTTATTATGCTCCATATATTTTTGGAAATAATATTCCAGATAGAGTACAAAAAGCTTGTAGTGGTTCAAAGTGTTCTTATAGTTCTAGTGATCAGCAACTGCATAGTGAATGGCAGTCTACAGGTGTAAATTCACGGACTGAATGTACTCCTACTACTGATGAAGATCAAAAAAGTTATACAACTTATTTAATAAATTCTCAAATGGCTAATCCAAGAAAAGATATATTTGGTCTCGATGCTAGCGAAGGAGTTTCTTGTACCTCTGGAGCCTCTAGTAATTTTGTTGAATCATATGTGCAATGGATGATTAAAACTGCGGCTGATGATAGTGTTGGTTATGATAGGAATTCGAGAGATTTAAATCCAAATGTTGATTGTTCTAGTTTTGTTTGGTTTGGTTTAGTTAAGGGTGCTGGAGTAGATGCAAATTCTATTGGTGGTTCTGCATTTGCTACTGGTACTATGACAGAGAATTTAACGAGTATTGGTTTTAAAAAGTATACCTACACTTCTAAAAACGATTTAAAACGTGGAGATATTTTATGGGTTCATATAGAAGGGGGACACCAACATACAGAAGTTTATGTTGGTGATGGACAAAATGTTGGAGCTCATTCTAATTATGATGGTAAAAATGGCGATAGTAGTGGTAATGAAGTAAATGTTAAAGATACAAACAATGATACAAGAGGATGGGCAGCTTATTTTAGATATGAAGGTAAAAATAGCTAATGTTTGGATGTGAATTTTATGAATAAAATAAAAAGTTTTTTAATACTATTTATTGTTTTTTTTGCATGGGTGATGTTATATTTGTTTTTTGTAAATCAAGAAAAAGATAGTAAGTTATCCTCGGAGCCTCAATATATTTTAATAAATCCATTTTCTTGTTGGGAATATAGATCTTCAGAATGGAGGAGATTAAGTTTTTTAAATAATAAAACTGAGGTATCTAAATTGATTAATTGGAAAAAGTATGATATTTATGTAAATAATCAATATTATAATACGTTACAATATGTTGTTAAAAATGGAGAAGAATTTTATTTTGATGATGATACTCATAGTTATGAAATAAATAATAATAAAATTATGTTTAATAAGGGTTCATATTTTAAGATTAAAAATTTTAGTTTGTCTAATTTATTATCTGATGATAAAAAAGCTATTAATACTATGCTAAAGAAATATAACTTTTTAAATAAAAATATTACTGTTAGTAATAAGTATTATATTGATGAAAATAATTCTATTTATGTTGTTTCTAATTATACTGGTATTTATTCTGTTGATTCTAATGATTTATTTTATTTAGTTTTTTATAAAAATAAACATAAAACATATTTATTATTAAATACGGGATATAAAGAAAATGTTAGTGATTATAAATTGAGTTGGATTATTGATACTAAAAGTAAATTTTATAATTTTATTATTTCTGCACAATGTGAACAGTCTATGTGTTATTGGTTGTATGGATATCAAAAAGGTAAATATGTTGAGTTGGGTTAAACTAGAAGAGAGATTAAGTAGATTATACAAATTTGGTGGGGGTCTTAATTTAAAATAGTTATTATCAAAAGCTGAAATGTTAATTTTAAGTTTTGTGAGATCTTGCTCCTTATTAGTTTGATTCTTCGAAATCCGAAGAACCATTAGTTTTAAGATATGGAAATAGCATCTAAAAATTTAGATGTTATTTTTTTCAAATTTGTGAACTAATCAAGTTTAGGTTCTTCTTTTTCTTTGGGAGATAATATTCACATTTTTAGTATTTTTCCATAAAATAATCATGAAAGAAGAAAAGGGGGGATATCAATGAATGGTTATGGATCTTCAGCTGCTATCGTATTGGTATTATTTATTTTACTGATTATCATACTAGGAGCATGGATTTAAGGAAAGAGAGGTGAATTTTATGTCTTCTAATTGTAATACATCATGTAATAATAATTGTTCAGGAGTAGGAAATGGTTTTTTAATTATAATTGTATTATATATTTTGCTTGCAATTATATTAGGTTCTTGTTTATTTTAGTAATTTAAATATTTGTTTTTTTTAGTTATTATTTTATTTTTTATTTAGAGATTAAAGTGTTTAGTTTTAATCTCTTTTTTCAAAAAAAGTTAATAAAAAGTATTGCAAAAAAATATAAAGCATGGCATAATATTACTTGTTAGTTTAATTTGGCGTGTAAAGGCTTTAGAATTAAATTAAATATTTTATTAACAATTGGTAATTTGTTACCAGAAGTAAGCGAGGGATAGATATGTTAATTGGTAAAAGAATAAAAGATATGAGATTAGAAAAGGGTATGAGTCAACAGGAGTTAGGTGATATGATTGGGGTTACAAAGGTATCTATTTGTGGTTATGAGAATGGTACTAGAACTCCTAGCTTGGAAACTTTTTGTATATTAGCTGATATTTTTGAAACAACTACTGATTATTTACTTGGAAGAGAAGTTCCTATTATAACTGAAGATGGAAGTGAATATATTGGGGCTATTTCTAGAGATGATATTGATATTATTAATGAAATTCGTCATTATCCTAATTTGTATACAAAGTTAATTAAAGATGTTAAAAGATATGTTAGTTTAATTGTAAAGAAGATGAGATAATAAGTAATTACTTATTATTTTTTCTATTTTGATGTATAATATGTATAAGGATGTGAAAGAATGGAAATAAAAGAATTATATTTAGATAATTATTTGGGGAAAGAAATTAAGATTAATGGTTGGATTCGTAATCATAGAAAGCAAGCACATTTTGGATTTATTGATTTATTTGATGGAACTTGTTTTAGTTCTATTCAAATTGTTTATGATGAAACTTTGCGTAATTTTGAAGAAGTATCTAAGTTATTGGTTGGTTCTAGTATTTGTGTTTCTGGTTTAGTGGTAGAAAGTTCTGGAAAGCAAGAGTTTGAGATTAAGGCTAAGGATGTTTCTGTTTTGGGATATTGTGATGAAACTTATCCTATTCAACCAAAGAGACATACTAGAGGGTTTCTTAGGGATGTTGCATATTTAAGACCTAGAACTGCTTTATTTCAGGCTATTTTTAGAATAAGAAGTGTTGCTTCTATGGCAATCCATACTTATTTTCAAGATCGAGGATATGTTTATTTTCATGCTCCTATTATTACGGCTAGTGATTGTGAAGGAGCAGGAGAAATGTTTAGAGTAACAACATTAGATTTAAAGAATAAAAATTTGAAGGATGAAGATGATTTTTTTGGTAAAGTTACTGGTCTTACTGTTTCTGGACAGTTAGAGGCTGAGACGTTTGCTTCTGCTTTTTCAAAGTGTTATACATTTGGTCCTACTTTTAGAGCAGAGAATTCTAATACAAAAATTCATGCTTCTGAGTTTTGGATGGTGGAACCTGAGGTAGCTTTTTGTGATTTGGATGGAATAATGGATATTGAGGAAGAGTTTTTGAAATTTATTGTTTCTTATGTTTTAGAGAGATGCCCTGATGAAATTGATTTTTTGAATAATTTTGTTGAAAAAGGACTTAGAAATAAATTAGAGAATTTATTGAATAGTAATTTTGTTAGAATTACACATAAAGAGGTTATTGATATTTTGAAGAAGGCTGATGTTTCTTTTGATTTTGCTCCTGAATATGGGGAAGATATTGCAAAAGAGCATGAGAAATATATTACAGAATATTTTGGAACTCCTGTATTTATTAAGGATTGGCCACGTGATATTAAGGCATTTTATATGAAACAAAATGAAGATGGAGAAACTGTTAGGGCTGTTGATTTGGAAGTTCCTGGTGTTGGAGAGTTGATTGGTGGTTCAGAAAGAGAAGCTAGTTATGATAAATTGATTGCTAGGATGAAAGAACTTGATATGAATATTGAGGAACTTGATTGGTATGTTAATTTGCGTAAATTTGGTACGGTTCCTCATTCTGGATTTGGTCTTGGGTTTGAGAGATTACTTATTTATTTAACTGGTGTAGATAATATTCGTGATGTTATTCCTTATCCTAGAACTCCTAAATCTTGTGATTTTTAAAAAATAGTACTTATTTTTAACTTGGTCTTTGTAAAAGATTAGGTTAGAGATAAGTATTTTTTTTGGAAAAAATTGGTATGATGAAATGGTTTCTTTTTGGTTATATTAATAATGATAGGAGGGAAGAAATGAGAAAGTTATTTTTTGCTTTTTTAGCATTATTAATAATGTCTGGTTGTTCTGGTGATATGTCTAATTTGTCTTGCAGTAATACTACAACTTCTAATGGTATTACGACGAAGACAAAGTATGATATTGATTATCAAAAGGAAGATGTTAAAAAATTGGTAATCACTTATGATTATGTGCAGGATAATACAAATAATGCTACGGCTAATAATAATACGGATTCTACTGCGAATAATGATACTTCTAGGAATGCTACTGATAATACAACAAGAGAAAAGAAAGATGGAGTAAATTCTGATACAGATGGTGTTTCTGATAAAAAGGATAGTAATGGTAATTTAAAATCTGATGATGTTGTAGATGGTGTTGTCGGTGATGCTATTGACAGTACAATTGATGGTGTTACTAATACTATTTTAGATTTAGCTGGTATTCGTAGTACTTATGAGAATCAGATGAATACTTATGGTAATATTGAGGGATTTTCTTATAAGGTAGATAAGGATTTGGATAATGAGTATAAGGTTATTTATACTTTTGATATGGATAAGATTAGTGATAAAGATTTAGCTACTTTTAATATTCCTTCAAAAAAGTTTTCTGATTTGAAGAAGAATTATATGGATCTAGGTTATACTTGTAAATAAAAATGATGACATTCGTGAGAGTGTCATCATTTTATGGCTTATTCTATGGTAACAGTTCTTGTTGCTGATTTTGTTATTGTTTCTCCATCTGGTGTTGTATAGGAAACGTTATAATTTACTTTGATTGTTGTTGCTGTTGTTATGGAATTGATTGCTGTTTCTAGTGATGATATAGAATTATAATTATTTCCATTTACTGTGTAAGAAATTTTTGGTTTTACGTCTTTTCCTTTATAGGTTACTTTAATACCATCTTCTACATAATTTCCTTGTGTCATAGTTTTATTTCCACCATTTAGGCTAATTTTTAAATCACTTGATGTATTGTCATTATCAGTATTATTTCCTTTTATGGATACATTTGTACTAATACCATTTGAGGCATTGTTTTTGAAGTTTCGATATTCTACTTTAACTACAAGTGAAGAAACTGAACTGTTATTTCCATGATAAGTATAAGATTTATCAGTTGTGAAGGCAACAAAGTTTAATCCATTTGCTGTTTTTGCATATATTCCATAGCCAAGTCCTCCTAAGATATCATTATTATATGATAATCTTTCTTGTAGGAATTGACTAGTACCATTTCCAAATACAGATTGACTGAAGTATTTGTTTAAGTATTCTTGACTTACTATATCTGGTGTTTTATGTTCCCATGTTAATTTTACTGTGTTTCCTATGCTTGTTGCTTTTAAATTAGTAACATCATCTAATTTAGCGAATCTTTTTGATTCTTCAGTAGGTTCTGTACCAGAGATAAAGTATTCTGTTTTAATTAGTGCTTCTGGGGTGTATTGACTTGGTTTTGCTGCTGGCCATGAACCATTTTCTACTTGTGCTTGAACTACACTAGATGGTTGATTAAATTTTTCATTAGTAACAGGAATGTTTTTCATGATAGCAGACATTAGATTATCTTTTGGTGTTCCTGCTGAATTATAGTATTGCCTTGAAATTTCTTTAAATTCATATCCGTACCATAAAGCAATGGAATATTGTGGAGTATAGGCTACTGTCCATAAATCATTTACAGCACTTGCTGGTAATTTTTTAGCTTTCATAGTTGCTTCATCGAAGTTAGATGTACCAGTTTTGGCAGCTACTGTTCCACGATAACTTCCAGTACCACCACTAAATCCATAGTGAGCGGCATATTCTAAGACGTTTGTAATTAGGTATGCAGTTGAGTCTTTCATTGCTTGTGTTTTTTTGTTTTCAAATTCTGTTGTTTTTCCATTACTTCTATAGGTAATAGATTTTACTGTATATGGTTCTGTATAATAACCACCATTTGCGAATGCTGCATAAGCACCAGCCATTTGAGTAGTAGTTACTCCTGGATCTAATCCTCCAATAGCGTAAGATTCATAAGCTGCATTATCTTTTAATGGAATTCCAAGACCAGTTACAAAATTTACTATTTTTTTATTTCCAACATCTTTTTGAACAGTTTGGAATGCTTTTACAGCAGGTACATTTCTAGAAATACTAAGAGCATCCCTTAATGTCATTAATCCTTTATATCCAGAATCCCAGTTATTGAATGGAGTTCCATCTGTATATTTCCAAGCTTCATCATTAAATAATTGATAAGTGGAGAAGTTATCATATTCAAATCCTGGTGCATAAGCAAATATAGGTTTTGCTGTTGAACCTGGTTGCCTTTTTTCTTGGGTTGCAAAATTCCATTGTCTTTCTCCAGTTCTATTTCTTCCTGCTCCAATTGCAGATATTGCTCCTGTTTTTACATCAACGATGGTAATACCGGCTTGAACTTTATCATCTTTCCATTTGTAACCTTCACCAGCTAAAATTTTGTTAATTCCATTTTGGATACTAGCGTCCATTGTAGTATGAATTTCCATTGATACTAATGCAGGATCTTGATTTGTCTTTTTCTTTACTTCTGATACGACTGTATCGATAAATCCTTGATAATTGTTAGCATCACTTGTTCCTACTAATAGGGAAGGAATATCAATACTAGCTGCTATATCGGCTTCTTTTTGTGTGATATATCCATGTCTTACCATTAATTTTAGAACAGTATTCATTCTTTTTTTTGTTCTATCAGGATTTTTATAGGGGTTAT
Organism: uncultured Bacilli bacterium; assembly: GCA_934120635.1. Classification (GTDB taxonomy): domain Bacteria; phylum Bacillota_I; class Bacilli_A; order RF39; family UBA660; genus RUG11198. The sequence continues at coordinate 31,397 of CAKOUR010000011.1, read as the reverse complement.
CGCCATTTGGTGATTGGAATAGTCCTGCTATGATAGCAGCTTCTGGTAAGCTTAATTGGGATACTGATTTTCCAAAGTAATATTTACTAGCTTCTTCAACACCATAAACATTTCCTCCTAATAGGCTATCATTTACATAAAATTCCATAATTTCTTCTTTGGTATATTTCTTTTCCATGAAGAATACTGATATATAAACATCTTTAAATTTACGGATAATTCCTTCGATTCCGTTTCTTTCTGTTGAAGTTAAGTTATTTTTAACTACTTGCATGGTTAAGGTAGATGCTCCACCTGCACTAGAATTTCCTAGTACTTGACCAACAGATGCTTTTAAAAATCTTGCACCATCTACACCGTTATGTTGGAAGAATCTCGAATCTTCTGTTGCGACAATAGCATCAATTAGTACTTGAGGTAATTTATCGTATTTTACAGATTCTCTTTTTTCCATTCCTAGTTTTCCAATGACATTGTTATCTTTATCATAGATAATTGTTTGATCTTGGTTGGCTAGAGCATTTGGGTCAAATTGTCCACAACTTGATACAATATAAATACAAAAAGCAAATACAGCAAATATTCCTATGCAGCAACAAACAAGTAGAAAACTGAGTAATTTTTTCCACCATTTTCTTCTTTCTTTTTTTCCTTTTGTTTTAGAAGAATGAAGTGATGTATTTTTTTTTGGTAGATTTTTTTTCTTTTTTTTAGTTATTTTTTTCATTTTTTCACTTCCTTAATTTCAATGATTTTATCTATTATTTTTATGTAATCTAATCTTGGTGCATATTTTGTTTCAATTAAATATCCTTTTTCTTTAAAATAATCTAGGGGAATAGATTTTCTAGTACTTGTTTCTAGAAAGTGTATTAAATCGCTTCCTAATAGAAGGAAGGTTTGATTTAAATTTGTAAATCTAACGATTAAGTAAGAAATTCCTCCATAATAGATTACTTTTTTTATATGTTCTAGTTGGTGTTTATGAATATTTGCTATAGGGAAACTTGTTTTACTTTGTGTTTCTTTTGCATCAAATTCTAGATATTTTCCTTTATAAATTCCAGTATAATCTAGAGTTGATGGTTCGTTAAAGTAAGCTTCTCTAATTTTGTTTTTGGGATATTCTACTTGTACTACTCGTATTGGTGTTGGTTTTTTGTAGACTAATGCAATATTATTATTATTGTAATATTCATTCGTTTGGTTGATATCATTTTCTAGTGTCATACCACGATTGGCATAGATATTATTTTTAAAGTAATTTTGTAATCTCAAACATTCACCACCTTTTTTTCATTATACTATAAATGGTTTGATTTTACTATATTTTATCTTTCTATCTTATAATTTATGTCAATCTTGTGTAAAGTGATTTTCTTCTCCTTTTTTCTTTTATTTTACATATAGTTTAGTATGAATAAGTATTTTATTTATCCTAATAAAACTAAGAAAAAAAAACATTTATTTGTTTTATCTTTATATCTTTTTTTAATTTGTTTTATTTGTGCTATTTTTTTTATTTATTATTTTAATCGTACTTTAGGTCCGGGATTAATTCATTGTGCTTTAGATGATGTAGAAAAACTTAGTGTACTTACTTTAAATAATGGGGTTAGAAAGTATATGGTTAGTCATGATGTAGGAGAGATTCTTCAGATCGTTAGAAAGGAGAATGGTGATATTTCTTTGGTTCGCTATGATACAAAGAAATTAAATCAATTTACGATTGAACTTACTTCTTTACTTACTAAGGATTTGGACTTAATGGTTAAGGGAGAGTTTGAGGAACTTGATTTAGATATAGGGAGGATATCTAGTAATTCTTATTTGAAGGTAGATGAGGGAATATTGTTTTTGATTTCTTTAGGGAGTGCTACTGGGAATAGTTTGCTTGCTAATATTGGACCAAAGATTCCTCTTAATTTGAGTGTTATTGGGAATGTTCAGACAGATGTTCATAGTAAGGTTAGTAATTATGGGTTGAATAATGCTTTGATAGAGGTTTTTGTGGATGTTCAGATACAAATGGTTATTCAGATGCCTTTTTTATCTGAAAAGGCTAAGATTAAAAAGACTATTCCTCTTACGATGGAGATGATTCAAGGGGATATTCCTAATTATTATTTAGATAGTAAAAAATAATGAATAATCTTAAAAAAAGAAAATAAGACAAAAAGTTTTATTTTTTTTTGGTAAACTGTTTAATTTTTGAAAAAAAAATGTTATTATGTTAGTAAGATATGGAGGCTTTAGATGAAGAGGTTTTATAAAGAATTGGGATTATTTAGTTTATTTTTCTTTTGTCTTTTTCCATCTTTGGTAAGGGCTGATATGTGTAGTGAGGAAGAGATTGCTAGGTTAAAGGTTCTTGCGAATAATATTTCTGTTCATTATGAATATTTAGATGCTGATGATGAATCTTTGGATTGGGGAAATACTATTCCTTATGGTTATAATTATGCAATTACGGTATCGGGAATGAGTGAAGGAATGTATTTTACTAGTACAGGAGATATTAGTCATGAGTTCCATTATTCTAATACAAATAATGGAAGTGTTACTTATTATATCCAAGATAATGGAACAGGATTAAATATTAGGTTTTATCCTGATAATTGTTTCAGTAATTATACTATTAAGACTAAAGAATTGAATTTACCTATTTTTAATTCTTATTATAATACAGCAGAGTGTAGAGAAATTAGAAATCAAAAAATTAATTTGGATGTTTGTCAAAAAACAATACCAAAAGATTTGATTAAAGATAGTGATGATTTTTATCTTTCGGTTGATAAATATTTGAATGTAGATGTAGATAGTAAAGTTTCTGTGTTTGATAGAATAAAATTCTTATTTAGTAATATTTATGCTGTAATTGCTGGAATAAGTGTTGCTGTTGTGTTAGTTATTGTTATTGTCTTTTTGATTTTAAGACATATAAAAAGGAGTCGATTGGATTGAAAAAGTTAGTTCATTATTTTATATTTGTTATTTTGTTTTCTGTTTTTCTTCCTATACGAAGTGTATTGGCTGTTGATCCTTGCCGTATTGGAAACAGTAGTGATATAAATTACAAAATAAGTTATGATGTCACGTCTTTTACTATTGCTGGTGATGATATTGAATTTCGTGGTTGGGCATTTTTAGATCATATGGATAATTATGGTGGCATCAATATGAATACATATATTGCGGCATATACTGGAAATTGGAATAATGGCTGGAATAGTGATATTACTAATTGTAATAAAAGTGAAAATTGTTATGCTTTAAAGACAGATGTAGAGGCAAGAGATTTATATTTTCTGCGTTGTACTAATGCTTCTTGTTCAGTTAGTAATAGAGATAAAGTTATTTCTGAGTTAGAAAATATGTCTAGGAATGCTAGAGCTTATTCTGGTGCTTCTTGTATTAGTAATGGAATTTATGCTTCAAGTCATTGTGCTTACCATGATGTTGGTTTTCATTTGAAAATGCAAATTTCTAATATAGAGAAAAAGTTTGGAAATGATAGTACTGTTAAATTTAGAATTATTACTCAGGCAAGGTCAGGTAGGAACAGAAGAAATATTAACCGTGGAACAAAACATTTTGATAGTGTTGATATTGGTGTTTTTCCTAATTCTAATTGTACAATTTTTGGCACTTCTTGTAATGATAACGAAAAAAAATATACAACAACTTATAAAAGTCCTTCAATAATTAATGGAATAACTGTTCAAGAAAAGAAAAAAAGAACTGTTACGTTAGGTGGATTAAGTAAAAAAGTATTATTTACTGCTGTTACTGCTAGTGGCTCTACAAATTCGAATTATTCTCAGATTCGTGGTACTTGTTTTTATCCTAATTCAGTTTATGATTTAAAATCTGTAGAGTCTGAAAAATGGTGGAATAATTGGAAGGGAAGCAAAGATGGACACGTTAAAGCTAGACTACTTAAATTATATGGAAAAAATAATTCGGATAGTGGTTATGCGTGGAGTGCTTGGGTTAGGGCAACAGGAACTTTAAAATTAACCTTAAAAGATGAGCCTGACTCTACTTGTACTGGCTGTACTTGTAATGATAATGCACTTGTTGCGTGCGTTGGTAAAAATTGTACTTATACTGATGCTTCTAAGAAATGTCCAAATTCTACTAATGTATCACAGTTAGAAACGCAAGAAGGTTCATCTGAATTTAATGGTTGTAGTTCTGTTAATGATCGTGCTGTTTCTAGTTCTGAGGAAGTAGAAAAAAAGTATTGGTTAAGAATTCCAAAAAATATTATTGATAATCAAATTAATAATAATAATATATTTGTTAATTATGTTACTTTTCATGATTATAATAATAATGCTAATTATGAAAATAAATTAGTTTTTGATGGTAATTATTATTGGTTTCCAGTTAAAATAAAAACTTTAGTTAAATTTACACAGACTTTTAATTTAAATTTAAATTTTATTAGTAGTAAAGTTGATGCTGGTGGTTCTTTTCCATTTTCGTTTAATTATAAAACTAATGTTTCTTTTTCTCCTTATCAATATGATGTTTCTAATGGAACTTCTAAATATAATACTTATGACGCGACTTATACATTTGAAGTTATTAATTTAAAAAATGAAAGAAGTAATAGACAAATTGCAATTGGATTATCAGAGGGTGATGAAATTTTTACTTCTCCAAATTCAAATAATGAAAAATATTCTATAGCTTTACTTAAGGATATTGCTACTACTGCTTCTAAGAAGGATTTGAAAAATTCTGATAAAACAGTTACTGTTTCTTTTCCAGATACAAATAATCCTAATACTAAAAATATTGATGCTGGAGATTTTGAATGTAAAAATGATTTTTCTGAGTGTGATTATCTTTTAAAACAGGCATATGTAAAAAAAGATGGTAGTGGTATTGTTCGGTATAGTAAAGCGGAAATTTCTGGTTTTGATAAACTTCAAAGTCAGGGAAGTCGTTATGTTGTTTCACCAACTTGGAAGACTGGGGATATATTTGATTTTAAAATAAATGCTGCATTTGGGCTTTCTAATACTAAATTTAAGTATACGGCTACTTGTTCACTTGATACAATTACTAATAAAATTCATAGTACTAAATATGTTAAGTATCGTTCAATTGCTACTTCTAATCCATTTCCATATAGTAATAAGATTCCAGAAAATTGGAAGGAATATGAAAAGATTGATTCAAATTTTTCTAGGATAGTTAATAATTCTTTTAGAACTGTTAATTATGAAACTGGTTTTTTTGGAAGTTCAATAAAAAATACATTAAAAGAGTTAGAAAATCGTAATACAATTGGCAGTTATTCATCTTATAAAGATGTTACTTCTAGTGGAAGTGATAAATTGATAATAAATACTGATATTTTTAGTAAAAAGAGTATTGTTTCTGGTCAAAATTATTGTTCTGCTGGTGAATTTAATGAAAGTTGTAATAAATTATTTAGCTAAGGTGGTGATTAGTTTATGAAATATGCTTATTTAAGTTTTGGACTGATATTTGTTGGAATGTTGGGATTGGCTTTTATTACTTTTTTTCAGAATGTTACTATTAATAATGAAAGTGAATATTATGTTTTGAAAGAATCGGTTGAGGCTTCAATGTATGAATCTATTGATATGAGTTACTATATTCAAACTGGTAAATTAAAAATTATTGAACAAAAGTTTGTTGCTAATTGTACTAGAAGATTTTATGAAAGTATTGAGGGAAATGGAGATAGTTATTCTTTAGCTTTTTATGATATTATGGAGAAACCGCCTAAGGTTAGTGTGGTCGCTACTAGTAAAACGGATAATTATCAATTGAAGTATAATTCTGATACGACTAGTGCTGATATTCAGAATAAATTAAGTGGAATTTTGGAATTTTCTCCAGATGGTGGTAATGGTTGGGAAAGTTTAGATAATAGAGAAAATATTGGATAAGAAGGAGGAAGAAAAATGAATTTATCTGGTTCGTTGAAAAAATTTGTTAGTAATAAGAATACTATTACTATTATTGGAGTTATTTTATGTATTATTATTTTATATTGGGGGTATAATTATAGAATTAATCAGAAAGTTTCTTTATCAAAAGTTCCTTATGCTAATCAGACTATTCAACCTAGAACAAAAATTACTTCTGATATGATTTCTTTTATGAATGTTCCAGCATCATTTATTAAGGGAAGTTATTATTCTAGTTCTGATCAAATTGAGGGTAAATTTGCTAAATCTGATATTATGATTGCAGAAGGTAGTATATTTTATACTGATCTTTTAACAGATAGTTCTACTGTTTCTAATTCTGCTTTTAGTAGTGTTAAATCTAATGAAACTGTAATTAGTTATAAGGTAGGAATGGATTCTACTTATGCAAATAGTATGATGCCTGGTGATATTATTAATGTTTATTTGAAGGCTAAAAGTGATGATGGAACAATTATGTTTGGTAAATTTATTAGTAATATTAAGATTTTAGATATGAAGGATTCAAATGGTCAGAGAGTATTTGAAAATACTACTGAGGCTAGAACTCCTGCTTATATGTTATTTGCTTTACCAGAAGATATGCATTTATTATTTAGAAAAGCAATTTATTTAAGTAATAGTTATGATGTAGAATTAATTTTAGTTCCTAATACAGAAAAAGTTGAAAAAGATGCTGATGTTTATGTAAGTAGTAAGGATATTCAAAACTTTATTAATGATAAGACCAAGATGGTATCAGTTGATGAAATTTTATCTAGTACAGAGGACAAAGTTAATACTACTGAAAATAATGATAATAAGACAGATGATACTGTAGATAAATCTACTAATAAGAAAAATCAATAATAAGATGTTGGTAATAATTAAGTATTTTAATTAAAGGAGGAAATATTTTGAAAGATTCATTTAGAAAGTTTTTAAGTAATAAGAATACTGTTACAATTTTTGGTATTATTTTATGTGTAATTATTTTGTTTATTGGATATTATTATCGAATAAGTCAAAAAGTTGCTTTAACGAAAGTACCATATGCTAATCAGGAGATTAAACCTAAGACTAAGATTACAGCTAATATGATTAATTATATGAATGTTCCTGCTGCTTTTTTAGTTGGTAGTTATTATAATTCGCAAGAAGATATTGTTGGAAAATATTCTCAATATAATACTAAGATTATTGAGGGAAGTTTATTTTATAAAGATTTACTTACTACTTCTAATTTGTTGCCTAACTCTGCTTTTTTAAATGTTAAGAAGAATGAAACAGTAGTTAATTATAAAGTTAATATGGATACTACTTATGCTAATAGTATGCAACCTGATGATGTCATTAATATTTATTTTAAAGCTAAGAGTGATGATGGAACGATTATGTTTGGTAAATTTATTAGTAATATTACTATTTTAGATGTAAAAGATGGAGAAGGTAGACATGTATTTGATGATTCTGCTGATGTTAGAACTCCTGCTTATATGATGTTTGCTTTACCAGAAGATATGCATTTGTTATTTAGAAAAGCGATTTATTTAAGTGATAGTTATGGTGTAGAGTTAATATTAGTTCCTAATACACAAGAACTTACTAAGGAGAATACTGTTTATGTAAGTAGTAAAGATATCCAAAACTTTATTAATGAAAAAACAAAAATGGTATCAGTTGATGAGATTTTGACTAGTACTAAAGATGATGTTACTACTGATGATGATTCTAGTGATAATAATACAAATAGTAATTCTTAATAGTTAGGATGGTGATTCGATGAAAAATGAATTTACACAAATTGATTTTGGTGCTCTTCAGGCTTATTTGGATAATGATGATATTACGGATATTTCTTATAGTAATGGTGGACAAGTATGGTTAAAATCATTATCTAAGGGTGTGTACCGAGTAGAGAATCCTGCTGTTAATAATGCTTTTATGGAAAAGATGGCATTTCAATGTGCTAACTCTATGGGAAAATCTTTTAATATGGCAAATCCTTTTTTGGATGCTGAGAGTGCTGAACTTCGTATGAACTTTGTTCATGATTCAATTGCTAGAAATGGTATTGCTGTTTTAATTCGTAAGACTCCTGCTAAGATTCGTTTGGAAAAAGATAAGATTATTAAAGAAGATTATATTCGTTTGGACATTCATGATTTTATCTTGAAATGTGTAGAAGGACACTGTAATATTTTAGTTAGTGGAGAAACTGGTAGTGGTAAGACAGAATTTGTAAAATATATGGCTGCTCATACGAAATATGATGAGAAGATTATTACGATTGAAGATACTCTGGAACTTCATTTGGATCGGATTTTTCCAGAAAGAGATATTGTAGCAATGAAAACAAATAATATTGCAAGTTATGCTGATGTGCTTGTTACTTGTATGAGACAGAATCCTAGATGGATTTTACTTTCTGAGGTACGTAGTGCTGAAGCGGTTTTGGCAGTTAGAGATTCTATTTCTTCAGGTCATAATATTTTATCTACTATTCATGCAGATAAAGCTGAGTCTATTCCTAGTCGTTTATATAGCTTGTTGGAATCTAGTATTGATATGGATCAGTTCTTACGAAGTATTCATCGCTATGTTCAGCTTGGTGTTCATATTAAGGGATATTATAGTAAAGAGTTACAAAGATTTAAAAGAGAAGTTTCTGAAGTGGTGGAGTTTTATGTAGATGATAAAAATCAACCTAAATATCAAATTATTTATAAGAGAACTCCTGATGGTAAGACGGAAATTCATAATCCTACTAAATATTTATTAGATTATTTGGAGAGTCAAGGTGTTATTATGCCACCAGATATATTGGTAAAACAAGAGTTTAAAGAACAAAGTGATTTAGAGGAGAAGACTTCTAATTTAGATAATCATCTTTCTTCTGTTCAGATGAATTCTGTTCATCAAGGTACTTTAAATCCTGTTAATGTAGGTAATAATATTCAGAATGTTAATTATGTTACTTCTAGTTATGTTAATTCTTCTGGTGATTTAAATAAAGAAAATAATGGTAATAGAGGAAATAACAATAGTATCAATACTAGTCCTGTTAATACTAATTTTAAACAAATGGGTGTTGGACAGAAAAATATTAATGGAGTTTCTTCTACTCAAGGCGTTTATCAAGGTACTATGTATCAAAATCAATCTGTTAGAAATAATAGTGGTACTTTAAGTAATGTTAGTTTAATGAATAGACAAATGGTAAATAATCGTCCTGCTAATTCTTCTGGGGGGTCTAATTCTATTTCGAATGTTTCTTTAGAAAATACAAAGTCTATTCCAGTTAATACAAATATTCCTGTGAATTCTTCTTCTTCAGGTATTGTTAATTCTAGTAAAATAGTGTATAATAATTCTAATATTAATGTAGAGTGAGGTGGTTAGTTTGGAAATTATTATTGTTGGTATTGTATTAATTTTTATTATTACTTATCGCTCTAGTAGTGGTAGTGGCGTTTATAAGTTTATTAATGAACAAAAAAATCGTTTATATGATAAATATGCACCTTATTCTTATAAAGAAATGCGAAGAAAAATTAAGGAATTGGGGCTTGATTATACTCCTAGACAGTATTTTGTGCAAATTGTTTTATTTGCTGGTATAGCAGGAGTCGTTGGCTATTTGTATTTTTATAATTTAATTGTATCAATAGTTTATGCTGTTATTGCTGTTGCTTTTGTTCCTTATATTACTTATCTTAGATCTAAGAGACAATATAGTGAATTTATATTTGAACAAATTCAAGTTTATGTTACTAACACTATTATGGAATTTGCTACTACGCAAGCGTTTATTAAATCACTTGAGGGAGTAGTGGAATCTGGTATTTTGGAAGAACCTGTTTTGTCTGATGTTAAAACAATGATTGCTCTTTCTTATGAAAAAGGTGATGTTAATGATTCGATAGCATATATGAATGCAAAATATCCTTATTTTATGGTAAAGAATATGCATCAATTATTTTTACAAGTTACTAAGGAAGGCGCTAAAGATACGGAAGAAACATTTGATAATATGTTGACTGATATTGATGCTCTTGTTGAAGGAGTATATCGTGATAGGATGGATCGTTCTGAATTCCATAAGCAATTTTTAATTTTTGGTGTTGCATTATATGGTATTGTTATGCTAATTCAATTATTATTAGGTGTAGATTCTTATATAGCAATGTTAGATAATAAATTAATTGTAGTATTATTACATGCACTTGTTATTATTAATACGTTATTTCTGCTTAAGGGAGAAAAATATTATAATGAGAATGTGGGGGCTGAGTAATGATAGAGATATTTCTTATTGGTGTAATTATTTTATTTATATTCTTTTATACAGGTAAAATTAATTCTAGTAAATTTGTTGCTGACAATAAGGATTTATTTTACTTATTAAAAGAGAGTGATTATGATTTTTTACTTTATGCAAAATATGGGGATAAGGTATATGATCCTAATCAAGTATTTATGAAGAGAATTAGAAATGGAGTATTGGTTACTGTTTTGTTTGTTTTTGTATTTATTTCTGATTTATCTTTTCTTAATATTATTTTTGGAATTGTATGTGGCTTTTTTGCTTTTAAATTACAATATATGGATTTAAAAAAGTTTTATCGAAATCATTTAAATGAAGTTGATTCTTTGCTGCCTTATTATTTAAAGGGATTAGAAGTATTGATTCAACATTATACAGTTCCTGTTGCTCTTGCTAGGAGTATAGATGATGCTCCAGAGGTATTTAAACCTGGATTAAAAGCAATGGTTGCTAAGATAGAGGCTGGTGATTCCTCTGTTCAACCATATATGGATTTTGCTGCAATGTATCCAGTTAGAGATTCAGTTAGAATGATGAGGTTGTTGTATCGTTTGGGTCTTGGGGAACAGGAAAAGAAACATGCACAGTTGGTTGCCTTTTCTAAGAGTGTTTCTGCTTTGCAGCAAAAAGCAAGAGAGCAGAAATATAAAAATAGATTAAATAAGATGGAAAGTATGACTATGGTAATGTTAGTTTGTACAGGCGGTGGAGGAATGATATTACTTATAGTATCTATGCTACTTTCTTTTACGGCTGTCGCGTAGAAAAAGAAAAAAATTATTGAGGGAGGTGAGATAGATGAAAGAAGCTACAGGTGAATTAAGTATGGTAGTTGTAACTATTCTTGCAATTGCCTTAATTGCAGGTGTTGTTAAATTTTTGGTTCCACTTGCTCAAGATTATGTTGGAAATAAATGGAAGAATATTACAGAACAAGGGAAATAATATTAGTGTGATTAAGAAGAAGGGTAGGTAATTGATATGAGAGATGCATTTGGCAGTACATTTATGTTTAAGTTAATTATAATATTTATTGTTTTTTATGTGTCTTTCATGACAATTGCTGTTAGTTACGCTAAAGTTTTTCGAGTAAAGAATGGTGTTATTGATATTTTAGAGCAATATCAATATGATTCTAATGGTTCTAATGCTCAAAATATTATTGATAAAGTTGATAATTATTTAAAAAAGTTTCCTTATAATGAAGGTAGAAATAATAATGTTGAAAATATGTGTAAAGCTGATTATGAAAATAAAAATAGGGAATCTGATAAAACATTTTCTTACAAGTTTACGGAGAATGGAGCATGTATTATTGGAACTGATTTAGGAGAAGGATCTGCATTTTATGAGGTTGTTGTTTATTTAGTTATTTCGTTTCCTATATTTAATCAAGATTTTGTTATTCCGATTCGTGGAGAAACAACAACTATACATATTTAGGTGGTGATTTTGTGAAGGATGCATTTGGAGGTTCTTTTATTTTAAGAATAATGTTGGTATTCTTTGTTGTTTTTATTTGTTTTATGACGGCATCAATTACTATTTCAAAGACTTTTCGGATAAAGAATAATATTATTAATATGTTGGAAAGAACTGATCCTAAGGAATTTTATAATACAAAGACAAAAATTGATGATTATTTAAGGAAAGTTTCTTATAATTATGGTAATAATAAAAAAATAGAAGATAGTTGTAAAAAATCTGGTGGTGTAAAAACAGAAAATGGAGCATGTATTGTAACATATAAAAATCTTATTAGTTCGGATAATGTTGAGTCATCTAATGATGCAAATGCTATGAACTTTGATAATGTTAAGAGTGTTTATTATAAAGTTACTGCTTATGTAGTTGTTGATTTTCCATTATTTCATTTAGGGACTGTTATTCCAATTAGTGGTGAGTCTAAGGTTATTTATTTGGATAGATAGGTGATATTATGAATGTTATTGTTTCGAATTTAAATAATGATAAGTTTAGTAATTTAAATGTTGACATTATAAAGTCTATTAGTGGTGAGTTTACCGCTGATGAGATTGTTCAAACTTTTTCTAATTTTTTCTTTAATAAAATGTTTTTAGATATTACCGCTGTTCATGATTATACAAATATTAATAATATAAAACAGTTATCTGTTGGTCTTGATGTTAGTAAAATAATCCTTTTACTTAATAATGATCCAATCGTTAATGGAGATGGTTATATTTCTAGTTTAATTAGTATGGGAATTTATAATTTTGCTAGGACTGAAGAAGAATTAATGTATCTTTATAATAATCCTAATAGTTATCGTGATGTTGCTCATCTACAGAAGATTAATAATGTTCAATCTTTTAATGTTGAGAAAATCTCTAGTGATGTTAGAGTTATTGGATTTAAAAATTTTACTAATCATGCTGGAGCTACTTCTTTAATTTATATGTTAAAGCAACAATTATCTAAGCATTATTATACTGTTGCAATAGAAGTAAATAAGAAAGATTTTATGTTTTATGGGGATAAGAATATGCTTTCTTGTAGTGAAAAAGATGTTAATAATATGATATTACAATATAGAGATGCTAATGTTATATTGGTTGATTTAAATAATATGGATATTTCTTTGTGTCATTCTTTATGTAGTGATATTATTTATTTAATGGAATCTTCTGTTTTGATGATTAATAAGTTGGTTATGTTAGATAATAATTGTTTTGATAAAGTATTAAATGAGAAAGTTGTATTAAATCGTTCGGTGTTAAATAATCGTGATGTTGAACAGTTAGCTAAAGAAGCAAATATATCATTTTTTTCAGTTTTACCACCTATGAATGATCGGGTGGATAATTCAGAAATATTATTTCCTTTTTTAGAAAAATTAAAATTATATAAAAGAGTATCTTGACTGCAGTGATGTAGTTTTTTTTTAGTTAATTATATTGTTAGTTATTTTTTAATCATGTATACTTAATTTATATAAAATATTGGTAGAGGAAGATTAGTTTTGAAGAAGTATCGTTTATTTGGAATTGTAACAATTATATTTTTATGTGTTGGACTTACTTATAAGTATTTTCAAACAGATACATTTTATATGATTAAGTTAGGAGATTTTATTTATCATCATGGAATTGATTTTTTAGATCATTATTGTTGGATAACTCGATTACCATATACTTATCCACATTGGCTTTATGATTTATTTCTTTATTTGATTTATTCTAGATTTAGTTATTATGGAATATATGTTAGTACTATTATTACTTACATTGTATTATGTTTAACGATTTATTATGTTAGTTTAAGATTAATTAGAAATGAGTTTTTTTCTATTATTCTTTCTATTCTTTGTGCTTTTAGATTATCAATGTTTGCTGTTGCTAGGGCACAACTTATTAGTTTGATTTGTTTTGTTTTGGAATTTTACTTTATTGATAGAATGATTAATACTGGTAAAAAAAGGTATTCGTTTTTTCTTTTTTTGTTGTGTATATTAATTGCTAATGTGCATGCTACTGTTTGGCCTTTTTTCTTTATTCTTTTTCTTCCTTTTTGGGGGGAACATATTGTTAGGGTAATTAGTAAAAAAAATTTTAAAATAAAGAATAATTTTAAGTTGAAAATGGAAAAAATTCCTCATGTTAAATTGCTTTTTATTACTTTTTGTATTAGTTTGTTTTTGGGCTTTTTATCTCCAAGTAAGATATGTTATTCCTATATTTTTAGAATTATGGCAGGAGATAGTCAAAAATATTTGTTAGAACATCTTCCTTTGGTTGTTATTGAACATCCCTTTTTTCTGGTTGCTATTTTAATTTTTATTATTGTATTGATTTTTACTAATACGAAAATATATTTGCGGGAATTATTTATGGTGGGTGGCTTATCTTTTATGTCTTTAGTATCTATTAGACATCTTTCATTCTTTTATACAATTGGAGTTATAGAAATTGGTATTATTTGTATTCGCGCTTTAAACGAACTTCATGATTCTACTTTTGATATTTTAGGAAAAATGATATTAGAAAATAAGATTATATATTGTGTTTTAATTTTTGGAATAGTTATTTTTTCTTATTCTCAATTTTTAAATCATTCTAAAGAAGATTTTGTTATGAAAAAAGATTATCCAGTTGATGCTGTTCACTATATTAAAAATAATTTAGATTATCAAAATATAAAGTTATATAATGGTTATGACTATGGTAGTTATTTATTATTTAATGATATTCCTGTATTTATTGATGCAAGGTGTGATTTATATTTAAAAGAATTTAATGGAATGACTTATAGTATTTTTGATAAAATGGAAAATATATCTAGAAATTATGAGAAAGATTTTGAAAAATATGATGTAACTCATGTTTTGGTAGAAAAGAAAGAAATGTTGTTTCTTATTTTAAGTAAGGATAGTCATTATAAGGTGTTATATAATGATAAGTATTTTACTTTATTTGAAAGGATTAACTAGTATGAAAAAATTTTTTATTTATTTAATTGTATTTATTTGTGCTTTTTTTCTTTTTTTCTATATTTCTATGGGGAGTGTTCTTTATTGTGATGAAATTTGGGTATATGGTTTTAGTCATAATATTTTAAATGGTATGATGATATACAAGGATTTTAATGTTTTACAGATGCCACTTTATTTTTTTATTTCTAGTTTTTTTCTAAATGTTTTTGGTGATAAGATTATTAGTATGCATATATTTGATTGTATATTAATCGGGTTTTTATTTTCAATTTCCTATAAAAAATATGGTTGTAAATCAACAAGTGTTTTATTACTTCTTATTGTTGGATATAGCGGATACAATTTACTTAGTTTATTTTTATTTATGATTATTTTCTTTTTGTTATCTAAAGATAATGATAATGATTTTTTAGTAGGAATATTGATAGGTCTTATTTTTATTACTAAACAGAATATTGGTTTGGTTTTATTTTTCCCTTATATTTATTATTCTAAAAAGAAATTAAGAAGTATATTTTATTTTTTGATTCCATTTGTTATTATTAGTTTTTATTTTATAGCGAATAAATCATTTTTTGTATTTATAGATTGTGTTTTTGGAAGTATGTTTGATTTTAATGAACATAATAAAATGATTACTCCTATTTTTTTCCTAGTAGAAATTTGTGTGATTATTCATTTGATTATTTTATTTTTTAAGTTTCGTTCTAGGGATAAAAGAATTTTATTTGTTTTATTTTTTCAAATGATGAGTTATCCTATTTTTGATGATAAACATATTTTTTTGCCATTAATTCCTTATTTTTATCTTTTATATGATTATTCTTTTTCTTTGAAGCAATATTGGTTTTTAGTAGTTCTTATTGGTTACTCTTTTGCTTTTTTTCCTTATCAATTAAAAAATATTCATATGTCCTCTGATATTTTTTTTATGAGAAATGATAATAATATTAATTTTTTATTTTTTCAAAATATATCTAATAAACAGAAACAGTATGATTATATATTTATAGGTGATTGGTATGGTTATGCTTATAAACTTTATTATAATATTCCAATAAATCAATATGACTTTTTATTGAGTGGTAATGCTGGGTATCATGGTGTTCAAAAAAGAATTAAAGAAATTGATAATTTATGTAAGGAAAAGTTGTGTTTGTTTGTTATAAGAAATAAGGAATTTATTCAGTGGAAAGAATTTAATGCATATGTAAAAAATAATTATCAATATATAGATAATAAATATAATTTTAGATTTTATAAAAGTTGGTGATAAGATGAAAAAATCTTTTTTAAAATACATATTTATTTTTGCTATAGTATTTATTTTAAGTTTTTGTTATAAGATATTTTTTCTTCCTTTGAATGGGGATGAGATTTGGTGTTATGGATTTAGTTATAATATAGCAAAGGGATTGGTAATTTATCGTGATTTTAATGTTATGGTTACACCTCTTTACTTTTTTCTTAGTAGTATTTTTATTCATTTATTTGGAAATTATTTGATTAGTATGCATTTGTTTGATTGTATATTAATTGGTTTTTTAGCAATTATTTTGTATAAGAGATTAGGTTTATATAAGTTGCTATTATTATATCCACTTATTATTATTTATTATTTTCCTTCTTATAATTATTTTTCTATGTTTCTTTTGTTTGTGATTATTTATTTGTTAGATGGTCATGAGAATAAATATTATGATGTTGTTTCTTTTCTTGTAGGTCTTATTTTTATTTCTAAACAAAGTATTGGAATGTTTTTGTTAATTCCTGTTTTGTTTTATAGTAAAAATAGGTTAAAGAGTTTATTTATCTATCTTATTCCTTTTTTTATTGTTAGTTTTTATCTGTTTATTCAGGGTGCTTTCTTTGATTTTATTGATTATTGTTTTTTAGGAATGGTAGATTTTGGGAAAAGTAATTTAGAATTTAGTATTTGCTTTTTATTAGAAATTTTACTATGTTTATATTTAGTAATTAAACTTTTTAAAGGAAGATTTAGAAATAAGAAATATTTGTTTATTTTAATGTTTCAAATTAATTCTTATCCTATCTTTGATTTAGGGCATTTTATTGTTTGTCTAATTCCAGTTGTTTATTGCGTGTTAGAGAATTTTGAAGTGAGGAAATTACGACTTTACTATCGATTTCTTTTAATGAGTGTTGTTTGGTGTATATTTGTATTTTATGTTTTAAAGATAGTTTTTATTTTAGATTATAAGATTGATTTTAATCAAGAAAAATTTTGGTACTTGAGAAATAATAGTAGTAGGGAAATTCCCATTATAAAAGAGTCGGAAGTAATTAAAAAATATTATTTAGATTATGATTATTATTTTATTATTGGTGTTGGTAGCTATGCGATTAAATTATATAATGATTTTTCTATTGGACAGTATGATTTATTATCTAATGGTAATTTGGGCTATCATGGGGATGTTAGAGTAATAAGAGAGATAGATAATCTTTGTGAGAAGAAAAGTTGTGTATTTTTTGTTGAAGAACAAAAATTTGACAAATATAGTCAGTTTAGTGAAAATATTTATGATTATGTTTTAGATTGTTATCATAAAATTGATGGGAATAGAGGATTTTTTGTTTATGATAATCAAAATACTTAAGATATTTTATCTTCTAGGTAAAGTACTTTGTAAGTATTTTATTTTTTTTTAAATCATGATATACTAAAAAAGTATAAGAAAGGGATGATTTTGTGAAGAGGAGAATTATTGTGGAAGATGTAAGTAATCCTAAGAAGAGTTATTATCAAAAATTAGTGAATAATAAATTTTTTGAATGGTTGCTTTATATGTTAGGTTATACGATTGTATTAATTACAGTATCTGTTTTATTTAAGGAACACTTTTATATTAATCCTAAGAACTTTGGCGTTTATGCTTTTTTAGCATCTATTATTATTTATATTTTAAATCAAACAATAAAACCTGTTTTGGTTTATATTACATTACCTATTACTGCAATTACGATGGGTTTATTTTATCCTATTATTAATGTTTTAATTTTATATCTTGCTAGTTTTCTTTTAGGGAGTAATTTTCAAATAAAGGGAATTATTTTGCCTTTTTTGATTGCTATTATTATTTCTGTTTTGAATATGTTTATGGAAGGAATGATTATTAAGCCTATTATTTATAAAGGGAGAGGTAAAGGTGAGTAAAGTTCTTTTTCAAATTGGGCCAATTACTATTTATTGGTATTCTTTTTTAATATTAGTAGCTGTAATTGTTGGATATCAAATTGTAGTTTCTTATAGTAAGAAAATTAGTTATAAGACAAATGAAATTATGGATATGGTTTTGTACTTGGTTATTTTTTCTATTATTGGGGCTAGAGCTTATTATGTTATTTTTAATTTTTCTCTTTATCAGGATGATTTATTGTCTATTTTTATGATTTGGAAAGGGGGGCTTGCTATTTATGGGGGAATTATAGCTGCTATTCTCTATATTTTATATTATTGTAAGAAGAAAGGGTTAGATTTTATTCGTGTATTAGACATTTATTCTTTGTCTTTATTGTTAGGTCAAGCAATTGGTAGATGGGGTAATTTTTTTAATAGGGAAGCTTATGGGGGAAAGACTACTTTAG
Source organism: uncultured Bacilli bacterium (assembly GCA_934120635.1). GTDB lineage: Bacteria > Bacillota_I > Bacilli_A > RF39 > UBA660 > RUG11198. The sequence goes on along the minus strand of CAKOUR010000011.1, from coordinate 13,054 downwards.
AGGCTTTACAGTCCTTACATTTACCTGGATTTATTATTGATGGAATGTATATTGATGGGTTTTATCGTCAACCAACATTTTTATATGAATCTATTTGGTGTTTAATTGGAGTATTTTTTTTGATACGTATTCGTAAGAGATATACTAATCAAGTAGGAAGGCAAGTTTCTTTTTATTTAATTTGGTATGGAATAGGTAGATTTTTTATTGAGGGACTTAGGAGTGATTCTTTATATTTAGGAATATTTAGGGTAAGTCAACTTGTTTCTGTTGTTATGGTTGTGATTGGTTTTGCTTTGTTATTTCGGATAAAACATAAAGGAAAAGTTAAGAATACAATAATAGGAGGAGAAGATGGAAGAATATAAAGTTATTGTTATTGGGGCTGGTATTAGTGGTATTTCTTGTGCTATTTATTTAAAGCGTGCTGGTATTTCTACTTTGTTGATTGAGAATAATGCTCCTGGTGGCCAGTTGAATAAGATTGATATTATTGAAAATTATCCTGGTTATGAAAAAGTGAATGGATCTGATTTAGCGATGAGTTTGTATTCACAAGTAATGAATGCTGATGTTTCTTTTGTTAGTGATGAGATAAAGAAGATTGATTATGAGAAAAGGATAGTAATTACAGGAAATCATGAATATACTTTTACTTATTTGGTTTTTGCTACAGGGAGAAGAGATAAACTTTTAAATCTTAATCATGAAGAGGAACTTTTGGGTAGAGGGATTAGTTTGTGTGCTACTTGTGATGGTGCTTTTTATCAAAATCAAGATGTAATGGTTGTTGGTGGAGGAAATAGTGCTGTTAGTGAAGTTCTTTATTTATCTAATATCTGTCATCATGTTTATTTGGTTTATCGAAAAAATACTTTACGAGCTGAAGATATTTTGAAAAAGAGACTTTCTTTGAAGAAGAATGTTACTGTTTTATATGATGAAGAGATTAAAAAGTATTTATATGATTCTGAAAAAATAAATGGGGTTATGCTGAAAAGTGGAAAGAAAATTAATGTTTCAGGAATATTTTTAGCGATAGGTTCTATTCCTAATAGTGAGCTATTTATTGGTAAAAAGAAGGATGGGTATATTGTAGTTGATGAAAATGGGAAGAGTAGTATTCCTTATGTTTATGCATGTGGAGATGTTATTTTTAAGGAAGTATATCAGTTAGTTACCGCTAGTCATGATGGGGTTATGGTTGCTAGTGATATTATTAAGAAATGTGTTTAGGAAGTGGTTTTATGTTTCAAAAGAATTTTAGTTTGAGTACCGTTTTGATGGGAATTTTGTATTTTGTTTTGGGAATTGTTTTTATTGCAGCTACAGATGAGTTACTTAAAACATTTAATTATATTTTAGTTTGTATTTGTGCTGTGATTGGGGTTATTCAAGTTTTATCGTTTTTTTTGGAGAAAGATTATAAGAAAAATAATTATACAGATTTATTAATTGGTGTTGTTTTTATTTGGGTTAGTTTGGTTTTATATGTATATTATGGTTTTATGATTAATATTTTGCCGATTTTATTTAGTTTGTATTTGTTTGTTATGGCAATTGAGATGTGGGTAAGATATGTTAATTTAAAAGAAGTTGTTAATATTAGAAGAGGAAAATATTTATTACTTGGATTTGTTGCAATTATTGTTGGATTGTTACTTATTTTTAATCCTGGTGGAGTAATTTTAACTTATTTAAAAGTTACTGGTGTTTATTTAATTTTGGTGTCTCTTTTGTATTTTTCTCTATGTTTTCATTTTTTGAAAAATAAATCGTAGATTTATAATTAGATAAGGTGAATTCTTTTGCTTTTTATTATTTAATATATATCGATTGTATAAATTTAATAAAATATTTATTTTTTTATATTATTGTTTGTTGAACTTGATTTTGAAATATAGTATACTATTAGTGATAGTAGAGAATTAAGGAGTGAAAAGAAGAAATGAATAATAGTTTTATCCCTAAGATGCCTAATGAGGATGATAATATTTCTAATGAACAATTAAATTTATCGAGTGGTAGTGATGAAAATAGTGAAGGTAATTTGAATTTTGCTAATAATACAAATAATGATTTTAATCAAAATACTATAAATCCTTATCGTGATTACTTGCCTGAAAATAGGGCAAAAAGAGAATTTAATATTTCTCCTAAAGTTATGAAAGTTTTTTTGACTTTGTTTTGGTTGGGGGTTATTTGTGTCGTTTGTTTGATAGGTTTTAAATATTTATATGGTGTTGATGTTTTTGAAGTTAAATCGAGAAATTATAATTTGAATTTAGCAGAAACGATTAATTTAGATAATATTTATGCTTCTGATGATGTAATTTGGGAGTCTGATAGTGATAATGTGACTATTAAAAATAATGTTGTCTTTGCTAATAAGGTTGGAAGTGCTTATATTTTAGGAAGAGTAGGTAATCAACAGGTTTCTGATGTTAAGATTAGTGTGTTATCAGAAGATTCTGCTTTATCTTTAGAGAATCATTCTGTTTCTTTGAATGTTGGGGAAAATACTACTATAAAAGTTAATACAAATAATGATAATTCTTCAAAACCGTCTTCTGATAATGGTAATTTAGGAATTGATAATATTTTAACATCAGCTGATAATGAAGATGATTCTTTTGAAGATAGTTTTTTTACATCTGATGATGATTCAATTCCAGATGGTTATTATGAAGAATCAATTCCTGAAATAAATGATAATGTAACTAATGATGAAGATGATAGTCAAGATGACAATGAAATTGATAGTAGTGATAGTACTAACAGTGATAATATAAATAGTGATAGTACTAATAATGATAAAAACTTTGAATATAAAAGTAGTGATGATACTATAGCTAAAGTAGATGATAAAGGTAATGTTACTCCTGTTTCTCCTGGTACTGTTATAATAACTGTTAAGGATAATGAAGGAAATACTGATCATACTTATGTTACTGTAGAAGATGATGATTTAGTTTTTCAAAATTCTTCATATAATTTGAATGAAAGTGATTCGTTAAAGGTTGATTATGATATAAAAGGTAATAAATATAAATCATCGGATATAGTATGGTCTAGTAGTGATTCTGATGTTTGTTCTGTTGATTCGAATGGTGTATTATATGGAAAAAAGGAAGGAACTGTAACTATTACTGCAAAAATAGGAGATAAAATTCAAAAAAAGTTTAATGTAATGATTAATAAAAATAAAATTTTGCCTACTTCCTTGTCAATTTCTATAAATAATTTGAATTTATTTATTGGTGAAAGTGAAAAAATTAATGCTACTGTATTACCTGTGGATACTTTAATTAATAAAGTTTATTATTCTTCAAAAAATGAAAATATAGCTTCTGTTGATGATAAAGGAATTGTTGTTGGGAAAGGAATTGGTAATACTATTGTTACTGTATCTACTATAAATGGAATAAAGAAGACTGTTGATGTAGTTGTTAATAAGAAAAATATTCCAGTTAGTAAAGTTTATTTTAAAAATTCTAATGTTGATTTAGAGGTTGGTAAAAGTATAAAATTAGATTATGTTATTGAGCCTTCTAATGCTACAGATAAAAATGTTCAGTTTAATTATGACAAAAATATGGTTTCAATTGATGAGAATGGCGTTTTAAAAGCATTAAAGTCTGGCAATACAACTGTTGAGTTAATATCTTCAAATGGGATTAAGTCTATTTTATCTGTTAGAATTAAATCTAATGATGTAAGTGTTACAGATATAAAACTATCTGTATCTGAAATAAGTTTAGAGGTTGGTAAAAGTAAAAAAATTGATTATACTGTTTTACCAAGTAATGCTACTAATAAAGAAATAACTTATTTATCTGATAATAATATTGTTTCTGTTGATAATTATGGTGTTATTAAAGCTTTAAAAGTTGGAACATCTTATGTTAGATTTCAATCAAATAATGGTGTTGTTGCTGTTTTGAAAGTTAATGTTATTTCTTCTAAAGAAGTTATTAGAAAATTATTGATAAATAATGGGGATTTTACTATGAATAATGGTACGTCAAGACAATTGGATGTTACAGTAGAAGGAGAAAATATTCAAAGTACTAAGGTATGGAGTAGTAGTAATACTAATGTTTTACAAGTAGATAATAATGGTAGAGTTACTGCTAAGAATGTTGGAGAATCTGTAGTAACCTTAAAGTTAGGAGAAAAATCAACTAGTATAAAGATAAAAGTAGTAAATTCTACAAATAAAGTAACTTCAATATCTGTAAATAAAAATTCAGCAACTATTAAGATGGGATCTACTGAAAAATTAAATGCTTCTGTTAATCCAAGTAATGCTACTAATAAAGGAATAACTTGGAAGAGTGATAATACAAATATTGTGCAAGTTTTGTCTGATGGAACTATAAAGGGTATTTCTAAAGGGAAAACAACTGTAATAGTTACTTCTAATGATGATAAGAATATTTCTAAAAAAATTAAGATTAATGTTACAGCGGCAGCTGATGATTCGAAATTATCTAATTTAGAAAATGCAAAATCTTATAAAAAGATAAAGGTGTTAAAATCTTTAACTATTAAAAATTTAAAGGAAGAAATAACTTTTAAAGCTATTAATGATTTTTTTGTTGGACAATCATTTACTGCTACTTCAGATTATTATATTGCAACATTAATTAACTGTCCTAATAGATCTGAAAAAGGTGTTTGTATATCGGATAATACAAAAGTTTTATTTTATAATAGAAAGAGTAAAAAAATAACAAAAGTTTTAACGAGAAATTTAGGCCATACTAATGGAATAACAAATAATCCAAGAACAAAAATGATTTATACTTCTAATCCAACTTATGAGTTTTCTTATAAAGATATTTCTAATATAAATAAAGTTTCTTTGAAGAAAATGTCTTGGAGTAATAAAGCAATTGCGTATGATAATACTACTAATCAATATTATTTAGTAAATAGTAAAGATGGAAAGAATGAAATTTATGTTTATGATGCAAATTTTAAATTTATTAAAAAGTTTTCTATGATTCGAAATACTAATCAAGATTGTTCGGCATTTAAGGGATTAATGCTTTGTGCTACTGGCGTACCACGTGAACAGAGAAAAACTGCAAAAACAAATGCTAGTGTTGATGTTTATAGAGTTTCAAATAATGCTTATGTTGGTACAATTAATGTAAATACTATGGATTTTCATAATGGTAGGACGTATGGTATCGAATTAGAGGATGTAGTTTATATTGGAAAAGGAAAATTTGGATTATATTTTAATTATACTGGACATGTTAATAAGACAGCGGCTCGTATTTATAGTACGTCTGATTTTCCTATTAGTTAAGTTGGAGGGTTAGATTTTGTGATAAATATATTTTTTATGAATAATAATTAATAAGGCATATTTGTTATGTCTTTTTTCTTGAATTTGTTTACCAATAAGATAACGAACGAATGTTCTTTATCTGTTGACTTTGATTAAAGAAAATGATAAAATCTATGGTATGTATATCAGAAAGAAAGAGGGGGAGTTAGATGAAAAGATTTATACCAAGAATGTATCAAGAAAGTATTTATAAGATTGATTATCAATATTTGAAAAAAAAGAAGATAAAGTTATTATTATTTGATTTGGATAATACCTGTGTTGGTTATCGTGAAAAGAATCCTACGGAGGAGTTAAAAAAGCTATTTAAAAAGTTAAAGAAGTTAGGGTTTACAGTAATTATTTTTTCAAATGCACCTAAAAAGAGACTTATTCCTTTTCAAGAATTAGGTGTAGTTTGTCATCATTCTTCAATGAAACCTTTTACTTATCACTTTAAAAAAGTAATGAGTGAGTATCATTTTGAAAAAGAAGAAGTGTGTATTATTGGTGATCAGTTATTTACTGATATTTGCGGGGGGAATAAGTCAGGGATTGTTACTTGCTTGGTTGATCCAGTGACAAAAGAGGACTTTATTTTTACTAAGATTTTTCGGGCAATGGAAGGTTTTGTTTTCTTTCATTTTGCTAATCGTGATATTTTAAAGAAGGGGCAGTATTATGAATAAATGTAATGGTTGTGGTGTTTTGTTGCAAAACTCTTTTCCAACGGAGATTGGGTATACATCAGATATTCATACTAGTTTATGTGAGAGATGTTTTCGACTTAAGCATTATGGGGAATATAGAAGTGTATCTTTAACTAATAATGATTATGAGAAGATTATTCAGATGATTCCTAAAGATAGTTTGGTTTTATATGTAACGGATATTTTATCTCTTGATTTGGATTTTATTTCTTCGTTTAAAAAAGTTTTATTAGTGGTAACGAAAAGGGATATTATGCCTAAGAGTTTGAAAGATGAAAAAATTAGAAATTATTTTTTAGAAAGATATCTTAATGTTTTGGATGTTGTTGTAGTTAGTAGTATTAAAAATTATCAGATGGATTTATTGTATAAACAGATTCTTACTTATGTTAAGGATACAGTGTATTTGGTAGGAAATACTAATTCTGGTAAAAGTATGCTTTTAAATCAATTTATTCATAATTATGGAGAAGGAGAAGGGGAGATTACGACTAGTATGTATCCTTCGACGACATTGAATGAAGTAAAGATTAAATTTCCTGATTTTACTCTTGTTGATACTCCTGGATTACTTGGTAAGGGGAATTTGGTTCATATTTTGGATAAAAAGGAATTGAAAATGGTTACTCCTAAAAAAGAAATCAAACCTAAGAGTTGTCAAGTAGAAGGAAAGGGTAGTATTTTACTTGGACATTTTGTGCGAATGGATTATGAATCTTTAGGGAGAGGTAGTTTTGTTATTTATATTTCTAATGAGGTTCCTGTTCGGTTTTGTAATTATGAAAAAAATACTTATCGGGAAAATGAGATGAGTAAGTATTTTGTGGATAGGGGTAAGGATATTGTTATTCCTGGTCTTGGATTTATTAAGTTTATGGGGCATTTTAATGTTACTTTATATTTACCTTGTGAGGTAGAGGCGAAGGTGAGGGATAGTTTTATTGCATGAAAAATATAGAAGATGTTAGTTCTCTTAATGTTATTACACTTGCTTATTTGGGAGATGCGATTTATGAAGTGTATGTTCGTGAAGCTTTAATTCGGCAAGGTATTGTTCGTGTAGAAGAATTACAAAAAAGGGCTGTTTTATATGTATCTGCTAAAGGACAAGCTAATATTTTGAGACGTTTAATGGAGGAAAATAGGCTTAGCTTAGAAGAAATTGAAGTTGTGAAGCGAGGGAGAAATTATAAGAGGAGTAGCCATCCAAAGCATACCGATATTTTAACTTATAAATTATCTACTGGATTTGAGACTTTAATTGGTTATTTATATTTATCTAAAAAAGAAGATAGGTTATTGGAAATATTAAACTATATCGAGGTGAAATAATGTATATATATGGTAAAAATGTAGCAAGAGAAAAACTAAGAAGTGGGGAAGAAATTTTAAAAGTTTATTTGAGTCGTAATTTTCATGATGAGGAAATATTTGATTTGATTCGAGAGAAAAAGATTAGAACTACTTTTTTAGATAGTAAAGTAATGGATAAAAAAGTAGATGGGCATCATCAAGGAATTATTTTGGAAACTTCTGAGGTAAAGACTTATTCTTTGGATAATTTTTTGGAAAGTATCCATGATAATGATAGAAGTCTTGTTGTTATGTTAGATCATTTAGAAGATCCTCATAATTTTGGGGCAATTATTCGTACTGCTGAGGCATTGGGGGTTGATTCTATTATTATTCCGAATGATCGAAGTGTTACGGTTAATTCTACTGTTGTTAAGACTTCGGCTGGAGCGATTAGTTATATGAAGATTGTTAGGGTAGCGAATTTGGGAAGTGCTATTTCTAAATTAAAGAAGAATGGTTTTTGGGTTGTTGGGACAGATATGGATGGAGAAGATTATTCAAAGATAGATTATTCTTCTAGAATTTGCCTAGTTATCGGTAATGAAGGTAAAGGGATTTCTAATGTTGTTAGGAAAAATTGTGATTTTATTGCTAGTATTCCCATGAGTGGTAAGATTAATAGTTTGAATGCTTCTGTTTCTTGTGGTATTGTTTTATCAGAAATTGTTTTATCGAGGAGAAGTTAATGCGTGAGATGAATGATTATGAGTTAGTTAGTTTAGCACAAGAAAATAATGAGGAAGCAGGAGAAATTCTTTATCGTAAGTATCAGCCTTTAATATTGAAAAAGAGCAATAAGTATTTTAAGTATATGCAGAATAAGGGGGTTGAACTTACGGATTTAATTCAGGAATGTACCATTGGTTTTGAGGAAGCTGTTCAACGATTTAATCAGGATGATCATACGAGTTTTTATACTTTTGCTAGTATTTGTATGGATAGGCAGTTGATGAGTGAATTGACCAGACAAAATCGTGATAAATATCGTTTTTTGAATGAGGCTATTCCTCTTGAGAGTATTGATGGTGATGATGAGGGAAGTTTGATTAATTGTATTGGTGATAATCGAAATAATCCTGAGGAAGGTCTTTTATTGGATGAAAATTTTAAGGAAATTTATTTGAAGATAGCGAATAAGCTTACTGATTTTGAGGAATGTGTTTTTCGTCTTCGTTTGCAGGATTTTGATTACCATGAGATTGCTAGTATATTAGATAAGGATAGAAAGAGTATTGATAATGCGATTCAACGAATTAGAGGAAAAATTAAGGGGATTATTTAAGTAAAGTACTTAGGAAGATTGGGGTGAGTTGATATGGATAAGATTGTAGTAAAGGGTGCTAGAGTTAATAATTTAAAGAATATTGATGTAGAAATTCCTAAAAATAAATTGGTTGTGATTACTGGGGTTAGTGGTTCTGGGAAGAGTTCTCTTGCTTTTGATACAATTTATGCAGAAGGGCAAAGAAGGTATGTGGAATCTTTATCGGCATATGCAAGACAATTTTTAGGAAATACTGAACGGGTAGATGTAGATAGTATTGAGGGATTATCTCCTTCTATTAGTATTGATCAAAAGACTACAAATAATAATCCTAGAAGTACAGTAGGTACAGTTACGGAAATTTATGATTATTTGCGTCTTTTATTTGCAAGAATTGGTGTTCCTTATTGTCCAGATCATCATGTTCCTATTTCTAGTCAGAGTATTGAAGAAATGGTGAATAAAGTACTTGGTTATGAAGAGGGAACAAAGATTATGATTGCTTCTCCTGTTGTTAAGGGAGAGAAAGGGACACATAAAGAAACTTTAGATATGCTTAGACGTGATGGGTATGTTAGGGTTAAAATAGATGGAGAAGTTTATGATTTATCTGATGAAATTGAGTTAGAGAAAAATAAAAAACATACTATTTATGTTATTGTTGATCGTCTTGTTGTTAAAGAGTCTATTCGTAGTAGACTTTATGAATCTATGGAAGTTGCGACTAATTTAAGTCATGGTAAAGTTATTGTTGATGTTGTTGGTAAAGGGGAAGTTTTATTTAGTGAGAATTTTGCTTGTCCTTATTGTGATTATTCTTTAGAGGAATTAGAGCCTAGGATATTTTCTTTTAATGCTCCTTATGGAGCTTGTCCTGATTGCAAGGGGCTTGGTGTTCAATATAAGATTGATGTTGATTTGGTTATTCCTGATAAGAATAAATCAATTAATGAAGGAGCGATTACTACTATTACTGTAGATGATTATAATAATATTATTATGACTCAACTTAGAGCTGTTAGTGATTATTATGGGATTGATTTGAATAAAAAAATTAAAGATTTGAAAAAGAAGGAACTAGATATTATATTATATGGTTCTCCTGATGTTTTGGAGTATCATTATGTTTCTAAAAATGGAAATACTAGAGTTTCTAGAGATTATTTTGAGGGAATTATTACAAATTTAGAGAGAAGATATATTGAGACTAAGAGTGGTTGGATTAGGGAATGGATTGAGCGATTTATGATGGAACTTCCTTGTCCTACTTGTGGTGGTTCAAGACTTAAACCTAGTGTTTTATCTGTTCTTATTAACGGAAAAAATATTTTTGAAGTAACAAATCTTTCTATTCGAGATTTAAGAAATTTTATTGGAGAATTAACACTGACAAAGGAACAGGCTGAAATATCAGAAATTTTAGTAAAAGAGATTTTATCTCGATTAGATTTTTTGATGAATGTTGGGTTAGATTACTTAACGTTATCAAGAAGTGCTGGTACTTTATCTGGTGGAGAAAGTCAGAGAATTCGGCTTGCTACTCAGATTGGTTCTAGATTGACTGGGGTTTTATATGTTCTTGATGAACCTAGTATTGGTCTTCATCAAAGAGATAATCGTAAGCTTATTGATTCTTTACTTAAAATGAGAGATTTAGGAAATTCTTTAATTGTTGTAGAACATGATACAGATACCATGTTGGCTGCTGATTATTTAATTGATATTGGGCCTCTTGCTGGTGATAATGGTGGGCTTGTTATGGCTTGTGGAACTCCTGAAGAAGTTATGGCAGATGAAAATAGTTTGACAGGTAAATATTTAACAGGAGAGTATAAAATTGAAGTTCCTAAGAAACGAAGAAAAGGAAATAAAAAATACTTAACTATTAAGGGTGCTATAGAACATAATTTAAAAAATATTAATGTAAAGATTCCTCTTGGGACGTTTACTTGTGTAACAGGAGTAAGTGGTTCTGGTAAGAGTACTTTAGTGAATGAAATTTTATATAAAGCATTGGCTAATTATTTGTATCGTTCAAAAGAAAAACCTGGTAAACATAAAGAGATAAAGGGATTAGAAAATATTGATAAAGTGATTCAAATTACACAAAATCCAATTGGAAGGACGCCACGAAGTAATCCTGCTACTTATGTTGGGGTATTTGATGATATTAGAGATATTTTTGCTGAAACTAAGGAAGCTAAGATAAGAGGCTATGACAAAGGGAGATTTTCTTTCAATGTTAAAGGAGGAAGATGTGAAGCTTGTTGGGGTGATGGAGTAAAAAAGATTGAAATGCATTTTTTACCAGATGTTTATGTGGCTTGTGAAGTTTGTGGTGGTACTAGATATAATCGTGAGACATTGCAAATTAAGTACAAAGAAAAGAGTATTTATGATGTTTTAAATATGCGTGTAGATGAGGCATTAAAATTTTTTGAAAATCATGCTAAGGTTAGAAATAAATTACAAGTACTTCATGATGTTGGATTAGGTTATGTACAATTAGGACAACCAGCACCTACTTTATCTGGTGGTGAAGCAGCTCGTGTGAAGTTAGCAAAAGAATTACAAAAGAAAGCTACGGGAAAGAGTTTGTTTATTTTAGATGAACCTACTACTGGTCTTCATTCTCATGATATTAAAAAGTTATTAAAAATATTAGAGAGAATTGTTGATAATGGCGATACAGTTCTTGTTATTGAACATAATTTAGATGTTATTAAAGTAGCTGATTATATTATTGATTTAGGACCTGAAGGTGGAGATTTAGGAGGAAATGTTGTTGCTACTGGGACTCCTGAAGAAGTTAGTCAGGTTTCGGGATCTTATACAGGGGAATTCTTAAAAGAAATATTGGAAAAAGATAAATCTTAGTGAAGTCTCTTTTTTGATTGTTTTAGATATTTAAGTATTTTAAGGAAATAAGGGATGAATAATGAAAGAAATTTTAGGGTATTTAAATTATTTGAAAGTGGTAAAAAAATATTCTGATTGTACAATTTTGGGGTATAAGGAAGATTTGTTGGAACTATATGATTTTAAGAATGATGTTTTAAAGTATAGTGAAGAGGAAGTTAGAGATTATTTAGAATACTTATATAGTAGGGGACTATCTAGAAATACTATTTCTAGGAAACTTAGTTCGATTCGTAGTTTTTATCGCTATATGGAAGATGAGGGGAAGATTTTTCAAAACTATTTTAAAGAAGTTTCTAATCCTAAGAAGAAAAGTTTGTTGCCTAAATATGCACGGGATAGTGATTTAGAGAAGATGTTTCATGCGTTTTCTTTGGATGATGCATTAGGACAGAGGAATGCGTTAGTGTTAGAGATGCTTTATGCTACTGGAGTGCGTGTTAGTGAGCTTGTTAATATTTGTGTTGGGGATATTAATTTGTATGATAAGACAATTCATATTTTGGGGAAAGGTCGCAAGGAAAGAGTAGTTTTCTTTGGTAGTTATTGTGAAGATGTATTAAGAAAATATTTAAATGATGGGTATTTGAAATTAAATCAGAAGCAAAGTAAATATTTATTCTTGAATAAAAATGGGGAAAAGTTATCAAGTCGCTATGTTCGAAAAATAATTGATATGGCTGTTTTAAAGTGTGGAGTAGATTATCATATTTCTCCTCATACATTAAGGCATACTTTTGCAACAGATATGCTTAATAATGGGGCTGATTTGATGACGGTTAAGGAGTTACTTGGGCATAGTTCTGTTAATACTACAGGAATTTATACACATGTTAGTAATGAAAGATTGAGAAATGTTTATGAGTTTGCTCATCCTAGGGGAAAAGAGTAGAAAAATTATATTTATAAATATTTTTTTGATATTAATTAATAGTTTATCGTTTATTCGTATGTTTATTAAATAAAATTAATTATAATTAACTTTTGTGATAATATAGATTGAAAAAAATTCAAAAAATAAAATACTAAAATGACTTGCTTTTTTTTTTGTTTTATATTATGATGAATATGGCATAAGAAATTATGCTCACTCCATACGGAATAAAATGTAGGAGTGTATTCAACCAAAACCCCCTGAAGAGAGCATTTAACCGTGCTCTCATTTTTTATGCCCATTTTATAAGGGTTTGCGAGGCATCAGTATTGATAAAATAATTTTAGGTACAATTTAGGTACAAAAAATTGAGTTTTAAAAAATAGTTCATTGAATAAAAGTGCCGAAAGTGGCAAAAATCTTCAATGGATTTAATGATACGGATAAAATATAAATGATCCGTATGAATGAAAAAATAACATTATTCTACAAATGGCACAAAATATATTGATATATTATTCCAGAAACGGTATAATCTATATATAGAGGTGATAACTATGCAAATTAGAGAGGCTAGTGAAAAGTGGAAT
>CAKOUR010000010.1 GCA_934120635.1 uncultured Bacilli bacterium | reverse complement strand
TATTTTATCTTCGTAAGTTAACTTTGACATATAAAAACCTCGTTTCTCTTATGTCCAAGAAACGGGGTTCATATCAAAATTGGATGTGATTTTTTGCACTATCAAAATTTTTAAAATCTCTAACTTTTGAATTAAAAAAGTAATATTAGATGATTTATTATTTTTTGTTTTAGCAATATTTTTTGATTATTAAAATGAATTTTTCTTTTTTTGTTTTTCCTTCTATTCGGTCGAATAAGAATTTTCCTTGCTTTCTGATACTAAAACGATCATTTTCTTTTAGGTTGATGTGAGACTTTTTTAATATTTCATCATTTAAAATGATTTCTTGATTTTTCATTTTTTCTAGAATTTTGTCACGACTGGTTCCAATAAGCTGTGAAATTATATTATCTATTCTTAAACTGGAAACTATGACTTTTTTCTCCAAAAATTCTCGTTTATAATCTGCTAAACTATTTAATGGAACTGTTTCTATTTGTATTTTGTATTGTCCGATGGTAGAGAGTTCTTGTTTTAAGTAGGGATAGAGGTTTGAAAATAAGTATATGTAGAAATTTTCTTGCCAAAATATAATATCTCCAAATGTATCATCGCAAAGTGATAAACTAAATAGGGTTCCTAGAATCATTGCGTGGGTAATTTTTCCACTGCAGATGATTTTACATAAAGTAATTTCTGGTTTTGTTTGAGTGTAAAAAATAATTTTATCGGCATCTTCGAATGGGATAAACTCTGAAAATGAATTTTTTCTTAGTTGATGTTGGAGAGTGGTAGCAGTACTTCTGGGGATGAATCCTGTGTATTCTCCTCGTTCTAATTTTTCTTTGTATTTTTCTATTTTATATTGATCTTTTTTCATGAAATTCACCTTTATCATTATATCATTCTTTAAGAAATTTAAAAATTTTTCTTACTTTGTTGCTTTTATTTTGATTAAAGTACTGATTTAGTATTTTCTTTTTTTAAAATTATTTTTGTGGGAAAAGAAGCATGAATGATTGAAGTTAAGCATATACTATTTTGGGTGGTAAAATGATTGTAAAATATACCGAGAAAGAATTGGAACTCTTGGCTCGTTTGATGCGTGCTGAAGCGGTAGGGGAAGGAAATTTGGGCATGCTGATGGTAGGAAATGTTGGAGTTAATCGAGTGATTGCTAAATGTTTAACTTTTAAGGATATTACTAGTATTAGTAAAATGGTATATCAATCTCCTGGTGGTTTTAGTGGGCCTTCTAGTAGTCTTTTTTATGGAAATCCGACAGAACTTGAGAAGAGTTTAGCTAGAAGGGTTATTCGAGGAGAATATTATTATCCTGCAACTAATGCATTGTGGTTTTATGCACCAACTACTGGGGAGTCTTGTAAAGCAACATGGTGGGATCAAAATTTAGCTGGTCGTTATAAAAATCATTGTTTTTATCGGCCACAGCCAGGTACTTGTCAGGAATTACGTTAAATTTGTTTAAATTTTTGAGATTAAGTACAAAATAGAAATAGTAAAATGAAATAACTATTAAGAAAATAAAATAATATTTAGAAGAAAGGGGCATGAATATGCTTGGTAATTTTAGTGAGGAAGCACAATTTGTACTATTAAAAGCGAGAGAAGAGATGATGGCATTAAATCATCCTTATATTGGAACAGAACATTTAATTTTGTCTATTTTAAAAAATGATGAAGTTCTTTCTCAAAAGTTAGGAGAATATGGGTTAAGTTATGATAATTTTAGGGAGGAAATTGTTTCTGTTATAGGGAAAGGGACAAAGTGTGCTAAATTTTATCTTTATACTCCTCTTCTTAAGAAAATTATGGAAAATTCTCTTTTGGATGCTAAGGATAATAATAATGGTGAGGTTACACCGGAGCATCTTTTCTCTGCTCTTTTGGAGGAGGGGGAGGGAATTGCTATTCGTATTTTGATTGGTATGGGAATTTCTTTGGAGGATTTGTATGATGAATTTTCTGTGAAATTAATTAGGAAGCAAAAAAAGAGAAAGAGAAAGTTATTGATTGATGAGCTTGGGTATGATTTGGTGGAGAAGGCTAAAAAACAGAAGATGGATCCTGTTGTTGGGAGAGAAAAAGAATTAAATCGTGTTGTGGAAATTCTTTGTCGTAGGATGAAGAATAATCCTATTTTAATTGGAGAAGCTGGGGTAGGAAAGACGGCAATTATTGAAGCGTTGTCTCAAAAAATTGCTGATGGGGAAGTTCCTTTGAATTTGCAGAATAAAAGGATTATTTCTTTGGATATGGCAACGCTTGTTTCGGGTACTAAATATCGTGGGGAATTTGAAGAGAGGATGCAAAAAATTTTAAGAGAAGTAGAACAAGAAGAAAATATTATTCTTTTTATTGATGAGATTCATACTTTAGTTGGAGCAGGAGGTGCAGAAGGGGCTATTGATGCTTCTAATATTTTGAAACCTGCACTTGCTAGGGGGACTGTTCATTGTATTGGGGCAACTACGATAAAAGAATATAAGAAATTTATTGAGGAAGATAAGGCTTTGGATAGGAGGTTTCAAAAAATTATTATTGAGGAACCTTCTCTTGATACTACAGTTTTGATATTGAATAAATTGAAGCCAATTTATGAGCATTATCATCAAGTAAAGATTCCTGATGATATGATTAGTGAGATTGTTCATCTTTCGGATAAATATATTTATTATCGTCATAATCCTGATAAGGCTATTGATGTTTTAGATGAGGTTTCTTCTTCTATTAGTATTAGGGAAACAAATGAGGTAAAGAAGTTAAATCAATTAAAAAAAGAGAGAAATGAAGTTCGAAGGGATAAGAATGCTTATATTTTAGATAATAATTTGAAGGAAGCCTATCTTTCTTTAAAAAGGGAATCGGCATTAACTTCAGAGATTAATGAATTTGAGTTAAGGAATAAGAAAAATTATAAGGTTGTGACTTTGGAAGATGTTGCTAAGGTAATTCATGAAAAGACTGAGATTCCTGTTTATGAGATTTTGAAGGAAAAGGCAAGTACGATTGAAAAATTGGAAAAAGAATTAAAGAATCATGTGATTGGGCAAAATGAAGCGATTCAAGAGTTGATTCAGGCAACTAAGAAGATGAAATTTGGGTATGCTAATAATCGGGTAAAGTCTTATTTGTTTGTTGGTCCTACAGGGGTGGGGAAAACGAACTTAGCAACTTCTTATGCTAAATTTTTGAGTGGGGAAAAGAATTTAATTCGTTTAGATATGAGTGAGTATGCTGATGCAACTTCTATTAATAAGATTATTGGTTCTGCTCCTGGTTATGTGGGATATGATGATAATAATACGGTTTTAACTAAAATTAAGGAAAAGCCGACAGCAGTTATTTTATTGGATGAAATTGATAAAGCTAGTCCTAGTGTTTTAAATTTACTTTATCAAATTTTAGATGTTGGTGAGCTTACGGATGCTAAAAATAATACAGTTAATTTTCGAAATAATATTATTATTATGACTTCTAATTTAGGTTTTGAAGAAAATAAAGTTGGTTTTTCCCAAGATAAGCGTTCTTGCTTGGAGAGTAGTTTGAAGCAAAAACTTCCTCTTCCTCTTTTAAATAGAATTGATAGTGTTATTCCTTTTAATTCTTTAACGGAGAAAGATGTGGTTTGTATTGTTAAGAAACAATTGAAAAAATTAAAGGGAAAATATTTAGATTTGAGGTTGTCAGCAAATCTTATATCAGAGATAGTAAGAGAATCAAATTATCAGCAGTATGGTGCTAGAAAGATTTCAAAAATTATTGAGAGTAAGGTAGAAAGTCAAATTATTGATCGGGTAATGAATAAGGAAAAGTTAGAAGTGAGTACACTGGTTCTTCAGGAGGCAAAGTAGTTTGTGTACTTGCTTTTTTGCTGTCAAAAATGAATTTGTGTTGACATAATAGACATTTTGCAAAATTTGTCAATTTACGTCAATTTAATTTTGGGCTATACTGTTAAATATTTTAGTGCTTTTGGTTAAGAAAGTACTGAATTAGTCTAAACTTTTTTGATAGAGAAGGTAATGGAGAAATGTTTTTTGTTATTTAAGTGGTAGTAAAGTGAGGATATGGATATATGGGAAGTAATGTTGTTTTTGCTTATGAATTATCTTTTGAAAAGTTATTTTTATTCTTTTGTCTATTTTTGATTCTTTTTTTGAACGGGTACAGTATTTTTTTAGATATTATCATCAAACAAGGAATTTTTTTATTCTTTCTATGACGAGGGTTGTTTATGGTTATTGTCTATATGATAAAGAGAGAAAATCATAAGTTATGTTTTAATAGTTGTCTAAAATTAAGGTAATTTTTTTTAATTCTGTTTATTTAATTACTTATTTATTTTGTGCAATTCAAGCTTTGGTGATCAAAAATGTATCATGGGCAAAGATAGAGCATAAAAGTAATTTTGTAGATAATTACTGATAGTTAATTTTTTATAAAAATGTTCTTAAATTATTGACAAAAAATTGATTTTCGCATATAATCATAATCGGTACATTTTCTATTTCAGCTATTTTCGTATTGGGAACACGGTTTTAGTTGGAGTAAATGAAAAAATATAAAGGAGATTTGAAAAAATGAAGACAACTTTTATGCAAACAAAGGAAAATGTTGTTCGTGATTGGTATGTAATTGATGCTAAGGATATGCCACTTGGACGCGTTGCCTCAAAAGCTGCTACTATGTTAAGAGGAAAGCATAAAGCAACTTACACACCACATGTTGATTGTGGAGATAATATTATCATTATTAATGCTAGTGAAGTATTATTAACTGGTAATAAGTTAGAGGACAAGAAATATTATGATCACTCTAGATATGTTGGAGGATTAAGAGAAAGAACTGCTAAAGAAATGAAAGCTAATTATCCAGAAGAAATGATGGAAAGAGCAATTAAAGGAATGCTTCCAAAAGGTAGATTAGGAAGACAAATGTATAAGAAATTACATGTATATGCAGGAAGTGAGCATCCTCATACTGCACAACAACCTAAATTGGTTACATTAGGAGGAACAAAGAATGGCAAATAAGGAAAGAAAATTTTACGGAACTGGTAGAAGAAAGAGTTCTAGTGCTAGAGTAACATTAGTTCCAGGTAAGGGAAATATTACTGTAAATGGTAGAGATGTTCATGAATATTTTCCTCATGAAGTATTAGTAATGGATTTAATGCAACCATTAGAAGTTACTGATAATAAAGAAACATTTGATGTAATTGTAAATGTTCGTGGTGGTGGATACAGTGGACAAACTGGAGCAATTCGTTTAGGTATTGCTAGAGCTTTATTAGAGTATGATAAGGATAATGCTGGTAAAGAAGATTCTTATCGTTCAATTTTAAAAAGAAATGGTTTCATTACTAGAGATGCAAGAGCAAAAGAAAGAAAGAAACCAGGATTAAAAGCAGCTCGTCGTGCGCCTCAATTTAGTAAGAGATAATATTATATTATTTATTGGAAATCTGGGATTTATTTCTCAGGTTTTTTCTTTACAATATTTTTTCAAAAAATATTTAAATTAATATAGTAATTAAGTACTTTTTATGTTATTCTTAGAATAGAAGGAGTGGATAAAAATGGAAAAAAAGAATAATAAAATAGTTATTATGTTAATGGGAGTAATTATACTGATATTAGTAGTATTATGTATCTTATTTGCAACAAATACAATAACTTTTAATCATAAAGAAATCAAAAATGAGATAGAAAATCAAGAAAATACTTCTGTAAAAGAAAATGAAGATAAAGATACCAAAGAAGTATTAAATAATATTTCGGTAATCTTTTCAGAAGAAAAAGAATGCGAAAATGGATGTCAAAAGAAAATTTCTACCACATCAGGTGAAAAAACATTGTATGTAAGTCAATCTGAAGTTAAATTAGGAGATAAAGTTGTGTATAAAGCTGTTGAAGGACCTATATCTTTACTTCAAGTTAGTGTTTATAATGATGTCATGATATTTTTTGAAACTGAGTCTTTAATTAGTAAAATGTATATTTATGATTTAGATGGAACTGAAGTTAAAACAATATCTAGATTTATAGATAAAGATGGTAATCAATATCAAATTTATCCAAGTTATAGTCAAAATGAAATTTTTAATATATCTGATGATGGAACAATAAGTTTTGCTGGAACAAAACATATTCAAGGGGGATTAGCTTCATCATATATCACTAATCTAGGAGAAACTATTGATTTATGTGAAAATGGAAATGAATATAAAGATGATGAAATTGTGAGTGCAATTTTTAAGATGAAATACTTAGGTAATTATAAATTTGATGACATTTCATACGTTAGTACTAAAACAACAATTAAAGATATCAGAAATTGTCAATAGAATAAAAATGTATAAGTAAATTTTAATGATAATGTTACGTTAGTAAAAAGTTACTAGAATATTTTGATTCTTTAATTTGAAAAGATTGAGGAATTAATATTTTTATCTAGTATCTTTTTTTATTTGAAAGAAAAAGATTTTTAAGTATTTTTGTCATATAATAAAGATTACTCTAAGTTAATTACAATAAAAAGAGGTTAATTTTCTTGCCAATAAAAATAATTTATGATAGACTTATAACATGGTGATGCTATGGAAGACATAATAAAAAAAATTTACGATTATTCACTGGAAGAAATCATGGGAGAGCGTTTTGGAACTTATTCTAAGTATATTATTCAGGATAGAGCAATTCCTGATGTTCGAGATGGATTGAAGCCAGTGCAGAGAAGAATTTTATATTCTATGTATAAAGAAAAAAATACTTTTGATAAACCTTATAAGAAGAGTGCTCGTGCGGTTGGAGATGTTATGGGTAAATATCATCCACATGGGGATTCTTCTATTTATGAGGCAATTGTTCGAATGAGTCAAGATTGGAAGATGAAAGAACCATTTGTCGATATGCAAGGTAATAACGGTTCTATTGATGGAGATTCGGCTGCTGCTAGTCGTTATACGGAAGCAAGGCTTTCTGAAATTGCTGGAGTTATGCTTCAGGATATTGATAAAGATACTGTAACAATGGCTCCAAATTATGATGATACTTTGTTAGAACCAACTGTTTTACCAAGTCGTTTTCCTAATCTTTTAGTTAATGGAACGACGGGTATTTCTGCTGGATATGCGACAAATATTCCCCCTCATAATTTAGGAGAGGTAATTGATGCTACTATTGATCGATTAGATCATCCTAATTCTACTTTAGAAGAAGTGATGCAATTTATTAAAGGTCCAGATTTTCCAACAGGAGCTATTTTAGAAGGAATAGATGGAATAAAAAGTGCTTATCAAACAGGAAGAGGAAAAATTATTTTAAAGTCTAAAGTTACTATGGAAAAGAATAAGATTGTTATTCATGAAATTCCTTATGAAGTGAATAAAGCTTTATTGGTAAGAAAGATGGATGAAATTCGTATAGATAAAAAAATGGATGGTATTTTGGAAGTAAGAGATGAATCGGATAAAGATGGGTTACGTATAGTTGTTGATTTAAAGAAAGATGCTAATGCAGAGAATATTTTAAATTATTTTTATAAGAATACGGAACTTCAAATTTCTTATAATTTTAATAATGTAGTGATTGTTAATAGAAGACCAATGTTACTTGGTATTTTAGGAATATTGGATGCTTATATTGCTCATCAAAAAGAGGTTGTTACAAGAAGAAGTGAATTTGATTTAAGAACGGCTAAGGCTAGGTATCATATTGTTGAAGGTTTGATTAAGGCTATATCTATTTTAGATGAAGTGATTAAGACAATTCGTTCTTCTAAAAATAAAGCGAATGCTATTGATAATTTAGTTAAAGAATATGACTTTACTGAGAAACAAGCTGATGCTATTGTTACTTTACAATTGTATCGATTAACGAATACTGATATTGTTTCTTTACAAGAAGAGATGGAAAAGTTATTGGATACGATGAAAAAGTTAGAAGCAATTTTGGGTGATGAAAAAGTTTTGATTAAGGTTTTGAAGAAAGAGTTGAAGGAGATTAAAGATAAATATGCAACTCCTAGAAAAACTGAAATTCGTGATGAGATTACAGAGATTAAAATAGATGCAATTAGTATGATTCCTAAAGAAGATGTGATGGTTGTTGTTACTAATGAAGGCTATATTAAAAGGACTTCTTTGAGGAGTTATGCTGCTTCAAATATTGAAGATTTGACTTTAAAAGAAAAAGATTATATTGTTGGTCTTTATAATATGAATACTTTAGATACGTTGCTTGTATTTACTAATTTGGGAAATTATTTATATATTCCTGTTTATGAAATACCTGATTTAAAATGGAAAGATATGGGCAAACATATGAGTAATATTATTACGGTTGATCCTGATGAGTATGTTGTTAATGCTATGCCTGTTTATGATTTTGATCAGAATCTTTATATTACTTCATTTACAAGAAATGGAATGGTTAAGAGAACTTTACTTAAAGAATTTAAAGTTAGTAGATATTCTAAGGCTATTAATATGATGAAGTTGAAAGATAAAGATGAAGTAGTAAATGTAACTTATAGTGTTGATACGAATGTTTTAGTAGTAACTAAGAAAGGTTATGGTTTGTGGTATAAAACTTCTGATATTAATCCTGTTGGTATTAAAGCTAGTGGAGTAAAATCTATTAATTTAAGAGATGATGAAGTAGTTAGTGGATTACTTTTCCCAAATGATTCTGAGTATATTACTTTGTTTACGGATAAAGGAACAGCTAAGAGAATGCGTTTTTCAGAAATTGACATGGGTACTAGAGGTAACCGAGGACTATTATTTATGAAGGAAATTAAGAGTAATCCTAGTCATATTGTTGATGCTTATGTGGAAGATGTTAAGACAGAGGTTGTTGTAGTAACTAAGAAGTATGAAAAAGAAATGAAAATAGTAGATATTCCAATTATGGATAGATACAGTAATGGTTCGTTTGTTGTAAAAGATAAAATTAAAGATACTCATCTTAAAGCACAAGAATTATCTAAAGATGCTTTGAATGGTTTGGAATATGTTGAAGAAGCAAAGCCAGAGCAAGAACAATTGAGTTTTGATATGTTAAATAAAGAGTCTTTAAAAGAAGTTGATGATAGAATGGTTATTATTAATAACTTTTTAGATGATGTAGAAGGAAAATAATCCTTCTTTTTCTTGCAATAATTAGATGGGAGGGATAGAGATGAAAGAGCATAAACATTTAGGGTGCTATGGTTTGGTTGTAAAAGATGATAAAATATTATTGATTAAGAAAAAAACTGGTCCTTATGATGGATTATTAGATTTACCGGGTGGTTCATTTGAATTTGGAGAAACACCAGAAGAAACTTTAAAAAGAGAAATATTAGAAGAAACTGGTTTAGAGGTTATAAAATATCAATTATTTGATGCTTCTTCTGTTGTTGTAGAGTGGAAGTATGATGATAATACAAATATTTTGGTTCATCATGTTGGTATTTTTTATCAAATATTAGAGTATCGGAATGAAATTCGAAAGGATATTTCAATTGATAATCAGAATGATGATTCTTTAGGTGCAGAATTTTATGAGATTAAGAAATTAAAGAAAGAAGATGTTTCCGCTATTGCATTAATGGAATTAGAGAAGTTAGGTTATTCATTAAGTTAATGTTTTTAGAGAAAGAAAATACTTCTTCTTTTTTTTCTTTTTGTAAGAGATTGAAGTTAGGAATAAGTATTTTATTTTATAAGTTTATGATATAATGGGATTGTATAGTAGTAGAATATGTTGAAAATGAAAGTGGTGTTTATATGTCTTTTTTGTATCATGGTAGCTGTCAAAGTGGATTAAAGAAGTTAGAGCCTCATCGTTCTACTCATGGTAATCTTGTTTATGTTATTATTATAGGGAATTGAGTTTAGTAAATAAATATAAAAATAGGAGATAGTAATGAATAGAAAAAAATTAGTTTTTAGTATTATTATAGGAATTATTTTTATTATAGGGATTGCTTCTTTTTATACAACTTTTTCTTTGGATGAAGAATATTCGTTTGGAAGTGATATTTATTCTATTAAAGAAGGGAATATTTTGAATATTTCTCCTAATACAGATGTTTCTTTATTTTATCAATATTTTGATTTAGAGAATTGTACTTTGAAGGTTGTCGATTGGAATAATCATGAATTGACTTCAGGATATGTTTTTAATCAAAGTAAGACTTTGTTATATAATAAAGATAATAAAGTAGTGGCTACTTATACTAATATTGTTAAGGGAGATATTAATTCGGATGGGATGGTTAATCAGGATGATCTTAGTTTATTTGGGCAGTATTTAGTTGGAAAAAATTCTTTTTCTCTAGATTTAGATATGGATGAGGATAGGGAAGTTCATGTTAATGATTTAATTCTTTTAGATAAAGCAATGAATGGGGATTATCAAGAATTAAATATAAGTAAAGAAGATTATTTACTTCAATCTAATGAGGAAGAAAGAATTGTTTATCAAGTGAAACCAACTTATGGAAAGAATACTAATTTAATATGGAAAAGTTTAGATTCTAATGTTGCCGTTGTTGATTCTTCTGGTAGAGTAATAGGAAAGAATCCTGGGGAAACGAAGATTGTTTTGAGTACTTTAGATAAGAAGTTAGAAAAAGAAGTAAAAATAAAAGTTGATAATACTATTCAATTAAGTAAAAAAGAGGGAATTGCTTATGTTGGTGGTGATAATTTAGAGGTTTTGATTAAGTCTGTTGATTATCATGATCTTACTTGTCGTTCGGAAAATACAGAAGTTGCGGACTGTGAAATTCAAGGAAAGAAATTGGTAATTAAGCAAAAAAATCAGGGAAGTACGAATATTATTTTGAATTCTAAAAATTATGGTAGTGTAACTTTTTATTTAGATGTTATGTCTGTTTATTTGAATGTGATGCCTAAGTACCTTTGTTCAACTCCAGGTAATGTTCAGTTGATTACAGTTAGTGCAATGAATAGTGGAGAATATTCTTTTGTTATTAGTAATCATGATGTTGTTTCTAGTGCTGAGATGCAAGTATATAATGGTAGAAATATGTTAAGAATTAATATGGGTTCTATTCCTGGTAGAGCTACTCTTATAGTTAAGGAAAGTCATGGTTATCAAAGTAATCAAATTACAATCGATACTTATCGGATTTCTATTCCTGCTATTGGTGGAGTTACTACTGTAGGAAAGAATTTAGAAACAGAAATATCAGGAGAAAATTTAGGGATGTTAACTTGTGTTAGTCAAGATGAGAGTAAGGCTACTTGTGAAATTCAGGGGAAGAAATTAATTGTTCATCCTTTAGCAATTGGAGAGGTGAATATTAAAGTTAAGAATAGTTATTTATTTAGAGAAGAAAGTTATTCGTGTGGTAGTGCTGATTATTTGGCTGTAATTAGGGAGGGGAAGGAATGAAGAAAATATTTGTGATTTTGCTATTGTTTGTTCCTTCTTCTGTTTTTGCTTTATCTTTAGATTGTCCTGATAAGGTATCTCCTGGTGAGGAATTTGTTTGTCAATTCAAAGAAAATGAAATTACGGGAATTAAGGCTAATTTAGAGTTAGCTGAGGGAATAGATTATCAAAAAATAGAAGTAATTGAACCTTGGAAAATTTATTATTCTTCTTTGAATGGTTTTGTTTTGGGAAATATTAGTAATAGTGCTTTATTAGAGGCTAAGTTGGTTTTTAAAGCAAGTGATAAATTAGAAAATGGTTGGGAATATTCTATTTCTTTAAATAAAATAGAGGTTAGTGATTTAGGGGTTAAAAATACTTCAAGAGAATCTATTTTTAGTAAAGTTAAGGTTATTTCAGATAATAACTATTTAAGTACTTTAGGGGTTAAAAATGAGAAATTTACCCCTTCTTTTCAAAAAGATATTTCTACTTATTTTGTTGAAACAGAAAATAGCCAAGTAGAAATTCAAGCAACATCTCAAGATAGTTTAGCAAAAGTGGAGGGAGATATTGGAAAGCAAAATTTAGTATATGGGATAAATAAATTTATAATAAAAGTAATTAGTGCAAGAAATCATGAAAGAGATTATACGATTTATGTAACAAGAAAGGTACGGAATGTTCTTAAAAATGAAGATGCTTCTTTGAAAAAGTTAGTTATTAATCAAAAAGATATTTCTTTAAAGAAAAATCAGTATTATTATAAGGTAACTTTAGATAATCAAGAAGAAAATTTAGTGGTAAAGGCAATTCCTCTTTATGATACAACGAAGGTAGATGTTTTGGGAGAAAGTCAGTTAAAAGTGGGAAGTAATGAAGTTAGGATTGTTACTACTTCTGAAAGTGGGATAAAGAATACTTATTTGGTAAATGTTGTTAGGAAGAAGAAGTTATCTCATGATAGTAAGTTGAAAAGTATAGTGATTAAGAATTATTATTTGCCTTTTTCTTCTAATCAATATCAATATCAGTTATCGATAAAGGAAGAGAGTCAGTTAGATATTCAATTAGTTCTTAATGATCAAACTTCTCATTATAAAATTTATGGAAATAAAAATTTAAAGAATAATAGTGTGATTAAAATTGTTGTTTTGGCAGAGGATAAATCTACTTCAACTTATCAAATTAAAATTTTAAAAGAAGATAAAAATTTGAGTACTAAGCTTTTTAATGAGAATAGTAAATTACTTCCTCTTATTGCTTTTGTTTTATGTATTATTCTTGTTTTGGGAATAAAGATAGCAAGAACTTATGTCAAAAGAAAAGAAAAATAGGGAAAATAGATTGATTTTAGTTGCTTTTAAAAGGACTTATGATATAATACGAATTAAGAAAGAGGTGGAATAATGAAAATATTATCAGTAAATGCTGGTAGTTCAACTTTGAAGTTCCGTTTATATGAAATGCCTGAAGAAAAATTATTGATGAAAGGAAATATTGAAAGAATAGGTTTAAGTGATAGTCATTATAGTATTCGTATTGGGGATGCTAAAATAGAGAAGGAAGCTTTGATTAATGATCATAGTGATGCTGTTCAGATTCTTTTGAAAGAGTTAGTGGATAATAAGGTAATTGATAGTCTTGATAGTATTAAGGCTGTTGGTCATCGTGTTGTTCATGGGGGAAATAAATATTCTAAGAGTGTTATTTTGACAAAGAGAGTAATGAAAGAGATTAATGAGATATCTTCTCTTGCTCCTTTGCATAATCCTGCTAATTTGGTAGGAGCTAGTGCTTTTATGGAGACTATTCCTGGTGCTATTAATGTTGCTTGTTTTGATACTGCTTTTCATCAAACGATGAAGGATACTACTTATCTTTATCCTATTCCTTATGAATGGTATATTAAGTATGATGTTAGAAAGTATGGTTTTCATGGGCTAAGTCATAAGTATATTACAGAATATATGAAAAAAATACTTAAAAATTCTAAGCCTAATTTAATTATTTGTCATATTGGTAATGGGGCTAGTATTAGTGCAATTAAAGATGGATATTGTATTGATACTTCTATGGGATTTACTCCTAATGCTGGTATTATGATGGGTACTCGTTGTGGAGATATTGATCATACAATTATTGAATATATTAGTAATAAGACTGGATTATCTACAAAGAAGATTAATGAAATATTAAATAAAGAGAGTGGTCTTCAAGGAATTGCTGGTATGAGTGATTTAAGAGATTTAGATAGGGCTTATGAAGCTAGAGAAGAAAAAGTTTTATTAGCTTTTGATATGTATACAGATAGAATTTCTGAATATATTGCGAAATATTTTGTTAAGTTAGATGGTAAAGTAGATGGAATTATTTTTACTGCTGGTGGTGGTGAAAATGATCCTATTATTCGAAAAGAGACTTTATTGAAATTAAAAGCTTTGGGGATTAAATTAGATGAAGCTGTTAATGAAGAAATGATGACGAGAAAAGGTAGGGAAGGTAAGATTACTACTAAGGATTCTAAGATTGATTGTTATGTTATTCCTACTGATGAGGAATTGATGATTGCAAGGGATACTTATGCTTTAGCTATGGAAGAGGGAACTCGTTAATAGGTATTAGGAAAGGGAATGTTTAACTTTCTCTTTTTTTGTTAAGAAAAATAATAATTCAGTATTTTAAGAATTATAAAAAAAGAATCATATGTGTTTTTATTGCTCTAAAGATAAAAAAATAGTATAATATTTAGTAGAAAAGAGGTAATATAATGAAAATAATGTCGATTAATACAGGAAGTAGTTCTTTAAAATTTAGTTTATTTGATATGGATAATAATGAACTAATTGCATCAGGACTTTTTGAGAGAGTAACAATTAAGGGTAGTTTTTATACGATTAAATATCATGGTGAAAAGATTTATGAAGAGGTGGAGATGCCTAATCATACAGTTGCCGTAAAAATTTTGTTAGATCGTTTGGTTACTAAAGGGATTATTCAATCTTTAGATGAGATAGGGGCTGTTGGTCATCGTTTGGTTCATGGTGCTGATAAATATGATAAATCAGTGATAATTACGGATGAGGTTGTAGAGGATTTAAAGAGATTTTCTGATTTAGCTCCTCTTCATAATCCAGCAAATATTTTGGGAATAGAAGCTGCTCGTGAGGTATTGCCAAATGTTCCTATGGTTGGTGTATTTGATACGGCTTTTCATCAAACAATGGATGAAGTTTCTTATATGTATCCTGTTCCTTATGAATGGTATGAAAAATATAAAGTAAGAAAATATGGATTTCATGGTACAAGTCATTGTTATGTTAGTCAGCAAATTCCTAAGTTATTAGGAAGAGATGAATATAAAGCAATTATTTGCCATTTAGGTAGTGGTGGTAGTTTATCTGCTGTTCGTGATGGAAAATGTGTAGATACTTCTATGGGATTTACTCCACTTCCTGGGATTATGATGGGAACTCGTAGTGGAGATATTGATCCATCTATTATTCCTTTTGTTGCTAAGAAAGAAAATAAAACTGCTGATGAGGTAGTTAATGAGTTAAATAAAAAATCTGGATTTTTAGGATTAACTGAAAAATATAGTGATTTTAGAGATGTTTATGCTGGAGTAGAAGCAGGGGATGAGAAATGTATCTTAGCTTTTAATAAGTATGTTAGAACTGTTGTTAATTATATTGCTATGTATTATGTAGAATTAGGTGGAGTAGATATTATTTGTTTTACAGCAGGACTTGGAGAAAATGCTATTCCAGCTAGACGGGCAATTGTAGAAAAATTAGCTTGCTTAGGCATTAAAATAGATGAAGAAAAGAATAATACTAGAGGAGAGACAGCAGAAATATCTTCAGATGATTCTTCAGTTAAGGTATTTGTTGTTCCTACTAATGAAGAATTGATGATTGCAACTGATACATATAATTTATTAAAAAAATAATTATATAAATTGGTAGAACAGAGAGGTTAAAATGATTTTTTCAAATATTTATAGAAAAATTTATAAAGAGATAAAGAAATATCCTAATATTGTTATAGCAAGGCATATTGGGGCTGATCCTGATGCTTTAGGTAGTCAATTTGCTTTGAGAGAGTTGATTAAAAATAAGTTTCCTAATAAACAAGTTTATGCTATTGGTAATCCTTCTAGTCGTTTTAAGTTTATGGGGATATTAGATAAGGTAGAGGAAATAGATAAAAGTAATACACTTTTAATTGTATTGGACACTCCTGATATTAAGAGAATTGATAGTGTTCATCTTGATGATTATGAGCATATTATAAAAATAGATCATCATCCTTTTGTGGATAAGTTTGGAGATATTGAACTTATTGATGATAGTGCTTCTTCTACTTGTCAGTTGATTATAGAGTTTTTAATTAAGAATAGATTAAGGTTTGATGATAGTGTTGCTAAGAATCTTTATCTTGGTGTTATTTCTGATACGGGGAGATTTATGCATAATTATACTAGTAAGAGAACTTTTGAGTTGATTACTATTCTTTTGGAGAAATCGAATATTGATTTTACCTCTTTGTATGAGCCTCTTTATATGCGACCTTTAGCTGAAGTTAGATTTCAGGGATATATTTTAGAGAATATGACTGTTACAGATAATGGTGTTGCTTATATTAAGATAACGGAAGAGATGTTAAAGGAATTTGGTGTTGATTCTGCTAGTGCAGGGAATATTATTAGTGACTTGAAATGTGTTAGTGAAGTATTGGTATGGTTATTTTTAACTGAAGATAAGAAAAGTAATTTAATTCGTGCTAATATTCGTTCTCGTGGTCCTATTATTAATGAGATTGCTTCTATTTATGGTGGAGGTGGTCATAAGTTTGCTTCTGGTGCTAGGTTGACTAGTTGGAGTCAAGCTGATAATTTGATTAAGGATTTGGATGATTCTTCTGAAAAATATATTGAAGAGATTTCTGTAGAATAAAATACTTAAATAGATTTGTCTTGTTTTAGTGATAAATCTATTTAAGTATTTTTAATTTTCTTTTATTATTTCTATAATTTTGTTTTTTATATTTTGATTTGGTGCTATGATATGTAGATTTCCTACATTATTTAGTGATAATAGATTATTATCTTTTAATGAGTTATAGATTTTATTGGCTATAGCACTATGTCCATCTATAAATAATACTTTTCTTAATACTTTTTCTATTTCTTTTTTTGCTAGTGGAAAGTGTGTACAACCTAAGACAACAACTTCTACTTTTGTGTAATTTTTTAATAGTTCTTTTAAATATGGATAAGGATTTTTTCCAGTTTCTATTAAACTTGCTAGCATTGGAGCTTCTACTAAAGTACAATCAGTTGTTTTATATCTATTGAATAGTTTTTTAAATCTTTCACTTTGAGCGGTACCTTTAGTTGTTAAAATAATAGTTTTTTTATTTTTATATTTGTCATGTACTATTTTGATAGCTGGTTCTGTACCAATAAAAGTTATATCTTTATATTTTTTCCTAATATCATCTAATACAGTTGTAGTTGCGGTATTACAGGCACATATTATTAATTTTGGTTTATATTTTAAAAGAGTTTTAATATTATTATTTACAATTTTAAATAATTCTTCTTTTGTTTTATTGCCATAGGGGTTATTATTACTATCTGATAGGTATATATAATTTTCATTTGGTAATTTTTTTATTACTTCTTTTAATATTGTAGAACCACCAATTCCTGAGTCAAAAAAACATATTGGATTATTATTCATGATTAACACCTTCTAAAAATGAGTATGTTATAATTATATGATAAGTATGATGATATAGCAAGTGTTATTGTTTAGTTATAATAATAAAAATCTTTCCGTTTGGAAAGATTTTTATTTACGTAAAACTATTTATATTTTTTACAATAGCTTTCATATTTAGATTTCATGTCAGTATCACTAAAGTTGATATTTTTTTCTTTTCTTAAAGAGATTAGAGATTTATATAATAGGTTAGAATCAGCTGATTTTTTATCTGATATTAAATTAGAAATAATTTTATCTTTAGATTTTTTTAGAGTTGGTTTTTTCTTTTGATCTAATCGATGAATAACATGATATCCATAGGATGTTTTTACTGGCTCTTCTGAATAAGAGTTATTATCCATTTTCTTTAAAGCAGTCATGAATGATTCTTCTAAAGAAGCATCCCATGATTGGTAAGATAAATCTTCATAAGTAACTTTATCTTTATAATCTTTTTGAATTTGTTCCCAACTTGTTCCATCGTTTAATTTTGTAATGATTTCTTCTGCTAATTTTTTAGCATCTGCATCACTTAATTTTTTACTATTATCCTTATCGCTATCAGATTTTACTTCTACTAAGATATGTTGTGTATTGATATCTCCGAATACTTTTTCATCATAGTATTTTTTGATTTCATCGTCACTCAAGTTTTTCTTGATATAGTCTTCTAAATATTTATTTCTTCTATAATCAAGTCTTAAATAATCTAAGAAAGCATCATAACTAGAAAAACCATTCTTTTCTAAAAATTGTTCTTGAGTATAATTATAATATTGTTTATATGTATTGAAATAATATTCAGCATTTGATTTTACTTCACTTGTCATTTTATCATTTTCTGGATACATTTTTGTAAGTAAGTCATTATCAATTTTGTCTAGAAGTAGGCTAACAGAGTAATAACTTTTCATGTCTTCATATAAATCATTTGCTGTATAAGTTTTTTTATTAATTTTAACTACTGGTTGTGTTCCATCTTTTAGAGTGGCAATTCTATCAGGCCATATAATGAAGGCAACTAAAGTTGTTATTAGTAATCCTGCGATGAATGAATAAATTGCAACATGATTTTTTTCAAATAATACTGCTATTTCTGTTAATTTGCTAGAATTATTTTTAGAAGTATTTATTTTTTTCTTTTTTTCTTTAGCAATTTTTTCAACTTTTTCAACTTTTGCTCTTATTTCTTCTGGTTTCTTTTTTTCTTCTTTTTTTGTTTCTTTAACTTCAACTTCTTCTGATTCTTCCATATCTTCTAAGTCTTCATCAAATTCTTCTTCTATTATTTCCTTAGAAGGTGTTACTTTTTTTTCTTCTTTTTCTTCGCTTTTCTTTTTGGCTTTTTGATCTTTAGTAGTACTGTTTTTAGTGTTGTTTTTCTTTAAGTTTTCCTCTTTGTCTTTTGTTTTTGATTTTGTGTTAGACTTTGATGAGGTTGTTTTCTTTTCGTCTTTTTCTTTACTCATCTTTATTCCTCCTTTAAAAGTACATTACTATCATAGCAAAAAACAATATGTATTACAACCTTAAATTAATATTGTTAGGGAAAAAGTTGAAAATTATAACTTATAATTAACAAAAATGGTAGAAATATAATTGCTAGTTTTTCTTATATATGCTATAATTAATGTTGTTTATGGAGGGAAAACATATGAAATTTAAGTTTAGGGCAGATGCTAAAGATGTTAAGATATTTGTAGGTTTTTGTTTTTTGTTGTTATATTTTTGTGCTATTGCTGTTTTGAATGCATATTCTTTAGCAACACAAGGTACTCTTTATGGAATTATTCCTTTTGAGGCGTTTACTCTTAAATATTTACCTACGACTTTATGTTTATTCCTTTTAGTCTTAGCAGGGGTTTTCTTTTCTGTTAGTTCTTACTTTTTTGATAGAGAAAAGGGAGTAGGTTTTACTACTGAAAAGAAAGATAAAGGTTATTCTAGATGGTGTAAAGAAAAAGAGATGAAGGAAACTTTGTATGAAGTTGATCCTGCTGCTTCTACTTCTGAACATGCAGGGATTGTTGTTATTAATGATGGAAAGAAGATGTGGGTTGATGATGGTGAAGCACATAATTTGATTATTGGTGCTACTGGTTCTGGTAAAACACAGAATGTGGTATTTCCTATGATAAAAGTTTTAGCTAAGGCTGGAGAGTCAATGGTTTTAACTGATCCTAAAGGAGAATTGTTTGAGAATACTGGAGAGATGTTACGTAAGAAAGGATACAATATTATTGTATTAAACTTTCGTGATCCTCAAAAAGGTAATGCTTGGAATCCTATGACACTTCCTTATGATTTGTATCAAGAGGGAAATATGGATAAGTCTGTTGAACTTTTAGATGATTTAGCTTTGAATATTTTGTATGATGAGAAAAATACTGGAGATCCTTTTTGGGAAAAATCAGGTGCTGATTATTTTTCTGGACTTGCTTTGGGTTTATTTGAGGATGCTACTAAGGAACAAGTTAATTTAAATAGTATGAATTTGATGTCTAATTTAGGTGAAGAAAGATTTGGAGGTCCTAATAATAATTATATTAAAGAGTATTTTAATATGAAAGATCCTGCTAGACCTGCTTATGTTAATGCTTCTGGTACTGTTTATGCTCCTGAGGAAACAAAGGGTGGTGTGTTATCTACTTTTAAGCAAAAAGTAAAATTATTTTCTTCACGTGATAATTTATCTGAGATGTTATCTTATAGTGATTTTGATATGAAAGATATTGGACGTCAGAAGACTGCTGTATTTATGATTGTTCAGGATGAAAAGAAAACTTTACATCCTTTGGCGACTATATTTATTAAACAATGTTATGAAACTTTGATTGATGTTGCTCAAGAATCTGGTGGACATTTACCTTTTAGAACTAATTTTATTTTGGATGAGTTTGCGAATATGCCTCCACTTAAAGATGTAACAACGATGGTAACTGCGGCTCGTTCTAGACATATTCGTTTTACTTTTATTGTTCAGAACTTTGCTCAATTGACTAAAGTATATGGAAAAGAAGATGCTGAAACAATTAAAGGTAACTGTAATATTTTGTATTTGATTAGTAGTGAGTTGCAAGCTTTAGAGGAATTGAGTAAGATGTGTGGTGAAGTGAAGTCTAAGGAAAAGGAAAAGACTTCTTCGACACCACTTGTAACGGTAAGTGATTTGCAAAGAATGCCTCAAAATCAGGTAATTTGGTTGAGACTTCGTATGATGCCTTTTAAAACAAAAATGACTCCTGATTGGAAAATGAATAAAGAGAATGCTTGGGGAGAAAGTTATGGCAAAGCTACTTATCCAGTAAGAGAAAAGAAAGAAGTTCAATTATTTGATATTAGAGATTTTGTTAAAGCTAAGAAAAAAGAAAAAATGGAAGCGATGATGAATGGTTCTGATTCTTCTCCTATGGGAGGAGGAAATCCATTTGGAGGAATGTCTAATCCTTTTGCTTCTCCTAATCCGTTTTCTGGAATGGGTGGAGGAGGAAATCCGTTTAGTGGGTTAGGTGCACCTTCTAGTAGTTCACTTCCTAAAAATCCTTTTGGAGAAGAGAGTTTAAATTCTATTCTTGGAAATAATTCTAATTCTAGTAGTAGTGAAGAATCTAGTTTTAATGTTGATGATTTAGTAAAAAAGATTGATGCTAAGATTGCTGAATTAGAGGAAGAAGAGAGAAGAGAACAGGAAGAGAGTAAGAGAAAAGAACAAAAGATAATTGATGCTGAAATAGATGATAAAAAAGATAAAGATTTGTATGAAGAAGGAACTTATAGTGATGACTTCTTTAATGATTTCTTTTCTGATGATTAGAGCCATTTGTTTGGTTCTTTTTTTAATAAAAAATACTTATTTATAAGATAAGTTTTATATAAAGATATCTTTAAATAAGTATTTTTATTAACTAGTTATAGTTGATGTTATACCATTAATTTTGTTTCCTGAATTGTTAACAGCATAAAACTCGATAGTTCCTGTAAAAGTTCCTGTATTGGTAGCACTTTGATCTGAATCAGTTTCTTCGATCCAAATTATAATTGTGTAATAATAAGATGCTCCACTTGTTAGAGTAATTGTTCCTAAAGTACTAGAATCAAAACCATGAGCACTATTGGTTAAGGCAGTGTTACTTTTTGCGTATCCATAAATATATCTTGTAGTGCTACCGTTTCTTTGGTTTAGTGTTCCTGAAGAGTTGATATTTGTATATTTTTTGGTAGCAGCATCAGAAGGTACAGTACTTGCTCCTTGAGCGAGTATATACCATTTTAAGTTGTTGAAGGTTCCTCCTGTTAACGAAAATGTTCCTCTAATAGAGGCTGTTGCAGTACTGTTATTAGTAATCTGAATTGTATAAACTTGGCAAATGATATTTTTGTTGCCATCTACACATTTTCCTGGAGTTGTATTATTAACAGCTTTCATTAAAATGTCATTTGTTGAAGAATACGTTGCACTTGTTCCGTTATAACTATATTGTGGAACTATTACACCTGTATTTGCTGCTGTTGGAAGTATTTTGTTAACTGTTAATGATAAACTAGCAGTAGCTGCTTTACCAGTAACTGTGGTAGTATTTTTAGCACCTATTGCAAAGTAAGCATATGTTGCACTTGTTGTACAAACCATGATTGTTAGGATTAATATAATTAAGGTTATAATTTTTTTGGAATCATTTGATTGATTATTCTCTACATTTGTTTCACTCATTTGTATTCCTCCATATTCTAGTATCATTATAACAATATTGTTATAATAAAGCAAGTTGTTGTATTATTTTTGTTTTAAAAGTTATTAAAAAAGAGTTGTCAAATCGTTTTTTTATTGATATAATATAGAGCGTATTTTATATTATCTATGACTTTTGTCATGGCGAAGGGAGAGAAAAAAATATGAAAAAAAATATTCATCCAAATTATGTAGAAGCAACTGTTACTTGTGCTTGTGGGAATACTTTTAAGACTATGTCTACTAAAGATAAGATTCATGTTGAAGTATGTTCTATGTGTCATCCTTTTTATACTGGTAAACAAAACTTAACTAGTAAGAAAGGACAAGTAGAGAAGTTTAATAAGAAATATGGATTTACTCAAGAAACTAAATAATGGTTTCTTTTTTTTTTGTTAACTTTATTGTTGATATTATGAAGATGTGTTATAATTTGAATAATAAGAAAGGAAGGTTTTATCATGAAAGTTGGAATTTCTAGTGATCATAGAGGGGTTTATTTAAAGACAGAATTAGTTGAATATTTAGAACATAGTGGGTATGAGGTTATAAATTATGGTACTGATACTATGGAGTCTGTTGATTTTCCTAAATATGCCTTTTTGCTTGGGGATGCTATTACTAAGAAGAAGGTAGATTTTGGAATTGCTATTTGTGGAACTGGTATTGGGATGAGTATTGCATTAAATAAAGTAAAGGGTGTTTATTGTGCTAAGATTAGTAATATTAGTGAAGCTGTTTTATGTCGTAGTCATAATAATGCTAATGTTATTGCGATTAGTGCTGATACTGATGAAGAGCAAGCAAAGAGTATGGTAGATAAATTTTTAACTACACCTTTTTCTAATGTTGATAAATATGTAAGAAGAAATCAGATGATTAAGGATAGAGAAAATAATGGTTAAATTATTATTATATTTATTTGTTATTCCGTTAGTGGTTTATGCAATGGATAGTGTGAATATTAATGGGATATTTAAGAAGGGACAAAGTAATTATTATCAAGCTAGGGTAATGTATATGTTTTTAATTATGGCATTATCTTATAATATTGTTCAATTTATTAATGATTTTTTAGGAGTATTTCGTTAAAGCGAGGGATTTATGAAAAGATTAATCATTGTCACAGCAGTAATTGTAAGTATTCCTTTTTTTGTGGTTCATTTTTTGAGCGTTCCTGAAAAAAGTTACAAGGAGATAGAGTTAAAATACTTATCTAATATTTTGGTTCGTGTAAAGAGAAGTAGTGGAAATATAGAAAAAGTTCCTTTAGAGGAATATGTTGTTGGGGTTGTTGCTGGGGAGATGCCGGTTAGTTTTGAGTTAGAAGCATTAAAGGCTCAAAGTGTTGCTAGTCGAAGTTATGTAATGAGAAGACTTGGAAATAATGGAGATTATGATGTTACTGATACGGTTAGTAATCAGGTTTATTTGGATGATAATGAGTTAAAAGAGAAGTGGAAAGATAAGTATTCTCAGTATATTAGTAAGGTAAGGCAAGCTGTGAATGAAACTTCGATGGAGTGTTTGGAGTATAATGGAGAAATTATTGATGCAATGTTTTTTTCTACTAGTAATGGTTATACGGAAGATTCTGGTACTTTTTTTTCTAAAAGTTTGCCATATCTTAAGAGTGTTGAATCTAATTGGGATAAAGAAGTCTCTAGTGTGTTTCAAGGAAGCAAGGATATTAGTTTGCAAGAATTTTATGAGAAATTGGGGCTTTCTTATTCTAAAGTTTTAAAAATTGAAGATGTTAATAGGAGTAATAGTAATCGTGTTACTTCTTTAAAAATTAATGGAACTTTATTTAGTGGAAGAGATGTTTATTATAAACTTGGTTTACGATCTAGTGATTTTTCGCTTGAGCAAGTAGGGAGTAATGTTGTGGTTTCGACGAAGGGATATGGTCATGGTGTTGGAATGAGTCAATATGGAGCTTTAGGAATGGCGAAAAAGGGATATTCTTATCAAGAGATACTTGCTCATTATTATGTGGGGACGACTTTGGTTAAAAAATAATTTTTTAGAAAAAGTACTTTTTTAGTATTTTTCTTTTTTTGTTTTAAAAATAAGTATATCTTTTTTTATTTTGTTCATACTTAGAGTAGAGGTGATAAAATGAAAAGGAGAAAATTAAAATCATTTGTTGTTCCATTTATGTATGTTTTTTCAATTGCAATGTTGATAGGAAGTGTTTACTGTATTGAGAAAATTGTTAATCAGAAAAGTTTTCAGAGTAAAAATGTTGATACTGTAGAAGAGGTTAATCAAGAAGATGATATGAATTATAGTAATGAGGTTCCTACAATTAATACTGAGCCTAGGATTAGTCGACCTTATACGAATGGAGAAGTAAAGATTGTAAAAAATTATTATGATTATCAGGCGGATAATAGTAGTCAAGAAAATTCTATTATTTATTATGGGAATACATATATGCAAAATTCTGGTGTTGATTATGGTATGGATACTGAATTTGAAGTAGTTAGTATTCTAGATGGTACTGTGACAGAGGTTAACGATGATGAATTGATGGGAAAAACGGTAAAAATTAAACATTCAAATGATTTGATTAGTGTTTATCAAAGTTTAAGTGAGGTAAATGTTAAGGCGAATGATGCAATAACACAAGGAACGATTATTGGTAAGAGTGGAAAATCTAATGTTAGTGCAGATTTGGGAAATCATTTACATTTTGAATTATATTATCAAGGTAGTGTTTTGAATCCTGAAAATTGTTATGATAAATTACCTGGTGAATTAAAATAGTGGTATGATATGCCACTTTTTTTCATAAATAATATTATGGGAGGAATTATGAATAAAAAGATTATTTCTAGGGTTATTGATGAAGGTAATTATATTATTAAAACAGGAAATACAGTAAGGGAAATGGCTAAAATTTTTAGTATTAGTAAGAGTACTATACATAAAGATTTAAGAGAAAGGTTATTAGAAATAGATATTGATTTATAT
Source organism: uncultured Bacilli bacterium (assembly GCA_934120635.1). Taxonomy (GTDB): domain Bacteria; phylum Bacillota_I; class Bacilli_A; order RF39; family UBA660; genus RUG11198. The sequence goes on along the minus strand of CAKOUR010000010.1, from coordinate 43,953 downwards.
CATCAAGTGTCAAGTATTTTACAATATCATACAGATATTAGGCATATTAGAGGGGGAGAGTCAACGAGGCGTAAATATTTGGAAAAAAATGTAAATTAAGAGTATTAAAAATATATAATATGTGTTAAAATATTGTTTAGGATGGTGATAGAAATGTTTAATAAAGACATTGGAATAGACTTAGGGACAGCGAATGTACTTATTTATATTAAGGGACAAGGTATTGTATTAAATGAACCTAGTGTTGTAGCAATTGATTTGGATACGAAGAAACCTTTAGCAGTTGGAACGGAGGCTCGTGAGATGTTGGGAAGAACTCCTGGACAGGTTACGGCAATTCGTCCAATGAAAGATGGGGTTATTGCTGATTTTGAAACGACTGAGGTAATGCTTAACTATTTTATTAAAAAGGTAAATGGTAAAAGTTTCTTTTCTCGTCCTAGAATTTTAATTTGTTGTCCGTCTAATATCACTCAAGTAGAAAAAAATGCTATTGTGGAAGCAGCTGAGAGGACTGGTGCTAAGAGGGTATTCTTGGAGGAAGAGCCTAAGGTAGCGGCAATTGGAGCAGGTATGGATATTTCTAAACCTAGTGGTAATATGGTTATTGATATTGGTGGTGGTACTACTGATATTGCTGTTTTATCTCTTGGTGGTATTGTAAATAGTGCATCTATTCGGATTGCTGGAAATGCTTTTGATAGTGACATTGTAAAGTATATTAAGGATAAATATAAGTTGCTTGTTGGTGATAGGACTGCTGAGGATATTAAGATAACAATTGGTACTGTATTTCCTGGGTCTAGGAATGAAAAGATGGAAGTTCGTGGTCGGGATTTGGTAACTGGATTACCTCATTCAATTACGATTACTAGTGATGAAGTAGAAGAAGCATTGAGAGAAAGTATTTATACAATAGTTCATGCAGCGAAGGGAATATTGGAGCAAACTCCTCCTGAGTTGTCAGCAGATATTATTGATAAAGGTATTGTTTTAACTGGTGGAGGAAGTATGGTAGATGGCTTTAGTCAATTATTATCTCAAGAGTTAAAAGTACCAGTATTTATTGCAGAAAGTCCATTAACTTGTGTTGCAGAAGGAACTGGAGTATTACTAGACAATATTCATTTAATTAATGGAAGATTATAAAGAAAAGGGATCTAGTAGATTTCTTTTTCTTTTTCTTTAAAAGTAGAGGAGGAATGTTTATGCATGAGATTAAATGTCCAAATTGTGGGACTGTTTTTCAAATTGATGAGATGGATTATCAAAATGTAGTGAAACAAATTCGTGATCAAGAATTTGAAAAAGAAATTTCTGAAAGAGAAAAACAATATAAGATTGAAAAGGAAAGTGCTGTTGAATTAGCAAAAAATAAGATAGAGAAAGAATATCAAGAAAGGGTTACAGAACAAAAGTTAGAGATTGTTGAATTAAAGAATAAACTTGTTCTTCAAGATAAGGAAAGTGCTTTAACCATTCAAGAAGCTTTATCTAAAAAGGAGAGTGAGATCAGTACTTTAAGTAATCAATTAGAACTTCTTAAAAATGATTTTTTGATGAAAGAAAAAAATCTGAAGGAGACTTATGAGGAAAAACTTAAAGATAGAGAGGAACAGATTTCTTATTATCGTGATTTTAAGGCAAAACAGTCGACAAAGATGATTGGAGAGTCTTTGGAGGTTCATTGTAGTAATGAGTTTAATAAGTTAAGACCTTTGTTTTCTAATGCTTATTTTGAAAAAGATAATGATGCTAGGTCTGGTTCCAAGGGAGATTTTATTTATCGTGATTATGATGATGAGGGAATGGAATTTGTTTCCGTTATGTTTGAAATGAAGAATGAAGCAGATATGACAGCGACTAAGCATAAAAATGAAGATTTTTTTAAGGAATTAGATAAGGATAGGCGTGAAAAAAAGTGTGAATATGCTGTGCTTGTTTCTTTGTTAGAGATTGATAATGATTATTATAATGAAGGAATTGTTGATGTTAGTCATAAATATGAAAAGATGTATGTGATAAGGCCTCAATTTTTTATTCCTTTGATTACTTTAATTAGGGGAATGGCGATGAATTCTTTAAAATATAAAAAAGAACTTTTGATGATTCAAAATCAAAATATTGATATTTCTCATTTTGAGGATAATCTTAATACATTTAAGGAAGGATTTGCGAGAAACTATCGTCTTGCTAGTGATAAGTTTAAGAAAGCTATTGATGAGATTGATAAGACAATTGATCATTTACAAAAGACAAAAGAAGCTTTGCTTTCTAGTGAGAATAATTTGCGACTAGCGAATAATAAGGCTGATGATTTGACTATTCAAAGGCTTACTAAGGGAAATGAGACAATGAAAAAGTTGTTTTCTGAAACAAAAAAGTAAATAGATTATTCTTGAAAGAGTTTTCTATTTACTTTTTCTTTTTGTTTGATATTGATAATTGTAGTTTCAATATCTTTTTTTGTTTGCGTTGTGTATAGAGGGTGATTTTCGATTTCTGTTAATAGTTGATTGATTTTTGTTAAGGTATTTTTATCTTTAGTTTGAAAATAGTTTTTAGTGTAATAAGTGAGTAGTTCGATTTTTGCTTCTAGTAGATTATGGTTTGAAGCATCTTCTAGTAAAGAGAGTGCTTTTTTTGTATTTTTTTCGATTTCTATTTCGTAGCATCCGTTTAGGTAGAAGTATTTGGCAAGGTTGTATTTGGCATAGTTGTTTTGTAGTTTTAGGGGAACATTTAGGGCTTTTGTGTAGTAGAAGTAAGCTTTTTGTAAGTCTTTTTGGCAATGGATTCCTTGTCTATAGTATTCTGCTGTTTTATTTAAGGCCCAACTTTCTTCTAAGTTGGCACTTTTTTCATAGTAAGATAGGGCAAGAGTATGGTTGTTTTCTTGTTCAGCAAGTTTTCCAAGATTATTGAGGGCATAAGGATACTTATAGGAAACTGCTTTTTTAAAGTATTCTATGGCTTTCTGGTTATCTTTTTTGTTATTTTTGTAGTATAGTCCTAATTGGTTTAGAGCAGCAATATTTCCTAGACTTTCTGCTGTTTTTAGGTAATGATAAGCAAGTGTTATATCTTCGTTAGATTGGGTTCCAATTTTTCCTTCTAATAGCATTTTTGCGATTAGGTAATTTGCTCTGGGGTGATTTTGATTAGCGGCTGTTTTAAAGTAGGTATAACTTTTTTCATAGTTGGGTGTTCCTGAAAATTCTCCGTTATATTCCATTAGTCCTATTTCAAAGCAGGCGTAAGCGTTATTTTCTTTGGCTAGTTTTTTTAGGGAATAGTTGTAATTTAGGCCGTCGTTGAATTGGATTTGCAAGAAATTTTCTAGTTCGTTTAAAGAGATTTTTGTGTTGTTTAAGATACTTTCAATAGTATTTTTGACAATGTCTTCTATATAAATAGGTTGTTTTTTTTCTAGTATGATAATTATAAATATTAGTTTTAAGCATTCTATGTAGTTATTTTCTTTGAAATACTTATAGATTTGGTTTTGTTTTTCTGGTAAAATACTTCGATCGTTTTTAGCTAGGTTATATAGTTTTTGGGATAATATTTTTAAGGTTTCATTTTGATTTAGTGTTTCTTTAGATTGTTTTTCTTGATAGGGAAGGCCTAAGATAAATAATAGGTTATTTAGGATAGGGATAAATGGTTGCGTTTGATTTTTTATCTCTATATAAATTTTTTTGTATTCTTCTCCAATTGAACGGCAACCAATACAATAATTATTAACAGTTGAGTCATTAGCGTTTTCTATATTGAAGATAGCGCAAAAGATATCTGTTTGGGTAGCAATATTTTTTTTGGTACTTAGTTGTTTGATGATACGGCAAGTATTTCCTAGAGATAGATGATTGTTATTATTATTCATTTTAATGTATTGTTTCATTATTTTCCTCCTTATCTTGATTATACAAAATATTTGTGGATTTTGTGTGGAAAATACAATTTTTATGTGGATTTTACAAGGTAGCACTCTTTTTTTGTCAAGCGTATAATGTTATTAAGAAAGAGGGAAGAATGATGAAGAAAATTTTTAAGAATTATCGGTCAACAATTATTTTGATTTTGGCGATTATTATTGGTGGAATAGTAGGGTTAGTGATGGGGAGTAAAGCTAAGGTATTCGCTCCTTTTGGGGAAGTATTTTTGAATTTACTTTTAGTTAGTATTGTTCCTTTAATTTTTCTTACGATTACTACTACGATAGCAAAAATGAAGGAACCTAAGAGAATTGGTAAGATTATTAAGACTATTGTTTGTGTGTTTGTTTTTACTTCTTTGGTTGCTGTTTGTGTTGGTGTTGTTAGTACTAAAATTTTTAGATTAGTAGATGTACAAGATGGTAATTTGATTAAAAAGAGTTTGGTTGTTGATACAAAGGAGGAAGATGTTTCTTTAGATCTTTTGAGTCGTACGGCTGAACTTATTAGTGTAGATGATTTTTCTAAATTATTATCAAAAGAGCATATTATTGCGATTGTTTGTTTTGCTTGTTTATTTGGTTTTTCTATTCGAAAATCTGGAAAAAAAGGGGAAAAGGCTTTAGAAGTATTGTGTTCCTTTAATGAAATTATTTTAAAGTTTGTGGATTTGATTATGGTGTATGCACCTGTTGGACTTGGTTGTTATTTTGCTGTTATGGTTGGGGAGTTTGGTAGTAGTATAGCACAGTCTTATGTTAAGAGTTTTGTTTTATATTTATTGGTAGCAATTGTATTTTATTTTGTTGTTTATACATTTTATGCTTATTTGTCGGCTGGAAAGAAGGGGGTAAGAGTTTTTTGGAAAAATGTGCTTCCTACAACATTAACTTCTCTTGCTACTTGTTCTTCTGCGGCTTGTATTCCTGTTAATATTGATACGGCAAAGAAAATTGGTGTTCCTAGTGATATAGCAGAGGCTGTTATTCCTATGGGGACTAGTTTTCATAAAGATGGTTCTATTATTGGTAGTGTTTTTAAAATTATGTTTTTGGTGTACTTATTCGAAGGGGGTACGTTTGATATGGATATGATGCTTAAGGTAGTAGGGATTGCTTTAATTTCTACTTTGCTTGTGACAGCAGTTCCGATTGGAGGAGGAACGATATCTGAGAGTTTGATTATTAGTTTGCTTGGTTATTCAATGTCTTGTTTACCAATTTTGACAATTATTGCGACAATTATTGATGCTCCAGCGACGGTTTTGAATGTTGTTGGAGATACAAGTTCTTCTATGTTGGTTTCTCGGATTGTGGATGGAAAAGATTGGATGAAGAAGGAAAAGTCTTAGGCGTTTTCTTTTTCTTTTTGTAAAATACTGAATAAGTATTTTTGTTAAATAAAAGAAAATGGTGGAGAAAAGGAAATAAGTTTAGTATAATAAAGAAAGAAATGGGGAGATAGAAATGAAATTAAGAGAATTACTTAAAGATGTAGATTATGAATTGGTACAAGGAAACTTAGATATAGAGATAAGTGATATTGCTTATGATTCTAGAAAAGCACAGGACGGGGTTATGTTTATGGCTTTAGTGGGCTTTCGGGTTGATGGGCATGATTACATTGATGCGGCGATAGAGAATGGATGTCAAGTTATTGCGGTAGAACATGATGTTACGGTAAGTAAAGATATTACAGTGATTAAGTTAAAAGATACAAGGGTTGATTTATCGATTTTATCTCGTACTTTGTTTGGCTATCCAGATAAGGAGATGACTACGATTGCGATTACTGGTACTAAAGGGAAGACAACTTCTAGTACGATGATTCAACATATTTTGAATATTTCAGGAAGAGAATGTGGTTTGATTGGGACGATGGGCGTGTTTTATTTAGATAAATTTTATCATACGATGAATACTTCTCCTGAGTCTTATGATGTATTTAAATATATGAGAGAGATGTTAGATCATGGAGTTCATTATTTAGTAATGGAAGTATCTAGTCAATCTTTGAAGTTAAAAAGATGGGTAAATGTGATTTTTGATTATGCAATATTTACGAATCTTAGTTTAGATCATGTTGGTGGTGATGAGCATGAGAGTTTTAATGATTATAAGTATTGTAAGAGTTTATTGTTTAAGCAATGTAAGGTAGGTATTTTTAATTTAGATAGTGAATATGCTACTGATATGATGGAAGGAACTACTTGTGATAAGTATTATTATGGAAAAGATAGTAGGGCTAATTATCGCTTGGTAGAATGCGCGAATGTAATTAAAAATGGCTTTACTGGGATAGAGATGGAGACTGATGGTAAGATTCAAGATACTTTTATGGTTAGTATTTTGGGTACATTTACGGCTTATAATGCTTTAGCTGCGATTAGTGTTTGTGATTTACTTGGGGTATCTATTTCTGATATGAAGAGGGCTTTAGAGGTAGTTAAAGTTAAGGGAAGAATGGAGAGTGTTCCTGTTTCTTCAAAGTTTAGTGTGGTAATTGATTATGCTTATCAGGGAATTGCTATGGAGAATGTGTTAAAGACTGTTCGAGAGAGTAAGCCTAGTAGAATTGTTACAGTATTTGGTTGTGGAGGAAATCGTAGTCGTCAGAGAAGATTTGATTGTGGTGAGATTAGTGGTAAGTATTCTGATTTTAGTATTTTAACAGCAGATAATCCAAGATATGAGGATAATAGTAAAATTATTGAAGATATTTTGGTTGGAATGAAGAAGACGGATGGAAAATATATCATAATTGATAATAGAAAAGAAGCTATTCGCTATAGTATTGAAAATGCTAAAGATGGAGATGTGATTTTGATTTTAGGAAAAGGTCATGAAGATTATCAAGAAATTAATGGGGTAAGGTATCCTTTTGATGAGAGAGTGATTATTAAAGAGATTATTGATGAGATGAGTGAAGAGAAAAAGAAGGAATTAGGAATTATATTGTAGGTGATAATGTGATTAGAGTATCTGATATTATTGAGTTATGTGGAGGAAAACTTATTTGTGGTGAACTTCATCAAAAATTAGAGAATTTTTGTATTGATAGTAGAAAAGTAGAAAAAGGGGATGTTTATGTTGGATTAAAGGGAGAGAAGGCTGATGGTAGTGATTATTATTTAAATGCCATTGAAAATGGAGCTAGTGTCTGTATATTAGATAAAGAGTATGATGAAAATACTTATGGGGACGCTACTATTGTTGTAGTAGAAGATACTTTAAAATGTATTCAAGAGTTAGCTCGAGAGGTAAGAAGAAGATTTAAGGGGTATGTTGTTGCAATTACTGGTAGTGTTGGAAAGACTAGTTGTAAGGATTTGATTGCTAGTGTTTTAGAAACAAAATATCTTGTTCATAAAACGAGTGGAAATTATAATAATCATATTGGAGTTCCTATTACGATTTTAAGTTTAAAGGAAGATGATGAGATTCTTGTTGTTGAAATGGGGATGAATCATTTAGGAGAAATTCATTTACTTAGTTCTATTGCTATGCCTGATGTTGCAGTGATTACGAATGTAGGGACGGCTCATATTGGTAATTTAGGAAGTAGAGAAAATATTTTAAAGGCTAAGTTAGAAATATTAGATGGTTTAAAAGGAAATCAGGTTGTATTAAATGGAGATAATGATATGTTATCTTCAGTTGTTCCTAAGTTAAGAAATAAGTATGATGTAAGGGTTATTTCTATTGATGAAGATAGTGAAAATCAAGCAAAGATTATTAATAGTGATGCTTTTAGTAGTTGTTTTGATATCATAAATAAGTGTTCTTCTGTTTTGGTTAATGTAGGTGGTAAGGCTTATGTTTATAATGCTTTGATGGCGTATGCTATAGGAAAAATTTTTAAGATTGATGATGAATTGATTAAGAAGGGAATTTCTCATTTTCATTTATCTAGTCATCGATTAGAGAAAAAGATAAGTAAAAGTGGAATTACGATTATTGATGATACTTATAATGCTAATTATGATTCTATGGTTTCTTCTTTAAATTTATTAGGACAAATCAAAGATAAGAGAAGAATTGCTATTTTAGGAGATATGCTAGAACTTGGAGAATATGGAGAACGGCTTCATTATGATTTAGGAGATGCGGTTATTTATAATAAGATTGATAAATTAATTACCGTTGGAGAGTTATCTTGTGAAATTGATAAAAGAGTAATAGAACTTGGGATGAATAAAGAGGATGTTTACCATTTTTCTTCTGAAGAAGAATGTTATTCTTTACTAAAAGATTTGGTAAGAGAAGATGATATTATTTTAGTTAAGGGATCTCATGGAATACATTTAGTGAACGTTGTTGATTGTTTGGTTAATTTATAAAAAATACTGATAAAGATTAAACTTTTAAATAGATATTTTTTTATAAGGAGGTATTTTAATGAATGAAATTACTTATGATAAAGTAGAAGATGAAAAAAGTCCTGTGATAAAACAATTATATTGGAATATTGCTTTTGGATTACAAGATGTTGATGGATTGAAACCTTCTCGGTATATGGTTGAGTTATCTCAAGAACATATTAATGGGAAAAAAACATATTATCAGGTTCAAGAAGAAATTACATCTTATTACAAAAAAAATAGTGATAATCATATTGACGATGATGAAGAAGAGGCTGATGAAGTGGCTACAGCTATATATGAAATCTTAAATAATAAGTCTTTTCGGTTTGATTATTTGACTTTGAAAAATTATCATCAAAGATTATTTTATCATTTGGATAATAAAAAGTATAATCCAGGAGTTTTTCGTTTGTATAATATGACAAAAGACGAATCTATTTTAAATGGCGATACTGTTAATTATCAATCTTATGATATGATAGAGGAAACTTTGCGGTATGATTTTCAAGAAGAAAAGGGACAAGATTATTTTGATATGAATAAGGCTCAGTTAATAAATAGAATTTGTGAATTTACTTCTAGAATATGGCAGGTACATCCTTTTCAAGAAGGAAATACGAGGACAACTGCAATTTTTATTCAAAAATACTTAATTAGTATGGGATTTAAGGTAAATAATGAATTATTTAAGGATAATTCAAAATATTTTAGGAATGCACTTGTTAGGGCAAATTATACGAATTATAGTAAAGGAATAAAAGCTGATAATAAATATTTAATGATGTTTTTTGAAAATTTATTGTTAGGAAAAGATAATAAATTAGATAATGAAGATTTAAAGATATGAGATTATGTATTATTTAAAAAGCAAAAAAAGAGCAGTTACTTTTTTAGGTAATTGCTCCTTTTAAATTATTGGTCTAAGTAATGTTTATTTTCAATATAATCTATAATATTTAATTCAGGATGTTCTTTTTTATAATGATTAAGCATTACGTTATCTCCATCAATTAATTCTATTAAAATTGGGGAATTAAGCTCTTTTAATCTTTGGTTAACTAAATCATCTAGATTATTAAATTCTTCTTTGTTGTAATAATATATATTTTTTTGATTATTATCTGTAAAATGCCATGATTGTATTTCTATTTTTTGAGAATTTTTGTATAAATAGAAATGAAAACTAGCTTCAAGATTATGTTGAAAGCAAAATTCATCATCACTTTTCATATATTTTAGTAATGTATTATAGTCTACCAAATAGAAAAATGGGTAGGGATTATTTTTTGCTTCTTTTATGGAATTAGTAGCAATAATAATTGCAAGTAACCAGATTACTCCAATAATTATACTCATTAATATTGAATTATCTTTATCCCATTGTAAAATCATTACAATAGTTAATATAATAGGACAAAAAAATATAAGTAATAGCCATAGCTTTAAATTTTTTTTATGAATTTGTACCTCCATTATTTTACTCATTCCTTCCTTTATTCTAATTTTATCATAAAGTGTATTCTTTGTCTTTTAATTATTTATTTCTTTTTATTTTATTTACATTTTAATTTGTAAATATATATGAGGGAAGGTAAGAGATAAGTATTTTAAGTAAAAAAAGAACTCTAAATAATTAGAATTCTTTTTCTTTATTCATTTGCTTTTAGATTACTAACCGTGTCGATTGTATTTATTTTTTAGAAAGATAATGAGATACGATGAAAGAAACAAGATAGGTACCTAAAGCAGCGGCAAGATAAGTCCAAAGTTCAATATGGACACCAAAATTATAGTTTTCGTCTAAGCAAGCTTTGAATAGATAAGAGGTTAAATAGTAACCGGTAGGAAGGCCAATTAAGATAGAAGCAATACAGATCCAACTGTTTTGTTTGGTAAATATTTTTTGAATACGTTTGTTGGAGAAAACTATGGTTTTAGAGAATGATATTTTTTATCTCTATAGATATGCTATTTTAAATATATTAAAGTAATTTTTTTCTATTTGGAAAAATATTTAAAAAGTGTTTTCTTTATTTAAAGTTATCAAAAAAGATTAGTATTTTTATTGTAAACTTTTGAGAATATTGTTCTAAATGATTGAAAATGTGCGTATGATTTGATAAAATAGTCTTTGTAATAAAAGGGATTATATTATTAAAGTGAGGTAGTAAAGATGAGATATTTTATGACATTTTCTTATGATGGCAGTGATTTTCGTGGTTATCAGAAACAACCTAAAGGAAGAACTGTTCAAGGAGAGATTGAAAGTGTTTTAAAAAAGATTAATGGGGATAAGGCGGTTAAGATAACAGCTACGGGTAGGACAGATGCTGGTGTTCATGCGTTAAATCAGAAAGCGCATTTTGATTTTGAAGAGAAAATGGATATTGAGAAACTGCTTCATAGTATGAATTCAATGTTACCAGAAGATATTTATATTAAGCATATTGAAGAGGTTTCCGATAATTTTCATGCTAGGTTTGATGCAACGGGAAAAGAATATATTTATCAGATTAATATGGGAGAATATAATCCTTTAGAGAGAAAATATGTTTATCAACATAATAAGAAGTTAGATGTTGTTGAGATGCAACGGGCTATGAAGTATTTGGAAGGGACACATAACTTTAGGGCTTTTACAAAGGTTGATGAAGAAAAAGATGATTATGTTAGAACTTTATCTCAGACAAATTTACTTCGTGATTTAAAAGATGTTAATAAGATTACTTTAGTTTTTATTGGTACAGGATTTTTAAGATATATGGTTAGAAATATGGTTGGTACTTTAATTGAAATTGGTGAAGGAAAAAGACGTAGTGAAGAGATTATTGATATTTTAAAGAGTGAAGATAGAACGCAAGCTGGTAAGACGGCTAATCCAGAAGGATTATATTTAAGAAATGTATTTTATTAAAGAAAAGTTTCTGATTGGAGACTTTTTCTTTTTCAGTATTTTTAGGAAGTGATATAATGAAATGTAATTTATGCCCTAGGTGTTGTAATGTAGATAGAGATTGTGGTGAGATTGGTTTTTGCATGGCACCTGGTGAGATGGTGATTGCAAGGTATTCGCTGCATAAGTGGGAAGAACCTGTGATTAGTGGGGAAGTTGGTAGTGGGACAATCTTTTTTTCGTATTGTAATTTAAGATGTTTATTTTGTCAGAATTATGAAATTAGTGAATATCATAAGGGAAGAGTTGTTACGGTAGAGGAATTTTGTGATATTTGTCTTGATTTAGAAAAGAATGGAGCATTAAATATTAATTTGGTTACGCCTACGATTTGGGTAGATAAGATTATAAAGGGATTAGATCTTGCTAAGGAGAAGGGATTAAAGATACCTGTTGTTTATAATAGTAGTGGATATGAGAAGCTAGAGACAATCAAAAAGTTAGAGGGGTATGTGGATATTTATTTACCTGATTTTAAATATTATTCTAATGAGTTATCATGGAAGTTTTCTCATTGTAAGGATTATTTTGAGATTGCTGATAAGGCACTTGAAGAGATGGTTCGACAAGTGGGAGATATTGTTATTGATGATGATGGGATAATGAAAAGGGGTGTTATTGTTAGGCATTTGCTTCTTCCTGGTCATTTAGATGATAGTAAGAGGGTAATAAAATACTTATATTTAAAATACCAAGATAAGATTATTTTTAGTATTATGAATCAGTATACTCCTGTTAGGGAATGTAAATATGAAGAACTTAATAGAGTAGTTCGTGAAGATGAGTATGATGAGTTGATTAATTATGCTTATGATTTGGGGATAAGAAAAGCTTTTATTCAAGAAGGAGAAAGTTGTAAGGAAAGTTTTATTCCTGATTTTAATCAGTTTAGAGTGATATGATTTGCTTTATCTTTAAAAAAAGTGTAATTTTATTTTCAAAAAATTCAAAAGATGGTATGATAGTTTGGTAAGTGAGGGATAGTATGGAAAGATTACAGAAAGTGATTGCTAATTCTGGATATTGTTCTAGAAGAAAGGCTGAAGAGTTAATATTAGAAGGAAAAGTTTTCGTTAATGGTAGTGTTATTCGTGAACTTGGAACGAAAGTTAGTCATGATGATGAGATTGAGGTTGATGGATTATCGATAAAGAAAGATCATAATTATGAGTATTATTTATTGTATAAACCTAGAGGTGTTGTAACGACGACAAATGATGATAAGGGAAGAAAGACAGTTGTGGATTTGATTAATACCACAGCTAGAATTTATCCTGTTGGAAGGCTTGATTATGATACAACAGGGGTTCTTCTTCTTACTAATGATGGTGTATTTGCGAATGGTCTTATGCATCCAGCCAATGAGATTGATAAAGTTTATATTGCTAAGGTTGAGGGAATATTAAGTGGCTATGACGTAAAGATGCTAAAAAGTGGTATTATGATAGATGGTAGGAAAACCGCTAAATGTCATGTTAAGGTAAGAAGTATTGATAAGAAAAAGAATACTTGTATTGTAGAATTAGTTATTCATGAGGGAAGAAATCATCAGGTTAAGAAAATGATAGAAGCAGTTGGTAAAAAAGTAATCAAATTAAAAAGAGAAAGATTTGGTATTTTTGATTTAAGTGGATTAAAAGCCTCTGAATATCGTAGACTTACAGCAAAAGAAGTTCATGTTGTTTATAGTATGATTAAAAAGTAAGATTACAAAAGTGTGATTAGATATAAAATGTTGGTTTTTGATTGCGTGATGGTATGGTTGAATTAAGATAAGTTTTTATGATTTAGAACTTATCTCTTTTTTTAGGCATATAATAGTACTAAGAGGTGATAAAAATGGATAAAAAAGAAGAATTTAAGGCTTTTGTAAAAGAAAATCCATTTTTAATTCAGTATGTAAGAGATGGTAAAAAAAGTTGGCAAGATTTTTATGAGATGTATGATTTATATGGAGAAGATGAAGATGCTTGGGGGAAGTTACTTAATGAGGAGAATAAGAGTACTGTAAAAAGTGATAGTAGGGGTGGATATTTAGAAGAGTTAGTGAAAATGGCTAAAAATGTTGATGTCAATAAAGTACAAGAAGGAATTAGTTCATTACAAAAAACTTTGGGATTATTTGGAGAATTATTTGCTTCTAAGGAGGCAGGATCTAGTAAGAAAGAATATAATCCAAGACCATTATATAAGAGGTTTGAAGATTAATGACTTATGATATTTATAATAGAATTCAGCATGATATTAATCTAAAAAGATATTTAAGAGAGCATTCTGATTGGTATAAAATATTAAATCGTAATCCAGATAGTTTTCCTTCTTTTGTAGAAGAAATGAAGATAGGTTACAAGTTAACTACAAGTGATAAGATTAATCGAACTATTGATAATATTAGTATGATACAGAGTTTTCTTGATGTTTTAAAATAATTAGAGTATAATTTTTTTATTAAAGGAGAGAGAATTATGCATAAAATAATGGAGAAGACTTTTGAATTAATTGATGCTATGGATGAAAGTGAAATGATAAAAGAATTAGGGAAGTATAAAAGACAAGTTTTAGAAAATAAAGAAATACAAGAGTTATTAAAAGTAGGAAATAATACTTCTATAGAATATGAACAATTAGAGATAAAGAAGAAATTATATGAATATCCTGAATATAGGGGATATATGAAATATTATGATAAATTGATGTTTTTGGTAATGGAAATTAATAGTTATTTTAAAAAATTTACGAATAGTGGGAGAAGATGTGTTAGGTGAGAGTAATTAGTGGTAATTTAAAGGGAAGAAAGATAAAGGGATATGATATAGAAGGTACTAGGCCTACTATGGATAGAGTAAAGATGAGTTTATTTGGGAGTATTCAAAATTATATTCAAGATGCTTGTGTTCTAGATTTATTTGCAGGTAGTGGTAATTTAGGGATTGAAGCGATTAGTAATGGGGCTAAGAGATGTTTTTTTGTGGATAATAATCATAAATGTATAAAAGTGATTCGTGAGAATATAAAAGAATTTAAGATAGAGGATAAAAGTACTTCTATAGAAATGGACTATTGTAAGGCTTTAGAGATATTTAAAGATAAGGGATATATTTTTGATATTATTTTTGTTGATCCTCCTTATAAAGAACATATTTTATTAGAAATATTAGAGAATGTTAGAGATAATCATTTATTATCTGATAAAGGGATAATTATTTTAGAATATAATTATGAATACGCTAGTAAAGTAGAAGGATATACTTTATTAAAAAAGAAGAAGTATGGTGATAAATTTATATCAATTTACCAAAAAAATTAAAAAAAGCAATTGACTATCAATTGTTTTTTTATTATAATTTAGTTAACAATAAGGAGGATAAGAAAATGAAAATATTAAAAATGATAAGAAAGAATAGAAAGAAATTAGATAATAAAGGATTTACTTTAATTGAATTACTTGCTGTTATTGTAATCCTTGCTATTGTTATGGGAATAAGTGCTACAAGTGTTCTTAATTCTATTAATCAATCAAGAGTTAGTTCTTTACTTTCAGCTGCTCAAAATGCGGCGAATACATTAAACACTTGGACTTCAGAAGATGCATTGATTACTGATACTTCTACTATGCATATTGGAACTGATTCAGAGTTCTATAAACAAGTAGTGACTAATGGTGGTGGTAATTGGATTTGTTTAAATGATGCTTTAACAATCAAAAATGCAGGTTCTACAATTAGTGTTTTAAAAGCTTTGTCTCTAAATGGTGCTGCAGATGGTACTAGTGGAGATATTATTATATCTACTGATGCTAAAAAATCCGTGGTGCCAACTAAGGGATCAGCTACTAGAGCAAATTGTTCTGCTGTTAGATATAATAATCGTTTAGGGGCTTATGAAATCTTTTTATCAGCTAATAATCAAGGTAAGTATTATGTAGCTAAAAATGGAGATGCTAATGCAAATTTTGCTTATAGTAGGGCTTCTAAAACTGGAGAACAAATTGGAGATTAAGATTTGTTATTTATTTAATAAATCTTTTTCTTTTGCTAATACTTTAATGGATAGAAATATCTGTTTAAGTATTTTTTTCTTTTAAAAATAAAAAATATCACTTATAATATAAATAAGTTTGGAGGAATTAGATATGGAATTAATTATTGGTAGTCATGTATCTTATAAGAGTGATACACAGTTGCTTGGTAGTGTTAAAGAAGCTTTAAAGTATGGAGAAAATACTTTTATGTTTTATACAGGAGCTCCTCAAAATACTAGAAGAGGTATTATTCATGATGGACTTACTTATCAGGCTTATCAGTTAATGAAAGAAAATGGAATGAAATTAGAAAATATTATAGTGCATGCTCCTTATATTGTTAATTTATGTAATGATGAAAAATTTGATTTTAGTGTTAGTTTTTTAAAAAATGAGATGGAAAGATGTGAAGAATTGGGGATGACTAAATTAGTTTTACATCCTGGTTCTAGTGTTGGTTTAGAGAGAAATCATGCGATTAGTAACATTATTAAAGGGCTTAATATTATACTTGGAAATCAATATAAAGTAACGATTTGTTTAGAGACAATGGCGGGTAAGGGTACAGAGGTTGGTAGGAATTTTGAAGAATTGAAATTTATTATTGATCATATTAAATATAAAGATAGAATAGGTGTATGTTTAGATACTTGCCATATTCATGATGCGGGGTATGATTTAAATAATTTTGATCATGTGTTGGAAGAGTTTGATCAAGTTATTGGTCTTGATTATTTAAAAGTTATTCATGTAAATGATAGTAAGAATATAAGAGGAAGCCATAAAGATAGGCATGAGAATATTGGCTTTGGAGAGATTGGTTTTGATAACTTAATGAATGTTATTTATCATTCTAGGTTAGATGGTATTCCTAAGATATTAGAAACACCTTATATTGATAAAGAATATCCTCCATATAAGGAAGAAATAGAAATGATAAGAAATAAAAAATTTAATGAGAATTTATTAGATGATGTTAGAAAAAATAATCATAAATAGTAGTTTACAACTTATAAATTATTGATAGATAAGTAAGAAAATATTTGACTGTAAAAGGTTGAATATTTTTTTGTATTATGATAGAATTTTAGTATAGGAATATAAGATATGAGGTGATGGCTAGTGAGATATAAGAAATTATTATTTGTAATAATAATTGTTATAGGTGTTATGTTTAGCTTAATGCTTGCTACTAGTTATGCTTGGTATTCTTTTAGTACTGGTGCGACAACTTTTGATACTGTTACTAGTAATAGAGATGTAAATATTAGTTTTATTAAGGGAGATTTTATTAATGATACTATTGCAGTTCCTATTTCTAGTGCTGATATTGATAACTATTCTGATAAGTATCAATTTATTGTTAGAGCAAAGAACAATCATGAAGATAATGAAATATTATTAAATGTTTCTTTAACTGATATTATTATTGATGAGTTACTTAAAATAAGTGATTTTAAGGTAGAACTTTATTATCAAGGAAATATGGTTTCAGTTGTTACTGGAGAGCAGTTAGCATCAAGTAATAATAAAGAAAAACTTCTTAAAACTGTTAAAATTGATAATGATATAGATAATAATTTTGAGGTTCGTGTTTATATTTTAGATAATGGTAAAGATCAATCTAGTTTAATGAATTTAAATTTTAGTGCTAAGATTAAAACGGAGGTTATGTCTAGATTAAAGATAAATGATAAAGTAAATGATTACAGCGATGCTGATATTCAGATTTCGTCTATTACTATTGATGGAAAAAAGAGTAAAACTATTCCGATTGATGGATATTATTCTATGACTTCTTCTTGTTTGAAAGGAAGTACTTTAAGTTGGGATGGATATAATAAAATTATTACTTATGAAAAGGGAAGTAGAATAGGTGATAGTTGTAGTTTAATATTTAGTAGTGTTACTAGTAATAGGTTGTTAAATACAGTTGAACCTGGAAGTTACGTTAAGTATAAGGGAAATAATGGATGTTTGGGAAAATCATGTGATGGACAAAATGCTAATTATGTAAGTGATGATGATATGGGTTATTGTGGAAGTGATAATCAAGGTTTTACTTCAAATGGTTGGAGAGTTGCTTATATTAAAGATGGTAGTGCTTATTTAGTTAGTGCTGGTTCTCCTGAATGTGTATGTACAAATTCAAATGGTACTTCTGGTACTAATTGTGAAAATTTTGAAACTATAGTTAATGAGTCTAGACATGTTGATAATTTAAATAAAATATCTTTGAAGTATTGTAATTCTGTTTATGCATATAATCATGTTTGTAATAATGGTAGTAGTTGGAATATAAATGAAAATGATTTTAAAAATATAACGGGTGATAGTATAGATGTAGCTGTTTCTAAAACTAGTGGTTTTTATGATAGTTATTCTCTTATTAATAATAATGGTTTGTATTGGTTTTCTTTTTATCGTTCTTCTTTATCTGGAGCATTTTTTTGGAATTCTAATCGAAGAATAGTTGATTATAATACGTCAGAAAATTTATATGGTGTTCGTCCTATTATAAAGCTTAGATCTTCTGTTATAGTTGTTAAGGGTTCTGGTACATATAATGATCCTTATGTAATCAAGTAGAAATAATTATATATTTTGTTAGGAAGAGGTGAATTTTATTTATGAAAAAAGTTTTTTTGAGAATTTTTGGATTTATTATTATAGTTTGTTTAGTTTGTAATTATAATAAATTAAATTCTTCTTTTTCTACTAAAGAGATAAAATATAATGGTAATAATTTGAGGATTAGTATAGATGGGCAAGTTAGTGATAGACTTCCAACAAGTGGTAGATATTACTTATCATCTTATGATTGTAAAGATAATAATACTATTATTGGTTGGAATCAAGATACTTATGAGCTGACAGTAAATAATAATGCTAAGAGTAGTGGAGTTGCTTGCTATTTAAATTTTGAATCTAATCCTAAGTTAAATAAGATGCCGGTTGGTTCTTATGTTAAATATGTTGGTAATAATGGATGTTCTGGTAAGAGTTGTGAAGGAGAAAATGCTAATTATGTTAATGATAAGGATATGGGTTTTTGTTATAATTCAATTTATAAGTTTTCTGTTAGTGGTTGGAGAATTGCTTATCAAAAAGATGGTAGTACTTTTTTAGTTAGTGCTGGTTCTCCTGAGTGTATGTGTACAAATTCTAATGGTAAAATTAGTGATGTTTGTAATTTGAATGAAATAAATAATAATTCTAAGCATATTGATAATTTAAATAAGATTGCTTTGAAGTATTGTAATAAAAATTATTCTTATAATGGGGTATGTGATAGTTCTAATACTTGGAATATTAATGATAATGATTATCAAGAAATTACTTCTTGGTATGGAATTAAAAATACTTTAGATGATTGTTCAAGTTTGAATAATTATCGTAAAAAGTCTTGTGGTAAATCTTATAATTTAATTGATAATGGGGGTAACTATTGGTTTTCTACATCTGTAGATAATTCTAAAAATTATACTTTTAATTGGATTTCTTCTGAACATGCTATTAAAAAAAGTATTTCAACTTCTGTAAGTGGAGTTAGGCCTGTTCTTAGATTTCATCCTTCTGTTGTTGTAGTGGGAGGATCGGGAACGTATAAAGATCCTTTTATTATAGGAAATAATACTTTTAAAATTAATAATGGTGCTAGTTATGTTAATAAAAAAGAATCCTCTAAGGTTAAATTAGATTTAATTGGTTTATCTAATGTTAGTCAAATGTGTATAAGTGTTAATAGTATTAGTTGTAATAATTATGTTGATTTTTCTAATAATTATGTAATGGATTGGTCTACTATGTCTGATGGTGAAAAGGTAGTTTATGTTTATTATAAAGATAAAGTTGGAAATATTGTTGCTTCTATGAATCAAGAAATTATTTTGGATACTAAGGCACCTATTAACAATCGTGTTACTGTAGGAAATGGGAAAAGTTTTTCTAGGGTTCTTAATATTTCTAGTATTGGTGCTGAGAAGATGTGTTTTTCTAATGAAGCTGGTGATTGTACTAATTGGATTAATTACAATACTAATTATACTTGGAAATTTACTGATGGTGTTGGAAGTAAGAAAGTTTATGCTTTTTTTAAAGATAAAGCTGGAAATATTAGTAGTACAATTGCTGTAGCTGAAGTTACTTCTAATGTTGAATTTATGGTTAATGAAGATTTTTCTGATAGTATTTATGATAATAATTTATCTGTTTTTGGTAATGATGATTATTCTTGGATAGTTTCTAATGGACAGTTTCAAAGTAATAATAAAACTATAAAAGGTTCTTCTAGTATGTCTAGTATTAAATTTACTCCTACAGTTAAATCATATTTATCTTTTGATTATGGGGTTTCTTCAGAAGCAGATTATGATAAATTAACTATTACTTTAGAAACTATGGATAAGACTGTTGTTTTAGTAGATGGAATTAGTGGAAATAATATAGGAACAATATCGAGGATTGAATTATTTGAGGGTGTTACATATACTTTGAAATTATCTTATACTAAGGATGGTAGTGGTGATAAAAATTATGATATTGGGTATATAGATAATTTAACTATTCAGTCGTAGGAGGAGTTTATGAAAAAGAAAAAACAGTTTATGATTATTTCTTTAATTGGTATTTGTATTGTTGCTTTAATTGGTATAATTTTTATTTGTTTTAAGGGAAATGAAGATAATTTGTTAGATTTGAATAAAACTAGTCGTAATTATCAGTCTAATAATGATACAATTAAATTTTTATATAATAGATATCAAGTAGAAGATGGTAGTAAGTTTTCTATTGTTGGTAGTGATGTTTCTAAGGATATTGGTGATACTTATGGATTATATTATAAAGATAATATAACGTTTAAAGACTTTCCTGATATTTATAAGGACTATGTTTTACTTGATTTAATTAATTATAAAAATGGTAAATATGATGAAAATAGGGATTGTTATTTTTATTCTTTAGATGAATTTAAGGATTTATATAAAAAATATTATGGTAGTATTGATAATTTTCATATTGATACAAATGATAAGTATGCAACTAGTTTTTATTTAGATAATGATAATTTGTGTATTTCGTCTAATGATGTTTTTACGAATTATAATAAGGTTATTGATACTTATTTTGTAAATGGAGTATTAAGTGGGGATAATATTATTATTTATGAAAGGGTTGCTTTTATTGATATTACTGATAAAACAGTTGATTTTTATGATGACTATTTAATGAAAAATAAGATTTATTCGTTGAATAAAGATAAAATTGATTTAAATTTTATTCATAATTCTGAAGTAGTTTCTAATGTTTTATTAAAATATCAAAAGAAATTTCCTATTTATGAATATAAATATATTAAAGGGGATTCTACTTATTATTTAGAGAGTATTAATAAATGATTAATGAAAAAACTCCTATTTTTATTGCTCTCTTTTTTTCTAGTTTTTCTTTTAAAATTGTTGTATAAATTAGAATAATAATATATAATAAAATTTGTTTTAGAAGAAATTTATATAAAGGTGGTAGTAGTATGAATATGAAAGGTCAAAATAATATGGTTGAATTAACTGAGGAAGAGTTAGAGGAATCTAAAGTAAATACAGTTAAAATTTTACTTAATGGGAACGTTCCATTTGAAGATATTACGATAATTACGGGAAAATCAACTGAAGATATTAAAAGAATTGGCGGGATTACTGATTAATTCTTTTTTTATTAAGGGGAGGTGTTTTTATGGCTGAAAATAGTGGTAGATTTAGTAAATTTCAAGAAAGAATTAGAAATATTCGATTATCTCGTTCTAAAAAAATGAGATTTCATAAGGAAAATGAGCAATTTATTCAGGAGAAGATTGCTGAAATTAAGGAAAAAGTAAGAGAAGATGGGGGAGTTTATCGAGTAAGAGTAGTTAGAGGTATTGGGGAAGTTAAGAAGAAAGAAGAAGTAAAAGAACTTCAGGAAAATGATATTTTTGATGAAAAAACTTTATCTAAATCAACTGAAAAGGTAAATGATTTGCAGAAAAATGAAGTTAAAGATATTAATGTTACTGCTGATATGAAGAAAGCAGATCATGAAGTATTTTTAGAAGAGAAAAAAGAAGTTCTTTCTGAGAAAGAAGATTATTCTAAAGAAACTGTGATAGTGAAAGACAAGAATGAGTTTAAAGAGAATAGGGTTACTAAAGAAAAAAGTAAGTTGGTTAGAAGAAGTTATTTGAAGAAGCGTGTGGGAGTTTCTAATCATTCTCAAGATGAACAAGAGAAATTAAAAGAATTTGGTAGTGAGATTATTGATAAGATTAAGGAGCAGTTTGAAAATTATTTGGATGAAGTAGATGTTTTAGCGAGTGAATTGTTTTTGATTAGGGATAAGCAAGAGAATGAGGTAGAGCTTGCTAAGGTGTTGGAACTTAAGAAAAGGATTAATGCGTTAATTAAAAAATTAAATGCTGTTATTGAACAGTATAATTTGTATAAGAGAAATAATTATATTGATGGAGTTATTGGTATAGAAGATAATAGTATTGTTGATGATATGATTGAGTATCGTGAATTATTAGATAATGAAGTAGATAAAAAGAAGTTTACTTCTGGGTATAAAGCTTTAGATGAATTTAATTCTCTTTATCTTGCTTTGCAAAGAGTTCGTGAGGATACGATTGTATTGCAGGAGGAAAATCAGGATAAAATTTTTGATTATCAGGATAGAGATAAAAAATATAAGGTTATAAAAGATGGGTTAGTAGATGAGATTAAAATTTTGGATGATTGTAATGAGGAGATAAAAAAGCAGGATGATTATTTTAATAAATTGATAGCAAAAGTTGGAGAGATTAGTCAAATAGAGTATACTACATATGAACTTAAGGGGATTAATCAATTATTGGGGAATGGTCTTAGATATGTTGGTTTAATGATGCTTTCTCCTTTTAGTGGCTTGTTGCCATCAATTGGTATTCAAACACTTCTTACAAGAAGAATGATTCAAAATACTTATCGAGGAATTCATCTTGAAGAGAAAAATCATGTTCGGTATGAGGCTATTGATTATGAAAAAGATATTTTTAGTAAGCTTACTGATATTCGTTATACTTCTTATTTGATTGAAGATACTTTAGGTCATGTTGAGAAGTTAAAGAGTGATTTCTTGATGCAGTATTCTTCAGATATTCCTCATTATGAAGAAACTTTGCAAAAAATATTGAAGATAGAAAATCTTATTCTTCATCAACAAAATAAGGTTGATATTATTCAAAAGAGATTATTAAGGGGTAAGAAATTGAATAATGAGAAAATGATGAAGGTAAAGAGGTTGAATGAGAAGGCTTCATAAAATTTTGGGATGTAGGAAAAATAGATTAATCTTTTGGGATTTTTCTATTTTTTTATTTTATAAATTATTTTTTTCTCTAGTTTATTTTATTAAAATGTGCTACTATTAGAATAGGTGATGATATGGTAGAAGTGATTGATCAAGATAGTGCTGTTAAGATGATGGCTTTGGTTTTATGTGGTGTTTTGTATGATAATAATACTTATGTTGTTTTTGCTATTCGTAGGGATAAGATAGATGCTAATCTTTTTGTTTCTCGTTTGGAAAAGAATAGTAAAGGTTATGTTATTGATACTAAGTTTAAAAATGGTGAAAAGGAAGTTATGGATAGTGTTGTTAAGAGATTATTGAATCATGATGCTAAAGAAAAATTTGAGGAAGATGGATTTTCTATTTTAGATGATATCTTTTTAGAAGGTACACAATATTATGATATTAATAGTTGTTATGTTAGTAGTGTTCCTTTAATTCGTATAAAAGAGATGATGAAGTATTATTCTTTTATTAGAGAGAACTTATTTGAACAACCTATTTTAGATGTTAAAGAAGATAAGAGGATTTTTAATGAAGGTTTCTTTTCTAATATTCTTTTGATTTTATTTGGTATATTAGTAATTGTTTTTTGTGTTTTTGTTTTGATAAAAACTTTTGTTAAGTAAGGAGGTGGTAATATTGATAGAGGTAAAGCATATTTCTAAAGAGTTTGAAAAGAAAATTTCTAAAAAAGAGATAGTTTCTTTTTATGCAGATAAGGATTTATCTTTTACTTTGAAGGAAGGTGAGATTCTTGGAATATTAGGGCCTAATGGTGCTGGGAAGACAACTCTTCTTCGGATGTTATCTGGGTTAATGGAGTCTAGTTCAGGGAAGATTTTTGTTGATGGTATGGAGTATTCTTCTCATAAGAAGGATATTCAGAGGAAAATTGCTTTTTTGTCGGGTAGTACGAAGTTATATAAGGATATTTCTCCTCTTGAATTATTACAAATGTGTGGAGAATATTATGGAGTAGAAAAAGATGTTTTGGAGAAAAGAATTCAAATGATTGTGAAGAGATTTCGTATGGAAGAATTTTTGTATCAAAGGATTGAAAATTTATCTACTGGTCAATATCAAAGAGTAAGTATTGCTAGATGTTTGGTACATGATCCTAAATACTATATTTTTGATGAGGTTACTAGTGGGTTAGATGTTATTTCTAGTCAAATTATTCTTGATTTTATTAAGGAAGAAAAGAAGAGGGGGAAAGGAATTATTTATTCTACACATTATATGGAAGAAGCTGAGAATATTTGTGATGATGTGTTGTTTTTGTATCATGGGAATATTCTGATGTTAGATAAGGCAAAAAATATATTGAAAAAGACAAAGACAAGTAATTTGAGAGAAGCTTTTTTTGCTTTAATGGATGGAGATATGTGATGAGAGAAATTTTAATTACAATAAAAAAAGAATTGAGATCGATATTTCGTGATAAGAAAACATTTATTACTTTGTTATTATTTCCTATTTTAATTCCAGCGATGATTTTTTTATATGCTTATATGTATGAAGAAGAGTCTAAGGATGATTTATATTCTATTGGTGTTAATTATTCTTTGAATCAAAATGAGATTTCTTTGATGAATAATGCACATTTGAAAGGAAAGTACTATAAGAGTAAAAAAGAGATGAAAAAGGCATATTCTAAGGGGGATATTTTAGGATATATTGAAAAGAAGAAAAATAGTAATTATTATGTTGTTTATACAAATGAAGATTCTTCTGATGGAATGAAGGTAAGGAGTTATGTAACGGCTTATTTAGAAGGGTATAATACTTATTTGGCTAAGGTTTACTTAATTGGAGAAAATGTTGATGTTAAGAAGACTTTTGATCAGGTTCAATATAAGATTGTTGATCTTGATGGAGAAAATTTTTTACTAAATTTGATGTTTACGATTGCTTTTACTTATATTGTGATGTCAATTGTGATTACTACTACAAATATGGCTACTAATGCAACAGCAGTAGAAAGAGAGAATGGGACTTTGGAAACAATACTTACTTTTCCGATTTCTAGTCGATGTTTAATTTTAGGAAAATATTTAGCTACTGTTATTATGGGATTTTTGTCTTCTTTGATAGGGCTTATTTTGACTATTGGCAGTTTAGAGTTTGTGAAGAGATATTTTTCATTTTTTGAGGGGTTATCTTATCATGTTGGTTTATCTAGTATTTTGATTTCTTTTGTGATTATTATTATGGCTTCTTTATTTATAGGAGGACTTAGTATTTTGCTTACTAGTTTTACTAAAAGTTATAAAGAAGCTCAGTCAGTTAGTTCTATTTTAAATATTTTAACTATTATTCCCATGATGATTTCTTTAGTAGGTGTATCTATTCAAAAGTGGTTTTATTTTATTCCTATTTTTAATTATACACAATGTTTAATGGATATTTTTTCTGGAAAGTTTCATGTTATAGAAATTTTTATGTTAATCATTTCTTCTATTTGTTATGTGGTTATTATTTTGTTTTATATTGTAAAGCAATATCGTTCTGAAAAAGTTTTATTTGGTAAGTAGGCGATTTTATTGAAAAAGAAATATTGTTTATTGTTGATTATTATTGTTTTATTATTTTTGGGAAAGATTTTGTTTTTTCAAAATAGTTTAGAAAAAGATGATTTTTATTCTTATGTAAATGAGGATACTTTAAAGAAGAATTATTTGAAGGATAAATCTAATTGGAGTATGTTTACAGAAGCACAAGAAGAGGTTGATGATAAAAAGTATGCATTATTTTCTTTAGTGGTTTCTGGAAATCAAGAAATTGATGTGAATTTTTCTCAGGTTGTTTCTGAGGTTTATCAAAATGTTTCTGATTATTCTAAAAGAGAACAGGAAGGTTTATCTTCTCTTAAATATTATATTGATTCTGTTTTTTCTAGTCAGAATATTGAAGAGTTAGAGAATATTATTTTTCAGATAGAAAATGATTTAGATATTGATATTTTAACTAGTTTTGGTGTTGATTTAGATAGTGATGATACGAGTAAGACATTAGTTTATTTATCTCCTGTTTCTTTTGCTTTTGGGGCTAGTAGTGATTATTTTGTGAATGATGATTATATGACTTATAAGGCATATATTAAGAGGGGGATTATTCAATTATTAGAAGTATATGGTTATGATAAGAATACTTCTCATGAAATGGCTAAAAAATTGATTTCTTTTTATGAGGATATTGGTAAGAGTTCTAAATTGAGTAGTCAGTTGATGGATACTAAAAATATTTATCATAAAGTTCGTTTTGAAGAGTTAAAATCTATTTATTCTAGGGTAAATATTGATCAGTATTTTTCTTCTAAGGGAATAGTAAGAGAAAATTATAATATTGTTGATCAGGGGCAGTATCAGAAATTGAATACATATTTATCTGATGAATATTTAGATTTATGGAAAAATCATTTGTTGGTGATGATTTTATCTCATTATGCTTCTTATTTGTCTTCAGATTATGTTGATGTGATTCAGCGTTTAAATGAGGATATGGGAATGGATATAGAGAATAATTTAGAAAAAAAGAATATGAATTTGGTTCTTCAATTATTTTCTTCTGAATTTTCTTATTATTATGGGAAGAAGTATCAAAATAAAGAGATTGAACAGTATTTAAAGGATACTTTTTTGGAGATTAAAAATACTTATCAAGAAATGTTACTTCATAATGAGTGGCTATCTTCTAAGACGAAGAAAAGAGCAGTTGCTAAGTTAGAAAAAATGAAATTGGTAACTGGAAGTGGGGATAAGGATTTTTCTTTGTTTTCTTCGTTTAATTTAGGAAATAATCTTATTGAAAATATTATTCAGATTAATCATTATCAGAATTTATTGAAGTTAGAGAAAGAGAAGAGTTTTGTTCGTGAAGTTAATCATATGGAGGTTAATGCTTATTATAGTCCTATTTCTCAGACTGTTTATGTTCCAACTGCTATGTATTCTTTGATTGATTTAAAGAAAGATAAGGATATTTATTTAGGATCAATTGGAATGATTTTGGCTCATGAAGTGAGTCATGGGTTTGATTTTAATGGGAGTTGGTATGATGAAGATGGGAATTATTTGGAATGGTGGAGTAAGCAGGATCGAGAGAATTATCAGAAATATGAAAAGAAAATTGTAGATTATTATTCTAAATACGAGGTTAGTTCTGGTCTTTATATTGATGGAAATAGGACTGTGAATGAGAATATTGCTGATTTGAGTGCGATTCAATGTATTAGTAAAATTCTTTTGAATAAGAGGACTTCTGATGAAGAGATTAGGCTTACTTATCAAGAGTATGCTCGGTTATGGGTAGAAGAATCTAGTAAGGAATATCAAAAGTTATTGTTATTAGTGGATACTCATGCTCCTAATAAATATCGGGTAAATGCTGTTCTTTCTTCAACGGATACATTTTATCGGGTTTATTCTTTGATGCCTTGGGATAAGATGTATATTTCAAAAGAAAAAAGGGTTAAGGTTTGGTAGATTTGTTAAAATACTTATTTGGTTTATTCTTTTTGTAAGGAGAGAACTAGATAAGTATTTTTTTTGTTAAAAGTTTTAAGATGATGAAGGATTTTTCTTTGGTGACCTAGAATAATATAGGTAGAGGAGGAAAAAAATGAAAAAAATTAAAGCTAGAAATGAACGGAAATCTTTTATTTGGCATTTTATTTTTTTATTTCTTTTTACGATTTTATGTTTTCGAGGAGTTTTTGTTCAAGCAGGGATGAATGATTCTAAATTAGAAAAAAATCGTATGGAAGGGTATTATGCGGTTGCTAAATTTAATGGAGAAGAGCATTTATATTATTTAGATATGTATACTTTGAATGGGGTTGTTTCTTATTGTGTAGAATTAGGTAAAGGAATTACTACAGAGTGGTATCACTCTACTGAAAACTTTGGTTTGTCTTCTTTAAGTGATGATGCTAAAAAATATGTTCAAGAAATTAGTTATTTTGGCTATTTGTATCCTGGACATAGTAGTCATTTTTATTATATGGCTGCTCAAGAGTTAATTTGGGAATATTTAAGTGGTGGTTCAGTAGAGTGGACAACCATATTAGATAAAAATGGTCCTCGTATTAATATTGAAAGTTATAAAAATGAAATTCTTAGTTTGGTTCAAGAAAATAAAAAGAAGTTATCTTTAAATTTTATTAATGGGGGTACTTATTTTATTGGAGATAATTTGGAGATTAAGATCTCATCAGGAAATTTGGCTTTGTATGAAGTGGTGGATTTTGGTCATTCTTCTGTTTCGATATCTGATGATACTTTAAAGATTCAAATAGGAACGAATTATGTTGGAAGAGAGAAAATTATTTTGAAGAAAAAGAAATTTTATCCTGTGAATAGTCGGTTTTATTATTATGATAATTCTCAGCAATTAATTTCTGTCGGTAATTTTTTGAATGAAACAGTAGAGATTTCTTTTCAAATTGAAGGAAAAGATATGGATTTTCAAGTCATTGATGGAGAAACGAAAGAAAGTGTACCTAGTGGACAAGGATCATTTGAAGGGGCTACTTATTCTTTGTATAATCAAAATCATGAATTTTTGGAAGAATTTACAGTAAATGGGGAAGGAAAAGAATTTGTTAATAATTTGCCTTATGGAACTTATTTTGTTAAACAGACAAAAGAAAGTACAGGTTATTTGTTGAATTTAGATGAAAAGGAAATTAATTTTGGTATTGATGATATGCCAGTTTTATTAGAAGAATACCCTTATTATCAGCAGGTTAGATTGAGTAAAAAATATAATTTTGAAAATACTGGAGAATTAAGAAAAGAAAAAAATATTCAATTTGAAATAGTTGGAGAAAATCAGAGAAGTTATGGTATTTTTAACACAAATGATGATGGAATAATTGAAGTAGAATTACCTTATGGAAGATATTTTTTGCATCAATTAACAACTTCTTTTGGCTATGGAAAAATTGGGAATATTTCTTTTAATATTTATAAGCATTCTAGTAGTAAAATGGTAATTAATTTGATTGATCCTTATATTCTTTGTAAAATTAAAATTAGTGAATTTGATTTTGATTATGATAAGAAAATAAATTTAGAAGGATTTTCTTATCGAATATATGACTATTCAAAGAAAAAATATTTGTCAATTAATGATATTGAGGTTTTTACTACAAATTCTTCGGGAGAAATTTTATTTCCTATGGAAGTTGGTTATGGAAAATATCGATTGGAAGAAGTTGAAGTTCCTTCTATTTATCAATTTCAAAACCAAAAAATTGACTTTACTTTAGATGATACTAAAGAAATGTTGATTGATGGTAAATATTTAATTTATAACACAAATATTTATCAAAAGTTAATTAAAGGAACAGTTTATATTTCTTCGTTTAAAGAAGTTTTTTCTCTTGAAAAAAATAAGTATCAATATCGAAAAGATATTCAACCTAATGTAGATTTTGAATTGATTGCTAAAGATGATATTTTTCTTTATGATAATCTTCTTTATCCAAAGAATGAAGTAATTGATCATTTTGTAACTAATGATAAGGGGAAAAAGGAATTATTGTTGCTATTGGGAAATTATTGTGTAAGAAATAAAAAAACTGGTGAACAGAAATGCTTTGATTTAAATATTAATAAAAAGAAAGATGAAAAGGTAGAATTATTTTTAGAATTTTTGGAGCAGATTTCTAAGATGGATTTGGAGTATCATAATTATGATGAAAATGGTGATGATATTGAAGGAACTATTGTAGAAATTAGAAATGAGAAAGATGAAATTATTGATACTGGGCTAACTGATGAAGAAGGAAGATTAAAATTTAAAGAACTTCCTTTGGGAAAGTATTGTTTTGTTCAAAAGAAAATTAAAGGAAAATATTTACTTAGTAATGAAAGACAATGTATTAGTATTGATGACTCTAAAAAGTTATGGGAAGTTTCTTTTGTTAATCAAATTTCTAAAAAGGTGGTAGATGTTCCAGATACCATGGAAAATATTCCTTACTTTTTAGGGGTTGCTATTGTCATTATTTTGATTACTATTGGAGGATTTTTTTATCAAAAAGTTCATTTTAGGAATTAGTATTTTACTGATTATAGGATTTTTTTTGGTTATCCCAAAGCAAAAGAAAGAGATATTTTTAAAAAATTTGGTTGTTGCTTTTCCTGATTCTTTTGATAAGCAAAAGAGAGGTAAGTATTTTAATTATCTGTTAGAACTTGATATTCCTTGTATATCGTTTAAAGATTATGTTTATCCTATTGATAGTTCACTTAATACAGTAGATTATCATGTAGAAATTTTAAAAGAAAGTAAGATAGAAGAAAATCTTTATTATTTTGCTGCTCATTCTGGTAATGGAAGATATAGTTATTTTAATCATTTGGTAGATGTTAAAATTGGTGATATTATTATTCTTAATTTTTTTGATCATAAGTTATATTATATTGTTTCTGATATTTATTTGATAGACAAGATGGGATATATGATTTCTAATTGTGATAATAATACTTTATATTTAATTACTTGTAGTTTAGAAGATAAGAAAAAACAGTTAATTATTCAAGCTAGTTTGACATGATTGTTTTATCTTTTTTGATTTTGTTAATTTTATAGACAGTTTACTAAATAATTGATATAATCTATGTGGTGATAAAATGAGTAAGATAATTGAAAATTTAAAATTAAGAGCTAAGAAAAATAAGAAGACTATTGTTCTTCCTGAAACTATGGATAAAAGAGTAATTGAAGCGGCTTCTATTATTTTAAAAGAAGAGATTGCTGATATTATTTTGGTTGGAAAAGAAGAAGATATTAATTCAATTGGACAAGGATTTGATTTGTCTAAAGCAAAGATTATTGATCCTTTTACTAGTGAATTGACAATGGAATTACAGGAGAAACTTTATCAACTTCGAAAAGAAAAAGGAATGACAGAAGAAGATGCATATCGATTATTAACTACTGATTACATGTATTATGCTTGTATGTTAGTAAAAATGGGATATGCTGATGGGGCTGTATCTGGAGCATGTCATTCTACTTCAAATACTTTAAGACCTGCGTTACAGATTTTAAAAACAAAACCAGGAGTTAAATTGGTATCGGCATTTTTCTTGATGGTTGTTCCAAATTGTGAGTATGGAGATCATGGTACGTTTTTATTTGCTGATTCTGGGCTTGAACAAAATCCTGATCCAGATAAACTTTCTTATATTGCAGCATCTAGTGCTGAATCATTTGAATTATTAACACTTCACGAACCAATTGTTGCTATGTTATCTCATTCTACAAAAGGAAGTGCAAAACATGCTGATGTAGATAAAGTTGTTGAAGCAACTCGATTGGTTAAGGAGAGATTTCCTCAATATAAAGTTGATGGAGAATTACAGTTAGACGCTGCTATTGTACCAGAAGTAGCACAATCTAAAGCACCTTCAAGTGAAGTTGCTGGTCGTGCGAATGTTTTAATTTTTCCTGATTTAGATGCTGGAAATATTGGATATAAATTAGTTCAAAGATTGGCTCATGCTGAAGCATATGGTCCTATTTGTCAAGGTATTGCGATGCCTGTTAATGATTTGTCTAGAGGTTGTAATGTTTCTGACATAGTAGGAGCAGTTGCTATTACTGCAGTACAAGCTATTGGAAATGATAATTTGAAGCACTAAGATAACTTAGTGTTTTTTTTCATCTTAAAATACTTGAATAACGATAAAAAAAAAGATATACTTATATCTAAGAAGAGTAGGAGGAGTTTATGCATAAAAAAATTTATAAGAAAGAAAAAAAACAACAATTAGAGAAAAAGAAATCATTTAAAAATTTTATAAAAAATAAAAATTATATTTATATATTTTTGATATTGATTAATATTGTATTCACTATTTATATTGCTAAAAAAAATTCTGTTCATTATGTTAAAGTTTTAAATAATGATGTGTTAATTAGTAATGATAAACTTTTGTTTTTGGGAAGAGGGTATATTAATTTATTAATTATTGGCTTTTTTTCTCTTTATACTATTTTAATAGATAAATTTCTTTTAAAGAAAAAGATTACTTTTAAATCTAGTATTTTGATTATTTTACTTTATTCTATTCTTGATGTTGTTTTATTTTATTTATTTATAAATAGAATTTTTTAGGAGAGAGATATGAGAAATATTTATGATTATACTTTAGGGGAATTAGAGGATTATTTTGTTTCTATTGGAGATAAAAAATTTAGAGCAACACAAGTTTTTGATTTTTTGTATAAGAAAAGAATAGAAGAGCCAGAAAAAATGATGAATATAGGAACTAAATGTCAAAAAATACTTCAAGATAATTTTTCTTTTGAAAAGATTAAATTGTTGATAAAGCAAGAAGATGTTGATGTTTCTAAATATTTGTTTGAGTTATTAGATGGTGAGAGAATAGAGTCTGTTGTGATGTTTCATGATTATGGGATAAGTATATGTGTTTCTAGTCAAGTTGGTTGTAATATGGGATGCCGTTTTTGTGAAAGTGGTCGTTTAAAGAAAGTACGAAATTTAGAGGCTTATGAAATTGTTCAACAAATATTATTAATTGAGGAAGATATCAAGAAAAGAATTACACATGTTGTTATGATGGGAATAGGGGAACCTATGGATAATTACAATAATGTAATGCGTTTTGTTAAGATTATTAATTGTGGTAAAGGAATTGGCATAGGGTCAAGACATATTACTATTTCTACTTGTGGTGTTATTCCTGGGATTGAAAAGTTTATGCAAGAAGAAGGGCAAGTTAATTTGGCGATTAGTTTACATGCGCCTAATGATACTGTTCGAAAAGAAATAATGCCTATTGCTTCTGCTTATGATATGGATAGTTTATTTCAAGTGATTAAGAAGTATATTCAAAAAACTAATCGTAGAGTTACTATGGAATATATTATGCTAGATGGAATTAATGATACTGATGATTGTGCTAGAGAACTTGCAAAGAAATTAAAAAACATGATGTGTTATGTTAATTTAATTCCTTATAATGAGACTGAAAATATAGGGTATAAGCGTTCTAAAAAGCCACAAATTTTAAGATTTTATGATATACTAAAGAAAGAGAATATTAATGTGACAATTCGTAGGGAATTTGGAGGAAAAGTAGATGCTGCTTGTGGACAACTTAGGGCTAATAATGCTGTTTTGAAAGGAGAATTTTAATGGAAACATTTTATTTGACAGATACAGGAAAAGTTAGGGAACACAATGAAGATAATGTTATTATTTTGAATAATGATAAAGGAGAATATTTGCTTGCCGTTGCCGATGGAATGGGAGGACATAAGGCTGGAGAAGTGGCTAGTG
This sequence comes from uncultured Bacilli bacterium, assembly GCA_934120635.1. Classification (GTDB taxonomy): domain Bacteria; phylum Bacillota_I; class Bacilli_A; order RF39; family UBA660; genus RUG11198. The sequence goes on along the minus strand of CAKOUR010000010.1, from coordinate 10,992 downwards.
CGATTGCAATTAATCATTTAACGGAAGAATTTTATAATTTAGATTCTATTGGTGATAAAGATAGTGCTGTTGAATTTTTGAGAAATATTGTTACAGAAATGAATCAAAAGATTTTTGAGTATACCAAAGAGAATCCTGATAGTAAAGGAATGGGGACAACTTTTGTTTGTGCAATTAAGACAAATGATTATTTGCTGTATGGTAATATTGGAGATAGTTCGGGGTTTGTGATTAAAAATCATAAAATTCATAAAGTAACAAAAGATCATACATTAGTGAATTTACTTGTATCTACTGGAGAACTTACTCCTGAGGAGGCAAAATATCATCCTAGAAAAAATGTTTTAATGAGAGCTTTAGGAGCAAATAATCCTATTGATATTGATATTTTTGATGTAGATGTTAAAAATGATGGTATTCTTCTTTGTAGTGATGGTCTTACTAATATGATTACAGAAGAACAAATAGAAAGGGTTTTGAACGAAGAAGCTACTGCTCAGGAGGCGGTAGAAAAATTAATTCGTAAAGCAAATGCTAGAGGAGGAAATGACAATATAAGTATTGCTTATTTAAAAAGAGAAAGCGGTGATGTGTGATGCTATCGAAAGGGCAAGTTATCAATGAACGGTATGAAATTTTAAAATCAATTGGTGAGGGTGGTATGGCAAATGTGTATTTAGCACATGATAAGATTTTGGATAGAGATGTTGCAATTAAGGTTTTAAGAGGCGATCTTGAGAATAATGAGAAATTTATTCGTAGGTTTCAGAGAGAAGCAAAAAGTGTATCAGATTTGTCGCATCCTAATATTGTAGAGGTTTATGATGTTGGGGAAGAAGATGGACAACATTATATTGTTATGGAATATATTGATGGTAAGACTTTAAAACAATTAATTCAAAAAAGAGGAAGTTTGACGGTTCCTGAAGTTATTGATATTATGGCACAACTTACTGATGGGCTAGCTCAGGCACATGATGCTTATATCATTCATCGTGATATTAAACCTCAAAATATTATGATTTTAGATAATGGAATGATTAAAATTACTGATTTTGGTATTGCTATGTCAATGAATGCAACACAATTGACACAAACTAACTCTGTTATGGGTAGTGTTCATTATTTGCCACCTGAGCAGGCGAGTGGAAAGGGGGCTACTACTAAGAGTGATATTTATTCTGCTGGTATTTTGATGTATGAATTACTTACGGGAAGTGTTCCTTTTAAGGGAGATAATGCTGTTGAGATTGCTTTAAAACAAATGAAGGAGAGAATTCCTAGTATTCGTAGACAAAATCCTTTAATTCCTCAAAGTGTTGAGAATATTGTCTTAAAAGCAACGGCTAAAAATCCTAAAAATAGATATGATAATATTCATGAAATGCATGATGATATTGTTCATGCTTTAGATGAAGATAGGCAGAATGAGGTAAAATATCATTTTCCTTATCCAGAGAGTGAATTAGATGAGAGTAGAGCAATTCCTATTAAAGAATCTACAGTTACTCAACCTAAGGCTAAAGAAGTAGAAATTCCTGCTAATGGAGAAGAAAGTGGAAATGGTGGTTCTCGAAAAAAAGAAAAAAAGAAGATGACTCGTACAAAAATACTTATTTTGGTAGGGTTAGTTGTTATTTTATTGATGTCTGGTACTTTGATTTTCTTAAATCATCGTAATAATACAAAGGTAATTGTAGTTCCTGACGTTACTAATCAAAAGATTGATAAAGCTATTTCTGTTTTGAAGAAGAAGGGCTTTAAGTATGATGTAAAGAAGGAAGCTAGTGATAAAATTAAAGAAGGGTATGTTATTGAAACACAACCTAGTGCTGGATCTAGTAAGAGAAAGGGAAGTATTATTACTATTGTGGAATCAACTGGACTTGCTGATGTTGTATTAGAGGATTATACTAATCAAAATGCTTCTTCTCTTAAGAAAAAATTAGAGAAATTAGGACTTAAAGTTACTGTTGAGAAAAAGAAAGTAGAAAGTCCTAAGGATTATATCGGAAAAATTGATGCTGTTATTGACCAGAGTCCTAAATATGTAGAGAAAGAAGAAACTAAGTTGAAAAAAGGTGATGAACTTACTTTATATATTCCAGATATTTATGATAGTTATCCTGAGATTGCTACGGAAGGTTGGACTTTATCTAAAGCAGAGGAGTTTGCTAATCAATATGGATTATCTTTAGTTGTAAAGGATAAAAAAGGAAATGTCGTTAGTGATTATAGTAGTTATTTAGATAAGGCTGTTACTGGACAAAATCGTACAGGTAAGATTGCTAGTGGGGTACAATTTGTTGTTACTATTGATGTTGATATGACGACTTATAATTTGACTATTAATTATTATTTAAAGGGTAGTACTGAATCAGTTTTTGATACCAAAGTAGAGAAACATAAAGATGGAGAAAGTGGCACAGTTACTTGTCCAGGTAAAGCATCTTATGATTTAGTTACTTCTCAAGTTAATTATCAAATTAGTGGTAAAGATGCTGTTATTAATTGCTATTATACAAAAAGTGATAGTAGTAATAGTACTGATACAGATGATAATTTAGATTAGGGGGATTTATGGAAGGATTAATTATTAAAAATATTAGTAATGATTATTTAGTTAAAAGTGTGAATAATACTTATTTATGTAAACCTAGGGGAAAGTTTCGCTATCATGGACTTTCTCCTTTGGTTGGTGATCATGTTGTTTTTGATGAAGGTAATGGTTATTTATTAGCTATTCATGAGAGAAAGAATTCTCTTGTTCGTCCTAGTGTTGCTAATGTTGATCAGGCTATTGTTGTTGCTAGTGTTAAGAGTCCTGATTTTGATTCTTATTTATTGGATAAGTTACTTACTGTAATTAGTTATCATAGAATTAAACCAGTTATTTGTTTTACAAAGTTGGATTTGCTTTCTGATTTAGAAAAAGAAAATATAGAAAACGTTATGAAGTATTATCAAGATGATGGCTATGAAGTTTTTACTAATGATGATATTGATGGGTTAAAGCATGTTTTTAAAGATAAGATTACGGTGTTAACAGGTCAGTCTGGTGCGGGGAAGAGTAGTTTATTAAATAGAATTTCTCCTACGTTAAAGCTTAAGACAAATGAAATTTCATATGCTTTAAATCGAGGAAAGCATACGACAAGGCATACTGAATTATATGAAGTAGTGGATGGTTATATTGTTGATACTCCTGGATTTTCAAATGTTGATTTTCATGGGATGGATAAATATGCAATTCGTGATAATATGAATGAGATGTTTTCTTTTTTAGAACATTGTAAGTATAGGGATTGTATGCATATAAAAGAAGATGGATGCTATGTAAAGAAGATGGTTGAGTGTGGGGATATTTTAAAAAGTCGCTACGATAATTATGTTCATTTTATTAGTGATAAGGAAGGTGAGAGACGATGAAAATTTCTGCTTCATTATTGGATGCTTCAGATAGAATTTCTTCTGTAGATAAGTTAAATCAGACTGGTATTAGTTATCTTCATATTGATGTTATGGATGGGAAGCTGGTTGATAATATTCAATTTCAGGATATGGATGAAATTAAAAGTATTAATAATCTTTCTTGCTTTAAACTTCAGATTCATTTGATGGTTGAGGATGTTTCTTCTTATTTAGATCGATTTATAGGTTTAAATATTGAGTCTATTACTTTTCATTTGGAGACAAAACAAGATATTTTAGAAAATATTCAGAGGATTCATGATATGGGGTATCGATGTGGAATAGCGATTTGTCCAGATACAGATATTCAAGATATTTATCCATATTTAGATAAGATTGACATGATTCTTTTGATGAGTGTTATTCCTGGTCGGGGGGGGCAATCTTTTATTTTAGATACTAAAGATAAGATTGTTATGTTAAAGAATTATATTGATAAAAATCAGTTGTCTGTATTAATTGAAGTAGATGGAGGAATTAATGATAAAACAATTTCTTTGGTAAAAGATGCTGATGTTGCTGTAGTTGGTTCTTATATTGTTAAGTCTGATAATTATATAGAAAGAGTAAATTCATTGCTTGATTAGCTGGGTACTCTTTTTTTGAGTTAAAAATACTGAAATGATTGAAACCTAATGGATAGGGATTTGCTAGTAGGATAAATAAATTATTGTATAAAAAAACTTCTCATTTTTTGAGAAGCATTTTTATTGTTAAGCAGCAACTGCAGCAGTTTTTTTAGCGGCTCTAATTTCTCTAGCACTTAATCTTACTTTTACAGTATTTCCGTTTTCATCTTCAATTCTAACTTTTTGTAAGTTTACTTTTTGTGCTTTTTTAGTTACTTTTAAACAGTTTGGTCTGTTATTTGCCATATTTGTTTTTTTACTTGATATATTTTTTGCCATATTATCCCTCCTTGAAATGAATTGCATTAAAACTATATCATAAAAATAACTTTAAGTCAAACCTTTTGCTTTCCTTTTTGTGTCAAAAGTCTTTTTTTTGCATATTTTAACTATGGAAGTGGTGTTTATGTATGAAGTTTATACGGTTAGGTCAGAGGATACTTTATCTTCAATTTCTAGTAATTATGGGATGAATGAGAATGAACTTAGAAGGATAAATGGTTTTTCTCCTATTTATGAAGTTACTACTGGCTCTTTAGTGGTAGTTCCTGTAAGGAGTGGAAGAATTTATCAGTATTATACAGTCAAAAAGGGAGATAATATTTATGAAATTGCTAAGGCTAAGGGGATTGATTATAATTTACTATTGCAACTTAATGGGTTAGAAAAAGATGATTATATATATCCTAATCAATCGTTGATGTTACCTGCTGATAATATTTCTTTATATTTAGTGAAAGAAAATGAAACATTAAATGATATTTTGAAAAAGTTTAATCTTTCTATTGAGGAATTAATGAATTGGAATGAAAAAATTTATTTAAGAGAAGGTCAAATTATTGGATTTCCTAAAAAATAATTCTTTTCATTTCTTTTTTTTTAGTGTATAATTTTATTTATAATAGGTGGTTGATATAATGATACTAAGAAAACCTTATGGATTTTTAATTCGTCATTTTAAAATTATTCATTTAATTTTATTTTGTTTATCTTTTTATCTTACGATGAAGGTTAATCAGATTTTGCAATTTTATAATGGATTTATTCGGGGTAGTGTAAGTAAATTAGATGCTGTTTCTTATATTACAAATTATTATATTATTGTGATTGTTTTATCTATTGCGATTTGCTTGGTCGTTTATGCTTTGATGCGATATAAAAAGAAGCCTAGAATTTTATATTTATTATTTATTCTTTTGTATTTTTTAACGGGAGTGATGATTCAGATTTCTTATGGGGGATTACATACTATTTATATTTCTGTTTTAGAAGTTAAGACGCTACTGCTGTATAGAGATTTGCTTCGAATTTTGATTGTTGTACAATACTTATCTTTAATTTTTCTTATTATTAGGGGATTAGGTTTTGATATTAAGAAATTTAATTTTGTTAAGGATTTGGAAGAATTAGGGGAAGATGTTTCTGATAGTGAGGAAGTTGAGTTTACTGTTGGAGGAACTGAGGTTGCTCAAAGAAAGATTCATCGTGGTATTAGAGAATTAAAATATTATTATTTAGAGAATAAGGCATTTATTTATTTAATTATTATTGTTCTTTTAGTAATTGGGATTAGTATGTTTACTGTTGATAAAGAAGTCATTCATAAAGTATATGGTGAGAAGGAGAATTTTTCTTCGGATAATTTTAATTTTCAGGTAGTTGATTCTTATATTACTGCTAGAGATTCTAAAGGGGCTATGGTTGGTGATTTGGAACATTCTTTTGTTGCAGTTCGAATTATGATTTCTTCTAGAGGAGGAGAAAGAGTATTAGAAGATGCTAATGTAATTTTGAAAACAAAGAGTAATAGTTATTCTTCTGGTGTTCGCTATGCAAATTATTTTTCTGATTTAGGAACTGTTTATCAGAAACAAAAAATTTCAGGAAATCAGTTGTATGTATTTTTGTTTTCTGTTTCTAATAGTGAGCTTAGTGATGAGATGAAGTTGATTTATTCTGATGATAAAGTTGTTTTATTAAAACCAGTTTCTTTAGATGAAAAGTCTAGTACTAGATCTTTAAATTTAGGAAATGAACTGAATTTATCTGATACAGTTTTAGGTAGTGGAACTTTAAAATTTAAGTCTTATGAATTGAAGGATAAATTTTCTTATTCTTATGATTATGAGGTTAGGGGGCAGAAGTTTAAGGGAGAATATTCTATTCAAAGTGGACAAGGTTTGATATTGAATGTATTAATGGAGAGCGATCAATTAGGTATGGATAATTTTTCTTTTTTATCTAATTATGCTACTTTGGGATATACGTTAGATGGTAAAGATTATACTTCTTCCTTTTATGATAAGACACCGGGAAATTATAAGGATGGCGTTTATTTATCAGTAAATAAGGATTTGGATAAGGCTTCTCGAATTTGGTTTTCTATTCAAATTAGAAATAAGGAATATAAATATTATTTGAAATAAAATACTTATGTTTTTCTTTCTTTTAGGTAAAGTTGAAAGAAAGAAAAAGTTTTAAGGATTGTTAAATTGGATATTTTGTTGTATAATTTAAAGTGAGGTGGAGAAATGCAACCAATACATTATTTTATTATTGTTACTGTTTTAATTGTTATATTTTTGGCTGTTATTCGTGCAAATAGTAAAGATTTTAAACTAGAAATTAATAAATTGGTCGAGTATCTTGGAGGTAAAGATAATATTATTGATACTGAAGTCGAAATGTCTCGGTTTAAGGTTACTTTAAAAGATGTAACAAAAGCAAACAAGGAAGGAATTATGAAACTTGGGGCTAAAGGGGTTGTTGAGATAGAAGATCAATTAAAAATTATTTTTGGAAAAGACGCTAAAAAATTAAAAAAATATATTGATGAGTTGAAGTAGAAGTATAAAAAGTCTTCTACTTTTTTTCTTTATTTCGACAAAGTTTTACTTATTCGACATCATTCGACAAAAATATCTTTTTGTTTTTAGTATTCTTTAGATGAAGAAAAGAGGGATATTATGTATTTTATGGAAGATATTATATTAAATATTATTTTAATGATGTTTCCTATTTTAGTTTTTTTTATTTATAATTGTTATAGGGAAGTTTGTATGGAGAAGTATAGTAATTTAATTTTAGATGTTTCATTGGTTACTTCTATGTATTTATGTTTTCGCTATGGAAATATTGATAGAAATTCGCTTGGATTATTATTTTGTAATTTACCAATTATTGTTGCTTATTTGAAAAAACAGCCTAGTGTAGGGGTTCTTTTATCGATGATTGTTATTTTATATTCTTATTTTTATTTGCATTTACATATTATTTTTATGTTAATTAAGTTTAGTTGTTATTATTTGATGTGGGTAATTGGAAAGAAGAGAAAGATAAGGGATAATACATTTATTTTATTAATTGCAGTTTTACAAGGATTTTTCTTTACGATGGAATATTATTATGTTTTTACTTCTAGTGATGTTGTTTCTGTTATTCGTTTATGTTTTTATATGTTGTTATTTTATATATTACCTTTTTCTTTATTACATTTATTTAAATTGGCAGAACAGGTTACTTCTTTATATTTGTCTGTTTCTGAGCTTGAGAAGGATAAACAAATTAAAAATTCATTATTTAAAATTACTCATGAAGTAAAGAATCCTATTGCTGTTTGTAAGGGATATTTGGATATGTTAAATGTTAATGATTGTAGTCAAGTTGAAAGATATATTCCAATTGTTCGACAAGAGTTAAATAGAAGTCTTGATATTATGAATGATTTTATGGAGTTTAGTAAGATAAAAATAGAGAAGGATTATGTTGATGTTAATATGTTGCTGGAGGAGTTAGAAAGTGATTTAAATTTATTGATAAAGGGGAAAAATGTTTTGTTTGAAATGAATTTTGCTCAAAATGAGGATGATGTATATATAATGGGAGATTATAGTCGTTTAAAGCAAGTTTTTGTTAATTTGATTAAAAATAGTTTAGAAGCAATGTCTGGTCATGGAAAGATTTTAGTTAATGCTAAAATACAAAATAAGCATTATTGTATTGAAGTTATTGATAACGGAAGTGGTATGGATAAAGAGACTTTATCTCATATGAAGGAAATGTTTTTTACGACGAAAGTAAAAGGAACTGGATTAGGGGTAAGTTTATCTAATGAAATTATTAAGGCTCATGAAGGGACTTTAGATTATTTTTCTGAGTTAGGTAAAGGGACAAAGGTTGTTGTAAAATTACCAATTACTATGTTATAATGTTTTATGGTTATAGGGGAAGTGAATATGAAAGTAAATGATATTTTTTTAGATAGATTACCTAAAATAGATTTGCATGGCTTTGATCGAGAAAGTGCTAGGGTTATGGTGAATGATTTTGTTGATGAGGCTTATGAACTTGGATATTTAGAAATTTTGATTATTCATGGAATTGGTACTGGAATTGTTAAGGAAGCAACACATGAGGCATTATCTCGAAATAAAAAAGTTTTAGATTTTCATATTTGTGGTGAAAATGTTGGGTGTACGGTTGTTAAAATAAAACAAAGGTAAGGTGGACAAATGAAAGAAGCAATTGAATTGGCAAGAGAAACTTCTCAGAATGGCTATGGTGGTCCATTTGGAGCGACAATAGTTAAAGATGGGAAAATTATTGCTGTATCTTCTAATACAGTACTTTTACATCATGATCCTACGGAGCATGCTGAGATGAATGCAATTCGTGAGGCTTCTAGAAAATTGGGAACATATGATTTATCTGGTTGTGTTTTGTATGCTACTGGATATCCTTGTCCAATGTGTTTATCTGCAATTATGTGGGCAAATATAAGTGAAGTTTATTATGGAACAGATTTAAAAGATGCTGAAAAGATTGGATTTCGTGATGATTTTATTTATCAGTTTATTCGTTCTGGGAATAAGGGGAGTAAGTTATCTCTTCATCAAATTTCTCATGAAGAATGTTTAAAATTAATGAATGATTATGCTAATATGAATAAAACTATTTATTAACTATTTGTTAAAATATAAAAATTTTAGAAAAATTATTGATTAAGAAGAAAAAATGTGCTATTATTAGTGCATACGGACCCTTAGCTCAGTTGGTTAGAGCATCCGGCTCATAACCGGGCGGTCGATGGTTCGAGTCCATCAGGGTCCACCATATTAATTATATGCGAGTGTGGCGAAATTGGCAGACGCACTAGACTTAGGATCTAGCGGTTTATCCATGGGGGTTCAAGTCCCTTCACTCGCACCATAGGGAAATCCGCTCGAACTTTTTATAGGTTTCGAGAATAAATAGACAATCAATTCTAAAATAGGATTGATTTTTTTCTTGTTTAGAAAAAAGTCTTTCAAAGAAAGGATTGATTAAAATGGTAAATGTTATCAAGCAAGAAGTTAGAATGGAAGAATCATTAAGAAAAAGATTAGAGTTTATTAGTGAGTTTTGTAGAGTTAAACCAATTATAATCAATGGTAATTTAAGAACAATAGATAAAACTGATCTTACATATCTAGAGCCACATAGAATAATAATTAAAGGTATTACATTTCTAGCTTTTAATTATTCTAATGGAATATTTATTGAAAACTTAAATAATAAGATTAAATTATCTGAATTAGAAAACTATTTAAAACATAACTAATATCTATACCCTAATCATAGTAATATAAGAGAATCTTTTAGACAAATTGACAAAAATCCCTTTTTGTGATAGAATAAACGGCAATTTAAGGGGGAATATTAGATGAAAAATATTGTTTCAGATAACGAAAAAATTGAAAAGTTAATACAATATTATAAAGATAATGGTTTATTAATAGTGGGGCTTAACGATTCACAAGGTGTAAATACAACATCTACTTTCTTTAAAAAAGGATTATTAGAGTATTTGGCTGCTGCTTTAACAAGTGAAGAATTAACACCAGAGGTTATTAATGCTTTTTCACTTACTATGAATAAAACTGAGCATATTGATTATTTCTTAAAGAATAATTTAAGTTTAGAAGAAATAAAACTATCACAAATATATAGTGTTGTAAGTGCTTTAGAAAAAGTTATGTCAGATATTGGTTTACCTAAATTTTTGGGAAAAGTTGGTAATGCCTATAGATTAATCTATACACCTAAAAAAGGTGATGAAAAAATTAATATATCTACTTCATTAAAAGAAACTAAAGAGCCTGTAATGATATATTCAAGTGGTGTAAATGATTTAATGCGTGAAGTTGGAGCAAATCCTTTTGGAATAAAAGGAGATTATAAAGCAAGATATAAAAAACCAAATTATTATTACACTTTAGAAAAAACAAGTAATCCAGAAACTTTAAAGAAAGTTATGGATGCTATGGAAAAAAACTATGATACTATTTTAGGGATTAATTCAAAAACAGATATTTATACATTAGGTGCTTATATTCCAAAATGTTTAAAAAGTGAAGAAATGAATATATTTAGAGATTTAGTAATTGCTTATAATGAAGAATTAACAAATTTATGTAAGCAATATGGTATTACATTTGTTGATACAGAAGAAGTTGGTAAAAAATATAATAATAGTGAAAGTAATTTCCATATATCTACAGCTGGACATAATGCTTTAGCAAACTACATATTAGGATATATGTATCATAATAAATTTGAAGCAAATAATTCTACTGAAATAAAAAATATAAGTCCAATTGAAATAACAAATAATGGTGCACAAGGAGTTATTGAATCAACTTCATACGATTATGTGCAAAGCTGTATAAAAGCAAGTGAATTATCTGGTTATTCTAGTGAAAGAGAAAGGGCAATTGCAGATGAACATAGAAGAGAAACAGAAATATTCCAAAAAGTATTAACTAAAAAAAGTAGATAATAAAAAGCAAAAAAAGATGGATAATTTATATTAATGATATAATATATTTGTAGATGGGCTACTTGTGAAGGATTA
>CAKOUR010000009.1 GCA_934120635.1 uncultured Bacilli bacterium | reverse complement strand
TGTCTAGCTATCCAAGCACCTAATTTTATTTTTCCCTCTTCATCATATTCAAATCCATTATTTGTTTTAAACTTTTGAGGAACTTCCAAATTTCCATGATGTTCATAATAAATACGAGCATATTCATACATTCTATTCCAAGAATTATTCAATCTATTTTTTAATTCCATTAAACTAGAAAATAAGTCAATATTTTCTACTTCTATATCAAATGATGCATCAATGAGTTTTCTTCTTTGATAAGTATTATTTTTTCTTCCTATATTTTCTTTTAATCTATTCTTTAAATGATCTTCTAACTCTTTAATCCATTCATAATTACAAGTTAAATCAATAATAAGAGGAGAAAGTAATTTTTCTATTATTTCTTCTTTAGAATTATTTTCTTTGACTAAAATATCTCTATCATGACACATTTGTAATAATTCCTCAGAAGAATATTTTTCTAATTCTTCTTTTCTTTTCTGATTATCTCCTCTTACAGCTAAAGATCTACCAATATGTTCAAAAAAGACAATATCAGAATTTGTCATTCTGCCCTCAATTACACCATCAACACCAGGAGCATGTACCCCTTCATTATATTGGTTAATTGCAAACATAATACGAAGTTTATTTGAACAATCTTGTCCATCTAATGTTTTATCATGGTAAAAGGCATCTCGATTTTTCTTTCCTAATTCTCCCATTTCTGAAGTTGTAGTATAAAAAACAATATCTTCTTTCCCATATTTTCCCGCTAGATTTTCTAACATTTGTTTTTTTATTGTTTCAATATCATTTATTCCTTCTTCTGATTTAACAGGACAAAAATAATAATACTTTCCATTTGGTTTTAAATTTTTCTTTAAAACATCCGCAATAGTTGGTGCTTCATGAATTTTTCTCTTTAAATCATCTAAAACAAGTTGATACTCTTGATATTCCTTTGTAGTTAAATGACTACTTTCTAAATTTCTTTCAATATCAGATAATTCACTAGACAAATGAATATAAGCACTTTTATAAATTGGTTTTGGTAAAACACCATCAATTATCGCATCACATAAATCATAGCGATTAACTATTGAATCAGAAAATATTTCATTTCCACCAGCCAAAGCCATATCCCTCTCATAAGAAGTTCCTCTTGAAACTACGGTATAAGCCGTTGTCCCAAGCACCTTAATATCAGGATGTGTTTCAATCAATTTTGAAATTCTATTCTCCCATACAAGCCCATTCAAATGATGGAATTCATCAACAATCAAAAAATCACACGCTAAATTTTTTATCTCATTATAACTCATATTAACAAAACTTTGATAAGTTCTAAAATCAACATGAGAAAAATCACTTAAACTAACATTTGAATTTTCGTTAACAATTTCTTTTAAATGTTCAATAATAGATAAACTAGGAACAACATAAATCCCTTTTTTATCTTGATTATCTAAAGCAAATTGTAGGTTAATATAACTTTTCCCAGTTCCCGTTGCCCGAACTTCACTGACAATTTTTTTTCCTTCTTGATAAGCTTTTTTAGCCTCATCATATCCTTCTAAATTATGAGGATATAAATTTAGTAAATTATTCATACTTTTCCCCTAATTCTATATCAATAAAATATTTTCCATCAATAATTTGTTCTGTAACAATTACATTATCCTCTCTTAATATTTTAGCATTATATTCATCTTGCTCTTCTATAATCTCTTTTATCCCTTCATTAGTTTCTACTCTAAAACCTACTTCTTGATTCATATTATCTGGAATAAAAACTTCAACTACTCTTCCGCTTAACTTTTTCATCTCACATCTCCTCAAACCATTAAAATTCTAATTCGAAAAGAAAAATACTAAATCAGTATTTTACTTTAATAAACTAATAATCTTAGGTAAAAAAATCAATATCCCAAGAACAACAGAAAACATACTAGCAACAAGCACTGCTCCTGCTGCAACATCTTTTGCATTTTTAGCAAGTTCATAATAATCTTTAGTCACCAAATCAACAGTTCTTTCAATCGCCGTATTAACCATCTCTAATACTAAAACAAGAGAAATAGTAAGAAGCAAAATACACCACTCCACTACACTAACTTTCAAAAAATAACTAAGGAACGTAACCAAACAAGCAGCAGCAAGTTCTATTCTAAAATTTCTCTCATGACTTACTGTATAAGTAATCCCATCCATCGCGTGAGATGCACTTTCTCTAAACTTTGCACGACCTTGACTCTTTAATAATTTTTTAACCTTCATTTTACCGATTAATCTCATAACCCTTTAACAACTCCTCTTGTAAAGAAAACATCACTTTCTCTTCTTCCTCTTCCATATGGTCATAGCCAAGTAAATGTAAAATCCCATGTGTTGCTAGAAAACAAATTTCTCGAATTCTAGAATGTCCATACATCTCTGCTTGCTTGTAAGCTATAGGAACACAAATATAAACATCTCCCAAAGTCCTAAACTCAGGATTTTGAAAATCATCTCCATCCTCTAAAGCAAAAGTAATCACATCAGTAGGTCTATCTACTTTACGATAAGTTTTATTTAATTCATGAATCTCCTCTTCATCAACTAATATAAAATTAAATATAGCCTTCTCTAACTTTAATTTTTTTACAACATATGTCACATACTTTTCTAAAATATCTAACTCTAATACCTCTTCATTATAATTATTAATAATATCAAACATAAAAAACCTCAACTTTCTAAGAAATAAACTCCATTACATGTAAATCAAATAAATAAATAATCCCAACAATAAAAATAACAATAACAACAAAATTAACAAACCCATCACTCTTACAAAAAGCAGGCAATCTCTCTCTTAAACTATCTAAAACACAATAAATGAAAAAACCTATACTTCCTCCTAATGTATTCAAAATCATATCATCTACATCAAAAGTTCTTCCAATATTTAATTGAACAATCTCAATCGTTAAAGAAATAATCATGGTAAGACCAGCAATCCACCATACTTTTTTTACTTTCAAATAATCACTAGCAAAATAACCATAAGGTAAAAATAATAAAATATTCCCAATAATATTTTTAATAAATAAACGACTTCCTACTTGATAGCGAAATATTTCCCTAAAAGGAATAAAATTAGATAATCCATAATTATCATCTTGAATAGTAACAACTTCAAATAAACACATCACATAAAGAATAAAAAGCAACATAAATAACTCTTTATAAAAACAAAACTTCTCTTTATGTAAAATTAAATACGAAACTCTAAGAGAACAACAAATTACCGTAATGATAATAATTACCGGCCATACATCAGGAAAATAACTTGTAATCATCTTTCTTAAAGCAGAAGCCATCCTTACCCCTCCTTACACATTCTTAATATCTTTTCGTTTAAATATTCCTCTTATTAAAAGAAGAAAAATAACAAAATATAAACTATACCAAATACAAGAAAACCAAAAATCCAACCCCTCTAATCCAGAAAACTTTCCAAATAAATAGGAAGAAAATTGCCAAGTAAAATTAGGCAAATACTTCATCCAATAAAGATGATGAGAAATAGCAAGTTCTAACAACGATGAGGAAAAGATTGAAATCATCAAAGGAATAATCATTGAAATTATCGTTGATGAGGTTACGATTCCAAGTAGGAAAGCGATTAAACTAAGCATCAGCATCGAAGGCATCTTCGATAATAAAGATATTAAAAACCAAAGAAACACATTCAAATGAAGTACTTTATCTAATCCATAATCATAAACAATTACTCCTAAATGTAGAGAATCTACTCCAAAAAATATTCCTCCTAAAACAAATTGAAATCCAAAAACAAGAAGAACACTCATCAAAAGAACAAGTAAGGAAGTAAAATATTTACTTAATAATATTATAAATCGACTTACTGGTTTTATCAAGAGAAACTTAACTGTTCCCTTTTGAAATTCATCACAAATTAAAGATGCACTAACCATCAAAAGAATAATAACAAAGAAAAGTTCATAATCATTCATAATTCCTTTGATTAATGAATTTAAGGTGTTTTCTTTTTGATAATTCACTCTATCCAAAAGAACAACCTCACTAATCTTCATTTCTCTTTTCACTTCTTGATAAACTATTTTTTCTTGGTAAGGATTTTTAGAAAGCTCCTTTAATTTATCTCGTGAACTAAGATAAGTTGACAATGCCTCATTCAAATACCCATTATCTTCAACAATACGATTCTTAATTCGATAGTTTAATACAGACAACTCTTCTTCTTTTTGTTCAAGATTCTTCTGAAGACTAGTATCCCCTTCTCCATTTTCCAGCTCTTCCTTTAAAAAGGAAATTTGACTCTCTAAATCTTTCTTCTCTAAATGCCAAAAATAAGAATAATCATTATTTTTAAACTTCGAAACTAAAGTATCATAATACTTAACTTTTTCTAAATTAGTACTATCTTTATTTTTCTCATATAAAGCATCATATAAATAATCATTTACTTTAAAATATTGCCATGAATTTTTAGAAAAAGTTGACTTTAATTTTAAAAGTTCTATCTTTGTTTCTAACATAATCCTAGCATCAGTTCCTAATACAACAGAATCTTTTTCCTTAGTTAAATTCTTTATTTCTTCTTGAATATTTTCTTTTTCTTCATATAAATATCTACCCTCTTTATCATAATCCCGCCAATACAAAAAATTATTAAAAAAACAAAATAATAGCATCACTCCCCAAATAACATAAATTCCCTTTTTTCTAAATACTTTTAAAAGTTCTATTTTCATTAATTTAAATATCATGAGATGCCTCCATCACTTTTAAGAAAACATCTTCTAAAGATAAAACTTCTCTTTTTAATTCATACACAAAAATACCATTTAATAATAGAGCTTTTAAAATATTAACAATATTCTCTCTTGTAGCAGAAACTTCAATATGTTCATTATCTAAAACCTGATAAGAAGTTAAAATAGAATCTAAATTTGTATCACTAACCTCTAAACAGTAGCGTTCTTTTTCTGTAATTTTTTTAATTTCTGCAATAGAAGCATCTTTTTCTACTCTTCCCTTAGAAAAAATACAAATCCTAGTACAAAAAGATTCCAACTCTGATAAAATATGACTAGAAATAATAATAGCCATCGAATAATCACGTGCCAAAGTAGTCAAAATATTTTTTAAATCTTTAATTCCCTCTGGATCTAAACCATTCATTGGTTCATCCAAAATCAATAACTTAGGTCGATGAAGAATAGCAACAGCAATCCCTAATCTCTGACGCATACCAAGAGAATAATTTTTTACTGCATCATGAATACGATTCTCTAAACCAACTAACCTAACTATTTCATCAATTCTATTCTTATCTACTTGATAAAAAACAGAGGCAATTTTCAAATTCTCATATCCAGTTAAATACATATACAAATCAGGATTCTCAACAATCGCCCCAACCTGTCTAATTGCTTTAACAAAATCTTTTTTAATATCATAACCTAAAATTTTTACACTACCACCACTTAAACTTTGCAACCCTAACATCAACTTAATAGAGGTAGTCTTCCCAGCACCATTAGGACCAATAAAACCTAAAATATCCCCTTCATTTAAAGAAAAAGATAAATCAGAAACAATCACATGATGCCCAATTTTCTTAAAAACTTTATTACATTCTAATACTAACATAATGCACTTCTTTCTGCATTATTTCACCATCCACATTCATTATAATATAAAAAGAAAATTTAAGATAGTCTTTTTTGAAACAAAAAAATACTTACCTAGTCTTCTCTTTATAAAAAGAAGAAACTAAATCAGTATTTTTTTCATTTACCAATATTGAATATTTGTTTTAATTTTTGTTCCTGGATATTCTTTTTTCAGAACTTTGTTCATTCGTTTTGAATTTTGAGAAGAAGGATATTTTTCTTCGGAAAAATCACTTTTTTTCACATGAAAATCATTTAACAATAACTGATAGAAATATTCTTGAGCTTGAATGATTCTTTGATCTGTTGCTGTTAATTCTTCATGACTTTCTATTTTGCGGTAATTATCTGTCAAATTTTTTAGCGTTCTTTGGTGTTCTAAATTCCAATTTGTTGAAGGACCACCATATTTATTTTTATGTCCACCATAGGGATTAGACTTTTGTGATTCTTTTTCATAACTTTCCAAAATACTTAACAATTCTTTCTCTCTTAAATTAAGATCAACTTTTGTTAAATAAAGAGAAGAATCTCCAATATAAAGATTTCTTATTTTATTTGAAGAACCATCTTGAAATAACAAATTATTTTTCTGTATATTATCAGATGAATACTGAAAAGAAAAAATATTAAATTTATGATTATCTATTTTTCCTACAACATTTAAATGTTCCATACCATTTTCATTATTAGAAATTTCTAAATCGATTCCTTCATTATTTTTGATTAATAAATTTTGTGTTCGATAATAAATATTATAAATAGCTATCTTACGATAAAGATCTAATTCTAATAAAAATTCTTTCATTTCTGGAGAAACAAGCGGATTGTACTCATACACAGAAACTTTTAAATTAATTAAAAGCTCTAAATAAGTTATTACCTCTTCCGAAAGTATCCAATGATATTGATTTAATAATTCATATAATTCTTCTTCACTACTAACCCTATTCCATTCTAAAATTCTAGATGTATTAACCATTTTTTCTTCCTCCTATTTTTTAAATTTATTATAATCTAATACTAACAGTATTTTTGTATTATTTTGCTTTCCATATTGATTATAATATAAAAAGAAAATTTAAGATAGTCTTTTTAGAAAAAAACCAAAAAATACTTTTATTATTTCTTTAATAAAATCAATTTGAAAAATAAGTATTTTATGATAAAATAGTTTGAAAAAGAAAGGAAGAGAAAGATGAGGGAAAATGAACAAATAAAAAGTATAATAGAGTTAAAAAAACAACAAGAGGAAAATGAAAAACAAATCGAAATGATGAGGGAGAAAAAAAGAATACTTCGCATGAATAGTTCTGAATTTAAGTTAATTAATATTTTTTCTTTTTCGACAATAACTTATTTATTATTAGCTACAAGTAGTATATTAATAACAAGCATCTTAAGTATTCCTACTAATATTTTTACTTATAACTTTTCTCTTGCCTTATTTGGTGGCTCTATAGTAATAGGTAAAATAAGTCAAATTTTCTTAGATAGAAAATATCAAGCAAAAAAACTACTACAAAGTTTTTCTTCTGCTACAACTAAATTTGAACAGTTAGAAGAACAAGCAAAATGCCAACTTGAAATAAGAAAAAAAGAAAATAGAAATCAAACTATCAATCAAAGTATAAATTTATTATCACAAAAAGATTTGGAATTTTCTAATGATTATTCCCAAAAACTTGATTTAAAAAAAGAAGAATTAGAAAAAAGAATAAAAGAAGGAACTGATAAATTAGACCTACTTGTAACAAAAAAATTTATAGCTGACTATTTTTGGGATATAAGATTACCAAAGAAATTAAAAATCCTAAATACAATTCTGTTATCCCTAGCAACGGGTACATTTATAATGTTTTTTTCTTGTATTCCAACAATTATGATTAGTCATCCAGGAAGTTTATTAATCCCATTTTCTACCTTTACTTTAGGAACCATCTGTAGTGCTACTTATCTAAAAAGAAGAAATAATAATCATTTAAAACTATTTAACCAGATGAATAATCTATTAGGAGAAAACAAACTACCAAAAACAATCAAAACAGAATTTGATAATGAACTAGAACAAGATAAATTAAAACGATTAATTGAAAAACAAATGGAAGAAATTAGCAACTTAAAAGTTAATCAGCAGAAAAATAAAAGAAATTTAGAACAATATGCTCAAAAACAAAAAACTTCTTTTCAATCAATAAAACCAATTGAAAGAGATAATTATCTCAATGAAGAAAAGAAAATGAATTCATCTTTAATAAGAAAAAGAAAAAAAGAAAGAAAATATTCTTAGCTATAAATTTCAGTTCTTTAATTCTTTATCAATCCAATCAAAAAATTTCTGATACCTCATAAGAATGAATATTAAAATTTCTTTCTTAATTGTAGGAAATAAATCATATCTACTTCGAAAAGATAATTGAAATTCATCTTTTTTTCTTTTTTCCACCAATATTCTGAAGTAATAGCAACAACTTAATTACCAGCAGCTAATTTCTTTTCTAATAAACAAGAGATAATTTTATTAGAAATATCTAAACTATCACAATAAGTTTTTATAATAATATACTTACCAGTTTTTCTTCCCCCAAATTTTTCTAATCATTTTTAAAGACAAAATCGATAATAAAAAGCCAATCACTGGAACTAAAGAAGAAAGCCATATGCTATCCATTTTCTGAATCATTACCGAATAAATTACTACTACAAAATAAGTAATTAACATAATAAAAATTCTTCTAGTGTAACTAATCTCCCACTTTTTATCTAATTCTACTCTTTGATTTCTTTTTTTAATTTTGTTTATAAGTAAAGATTAATTTTTTTATCTATCTCCTTCTGAATATAATAATAATAGTCATTTAATTGTTCATCATAGTGAATATCATTCATTATAATATAAAAAGAAAAATTAGGATAGCCTTTTTAACAAAAAAATTCTCAACAACATGTTGAAAATTTTCTATATCAATAAATTAAATATTAAGCTGCAGCACCATCTTTATCATTTAAACTAAATTGAAGTTTTAAAGTAATATCTCCACCTGATGCATTATTTTCACAATCAATATCTTGACCTTCAACCCAGAAATAAATTCTAACTTTAGCAATCTTATTAGGAGATAAATCAAATAATTTCTCATAATTAACAGCTTCTGTTCCCCAAGTAGATTTAGTTGTAATATTAGGTGTAACAGCAGCAAATTGTGTAGCATTATCAGTAGCATTTGCTTTACTTAAAAGAACATCATTTTCAGTAGTAACCTCTGCTATTGTTCCAAAATATGGAACAGATTCTTTTGCATTAGCCTTATTATAAGCATCTCCACTATTAGTACTATTATAGAACGATAATGCATTAGAAATACCAGTATTAGTATGAGCATCATAATTAGGTTCCCACAAATAAATTTTAGATACGTCTGTTGTTTTTAAAGCTTGAATAGTTGCCACTTCAGAACCAGCAGCAGTCTCTCCTTCATTAATAAAAGCAACTCTAGCAGCATTTTGTGTACCTAAATCAGTTCCACCAGATTTAAATGTAACATTAGAAGTTTTAGTTAAATATAATGGTTTCTTATCCTGACCATTATCATCTAAACGAACAAATAAATCAAACATAACAAAATGTCCGTTACTACCAGCATCAGTACCAGCATCTGCTGCTGAATTATCTTTAACAGCACTAACATCCTTTGAAGTTAAAATATATTGTCCTTTATTAGTAGTAGTATTACTTGTTTCAACAGTTCCTAACCACATGCTTAAATAACCATCACCATTTAATGATTTAGCCGCTGTTGATACAGGTTTTAAAACACTAGGTATCTGATTAGTAGCAGCCTTATATGTCACATTCGCATTCTTTAAATCATCATTTGTAATAATTGACTTCCAACTAGTACCATCAACAGATACCTGAATACCACCACTAGCAGCAACATTAACATTAATATCCTCAACAGTAACAGTTCTATTAGAAGTAAACCATGCATAGGTTGATGTACTAAGCATTACACCAGTTACAATTAATAACAAAAGTAATAAAAATAGTCTTTTTTTACTTCTCTTATTCTCCTTCTTTTCTTCTTTTTGATTATTAATTACTTCTTGTTCACGTAATTCTTTCTCATCCATTTTTCTACTCCTTTTATTCATATTTGACTCTAAAATAAGTAGTATCTTCTACCTATCCATATCATAAATTTATGATATCATATCTTTCGACAAATTGCAACATATTTTTTCAAATTAATTTACAGTCACCTGACTAGAATCAACACTAAGTTCTATAAGTTCAACAGCCCCTTGATAAACAAAGTCTTCTTCATTTTTATCTAAATAAACAACTAAAGTATAAGTATTCACTTTAGGAGTTTTATAAAATAACTCCACCTTATCAAAAGTAAATTCTTGAAAATAAGTTCCATCCAAATCCTTCTCTACCTTTGTATTATCATTATTAATCAAATTAACACTATTACCATCCTGATAATCACTATTCAAAAAAAGTTCATAACGAATCGGCAAATTAGTCGTCGTCCTAATCTTCAAAATATATTCCAAATCAACATCACTAACTCGATTATCCTTAACATTAGAAATAGTAAAATGATAAACATATCCAGAATCACTAGGAATCAAATCACTAATCTTAATAGTCTTATTCATTTGACCAACATCAAGTAAATAAAAAGCAATATTTGAATTAACATTTCCAATTCCAGAAGACTGATATCTAGAAAAAGTAACAGGCAAAAATTTAATTAAAATTAATAAAATTAAAAATAATACATTTATTTTGGAAATAAGAAGAAATTTCCTCTTACTAAACATAAAAATCCCTCCCTATTTCTTCTTTATAGGAATATCTCCCAAATCAAGCAAATCCTCTTTTTGCTTTTTTAAAATCTTTTGCTTAATCCTCTTTCTTTTACTCCTATTATTATAAGAAAAAGTAAAACTAAATAAAACTAAAGTAACAAACAACAAAGAAAAAACCTTTGGAGTCATTAAAACCCTCTTCCAAATTCCAAACTTTGGAACAATCATAACTACCTTACCTAACACATTATCTTTTCTAACTTTAGCATCCCTACTATTATTATAATCACCCTTAGTAGTAATAGTCTTACTATCAATTTGAACTACCCTATGTGTAATAAATTCATTATTTAAAGAAAAAGTAACAATATCCCTTTCTTTATAATCACTACCAATCTTAACAATAACTAAATCATCCTTAGAAATAGCAGGTTCCATAGAACCACTAGCAACCTCAAAATAAGTATATCCCAAAATACTAACATAATCTTTTCCTAATAAATTAAGACAAATATAACTATAAACCATAAAAACAGCAACAAAACTAACCAAACCAATTAAAATATAAGTAATAACATTACCAATCTTATCTATATATTTCACACTAATCACTCTTTACCATCATATTGACGAACCATTACCTTTATAGGTAAATTAACTCGTTTACTCGCTAAAGTTCCCAAAGCATAATCAGAAGAATTATTATCTCCATTATCTTTCCAAACCAAATCAACACGAATATCATAAGTAACTTTATTTTTAATATCCTTCAATAAAGCAATTCCCCGATAAGTATTATCTGAATAATTAAAAAACTCATGTCCACCAACTTCTCTAACAGAAGTAATCTCAATCATTGAATTATTCATCTTATCCTTATCAATAAAAATTTCATACAAAAAAGAAGTATCAGTTGTTAATGGATTAATAATAATATCAAAACTTCCCTTAGAACCAGGGGCTCCACTACCATCTCTAACATGACTAGCACTCTCCCATTTAATAGAACCCAAATCAAAAGACTCATCATCATTAGAAAGTGAAGTAATATAAGTATCCCCAACCTTAATCTTCCAAGAAGCAACAGAAACACCAACCTCATTATCAATATTTGATTCAAACAAAGAATAAGTCTTAACAATTTGACATAAAAGAAAAGAAAAGCACAAAATAGTCAATAAAGAATAAAAATACTTCTTCATCTAAACCTCTTTTAAATTACGCTTAACCTCAAGAATAAATTCATATAACTCATATAAAAAGATAAATAAAATAGGTAAAATAATAACAAATAAGAAAATCCATCTTGAAGATAAAATCTTTAAAACACTACCTAATTTATGATAAACAACCGTATTTTTAGCAGAACCAATAACATATTCACTAGAATATTCATACCCACCATCTATCTCAAAAGTAGTTTCTACATTTGTAATCTTTCTCTTAGATACAACCTTAGCTAAATTAATAACAACCCTTTTCTTCTCCTTATTTTGTTCATAAAAAAATATCTGATCACCAGAAGCAATATCATCATTCCCCTTATTAGTAACAATAAGCAAATCTCCCTTTTGATAAAGAGGTTTTAAAGAATCATCAGACACAATAACAAATGTCTTATCAAATATCTCTGTAACACCATACTTATTATAATTAATTAAACAAACAGTCATAATAATTACAACAAACAAATATGGAATTAAAATAATTCCACCAATTATCTTTAAAAATTTTTTCATAAAATAAATCCCACCTTCTATTTAAATTTAGTATAACATAGTTTTATTTACTTGACAATTCCAAGTTTCTTAACATTACATAGAAATAACATATCATCATAACTCAAATGCAATTTATCCATCAAATCAATTACCTTTAACTTAAAAACATTATCCATAACAGCATCCAAATCAGAAGCAATAGAAGAATCTATAACCTTCAAATTAAGAAGTCTATAATGATCTGCTATTATTTGAGGAATATTAACATCTTCCTTAACCATTATATGATTAATAACTTGATACGATAGAGAAATAAACCTATCATAAAAATCATCAATAGCCCTCGTTATTTCATCAAAAGAATAGTCTGGATATCTCTCTTCAAATAAAGTCCTTAAATAAGTAAAATATCCCAATAAAAAATCAAAAATACAATAATAACTAACATTATCATTCATAAAAGAAATCTTCTCTCTAACTTTATTAACTTCAAGCAAAGAATACTTATCCTTTAAACTATCTAACAAATTATTAATATCAAGAAGTAATATCAAAGCCTTCTCATCCTTCTTCCATTTTAGTAAAAAATGATACTTCTTAACCTTTAAAAATAACTTCTTCTCATCCTTCTTAATCTCTTTAAGAAGCTTCTTATAGCAATCTTTATATTTATCTTTTTCTAAATAAATAGATTTAAAATGATCAATTAAAAATTGATAATCTAAATAAAATTTATACTCCTTTAAACAACTATAAAAACTATCTATAACACCATTATCAATACAATAATCACTAATATTATTTCGATAACTATCTCTCTTCTCATTATTATATTCACCAATAGAATAGCTCCCACTAAAAAATAATTGAATTAAATTCCCTCTACTATTATTTTTTTTATTCATTAATTCAACATAACAATCAAAATATTTCTTTTTAATAGAACTATACTCCTCATCACCAGAAGATAAATAACACCTATCAAACTTCTTATAATAGCGATAATATAAATACTTAAAATTAAGACCAATATAAAAAATAATATTTGGACATTTCCAATAAACCAAATCAAAACATTTCTTTAAATCATCAAAAGACAAATTATCCCTATTTTGAAAAAAAGCCTCCATATAAACAGTAACATAAGGATTATAATAAAAATCTTTCCAACTTAACCTTAATCCTACATTCTCAAATATCTTAATCGCATTTTCAATATCCTGATTCAAATTATCAAAATCATCCTTATAAAAATGAATAATCTCATAAACACAAAAATCTAACCCAGACTTTTCATAAGAAGTATTAAAAATATTCTTTTTCTTTATAGAATCCTTTAACTCCAACAATTCAAAATCATCAAAAGAAGAAGACTCCTCATATAAATCACAATATCTTCTCTTTATTTCATCTAAAACAATTTCTTTCTTTTTCATATAAATATCTATTTTATCATCAATATACTCAAAATACTTAACTCTATTTTTCTTATTATTCTTAGGCATTATTTCCAATACTTCTACTAAAGAAACAAACTCATCCTTTAAATCATTCACCATCTTTATCCTCCATACTTTGTTTCTCTTTTTCAAGATAAGTTATTATTTCATCTATTTTACTATATACTTCCAATAGCTCCTCATGAGATAATTCCTTCACTTTATCCATCCTATCACCATCTTCTATTTACTTCATTATAGCGAATTTTTTTCAAAATGAAAAGTACTTAATAGAGATTATTCCAAAAATAATAATCACCAATATAATAAATTAACTTATTCCACAATATAAAATTACTAAACAATATAATAAATGTTCAAATCTCTTTTAATTCATTTTTAACAAAAAAAGTAAACATAGTCTGTCTACTTTTTTTAAACTTACTTAATAATAATATATTTAATAACCTCTCCAACATAAGTATTATTATCATATAAAAGAAATTTAACTTGATAAGTACCTGTTTTCAAATTATCTTTCATATTTAAAATATATTGAAAACGATTACTAGGACTATCCATTACTAAATATTCTAAATTAGTATTAGTCTTATTCAAATTATTCGTAACATAATCTGCTAAATCTACTTTAGAATAACTATATTTATAAATATCACTATAAGTCCTTCTATAAAGACTAACCCTAATACTAGGCTTCTTTAAATTAGAAGAATATTCTAAATTAAAATCTAATCTTCTATTACTATTTGAATTATTATTTGCATCAATTATCAAAGCATTATCATCCATTTTTACTGATAAACCAAACGATTCATTAACAATAACAATATCCTTAGTAATCATAGTAGAAGGAGTAAGCCCATAATAAATACCATCAGCAGAACCAAAAGTTTCTATCTTCAAACGATAATCTCCACTAGGTATATTACTATTAGTAGTATCAATCGTAATCTTTGAAGAAACATTAGCAACCGACTCAGCAATATTAAACCTAACTGTACCATCCTGTCTAGGAAAATAACTAACCTTATCATAAATAAACTTCGTACCAAGCAAAGTTGCTCCATTAACTAAATTATCATTACTATCATATAAAGAAAGTTTAATACCCAATTTTTGATCATAAAAATTTGTATCAATAACATTAATATCTCCAATCTTCTGCTGCATAAAATTAGTAGTAACATTCAAATCAACAGAAGTACCAACATAAATAGTATCATTACTCAAAGTAGCCTCAGCATCAATAATAGCATCTTTATTTATATATAAATTATAAAACATTTTTCTCTGAGCAATATCCAAAACTGGAATAACAGGATTATCATTCTTATCCCTCAATTCCATAAGTAAATTCTTCTTTAAAACATCAGTATCAATATTAGTTTCCTTCAAATCAACATTAAAAACAAACTCCTCCTCAGCCTTCTTCTTTTTCTGATCATAATACTTACTATTAGCATCACTATCATTATAAGTATTATTAACACTAGGACTACCCATTCGAATAAATCTCGAAAAAGGATAACCAATCTCACCTTCTGTCTTTAATTCATTCAAACTATTTAAATAATCCTCTTCATTAATTACATAATAATAATATTCAGGCTTACTACTACTAGCAAAATCGATCATAGTAATTTTAGTATTAACAGGCAAAGCATAATTAGAAACTAAACTTCTATAATAACCATCCTTATATAAATTATTATCACTTTCTTTAAATAACGAAAAATATGTACTAAAAGTACTTTTAGTTGTAACATTAACATTACTATTAGCAAACATCTTGTATTGTGATCCAGGAGCAATAGCCGCCTCATAATTATCTCCATCATATAAAGCCGAATTAATATTAACCTGGATATTAATTCTCTGAATCTTACTATTCAAATCATCAATAGGAGTAGACACCATTAAAGATATCACTACACTCCCAAAATCAGAAGAAACATTCAAATTTTTAGAATGATATAAATAGAAAATAAAACTAGGTATTACCGAAGAATTTTCACTTTTATAACTTGTTGTTCCCTTTAATTCTTTCCCTTTTTCAGTAATAAAATCAGTACTTCCCTTAGTAATCCAACCATTAGTTCCAGTTTTAATTGATAATCCAAAATCACGATTAGCATCCTCAACATTATTAGCATACCTTGGAATATCATCACTAGCAAGCAGTTCAATATTATTAGATAAATTATCAAAATTAACACCTAAAATATGAAATTCAGTATTAGGCTGATAATAATTAAGTAATTGTAACTCATATGTACCCAAAGTAGAATATTTACTTGCTGTCAAACTAATTTCAATAACATCAACAGCCTCACCTACTACCCATCTATAATAAATAGTATCATTAGGCGTTGGTTCAATATAATCTTGCTTAAGAACATTACCATCATCAGGATAATTCGTATAAAATCCATCTTTTTTATAATCATGTTTCTCCTTATGTTGTCCCATTACATAACTACCACTAGAAAAATGATAAAGTTCTGAACTACTAACCTGATCACCATAACTATACTCTTTCGAATAAAGTGCTGTAGCAATTTTACCTGTCCTATCCTTAGTAAACATTCCAAAAAAAGTCATTCCATCAACCTCTCCATAAGTAGCAAGAGATTCATCATCAGAAATATTCATATTCTTTCCCTCAAGCATATAAATACGATTATCCCCATTTTTTGTAACTTTTTTCTCTTCTAAATCAATTAAAACTTCAACTTTTTTCTCTTTACCATCAACATCAACTAAACTAGAATACCTTTCTAATAAGTTAGTACCTTTATTTAAATATAATACTGATCCATTCTTTAACTTAAGATGTTTAATTCTACTAAAAGTAAATAACTCATTCTTATATTTATTTGTCCTATCTGTAGCTCCTAATAATTCAATAGCACTATTATTCAAAGTAACAACATCACTTCTTTGAATAGATACATTAGTCTTATAATTATCAAAAGTACCATAATTATTAATATTAATATAACTATATCCACCAGAAGAAGAAGCATTCCCACTACCAAAAATAGAACCTTCAATTAAATAAACATCATGATTAAGTCCATTAATATCAATATTAATTCCTTTTGTAACACTAATAAACTTAAAATCATAATCAACACTACCACTAGCATTAGCCTCTCCACCACCAAAAACCGTACCCTTAATATCAATATCATCCTTTATATAATTATTACTTTTATCTAAAGTATCAATACCAATATTAACAAAAGTTTCACCATAAACAACCGAAGTATTAGCCCCACCATAAACATTACCTAAAATTGATGCACCAGCCACATTAACATAACTATATGCCTGATTAACATTATCACAAGAAACAAGTTCTAAAGAAGAAGTAAACTCTTTATCACATCCCGTAGCAGCAGCATTTCCACCACCAAACAAATGCTTTTTAATCAACGTTTTTCCCTCAACATCAATCTTATTTCCCATAACAACCACTGCCGTCTTACCATTACCACCAGCATGAGCACTATTAGAAATAGTACTACTAGTAATCCTAGTATTAGCTTCCCCTAAAACAGCTCCATTATTACCGCCACCATAAGTATTACCTAAAACAGAAGCACCAACAATTTTTACATTAGTATCTCCATCAACAATAGCATCATTACCGCCACCATAAACATCACCATTTACAGTAGTCTTATCCAAAACATTTAAAGAAGTATCAGTAAGAACAGAAGCAGCATTTCCACCACCATAAATAGAATTCAAAATAGTAGCATTAACAACATTAACATTACTTTTATTAATAACAGCCTTATTTCCACCACCATAAACAGTACCATAAATACCACTAGATAAATCAATATTACTATTAGTAGTAACACCACCCTCATTATTACCACCATACATATTAGTAACATATAAATCATTATAATAAACAGTCTTAACATCATCAGAATTAGAAGTATGACCAATTAAAACATAACCAATAACAAAAAAGTCATCATAAGATACATAAGAGTGAATATTAAAATCAAAAGAAAGAGTTGAATAAGAAGACAAAGCATTTGTTCCATACCATTGATTAACCTGATTAGCATGAAATACCCCATTAATCTCCTCTATATTTGTAGAAGACCAATTAGAATCAAATACAGAATCAGTTGTAATTAAATAAAAATCCCAATCATTATAACTAACATTTGAATTATTATGAAGAGTAACCTTAATATTCTCACTAGACTTAATATTCTGATTATTTGTCTGATTAACAGTACTTTTATCAAATGTAACATCAGCATACAAATCACTATTACTCTCTAACTCTAAATTAGTATTCTTAATATTAGTATTAATTACATCTCCTAAAACATTAGATCCCCCATAAGTATTTTTAATATATCCTTTATTTAAATTAAGATGTGTATCATTAACACCAGCACTCTTACCCCCACCAAATAAATAATCAACCTTACCATAAAGAACATTCAAATTAGAAGTAGTAGTAAAAGCTTCTAATCCACCACCATATAAAGAACCAATAATACCACCATTAACCGTAACATTAGAAGTATTAGTCTTACCACCTAAATTATTCCCCCCATAAATATTAGTAACAACACCATCATTAACATTAATATAACTGGTCTTAACATTACCAGATTTATCAGAACCTCCAAAAACATTAGTAGCACTCCCCATTATATTAACATTAGAAGAAGTACTAATATCAGTTTCTCTACCCCCACCATATACATTATTAATTTCTCCACCATTTATATTAACATTAGAAATATTCGTAGTACCACCAATATTATTACCACCATAAATATTTTCTCCAATTCCAGAAGAAACAACAACATTACTAGTAGAAACATCTCCACTCAAATTAGAAGAACCGAACAAATTATTAACCTTACCACCATCTAACAAAACATGGCTAACATTAACTTTAGCTTGATTTCCTCCACCATAGCCATTTTCTGTAACGCCACCATAAAAATTAATTACTGGCTCTCCAACTTCTGTTTTATTACCCCCAGCATAAGTATTAACAATTTTACCTCCACGTATATTTACTGTAACCTTACCATTAGGAGTTCCCTTTTGATCAGATCCTCCAAAAACATTATTAATACTTCCACCATATACATCAACATTAACATTCCCAAGAACATATGGCGTATAAGTATCATTTCCTTCACCCCCACCATATACATTATTAATCGTTCCAGATAATACCTGTAAAGTAGTATTATAACTAGAAATATTAGAAGAATTACTAGAACCATTTACAGTTCCAAAAGCACTACCACCATAAATAGAATTATCAATTTTTAATAACTTATTATCAGCATCAGTATTCCCTACAACAACATCAACATTACCTGTAACAAAAGTTCCAGAATTAGTAGAAGATACATAGCCACCCTCACCACCACCATAGCAAGAAGTCTTTACATGACCAGATAATAAATTCAAATTAACCGAACCAGAAATAGTCCCCTTTGTCCTAGAACCACCATAAATAGATCCCTCAACAACACCACCATTTAAAACAATATTTACTTTAAAATTTGAAGAAGAACCAGCTCCATTATTATTACCCCCACCATATACATTACCTTTAACAAGACCACCTAATAAATTAATATGTGTATAATTATTACCAGTACCATTAATCCCAGTAGCTCCATAATTACCTCCACCATATACATTACCAGAAACTATAGCATCACCATCTATAATAATAGCAGAATTATCATTAGTCCCAATTGAATCATTACTAGAGTTCCCATTACCTATACCAAATACAGAACCAGCTTCAGCACCCCATAACTTAGTATTATTATTAACATTATTCTCATTACCAATTAAAGCATTTCCACCAACATAAATAAACGAACTACCAGTTAATTTTCCATCACCACTATTTCCAATATAACCATTAGATCCACCAAAAACATGATAATTAACAACACCACCAGTAATCGCTAAAACTCTATTACCATAAGTTGTACTAAGACCAGCACCACCAACAATAGAATCGACTTCTCCACCAGTCATATAAAGATAAATATCATTATAATTAGATCTACTACTACCAACAGAAGGACCACCAATTAAATTATAAATCCATCCTCCCTCAATCTTTGTTTTCTTAGAAGTATAATGCTCTCCATAACCTCTTCCTCCCATATAAAGGCCAGCAGAATAATCAACTTTTTTAGTACCAAAACTACCACTTTTAACAACTAAATCATAGCCAATATTAGAAGACGAATAATAATCTCCTCCACCCCAACTAGCAGCAGCACAAAAAGAAACATCAAACTTATCATTATCCTTCTTCACCCTATCATAATCATTACCATATATAGACTTATTCATAATATACTTATTACTAGTATTCCAACTATAATTATCATAAACACTACCATTAGATAAAGAAAGAACATTATAAAAACCACTCTCAATAATTAAACTATACTTATATACATTACCACTATTCCCCAAATTTTCATACTTATTATCTCCCCCCAAAATACCATAAAAATTCTTATAATTACCAGTTCTAAGAATTCCTCTTCCAAACCTAACATTATGATAATTACCATAAAAATACCTAGAAGAACTAGCACTAGAAGTCGGATTATTTTTTCCATCATCTAAAGCATTAGAATTAATTCTAATATTCTCAATATTAACATCACTATAAGCATAAACAGCAGAATTGGAAACAGTCCAAGTAACATTATTACGATAATCAACACCATTATATACACTAGTTAAAGTATAAGGCTTAACCATACTATCAGAAGGAACACTACTAGTATTAGATTTCATAACAATAATATTAGTATCCCTAGTAGCAAGATAATAATAACTCTCACCATCAACAACAGTCTCTACTTGACCATTATTATCATAATATTGTACCAATTCATAATAAAAACACCCAGAACTACTACTACAAGTACCACTCTCTTGATATACACCATCATCATTATAATATCCACTAATATCCTCATAACGATTAATCTTAACCTTGCGATAAAAAGAAGCAAGAACCTTACCAGGTTCCAAACCAGGAAGTTCATCATAACCAGTAATCTTTGGAGTATAACTTTGCATCCTCTTATTTACCAACTTATAATAAGTAACACCAGCATTATAAACATCAGCTAAAACCTTAGCATAATAATCACAGCCATTCCAATCACGACACTGTTGCCCCTCTATATTCTTCCCAGAATCATCAAAAGAATTTTCAGGAAAATAAACTCTATTCCACCAACTACCACCAGAAATATGTTCCTTAGTATAAAGACCAACAACACTCTCATAAACAGGAATAGACCCACCAAGTTGGACCATACCCTTCTTATTCAAAGAACCAAAAGCACTAGACCATTGATTAGAACTAGAAGTAATATTTCCAACATTAGCACTAACCCAACTAGCATGAAAAGTAATCTTAACATCACCAATAGAGTTAACAGGAACCCTCGCATACCTCTCATAAAATTTATCATCATAGCGAAGAATTACACCAGAATAATCTGTAACCCAACCATTAAATCCCATATTAGTAGGCCTGTCTGTAAAAGGATTTTCTATTAATGGAATATCAACATATCCATCCACAACAGGATACATCTTATAATACTTATAAATATTTTGTCTCTCAGACAAACTAACATACCCAACTAAAGAATTATCATCAATAGAACTACCATCATAAGTAATTTCTACATTAACTAAATTATTTTTAGTATAAATATTTTGATTAACACCAGTAGGAAGAGTATTAGAAGAATTTTCTGTATAATTTAAACTCATATAATAATTATAATCACTTGTACTATCATCAACAACAACTGTATTATCAAAAATACCACTAGCATTTTCCACTTCTGACAAAGTAGTAGTTGTTGTATATTCACTATAAGTTAATGAATAAGTAGTAATAGATGCAATAACAAAAACAGAAAGAATAATCGTAATCAAAATCTTACTAGTCTTAACATTACGATAACGCATCTATACCACTCTCCTACATTAACTAAATTATACCATACCCCAAATAAAAAGTCACTTTATTTTTAACAAACAAAAATAAAAATAATACTCATAACAATTAAGTATTATTTTATTTAATTAAGAGGGATTAGTACTAAACTCCAAAGTAAAAGCTAAGTCCCCAACAGAAGCATTATTCTCACAATCAACATCTTGTCCTTCTAACCATAAATAAACCCTAATTTTAGTAATACCACTAGGTAAATTAATAAACTTTTGATAAGTATTACTACCACTTGGAGTAATTAAAAAAGGCGTAACCCTAAAAAATTTATTAGGATAATAACTAGCAAAAGATCTCTTTAAAGTAATATTTTCATCCTCACTAATCTCAGATTGTACCCCATCATAAGGGATATATTGAGCCCCATTTAAACTAGTTGTTATATTATAAATATCTAAAGCATTACTAATGCCAGTTAAAGTATGAGTATCATAATTAGGCTCCCAAATATAAACATTATCCCGATTAGTTGTAGCAAGAGACTGAATAACCGAACTTCCACTACCATCCATTACATTCCCTTCATTAACAAAAGCAACTCGAATAGCATTTTCAGTTCCAACACTAGCATTACCATTATAAGTAACCCCAGATTTACCAGTTAAATACAAATCCTTAGCCTCAGTTGTCTTTAAAAATAAATCAAAAGCCACAAACTTACCATCAGATAATTCACCATTTCCCTCTATCTCAGTACTTTTAGTTGAAGTTAAAATATAATCTCCCATACTATTAGATTTAACTACACCCAAATACATATTCATAAAGCCACGATTATCAAGCTCTCCAACCGTTGATACTGGCTCAATCAAAGAAGGAAGCTGATTAACACTACCAGGATAAGTACTTCTAGCAGCAGCAAGTTCTTCTTGAGTAATACCAGGTTTCCAATTAATACCATCAACAGAAATTTCTAAACTCCCCTCACTTTGTACCTTAATATTCAAAGTATCAACCTTAACTATACGATTAGTTGTAAACCATGCATAAGTAGAAGTAGCAAGCATAATTCCAGTCATCAAAAGTAAAAATAATAAATAAACAACTTTTTTCTTATCAACACTATCTTCTTCTACCTCTTCATAATAGTAAATCTTCCTCGTCCTTATTCTCTTTCCCATATTTTCACCTATTTCTTCTTTTCTTTATTCAAATTAGAAATATGTTCATCTCTAATATCTAAATGCATCTTAATCTCTCCACCAATCAAAGCATCTACACAATCAGGATCATCACCTTCTACCCAAACAACTATTGTATATTTATCAATATCCCCAGACTTAAAATTAGATCTTTTTCTTAGAACTGGCACCTTACTTTTATAAAACTTTTCCGTACCATCCTCCGCCATCTTTGTAAGACTATTCTCCTTAGCATAAACAACCTTATCCCCATTTAAAATAATCATTATTCTAACAGCCTCATCAATTCGGCGAATAACATCATCAATCGTACATTCTACCCAATAATTAATCTCCTCTTTTCCCTCATTCTCTAAATAAAAAGTATACGCTATGTAATTATCACCATTATGTGCTCCATCTTTCTCATCATCAATATTATCTGGAATCCACTTAATAGAAATATTATCCATTGAATCTATCTCTTTAGCATATAACCTATTTTTAATTTCTTTCTTTTCTCTATTTTCATATAAAACTATCCCTGTATCAGCCGAAAAAGTAGGATCCAAAGTAATAGTAAAATTACCACCATTATAAATAATTGCTAAAATAATATACAAAAAAGCAAACAATATCATTAAAATTAAAGTAATTCTCTTCAAATACTTATTAATCTTTTTTCTTCTCTCTAAACGACTAGCTGTTACAACAACTTTACTCATTATACCACCCTACTTACCTATAATGTATAGTTTATCATAATTCTCTATCATCTGCAATTGTATTTTTAAAAATGTTTTGCTATAATAAAAATATAATAGAGGAGGAATAAAATGCCTTATATATCAAAAAAAGAAAAGAGAAAAAAACAAATTCTGATTTTATCTTTAAGTTTCTTAATTATATTATCAATATTCACAATAAAACAAACATATGCTAAATATATAACTCAAACCACATCAGATGCTAATGTGTCTATCGCTCGCTGGAAAATATTAGTAAACAATAAAGATATAACAACCGAAAAAGAATTAACTAATATCATTAGTCCTATTTTTAAAGGAAACGATAATATTGCTGCTAATGTTATTGCTCCAACAGCAGAAGGATATTTCGATATGATAATCGATGCTTCTAATACAGATGTATCATTAAAATATGAGATTACTACCAGCAATAACGATAACAGCATTGTAAAAGATATGTCAATTTCAGGATATTCCTTAAATGATGGAGAAAAACAAGAAATAATTTCTAAAGATAATCAAATAAAAATAGAAGATCAAATTCCTTACAATAGTAAAAACAAAGAATTAAAAATAAGAGTATATTTAAAATGGAATGATGATGAAAATAATGGTGCAACTATGGACAATAAAGCTGACACTAATACAACCACCATCAAAGATGGATTAGCAAAAGTAAATGTTCATTTAAAATTTATTCAACTTCCAACAGTTCAAAATACAAATTAAAAACATCAACTTTAAAAAATAACTTAAAATATTTATTATAAAATACTTAAACATAATCTTAAACTTTAATATTTTTTAAAGATTATAAACAAAAATCACGCCAAAAATTTGATGTGATTTTTTACAACATTTTATTTTTTAAATTCAAAAGAATATCAATTTATTCAATCTAATTATTTACCTGTGTTGCTGATAATTTTATATTTAACAAAACGCAAGGCTTATCTGGATATTCCTTACCATAAGAATAAGCTTTATTTCCCCAATAAGTATCATCCAAATCCTTTAGTTCTCCATTATCATCCAAAGTTTCATAAGGCCAAGAAACATTCACAATAAACTTAGCAACACCTCCCTTACCATCAATAACCTCTTTATCAGAAGAAATATTAATCTTAAAAGGATAAGACTGATTAAGTACATTTTCAATCTCTGAAGAACTAAAACCACCATCATTTACCGAATAAGTTTTATCAAAAATTCTAACACTAACAATTTCATAGTAAAGTTTAGCCGCTACTTCACCATCATTCGTAACAGAAACCTCTTGTCTATTATCTTCCATTCCAGGATATATATCCCGAACATCAAATTTAATATAATCACTCATAGTTTGATTATCAAAGCGAAAAGAAACATTCCAAGCCTTTACCTTAACATCAATATCACTATCGATCTTATTCATATAAATAAACCAAGCAAAAGAATTACAAGTAAGAAGTAATGCAATAAACAATAAATGACTAAGTTTAAATCTCTTTTTAACAACTTTCCATATGACTTTTAATAGCTGATTATTATTATTCATTAATTTTTCTTATCTTTTTCATGCATCATAGCAATAATTTCAAGAAATATCATAATTGCAAAAGGGATAAAAATAATAAAATAAAAGCCATATATATTATTAACTAACTTACTAAGCATACTCAAAAAGAATAATTTCTTACTAACAACTCCATAAATTTGATCACCATTAACTAAAGGATCTTCAACAGCATTAGCAATACCTTTCGTATGAAACTCTAATCCATTACTAGTTTTATCAATTTTTATCACCCTATGAGTTACAATTTTTCCTTCAAAAGTACCACTTTTTCCCATATAAACAACATCATCACCTACTTTAATCTTATCAATAGCACATTTCTTAGATAGCAACATATCTCCAACTTGATATTTAGGCACCATACTCTCTGTAATAATCGTAAAAACACTATATCCACCTATTGTTACTTTATTATTAGATATTCTTTGAACAAAAATAACACTAACAATTAAAATAATTAACAAAGTCGTTATTGCTTTTAATACTTTATAAATAATCCTTAAACATTTATTATTTTTAATTTTATCAACTGTATTTTTCATACTCCACCAACCATATCTATCCTATATTTCTATACTCTCTATTTTCTTTAAATACTTATTTATATGTTTAATATAAATATCTATAATTTTCCTATTACTAACAACTTGCTTATATTTAATCTTTCCATACTGTAAAGAAACCATCTTCTTTAACTCTTCTTCACTAATATTTTCATTTAACTTCATTAATTCCTCTATCATACCATAAGTAATTTTAGAAGAAACCTCTTCCTTTTCCTCTATGGTAAGTTTCTTATTATCCATCTTATTCATAATTAAATAATTAAGCAAAAAAGTTTCATCAAAATTAGACTTCAAACTTCCCTTATCCTGATAATTCTTCTTTTTCCTAAAAACACCAGGTTCATTCATTAACTCTTCTTGCATATAATTCCATAATTTTTCAGCATATTGAAAATTAACATTTTTTAAAATAACATTTGTCTTTTTTATTGGAGAAGTAACAAGAGCTACATGAAGTTTTGCCAAAGTCTTATAAACATCACTATTCATCAAATCTGATATCTGTAACTCTAACTTTTCAATCCTCTTACTAATCTCATCAGCCGATGCATTAGAACCTTCTTCATCAAGTTTAGAATTAAGCTGCATTGACATTTTAACTTTTTCTTTTCCAATCACTGTACTAGCATTATACTCTAATACTTTATCATCACGAATACTACTAGGTACAATACCAGCCTGCTTCTTTCTAGCAATAAAGCCCCTCATATTCTGAATTAAACTATAAATAAAACGATTTTCATAAGTATTAAAACTCTCTTCTTTATTAATATTAAGTATTTTAGAAGGTCTAACATTTCCCGTTTTTCGATCATAATCTTGAATTAAATTTGTATTCCTAGATAAATGCTTAATACTCTCAACCGTAACTCTTCTTGCCAATTCAATCTTAACAATATCCTCCTCATTAACAATAAATCGATTAGGATTTCTTAAAATATTATCTAAATAATAAATAGTATCCTCCATTTTAGTAAGCCATTCTAAATTAGAATCAACCTTCTCATAATCACTCTTAACATTTAAATTAGAATCAATTTTATCCAAAAAACCCCTAGTACTCTTACTATTTGTCTTTTGATATAAATCAATAACCTCCAAACCCATAAAAATCGCTCCCTCCCATTAAGTTAATTTCTTAAGTCTAAGTAAATACTCTTCACATTCTTTCATCTTACCCTTACCAAAAGTTTTATCTAAAAATTCAATATATCCATCTATTTCATCCCTAATATAAGATACATTCAATTGTTCAAACTTTCGAAGAACCTTTCTTGCTAAAAAATAATCAACACCATCTACTTCTTCTCCACCACAAGCAACATAAACAGGAACAAACTTCTTCATATGAGCAACAATTCTATTACCAAAAGCAATTCTAAAATGCTTAATAACATAATCATCCATAATCTCTATCTTATCTAAAGTTTCTTGACTAATTTGATTATCATTAATAGCCTCTTGAAACAACTTATCAAGATAAGTATAATTAATATCCTGAGCAGGAACATCCTTAGGTTCAAAAACTTGCCCCTTATCATTAATATCGAGAGGCATTGCTCTATCATAAACTTTATCTGTTACCATAAAAGTAGAATCATCATTATTAATAGTCCCAATATACCACATATTAGGGGGTATCTTTAACTTACCATCAATAATATTCTTAGGATCATTTTTCCAACTAGCACTAACTAGTTCAACAATCCATTCATCCTTATTAGGCATTTCTAGAATAGATAACATCTCTGCAAAATAATATTCAACCCTAGAAATATTCATTTCATCCAAAATAACCGTATAAACATCATCCGTGTAACCAGCTAAATACATCTCTTTCAAAACTTCAGTTTCATTAAACTTCTTCGTAAATTCATTAAAATAACCAAATAACTCAGTTCTATCTCTCCAAGATGGCTGTACAGACGCAACACAAGAATCATGCTTTAAAAACTTTCCCCAAGCATAAGCAAGCGAAGTCTTACCAGTACCAGAAATACCTTGCAAAATAACCAGCTTTGTCGACGCTAAAGCCGAAATAAACAATCTAATCATCTCTGTCTTATAATAAAGTTTTAAATGTGAAGCAGCAAAATTTCTAAAATCTTCTACTAACTCAGGTAAAGTAAAATTATTATTATAATTCTTAATCTTATAATTAAGATAAGCCTCATCTATAGAATGTAACTTAGGAAAACGATATTCCTCACCATTAGAAGTATTATCATTACTAGTATCATCATCCTCTTCATCTAGTTCAGAAGGTTTTAATCCCAAATGAGAAACCTTCATTGCTAAAATACTCTCTTTCTCCTTAACCAAACTAGACACCTCATTATTTAAAGTAGCAACTTCCTCCAACAAATCTTCTTGCTCTACCAAAGTCTTTCTAAATCTTAAATATTTTTTAATCAAAAAGAAAATAATTAAAAAAATAGCTAACACAAGAACAATCAATAATATAATAGCAATAACAACAAAAACCCATTCAGGACCATTAAAATCATCCTTATAAAAATTAATAATCTTAATATAAGAAGAAATATTAAAAATTTCTTTAACACCATTAACTATCCCAAAAACAATAGTCTTAATTCCAATAAAAAATTGCATCAAAAATTCATATAAAAACCTCAAATACGTCTGCACCCTAAAACTTCCTTCCTATATTAAAATATATAAATCACTATCACTTATCAACCCCTCTAATTTCTTATCAAGAAATAAATACGAAAAATAATCTAAATTCTTATTCTTAATCATATTATATTGATCATCAGAATTAATTATAAGTCCAAAAGAATATCCCTCATGAATAAGAGAACAAATTTCCTCTTCATAACTAAGAAAAGCTATAGGATCAATTTTAAATATAAAATTCTCCTTAGTAATATCATCATCAAATATTTTTAAAAACTTCTGCCTTTTCTCCAAAGAAGAAAATATCTTTACCGAAAAATCAAGTAAATACTTCTTCTTAAAATTTCCCTTTACAATATCCTTTAAAAAACAAATACTAATTAAATAATAAAGAACAAATAAAATATCAACAGAAACTCTAGACTCATTAAGTACTTTATCAATAGCATACTCACTATAAAGACTAGGTATCTCAATATTATTCAACAAATTAACTAAATAAATATCCTCACCCCTAATCTTTTTACATTGTAAAGAAAAATCATTAGAAGAAAATCTATTAAAATAGCGACTACTTCTCTTTTCGTTATCCAAAACAACCTTCATAAAAGAAGAAACAAACTCATCATCTATAAAACCTAATTTTTCTCTTCGAATAACATCAAGTTCTAAAACAAAACTTTTCAAATTCTTATTACCCCTAAATTTTTTTACACCATCTAAATAATAAAACATCTTAAATAATTCAAAAATAAATTTAGAAACATCACTATTATTTTTTAAATATATCTCTTCTAAAGAAGCATTTAAAGTAGCCTCTAATGTACTCTTCCTAGTTATTTCTTGATTATAATATCTAACCATCTTATATCTATCTAAATATAAATTAAATATATTTTGATCAAAATACTTACCCATAATCATCTTTGCATAAATAGTAAAATTACTAAGGCGAAATTCTACATAAGTATTAATAACATCCATAAAAAATCCTCTTTTCTAACTATATGAAACCTTAATAATAGAATTATTATCTATATTAGGATAAGTATAATTTAACTTAGTATCTTTCTTATAAAACTTAACTTGCATACTTGATAAAGCATCAATTGAAAAAGAAAGTGAATTAATATAATCATAGTTCCCAATTCTTTTTGTAGAACTACTAATTCCCGACAAATATGCCTCATCCGTCATATCCAAAATAATATAATCAGGATTAAAATCAAAAGTAATAATTGCTGAAGAACATTTTTTCTTATCTAAATCATCCAATCCTAAATAAGTAGGAATATCAATATGAGTATTAACCTTATAATTAGAAAAAGCCTCTCTTACAACATAATAGTCCAATGTATTAGTAACCTTAGCCTCCAAATATGGACTTCCTACCTTATCACTTATCTCATAACTAAGTCCATAATACCCAACAACTAATTTAAAACTACCAACCAATTTCTTTCGATAAGGTGAAGTCGAAGTAGCAACAACCTTCAAAGTAACACTATCTTTATCATGTAAAGTAACAGAAGTAGGAACAGTAATAACAACAGTAAAACTATCTTGATTACTATCATGAGGAATCATTCCACTAGTTTTATTATCCTTAATACTACAAACAACATTAGAAGAACATTCATAACTAATATCATAATAAACATCATCACTATTCTTCAAATTTCTATTACTAAGACTATCCATATTAAAAGTTATCTCATAATCACCAACCCCAGACCAGTTAGTCATCTCTATATTAGCCCCCTTATTAGATAACTTATCACAATTAAAATAAAAGCCCTTCATCTCCAAATAATAATTTTTAATATCTAAATAAGCATACTTAGCATAACTAGCACTACTACCTATAACAATCAATAAAACTATAGAAAAAATAATAATTCTTTTATAATTCCATACGCCATCTTTTCTAATTACTAAACAATTCTTTATCCTCTTAAACATATCCCTATCTTACTCGCCTCAACTCTTTTAAAATAGAATATACTTCATATAAAAAAGCCCCTAAAACAGGAAAAATAATAATTCCTAAATAACCCCACTTAGATTCCAACAATGCTAAAACACTACCAACAAAAGGAATAGCCTTAACATCATTATCACATCCTATCAAAAACTTCTTATCAATAACAGTATTATCAACAACAACACTATCTTTATTTACCTCATTAACATTCCCAACTTGAATATAATAACTCTTTCCCCTAGAAACATAATAAAACACTTGCATACCTTCCCTATAAGTATTTTCAGAAGAAACAATCAACAAATCCCCCTTCTTATACTTACCAGTCTTATCATTCTTCACAATAACAACTGTCTTATTACCAAACTCTGTTGTATTATAATCATTATAAGATAATAAACATATCGTAATAAATACCGCTAACAAAATATAAACAATAATGATTACATGACTAAAACTCTTTTTCATAACCTACATACCTCTCCTACCTTCTTCTATTTAAGTATAGCATACTAACCCTAACATTGCAAACACCTTTATCACAAAAAATACTTATCTAGTCTTCTCTTTATAAAAAGAATAAACTAAATAAGTATTTTATTAAACATTAATTTTATTTTTCTCTAAAACACCAACAATACTATCATAAGAGTCAGGAGTAACTACCTCACCTATCATTCCTAAATCTCTAGCAGTTTCAACATTCTTCTTATTATCATCAATAAATAAACATTCATTTGGTTTTAATTTAAATCTATCTAACAAAGTCAAATAAATAGATTTATATGGCTTTACCTGATGTTCAAGATAAGACAATACATATCCATCTACTATATCAAATAATTTACTATCATAAATAGATTTAAATGTATACTCATTAATATTAGAAAGCAAATAAATAGAATACCCCTTCTTTTTTAAATTTAAAATCAAACAAAGTACTTTATCATCAATAAAACTATATTCATTATAATGATACCAAAATTTTTCTATTAATGAATCATTTTTATGATTTGTTCTATCCTCTACAATAGAAATTGCATGCCCCCTAGAAAGAAAACCCGTATCAATTAAAGCATAAGAAAGCCACTCTGGAGAATGAATAACTTCCTGAAGTAAAAAATTCTTTTCCTCCTCATTAGAAGCAAAGTGAGGAAGAACTTCATCTAAATCAAAATGAAGAATTACATTTCCAATATCAAAAACAATATTTTTTATTCTAGTCACATTTAAAAACACCCTTCTCTACTTCTTTATCAATCCAATCAAAGAATTCTTGATTACCATCTAATATTTCTGTACAAGAAATTTCTGGTACTTCATACGAATGACTATTTAAAATCTCTTTCTTAATTGTAGTAAATAAATCATATCTACTTCGAAAAGATAATTGAAATTCCTCTTTTTTTCTTTTTTCATTATTCCACCAATATTCTGAAGTAATAGTAACAATTTGACTACCAGCAACTAATCTCTTTTCTAATAAACAAGAGATAATTTTATTAGAAATATCTAAACTATCACAATAAGTTCTTACAATAATATACTTACTCATTTTTCTTCTCCCAAATTTTTCTAATCATTTTTAATCCTCTAATCTACTTTCTTTACTTCTCTATATTCCCCACTAATTAATGAATATAAGTAAAGATGAATTTTCTTATCTGTCTTCTTCTGAATATACTTGTAATAGCCATTTAATTGTTCATCATAATCATCATCATAAATATTAGATAACTTATAATCAATAATATCAATATGATCTTCATACACAAGCATCAAATCAATAATCCCATGTAATTCTTGATTTCCCTCTTCATCAATAAATTCATACTCTTGATAAACTTTTGCCTTATCTATATTTTGAAATATTGAACACTTAAGAAGTCTCTTGATTATTTCCTGTACCTCTTTATTTTCTATTTTCTCAATACAAGGATTCTTAAAATCAAAAAATTCCAAATATTCATGTACCATAGTACCAAGTTTCATGAGTTCATACTGATTCTTACTAATCACTTCATGATTCTTCTTAGAAAAACTTTTACTTTCCACTTCATCCTGAGAAAATGAATAAGAAAATACTTCAATTTCTTTTTTCTTTTTACTAAGAGATTCCTGATAATTACTTTTCTTTAAATAAGCATAGTCCTTAGTTAAGTGAATATCCTCTAAAGATATCTTTTTCTCATAAGAAGAAAGTCGAAAAGAAATAAAATCCAACATATCTTCTAATGTACGAAAATTCTTTTTCACAGAATCCTCTAAAACTGTTACCTGAGAAAAATCTCTCAACTTATCATTTTCA
Organism: uncultured Bacilli bacterium; assembly: GCA_934120635.1. Lineage (GTDB taxonomy): Bacteria > Bacillota_I > Bacilli_A > RF39 > UBA660 > RUG11198. The sequence continues at coordinate 46,892 of CAKOUR010000009.1, read as the reverse complement.
GGAACAATCATAATCATCTTCTCACGTGCTCTCGTTAAAGCAACATAAAATAATCGAATCTTCTCGCTAATTTCTTCTTTTAAATAACAATCTCTAACTAAATCTTTCCAAATTACCTCTCCTATTCCCTCTTGAAAATAAGGAGTAATTATCCCATAATTCTTATCATATAAAAACCTTTCTTTCAAATCACTAATATTAAACTTTTTATATAATCCACTAAAATAACAAACAGGATACTCTAAACCTTTTGATTTATGAATAGTCATCAACTTAACCGAAGTAGCCCCATTATCACTAACTTCATATTGCATTTCAATTCCATTTTCTAAAAGTTCAGATAAATAAAGAGAAAAATCCTTTACTGAATACCCTAAACTCTCCAAATTAATCGCTATCTCACGAATTTTAGCTAACTTAACAATACCACCTTCAACATTCCCAATAGTAATATATTTCTCATAAAAAGAAAAACTATCTATAATATCATCAATAAGTTGATGAGGTGTCGTATAAGGAAGAGTCCTTACCAACTTCAAACACTTCCCTACCACATCACTTTCCATATAAGTATTTTTAATAAAATAATCAAAAATCTCCTCATCTGAAAGACCAATCAAAAAACTCCTAGCAATACTAGTAAATAAATATTTAAATTCCGTATCTATCTCTTTTACAGAAAGTTTTAATACCAACTTAATAATATTAGAAATAAGTAAAATATCATCCTCATCATTCATTTTTTCATTCTTTAATAAAGTAACAGGAATTCCCAAATAACCAAAAATTTTCTTATATAAATCAAAAGTAGTAGCCCTATCCATAATAATAGAAAAATCACTATATAAACATTTCCTCAAAATACCACTATCTTTATCAAAAACCAAATATCCATGCCTTACTTTATCTTGAATATCACGAGCAATAATAAAAGCTTCTATTTCATCTTTACTAAAACCAACTTCTTTTGAATAAGGATAACGAACAATCTCCATTTCATGAGAATGATTAGCCTCTTCCTTTAAATAAGCTCCATTACCAAAAATCATCTGATGACTCTCTAAATAATTAGCCCCTCCTAATTCTTCTCCCATAATTAAAGTAAAAATTGCATTAATATTCTCTAATACTTCTTTTCTAGAACGAAAATTCTTATTCAAATCAATCTTTTTATCTATCTTACTCTCACTATATAAATCATACTTATTCTTAAAAATATAAGGATTAGCATTTCTAAAACGATAAATAGATTGTTTAATATCTCCTACCATATAAACATTATGATTACTAATCATGGAAATAAATTCTTCCTGCAAATCATTCGTATCCTGATATTCATCTATCATAATCTCATTAAAATATTCTTTTAATTCATCCCGAACATAAGAATAATTCTTAACAATATCAATTGCCATAATAGCAATATCATTAAATTCATAAGCTCCCTTATCTTCTTTATACCAAGAAATCTTATCCGTAAACTTTAAAATAATCTCTATCATTACTTTAACTGTATCATAAGTACTCTTTAATGTAGAAATAATCTCCTCTTCATCTTCATAAACTGCCAAATTCTTTATCTCTTTAAGTACATCACTAATAGAAGACTTTAAACTCTTTAACTCTTCCTCACTCCCCCTTGGAGCAGATGGCAACTTAATATTTAAATACTTACGAATATCATTATAACAATGAATCTCTTTAAGCATCTCCAAAGACTCTTCTAACTTTATCGCATACTCAGCATCAAGCAAAGAAATAGCAGAAACCGTCTCAAAAATAAAATCTATCTTCTCTTGAATAAGAGAAAAATATTCCTCTACATTTCGAATTAATCGATCATCAGAATAATACTTATCTAGATATTCTTCTAAATATTTCTTCTTATCCGATAATAAATCTAATTGATTACTAATTTTCAAAATAGAATTCTTAATTTCTGTATCATCCTTCGTACAAAAAGTACGAATCATCTTCAAAAAATCTTCATCTTTTTCTTGATAATAAGACAAAAATATCTCATCCATAACTCTACTTTTCTCCAAAGTAATCACACTAGAATCAATAATCCCAATACTAGGAGAAATATTTAATAAATAATGATATTTTTTAACAATAGATAAAGCAAAACTATCAAAAGTAGTAATATAAGCAGAATCTAATAAATCTAATTGCTCCTTTAATTCAGGAATCTTCTTAATTTTTTTTCGAATTCTATCCGCCATCTCTCCAGCAGCAGCCTTCGTAAAGGTCAAAATAAGTAGCCGATTAACATCAACCCCATCTTTCAATTTACGAATGACCCTCTCTGTTAAAACAGCAGTTTTCCCCGAACCTGCACCAGCAGAAACAATAATATTCTTATGATCTTCATAAATTGCCTCCCACTGTTCATCAGTCCACGTTACATCAGCTGGCTTTATTGGTATCATCAAATTACCTCCCTTATCCTATAATATAATTTTTAATTTTACAAACAAAATATTTCCAAATAAAACATTATCATCTATTAATTCTGCTGAATATTTATCTTTTAAATATTGAATTGTTTTTTCTTCTTTTTTATATTCATAATAAGTAATATAAGAATAACCTTCTCCTTTTAAATAATCAATCACAATATTAAACAAAATATCATTACAAACAAGTAAACTATTTTCAAAAAAAGTATTTTCATAACAATAAACTAAGAAATTTCCATAAAATCTATCTTCATCTAAAATAATATAATATTTAGCATGATTTGTCTTTATCTCATGTGCCTCAACAGAATTCTCTTCCCTTTTACCATTCCATTTAACATAGTCTTGATAATCACCAGAAATAATCGAAAAATTAATATTCTGAATATAATTTTCTTTTTCCAATAATTCAATTTCTGTAGATTTTTCTCCATTCAAAACATCCAAAATTTTCTCTTGAGACATACCTCTTTTTTCTAAACAAGAAAGAAAAGATAACAATATTGGCTTATAATCACTATAATAATGATTCCCCGTTATAAAATTACAAACAGAAGCTAAATACCCCTTCTCCTCATATTCTTTTATCTTCTGAACAGATATCCCTACTTTATCCGCAAGTTCTTTTCTCGTATACATAACATCAACTCCTAATCAATCAACACTTTCCTCTTCTAAAAATTCTAAATTTTTATACTCTTTTAAATCCACAATATCTTTTTCACTCATAAAACAAATATCTCGATAATGACAATACTTACAACCAACATTATCATTTCCAATTCTCTTAGGATTAATCATAAAATTAGCATTAATTATCCCCCTCATCGCATCAGTTATCTTATCTTCAGCTAAATTTCCTAAAGCCTCCATCTTCACATCATCTAAAACTTTTTTAGTACCAAGACCTTTAGCTGTCGTTCTCATCCCCTTAATCACTTTACTATTGCAATAAGTTTTATCAAATAAAGATAAAATAGAAACATCTGAATTACTATATCCTTGCAATTTTAACTTCTCCCTCTTCAATTCAAGATAAGAATGCTGATTATCACGACTAATCTCATTATTTAAAATCTTTTGTAAATAAAATCCAACAATCCTAGCCTCAGGAAACTTATTTCTAGCTAAAAATAAATAAATCGGTAACTGTAAATCTAACCCATAAATCGTATAATTTAAATTCAAATTAGGATTCCCTGTCTTATAATCAATAATAGAAACTAACCTCTCATCATCACTAACCATCATCTTATCAACAAAGCCCTTAAAACAAACATCATAGGAAGAATAATGATAATTTTTAACAATTCTATCCTCAAAAAAAGCACTCTTTAAATCAGATTCTTCTTCTTGCTTTAAAATTGTATCAATAATAAATTTAAGTTCCCCCTTTAAATAATCAATAAAGAATCTTTCTCTATCATCATAAGAATATACCTCTTCATACTTCTTAACAACCTCATCATAAACATCAGAAAAATTAAAACCTTCTTTTTTATACTCTGACAAAACATCATGATAAATATTCCCCAAAACAGTATAAAAAGTATTAGGAAATAAATTAAGTTTTAAAACATTAGAAAGATAATAACGAAATCCACATTGATAATAGCTATTCATTGCACTATAAGATAAAGTTAACTTACCATCTAAATAATCTCTTAACTTATCTTTACTAATCCCTTTAAAAGAAGAATCATAACTTAAATAAGGAATATCTTGATATCTCTCATAAAGATAATCTAAATCTTCCTCCTTTTCATTATACTTTACCAAAGTATCTAACTTTTCCCCAAGTAAAAGCTTATTATACAAATGAGAATAACAATAAGTATTTTTAACACTCTCAACATGCATTTGTAAATCATCATTCAAACTAGAAAGATAAAATTCCCCCAAAGGACTCTTTCTCTTCATTGTAATCACTAAATTCTTAACCCCTAAAATCTCCTGAAGCCATCTATTCTTTTCCCTTTTATTCTCCTCTTTTGAAGAAATAAGACCTAACTTTTCTTTTAAAGCATCATCAAAATAGTCCTCATCTTTTTTCAATCTAGGAATAATCCCCTGATTAAAACCAAGCAAAAAAACATGAAACTCATCCCCCACATTTCGCAAATTAGGAATGATTTCTATTCCACTAGTACTTTTTTTATTTATTACCTTTGTATGTTTAAAATCATGAATAAGAAAATCTTTTATTTTAAAAAAATCATCTACCCATACATAATGATTCACAATATCACAAATCTGATTAAAAATTGTTGCTTCCTCTTTTTGAGATAAAGAATAATGTGCTTTTAAATAATCCATTGCCTCATCTGGACGATGACCTAAATTTTTTAAAAAATCCTGTCCCATTAATGTAGCATATAAAAAATTATCCGATACATCAACTGGCAAAGAAAACCAAGAAAAAATTCTTTTCACAACAGGCAAATATTCTCCCTCTACCCCACACAACTTAATACAAGAAGGAGAAATTCCACTTTTAATTTTCTCCAAAATAGCTGTAGCAACATACACAACTTCATCAGAAATATCAGAAAACTCATACAAAATATCCCTATCATATTGTTTTTTTTGTGAAAAATAAGTTCTCACTTGAAAATTTTTTTCTAAATCATGATATAACTGAGTCACCATACCATCAAAAAAAACATCATAAAAAACAATATCTTTATTGACTAAATATTCTAAGAAATAAGAAGAAGAAAAAAGAAGTCCTTCCTCTTGCAATTCTTTTTTTAATTTCTTTACCCATCTTACTTTTTCTACATCAATATCTATATCATCAGAAACAAAATAAAACAAAGATAAATACATCAAAGCAACATCATAATTATAATGATATTTCTCTTTAAGATAATAAATTGCCCTTTCATCATAAGAAAAATAATACTTATCCATAAACTCTCTTATTGTAAAAATTTTAGAATAAAATAAATTCTTTTCCCCAAAAATTTTAATCAAATGATTTTTGTCTTCATTCATTACAATTAAAATTGTATTATCCTTAATTTCAACTTCATTCATATTATCCCTACCTTTAGTCCATAATTAATATAATTTTAACTTGAATAATAAACCATGTCAATAAAGTTATCTAACATTTCCCAATTTGTAAAATTGGAAATAAAATAGCAATTTTTATTATTTCATTTAACTTTCAATCAATGCAAATTAAAATTCACGCAAAATTAAAATTCACGCAAAATTAAAATTATTTTATAAAATTATAGAAATTAAATAAAATATATGCTACAATACTATCAAGATAGAGTACATTCAAATCCTATCTAAGAAAAATAAAGGAGTGAAAATAAATGAAGAAAAAAATATTTTTATTAACAACAATTATATGTATACTAACAACTATAAATTTGTATCCATATAAACAAAACAGTAAAAAAACTATAGTTCAAACAAACCAATACCTAACATCAGCAAAAGATGCAGGATTTGAATCAGAAGAACTATACAGATGTGTACTAGACACATTAGGAAAAGATAGAACAAGTGCAACTGACGAAGAATTATCAAAAATAACTGAAGTTATATGTCGAGATCAAAAAATAACAAGTACAAAAGGAATAGAAAAGCTTACTTCCCTAAGATATTTAAATTTATACAAAAACAATGTAAGTACTATGGACTTAAGTAAAAATACAAATTTAGTAATGTTAAATATGACATTCAACAAGTTAACAAATATTGATTTAAGTAAAAATACAAATTTACAACAATTATACTTAAATGGAAACCAAATAACAAATATTGATTTAACTAACAATTCTAAATTAATTGATTTAAACGTTTATAATAATAAATTAACAAGTATAAATATTTCTAATTTAACAGAACTTAAACTTTTACTATTATCATTAAATAAAATAACTACTATAGATTTAAGTAAAAATACAAAACTAGAGCACGTTTACTTATCAGGAAACGGATTAACTTCATTAACCCTACCAACATCAGCAACAAATTTAACAAAATTAGACTTAAACGCTAATAAACTAAGTAGTATTGACATTTCAAAGTTAACAAATTTAAATTATTTCATAATATCAGCAAACAAAATAGCAAACCTAGATACTTCTAAAAATACAAAATTAGAATACTTATACAGTTCTGGAAATCAATTAACAAATGTCAATTTATCAAATAATACAGCATTAAAAGCCCTAGACTTATATGCCAATAATATTAGTTCAATTGACTTATCAAAATTAACAAACCTAACTTACTTAAATATTTCTTCTAATAAACTTTCTAACTTAAACTTATCTGGACTATCAAATTTAACTGAAATATATGCATCATCAAATAACTTATCAAGTTTAAATTTAGGTAGTCAAAGCAAATTAGAAAAAATAAATGCAGTACTTAATAATTTTGATTTATATAATATAACAGATAAAAGTAAAATAACATACATGGGATTAGAAAACGATTGGTTAAACAATACTGATTTATCTGCTTACCCAAATTTAAAAAACTTAGATATTGCCTATTATAAAGTCGTACCAGTCTATGGATCAAGTATTTCTGTAAATGAATTTATGACAAATGTACCAGATAACATCTCCTTAAAAAAATACACATTATACAAAGGAAATGGCTTAATCAACGAAAGCAATTATAAAAATGTTTGTACTTATAATGTTGAATATACAGTTGATGGAAGCACTCCAACAAAAGAAACAACAACAATCACTAACTGTGAAGTCAGTAATCCATATGAACAAGATACTATTACAGGCAAAAACAATTATGCAAGAATACAATTATATTCTGATGATTTAACTTTAAATAACGTATCATCTAACATTCAACCAAAACTATATGCTTCCTATGACTTACATTTCATCAACTTAACAAGCAACAAATATCCTATCAATGAAAGTGATAGCACAATAGAAGTAAATGGTGACAGTGATCAAGAAATTTTAAACAATGTTAAAGTTTCATGGAATGGAGCAAATGTAACTATTAATGGGGACAAATTACAAATAACATATGACAATAAAATAATCAAAGAATTTTCATTAAAAAGACTAACTAACCCAGTTACAGGATCACTATCTCTATACATTATAATTACCATCGCTATTGTTACAACAGCACTTATCATTTTATCAAAAAGAAATACAAAAAATAATTCTATTTAATAAAAAATGATGAATAAGAATAAAAGTCTATAAAGACAAATTCAAAATTCATCATTTTTTATTTACATTACATGCCAATCAATTTCTTTTAAATGATTTTTCTTTAAAAAACTATTTGTTTTAGAAAATGGTTTACTTCCAAAAAAACCATAATTAGCAGAAAATGGAGAAGGATGAGTTGACTCTATAATATAATGTTTAGGATTAGTAATTAAATTTTTCTTGCTACGAGCAAAGTTTCCCCATAAAATAAATACCACTGGTGTATCTTTAGCATTTAAACTTCGTATAATAGCATCTGTAAAATTTTCCCAACCTAAATCTTTATGAGAAGCAGGCTTATCTTTTTCAACTGTTAAAACAGCATTCAAAAGAAGAATTCCTTCTTTAGCCCAACATTCTAAATTACCAACAGAAGATGGTTCAATTCCCAAGTCATTATAAAGTTCCTTATAAATATTCCTTAAAGATGGAGGAATCTTAACTCCATCAGAAACAGCAAAAGCAAGACCATTCGCCTCTCCCACCCCATGATAAGGATCTTGTCCCAAAATAACTACTTTAACATCATCATAATCTGTTAATGTAAGTGCTCTCAAAATTCTAGACTTTGGAGGAAAAATCTCCCTTTCTTTATAAGCTCGATTAATATAAGCAACAATTTTTTTAAAGTATTCTTCATGATACTCATGATCTAAAACTTTATCCCAATGATTTCCAACTAAATTCATATACTATCACTCCCTATAAATAATTATAATAATCATTCTACTATAAAAAATAAGAAAAAGAAACAGAATTTCTCCATTTCTTTTACTAATCAATTTTCTCTAACTTTATTCCTACTTCAAAGTCATTAATTTTTTCAAATTCTTCAATACTATCCACTTTTTTCATACTAAGTGCAAGTGTTTCATCACAAATAAACTTAATATAATTACTTATCTTATTACTATATAAATCATTAGAAGAATAATAAATATTAATTCGATCTGCAATATCAAAACCACTACTCTTTCTTAGATTTTGAATCTTAGAAATTGTTTCTCTAGCAAGACCTTCATTAATTAAATCATCCGTTAATTCTAAATCAAGAATAATAATCAAATTATCATTAACTGAAACATTAAATCCCTCTTTTGGTTCTATTTTTTTATCAACTAAATCTTCAGTTATCTTATATTCATTACCATTAAAATTAACTATTAATTCTCCTTTAGATAATTTTAATAAATCATTCTTATTAATATTTTCTAAATATTTAGAAAACTCTTTCATATCTTTACCAAACACTTTACCTGCTACCCTAAAATTAGGCTTATAAGATATATTCATATATAAATTAGCATCATCAACATATAATACTTCTTTAACATTTAATTCTTCTTTAATTAACAACTCAAGTCCAGAGATATCATTCTTAATAGAAGACTCTAACATAACACTCTTAATTGGTTGTCTAACTTTTATTTTAGATTCTTCTCTTATGTTTCTTCCCATAGTAATTAAATCTCTAACCAAATCCATTTTATATTCTAACTTGCTATCAATTAATTCTCTAGAGCAAACAGGAAAATCTGCTAAATGAACGGATTTTTTCTTTGTTAATTTTGTATAGATTTCTTCTGTTAAATAAGGAATAACCGGTGCACATAAACGGCACAAACCTTCCATTACTTCATAAGTAGTCATATAAACACTTTTCTTACTTGTATTCATATCACTTCCCCAAAAACGATTTCTATTTCTTCTAATATACCAATTTGATAAATCTTCAGATACAAAATTAGTAATTTCTCTAACAACCAAATTTAAATCATACATCTCGTAAAACTCTCTTACTTTTTCTATTAGATGATTGTATTTACTTAATAGCCACTTATCAATTTCTTCTCTTTCTTCATACTTAACCTTGCAATCCTCAATATTAATATGATCAATATTTGCATACGTTTGAAAGAATGTATAAGTATTTTTTAAAGGATTAAAGAATTTACTATGAACTTCTCTTACCCCAGCTTCAGAAAATTTTAGAGGTGTCCAAACAGGAGATGTATATAACATATACCATCTAATATTATCTGCTCCATACTTCTCCATCATTTCAATTGGATCAACAATATTCCCAACAGACTTACTCATTTTCTTTCCAAATTCATCCAACATCATATCATTTACAACAACATTTTTAAATGAACTTTCTCCTGAAATAATCGTAGAAATAACAAGTAAAACATAAAACCAGCCTCTAGTTTGATCAAGACCTTCGGCAATAAAGTCAGCAGGAAATTGACTTTTAAATAATTCTTGATTTTCAAAAGGATAATGAAATTGCGCATAAGGCATCGAACCAGAATCAAACCAAACATCTAAAACATCTTTAACACGAGTCATTTCTTTACCACAAGAACATTTTAAATGAATTTGATCCACATAAGGACGATGCAATTCCATCTCTCTTACATTAACATCTTCAACAACATTTTCTTGCAATTCATCTAGAGAACCAATAACTTTTCTCTTTCCACAAGAACATTCCCAAACAGGAAGTGGACAACCCCAATAACGATTTCTAGAAATTCCCCAATCAACTATATTCTCAAGCCAATTTCCAAAACGTTTTTCTCCAACATAAGCAGGATACCAATGAATTTTTTTATTTGCCTCAATAATTTTATCTTTATATTCCGTTGTTTTAATATACCAAGCAGGTTTAGGATAACTAATTAAAGGACTCTTACAACGCCAACAATGTGGATAATCATGTTCAATTTTAATTTTCTTAAATAACTTATCATTTGCTTTTAACCATTTAATAATATCAATTTCAAGCTCAGGATCCGTAACAAGACGACCCTCCCATGGACCAGTCGTATATCTTCCATCAAGTCCAACTGGATTCACAAAACCAATCCCATTTTGAGAACAAACGCGGTTATCATCAGCACCAAATGCAGGAGCAATATGAACAATACCCGTACCATCACTGTCTGTTACATATCCATCAGCAATGACTTCGTGACATTTTCCTTCAACATGAACAAAAGGCATTAATTGTTCATATTTTATTCCAACCAAATCACTACCTTTAAAAGTATCAACTACTTCATAATCTTCTCCAAGAACACGATCAGCAAGACTTTCTGCTACAATAAATTGATATCCCTTAGATTTTGCTTTAATATAAGTCATATCAGGATTAACACAAATCGCAACATTCGCCACCAAAGTCCAAGGGGTTGTTGTCCAAGCTAAGAAATACTCATCAGCATCTACTCGCTTTAAAGGAACAATAACCGTATTAACGCTAGTTTTAGTATACCCTTGTGATACTTCAAATTGAGATAATTCTGTACCACATCTAGGACAATACCATAGTACCTTATTTCCGTGATATAAAAGCCCCTTCTCATCCATTTGTTTAATAATCCACCACTCTGACTCAATATAATCATTAGAACAAGTAATATAAGGATTTTTACAATCAATAAATTGTCCCATCATATCGGTAATATGATTAACCTCATTAATATTTGTAGCAGTTGCCTTATTACATTCACGACAAAAGGCATCAACACCAAATTTCTCAATATCAGCTTTACCTGTAAATCCTAGTTTTTTCTCTACATTAACTTCAATAGGAAGACCATGCGTATCAAGACCAATCTTTCTTAATACTCTATATCCATTCATTACTTTATACTTACAAAAAGAATCCTTAATTGTTTTAGCAAATACATGATGAATACCAGGTTTAGCATTGGCATAAATAGGGCCATCATAAAAAACAAAATCTTTCTTACCTTCACGATTTTTTATGGTTTCATTTAAAATATCTTCTTTCTTCCAAGTATCTAATATACTTTTTTCAACATCTTTAACATCTCTCTTATCTAAACTTTCATACATATAAATCATCCTTCTTTCTAAAAATAAAAAGCACAAAAATTTTATTCCTTAAGGGCGCTAAAAAAACGTGGTACCACCTTAATTCACAAAAATTTTGTGCACTTCATTAGATAACGGGATACTACTTCCCGGACACTTTCTACTTAAGTTCAAAAGTTCACAATCAAGAGTGATCCTTATTTAAACTTTATTATCTACCTTCCACCAATAATAGATTCTCTTTAAATAAACTATTTAAATAACATCTCTTTCACATGTTTTAACAAATTTAAATTAATTATAAAAAATATATAATTAAAAGTCAATAGAAGTATTTTACTTTTTTTAAAATACCGAAATATAACAAAAATTAGCCAAATAATTTTAGGCTAATTTTCTTATACTATGAAAATTAAAATATCTTAATTTAATTTATTAAAATAAATTTTTCTTTTTCTAAATTTATCATTATCATTAAAATGATTATTATTTTTATTAAAGTAATAATAGCCACCAATTCCCAAACAAGATAACATAATAACAATAACAACAATAATATATTTATCACCTGTTTTTACATTATTAATAGGTTTATCATGCATTACAATCTTATTATTTGCCAAAACATTCCCATTAACATCAGTTAAAACACCTTCATCAGTCATTTTAAAGAAAATTGTTTCTGCCGTAGTATAACCATTTGGAGCTGTAATTTCTACTAATGCATACGTACCACTAGGTAAACCTGAAATTTCATGAGGCTTATCTGTACTCTTCCAAGAAGATTCAGAACCATCAATCAAATTAGGAGTATCACAATTAGTCAAATCACTAACCACATCTCCAGTTTCACCACTAGATACAACAGCAGAATAACTTCCATCATCCTTCTTTACAGCATTACATATTCTCAAAACCGCACCAGGTAATTCCTTTGAAGTAGTAATATCTGTCTTACTAATAGTAAGTTTATTTAGTTCATTTCTAACTATTAAGGTTACATTCGAAAGAGTCTTATCTTTTTCTTTATCACCAGTATGTTCCCCTTCAACACTGTCCACTATTTTACCATCCTTATTAATAGTAAACTTAGTAGTCGTAGTAGCCTTTTTATACCCAGCAGCAGGAACCTTTTCTACCAAGCAATAAGTACCAGCAGCAAGCCCAGAAATAGTAACAGGCTCGTCAGAGGAAATCCATTGTAAACCATCTAAATAATTATATGTATCATCAATTGCAACATCATCATTAGATGCATCATTACCAGAAGTAGAACCACTAGTTCCAGTTGAATCATTAGTACTACTAGTTGAACTATTATTAGAAGAAGCATCATCATCAACATACGGAATAGGATTATAAGCTCGATAAGAAAAACCTAAAGCATTAGAATTTTTTTTACTTACTAATGTATTTGTACATTTTCCATTTTCAGTAGTATATAAAGCAAGTTTAGCACCAGGTAACTCTTCATCACCAGTAATAGCTTTTTTACTAATTTTAACACTATTTAAAACATTAAGAACAGTAATATGAACACTACCATTAGAAACAGCAACCTGAGTCATATAATAATCTTCACTACAATATTTATCACTATCTGCTGCAACACCATCATTTTTATTATAACAAACCTTACTTCCTGTTGAAGAATACGAATCGACTAAAGTAAGAGTTTCTTGAGGATTTTTCTCAGTATAAACAGGAACACCACCACTATCATTACTAGAAGATAAAATTATATATTTTCCATCTTTCTTATATGCCTCAACTTCAACCAAACTAGTTTCAATACCAGTATTATCACTAGAATCAGTCATATCCTTAGGAATATTAATCATATAAATAGGATCAGAAAATTCATAAGTTACACTTCCATCTTCATTTTCTGTCTTATTACCATGGTAATAAACTTTTGAAGATTCAGCAGGAAGTGCTTTAGAAGTGTAAAAAACCTTTTCTTTATCAGCAACAACATATTTATATTCATATATTTTTTCCACATCACTATAAATTTTTTTACCATTTTTAACATTAAATACATTAACAGCAGATATATTATCTCCTTTAGCAAAAGTCTTATAATTCTGAAAGACCTTATCACCACCAGAAAGAATCTCTGTTTCTTTCCATTCATCTCCATTTTTATGATACTCATAATACTTAGTAGCATTAGCACCAGTTCCCTTTAAAGAAATAGGATAACACTTTGTACCTATATTTTTATAACCACTAGGAGAAACCTCTTCAGTATAACACAATTGATTTCCTTCTTTATAATTATTCATTTCAGTAAGTTCAGTAGCAGAGCAAGAAGTTTCATTACCAGGAGTATTAGTACTACACAAATCATTACCAATCTTATTTCCGCTAGAATCAGCTATATATAATTTTAACGTAGCATTCTTTAGAGCATTACCACTCTCATCTACTTTTTCAATTAAAGCAGAATATTTACCTATTGCAGAATAATTAAAAGTTTGTGTCGCAGAAATATCTCTAGTAACATCAACAGAAGGAACATAAGTTTGCATAACTTGTGCAGATGTACCACACTTACTTTTGCACTTCCAAATATTAGTAGAAGGATATTTACTCTTATTATCTCCGTTAATAGAAACAACTACCTTTCCCCCCTTAGAACCACCATTTTTAATTCTTAAAATATAATCTCCATCTACTAAATCAGTAGCTCCATTTGAGTAACATTTATTTGAAGAACATAATTCAATAGTAGAACCACTAACACCACCAGAAATATTTAATGTATATTTAGGAACAGAAGAAGAATAATAATTTTTTCTATTACCACCATAATTTTCTTTATTTAAACCACTAATCTTTATTGTACTAGATGTATAATTAAATTGAGAAGCAGAACTAGAAGAAACAGTACTAATTACTTGACTAGCAGTACTAATAGTTAATTTTGGTAACTTAGAGGTTTTTGAACCCTCATTAAATTGATATTCTCCTACATATTTTTTTGCAGTATTAATTAAAGATTTTACCTTACTATCATTACATAAAGAAGTATCTCTAGAATCTTTATAACGATTAACAGAAGCCTTTCCTCTAAAGTAACAAGTTAACGCATTTTGAATATATACATATTGATCAACACCAGAATATTTATTTTTTGCAATTTTAATAATTTGACCAGCAATATAACTATCTTTACTATAATTATTGGTTGAAGTAACTTTTTCGTAAACAGCACCATCAATAGGAGCCGGCCAATAATGCGTAGAACAATAAGCTTTCTTGCCTCCTATTGTTTTATTAACAAAAGTCCCTTTTTCAATAGAACCACCCCTAGAAAATGTTGCTGTAGCAGCATTTACACTACCCATTTTAAATATAAAAACACTTAAAAATAGTAAAAATAATACTTTTATCTGATTTCCTTTCATAAAATTACCTCCTTAAAATTATTACAAAAAGCATCCACCTTCAACTACTTTCTACTATAAATAAAATTATAACACATTTTTTTATATTTTGCAATTTATCTTAATAAAAAATTTTAAAAAATTAATAATCAAATTTTACCTTTTCAATATAGTAAAATGTAAAATAATACTAAAATTACACCCTAAAAGTACAAAAAGATATAATTATATTTATAAAAAAATAACACTATAATAAATAATTTTAAAAAGAGGTTCTTCGAAATTCGGTAAACCTAAAAAATCACATCTAAATTTTAGATGTGATTTTATCATATTTTATTTCTTAAAACTTTAAAAAAACTAAATCATTCTTTAAAAAATTCAAATTTGTTAAATCCACCAAATTTCAAAGAATTTAAAAAATTAATGCTTTTGTAAACATTAATTTTAGTAATTTTCAGCTTTAATTTCAAAGTAACTTTGAGGATGAGCACATATAGGACAAACTTTTGGAGCTTCTTTTCCAATAACAATATGTCCACAATTACGACATTTCCAAATCTTATCTCCGTCTTTAGAGAAAACTAAACCACCTTCAACATTTTCAAGTAACTTGCGATATCTTTCCTCATGTTCCTTTTCTATCTGTGCAACACCTTCAAAAAGATAAGCTAATCGATCAAAACCTTCCTCTTTAGCAGTCTTAGCAAAATCTTGATACATATCTGTCCATTCGTAGTTTTCTCCCTCAGCGGCAGCTAATAAATTTGCAGCAGTATCAGGAATAGAACCACCATTTAACTCCTTAAACCACATCTTAGCATGCTCTTTTTCATTATTTGCAGTTTCTTCAAAAATAGCCGCAATTTGCTCATAACCATCTTTTCTAGCCTTACTAGCAAAATAAGTATATTTATTACGAGCTTGACTTTCTCCAGCAAAAGCAGTCATTAAATTTTGTTCAGTTTTACTTCCTCTTAATTCCATAAATAATCATTCCTTTCCTAATTTCTTAAGTCCCTATTATTGTAACATAAAAACTTTAAATTTTATTAAAATTAACTATTAATTTTTAGAAGTTCCTAACTTAACTTCAACTTTTTTAATTTTATTATTTCGATAAAATTCCACTACCACCTTTTCTCCTGCCTTATGTTTATATAATATATAACGGAATTCAGCAATTGACTTCACTTTTTCCCCACCAAGAGAAAGAATAATATCACCTTTTTTTATACCTGCAAATCCTGCTGGAGAAGTCAAAGGAACCTCAGTAACAACTACACCTTCTTTAATAGTATCAGGAACAATAATACCACTTTTCCATAAATAATAACTATTATTTAAATCAAGCATTCCTATTCCAAAGTAAGGTCTAGTAATACTTCCCCCCTTTTCTAAAGTAGAAGCATAAAATAGCGCATCTTCAATAGGAATTGCAAACCCAATTCCTTCAACTGTAGAATCAACTAACTTCATATTAGTAATTCCTATTACCTCTCCATTAATATTACATAAAGGTCCTCCACTATTTCCTGGATTAATTGCCGCATCTGTTTGTAATACTTTCATATAGTAATCCGAAGAAGATTCATTAGAAAGAGCAACAGCAACCATTCGATTCTTTCCAGACAAAATTCCCTTCGTAACTGTACCAGCATAATCTGCTCCCTCAGGTGACCCTACTGTAAATACAGTATCTCCTACTTTTAGATTATCACTATCTCCCATAACAGCAACAGATTTTACTGATTTAGAATCAACGGCTAAAACTGCTATATCAGAATAAGCTTCACTACCACGAACTTGTGCTTTTAAAACTGTTTTATCACTTAAAACAACTTTTACAGAATCCATACCAGAAATAACATGGTGATTAGTCATAATATAAGAAACGCCATTTCCATTTTTATAAACAAAACCTGTACCAGTAGAAGCCAATTTATTATTAGAAAATCCTTCAACAACTACAACAGCATCATACACATTCACTACTCCCTTAGAAATAGTATCCTTTTCTTCTAAAGATGAACTACCTGTTGAAATTACTGTTTTCACATTATCTGCGCCCAATAAAGAAACGAAATACATACCAACAGATCCACTAATAAAAGAAAGTAATACTACTATAATCAAAATGATTCTAACACTATTCTTTTTCATCTTTCTCCTCCTTACATATTTACTAAATCCATATAATCTTCAGGTATCCCCATTCGATCCAATATCTTTTCAATAGGAATAGAATCAACGGCTCCATCTAATTTTTCAATTTCATACTCAATTTCTCTCATCATCATTCGAAAGTCATCACTACGAAGTAAATATTTCATCATAATCATTACAGAAAAAACATCATTTTTTCCATAAATATACTCATCATCCATTCTAGGAATACCTAATTTTTCATGATAAGGAGTATTTAAAATAACATTCTCAGATCGATGTTCATAAACAATATCTTCATGAGCACACAAATTACGATAATTAGATAAAATAGGTAAAAAATTCTCTAAATAATTTGTATTCATTCCAAAAATATCAGCAATCGCAACTTGATCTTCTGGTTTTAAAATCAAATATAACTCCGTCACAATTCCAAAAGATAAAACTTTTACCAATACCCATAAAGGAATATAACCATAATTATTCATATAATGCATCGTTGCCATATGATGAGCACCATTTACCCGAATTTGACGCTTCATTTTTTCAATAACATCTTTTACCCTTCTAGATTTATTTCTATCCATCGTAAAATTTTTAAAATTTAAATAATCTTTATCACGATAACCATACTTTTTAGATAATTGATAAGAAATAACAGACTTTAATTGATTCTCAACAATAAGTAAATTTTTAAATAAAATATTTCGAAAACTTCGATCAAACAAAAAAATAGAATAAAGTTCACGGAAAGTAGAACCAACAACAAAAGTCTTATCCCGATAAGAGTTCATTAATAAAATGCGATATCCGTTGATAAAAAAATAATTTTCACGAAGTAAAATTTCCCTAGCTAAAGCTTCATCTTCAATAATTAACCCTTTTCCTTTTAAAATATCTAACTGTTCATCAATTGTTTTAAAAAGTTTTTCCACCCTATCACCTACTATACTATTCTAATCTAGTATATCATGAAATGATAAAAAAAGATACAAAATTTCCATAATTTACATTCCCATTACTCCATGCTATAATAATAAAACAGAAAGGAAGAAGAAAATGAATGAACCACTAGCAATCAAATTAAGACCAACAAAATTAGAAGAAGTAATTGGACAAAAACACTTAATTGGAAAAAATAAAATACTGACCAATCTCCTTCAAAATAAAAAACTATTCTCTATGATTTTATACGGAAATCCAGGTATAGGTAAAACAACTATTGCTCATGCAATTGTATCAGAATTAAATGTTAAATATCGTACATTCAATGCTGTTATTAATACAAAAAAAGACTTTGATATCATTATTGAAGAAGCAAAATTATATCAAGGAATGGTATTAATTTTAGATGAAATTCACCGTCTAAATAAAGATAAACAAGACTTACTTCTTCCTTACCTAGAATCAGGACTAATTACCTTAATTGGACTAACTACCTCTAATCCCTATCATGCCATTAATCCTGCCATTAGAAGTAGATGCCAAATATTCGAATTAAAAGATTTAAATGATGAAGACATTAACACAGCAATCAATAAAGTCATTAATTCAAATATCTTAGAAAATATAAAAATTGATTCAAATGCCAAAAATTTCATCAAAAATAATTCTAATCATGACTTAAGATCTGTTTATAACTTAATAGAAATAGCCTACTATGCAAATAATAACCATCACATCACAACAAAGTTATTAGAAAGTATTAGTGGAAAATCAAACATCATTATCGACAAAAATGAAGATGGCTACTATAATGCTATTAGTGCTTTTCAAAAATCTATTCGGGGAAGTGATGTCCATGCTTCTTTGTATTACCTTGGACTCCTAATAGAAACTGGAGATATTGATATCATTTGCCGAAGATTATCAGTAATTGTCTATGAAGATATTGGACTTGCTAATCCTAGTATGGGACCAAAAGTAGATGCTGCTATTAACTCTGCATTAAGACTTGGATTACCAGAAGCTAGAATTCCTTTAGCCTGCATTGTAATTGAATTAGCACTTAGCCCAAAAAGTAATTCAGCAGAAGCATCAATTGATAAAGTATTAAATGATATTCATACAAAAAAAATTGGAGGAGTTCCTAAACATATTATTAATCACTCTCCTGACTATAAATATCCTCATGATTATCCAAACGACTATGTCAATCAACAATACTTACCTGATGAAATCAAAAAAGCAAAATATTACGTACCCAAAAATAATAAGAATGAAAAAATATTAAAAGAAATTATGACAAAATTAGAAAATATCAAATAATCTTAAGAAACTTCTTCTTTATGTTGTTTTCTTTTTTTTTGAAAAAAATCTCGCAAAATAGAAACACATTCATCTTCTAATATTCCTGATACAACTTCTATTTTAGAATTTTTTAACTGAGAAAGGTAACCAAAATCTTGATTAGAACAACCATAAACCACTCTCTTTATTCTCGATTGAATAATTGCCCCTGTACACATCAAACAAGGTTCAACCGTAGTATATAAAATACATTCATCTAAATACCAACTACCTAATTGACGACAAGCCTCATTAATCGCTAAAATCTCAGCATGCGAAGTTGCAATTTGATCGATTGTTTTTCGATTATATGTACTAACCAAAACTTGATCATGAAAAACAATGACACATCCAATTGGCACTTCATCTAAAAAGTACGCATTAGTTGCCTCTTTAAGTGCCAATTTCATATAAAAAACATCCTTATCCATTATCAATTCTCCTTATAAAGAAAAAGAAAATGTAAGTATTTTCAAGAAAGAAAATCTAAATCTTATAATTATCTTCCAAGGTAAATACAACATTTTCATTAATCCAATTTTTTCTAGGTTCAACAGCATCTCCCATTAAAACAGAAACTCTCTTTTCTGCAAGAGCAACATCCGTAATATTTACTTTAACCAAACTTCTCTTCTCTGGATCCATTGTCGTTTCCCATAACTGATGAGCGTTCATCTCACCTAATCCTTTATAACGTTGAATCTTATAATTACTCTTTCCTTTTGTAAGTTCACGTAACTCTTCATTTGTCCATAAATAATGTTCATGTGAACCAATCGTTACCTTATATAAAGGAGGCATAGCAATATAAAGATTTCCATTCTCTATCAACGGCTTCATATAACGATAGAAGAAAGTTAAAAGTAAACATTGAATATGTGCCCCATCATCATCAGCATCGGTCATAATAATAACTTTACCATAACAAATATCTTTAATATTAAAATTATTCCCATAACCAGCACCTATAGTATGAATTAAAGTATTAATTTCTTCATTCTTAAAAATATCTTCTAATTTTGCTTTCTCAGTATTTAAAACCTTACCTCTCAATGGTAAAATTGCTTGAGTTTTTCTATTTCTTCCTTGTTTAGCAGAACCACCAGCAGAGTCTCCCTCTACAATAAATAATTCACGAGATAATTTATCTTTTGTCTGAGCTGGAGTTAATTTTCCACTTAAAATCTTTTCTATTTTTTTAGAATCTTTCCCCTTACGAGATTCTTCTCTAGCTTTTCTAGCTGCTTCTCTAGCATCCTTTCCCTTTAATGCTTTGGTCACAATCATAGTAGCAATTGACTTATTTTCTTCCAAGAAAAACTTTAACTTTTCTGTAGTAACTGCCTCAACAATACTTCTAGCAGCAGGAGTTCCTAATTTAGCTTTTGTCTGACCTTCAAATTGAAGAATAGACTCAGGAATTTGTACGCTAATAATTGCCGTAAGACCTTCTCTAACATCTGATCCCTCAAACGATTTATCACGAGCCTTAATAAAATTATTTTCTCTAGCATAATCATTTAATACTTTTGTTAAAGCAGTCTTAAACCCAACTTCGTGAGAGCCACCATCACTAGTCTTTACATTATTTACAAACGAAATAATATTCTCAGAATAACTATCCGTATATTGAAGAGCAACACTAACATTAATTTGATCCTTAGTAGCCTTAAAACATAATACTTTATGTAAAACATTCTTTCCTTCATTCAAATATTCAACAAAAGATTCAAGACCATTATGATATAAGTATTTTTCTGTCTTTCCTTCAATTTCATCAGTAATTTCAATACTAAGCCCATTTACCAAAAAAGCACATTCCTGCATTCTCTCACAAATAACACTAAAATTAAACTTTGTACTACTAAATATTTCACTATCAGGCATAAAATGAACAGTAGTCCCTGTCTTATTAGTACTACCTAACTTTGTTAATTTTTTATCGACATGCCCACCATTTTTAAACGAAATATAATATTCTTCTCCTTGATACCTTGTCGTCACTTCCATAAAACTAGACAAAGCATTAACAACAGAAGCACCAACCCCATGAAGTCCTCCACTTACTTTATAGCCACCTTCTGAAAACTTACCTCCAGCATGAAGCACTGTATAAATTACTTCAGGAGTACTTTTCCCAGAAGCATGCATTCCTGTTGGAATTCCTCTACCATGATCTGTAACACTAACAGAACCATCTTTATGCATAATAATCTCTAAATGATTTCCATAACCATTCAAAGCCTCATCTACACCATTATCGACAATTTCCCAAACTAAATGATGAAGACCTCTTTTATCAGTAGAGCCAATATACATACCAGGTCTTTTTCTAACAGCCTCTAATCCTTCTAATATTTTAATTGAATTTTCATCATAAGTATTTGTTGTTTTCTTAACCATCACCATCTACCATCTTTCTTAATTTCTTAAAATAGTATACCACAGAAAAAAGAATATTCCAAAGAATATTTCTTTTTAGTTTACTAATAAAATCAAATTATTGATTAACATACTTCTTTGTAAATAATAATAAAGCATTCTCATACTCTTCTTGACTATCAAGTTCTACAAAGAATTCTTCTCCATTCTCTTCTTTTACTACTTCACGAACTTCAAATGTCTTATCATCATCTTCTTTTTTTAAATAAACATAATGATCAATAATATCAACAACAAAGTAATCACTACCATCTTCTAAAGTAACATACTCAACTTCCATTTCTTGATCTTGCATACTATTTACCTCTTCCTACACTTTCTGCCTCTATATCTAAAGAATATCCCAATTCTTGTGTTAAACTCTCTTTAGCAATATTAAAGGAAACTTGATTAGCCATCTTTTTTGCAATTGCTAATTTTTCCTCATCACCTTGATCAGAAGTAAATCCTAAATTCCTAAGAAAAGTTTCTCTATTATTTGGTCCACCATCATAAACATCAATACAATTATAAGTAGTAAAAGCAATTAAAGCATTAATCTCTTCTTCAGATAAACGATTATAAATATTTTCAATTTGAGAATAATCAAAATATTTCTTTAACCAATTTAAAGTAACACTTTTTTTGTGATAAAGAGAAAAATCATAAAAACTAGATTGTTTATCATTTGTTCTCTTGAAACATGAAGTTTTTAATTCCTCAGAACTTAAACTTCCAAAATCAGAAAGCATTTTATCTGCTAATTTAGAAATCTGAGCATCTACCTTTTCTTGAGTATCATCAGCAACCTGAGACAATTTACTATTGCTACTCTGTTCATTATATTGTATTTCTTGTTCTAAAGCGGCATATTTTTCTGCATACTCCTCAACCACAGCAGACTCAGTTTTTTCACCATTATTAATATAACTATCAATAGACGAAACAGTATTTTCTATTGGATTTGATGAATAATTAATATTTTGAATAACATTTTTTCCCACATAAGTAAGCCCTGCTCCAACAATAACAACAACACCAGCAGCAAAAATGTACTTTTTGATTTTTTTCTTTCTTCTAGTTCGCATTGCTGCTCTTCTTCTATTTTCTTTAGCAATTTTTTGTTCCCTTAAATCATTTTTTTGTTCTTCTTCTCTCATTTTTTTTACTTTTTCATTTTGACCAATATCAGGAACATTTAATTCTATTCTTTCCTCTTCCATCATAACACCTCTTCCTTAATTCAACGATTGAACAATTACATTCTTATCTAATGCTTGAACTATTCCTTTATATTTAGAATATACTTCACGATAATTACTTAAATACTTCTCTTCCATAGAAGAAAAAGGAATAATCAAAAAATCTCGATAAGAAGAATCATAATAAGTATACAATAATTCATTGCGCAAATTTTCTAGTACTATTTTACCATTTTCTTTATAAATGTCAACCATACTCATCAAACCAACCCGATTAGCCATATTAACTACTTCATGAGCAGACAAAAAATTACCAAGTGAATAAATTACTAATGTTTGATTAATCCAAGTAACTGGCTGAATAACATGAGGATGCGTACCAATAATAATATTCACTCCTAAACTAGCTAAATAAGAAGCCATATCTTCCTGATAACGATTAGGCATTGCTTGATATTCCACTCCCCAGTGCATTGCAACAATAAGTAAATCAACTTTATCCCTAACTTGTTCAATATCTTTTTTTACCTGACTTTTATATTCTTGGTACAAAGTATCTGTATCAGGATTATTCCCAGTAACAGGCCAAACATTAACTAAGTATTCTTTTCCACTAGGAACACTTATTCCATTCGTTCCATATGTATAATTTAACATAGCATAACGAATATTATTTTTGGTAACAATCCGAACCTTATCTCGATCATCAGTACTAGAATAACTACCAACAGCCAAAACATCACTCTTACTATCCCAGTACTTCCTAGAATTTAAAATTGCCCTCTCTCCTCTATCCATTGTATGATTAGTAGCAAGAGAAACTAAATTAAATCCAGTATCAATCATCGCATCTCCAACTTCATAAGGACTATTAAATGCAGGATAACTAGAAACCCCAATATCTGATCCTCCTAAAATTGTCTCTTGATTATAATAAGCAATATCATATTTTTGAATAATAGGTTTAATTTCCCTAAAAATAGGCTTAAAATCATAACCACCCTCATTCTTAGCATCCCAATATATCTTATCATGAATTAAATTATCTCCTACCATAACCATAGATAATTTCTCTATACTCTTCTTATTTTCTTTAGAAGTATTTTTTTCCTTTTTTATTGTTTTCTTTTGTTCAAAAGCAGGAAAATACTGATAAAGAACTACTCCTCCAAAAGTAAAAAGAGAAATAAAGAAAAGAAGAACTAAAACGATAAATTTTTTCTTTTTCTTATTTCTTATTTTTTTCATTATTCCTCTCCATAAGCAGGCTTTACCGAAATATTATTATCATATTTCTTTACCACCTTAGCATATTTATCATGAACTCTTTTATAATCAGGCAAATAATTAGCAATCTCCGAACTAGAAAATGGAACAACTTTAAATCCTCGCCAATTCTTATAATAAGTATATACCAAATCATTATCTACATTAGAAATACTAATCGTTACATCTTTTCCTTTTACTTTCTTTTTTATCTCTAAACTAGTCATCAAACCAACCATCTTGTTATAATCATCAGTCTGATACTGAGCCGAAATAAAATTACCTAAAGAATAAATTACTAAAGTCTTATCAATCCAAGTAACTGGCTGAATAACATGGGGATGAGCACCAATAATAATATCTACACCTAAACTTGCCAAATAAGAAGCCATATCTTTCTCATATTCTGTAGCCTCATCTGTATATTCTACTCCCCAATGCATTGCTACCATTAAAACATCTACACTATCTCTAACTTGTTCAATATCCTTCTTTACTTGTTTTTTATATTCTTGATATTGTGTATCCTTCTCTACATCATTTATTTCTAAATTAGTAGGCCAAACATTAACTAAGTATTCTTTTCCACTAGGAACACTTATTCCATTTGTACCATAAGTATAATTCAACATCGTATACCGAATATTATTCTTTGTAACAATTCGAACTTTATTCCGATCATCAGCACTAGAATAACTACCAACAGCCAAAACATCACTCTTACTATCCCAATACTCCCTTGATGCCAAAATAGCCTTCTCCCCAGAATCCATCGTATGATTACTAGCAAGAGAAACCAAATTAAATCCAGCATCAATCATCGCATCTCCAACCTCTTGAGGAGAATTAAAAGTAGGATAATCACTCACACCAAGTTCCTTTCCCCCAAGCACAGTTTCTTGATTATAGTAAGCAATATCATATTTTTGAATAATAGGCTTTACCAACTCATACATCTTTCTAAAGTCGTAGCCCCCCTTTCCATCACTAGCATCTTTATAAATACTAGAATGAATTAAATTATCTCCTACCATAACCATAGACGCCTGATACTCTTGCTCTTCTTCCTTCTTATTTTCTTGCAATTTATTATCTTTTTTTACTTCTTGCTGTAAATTTTTAGAGTTAGCACCACCAAGAAAATAAATCAAAACCAAAGAAAATAAAATAACTAAACTAACTGCAATAAAAATATTACCTAACTTTAACTTTTTCTTTCTTCTTTGCATCTCTACACCTATTTATTCTTTTTCAAAATATATTTTTTAGAATCTGATTTTTCATCCAAATCTTGACTATTTTCATTCTCTTTTTCTTTCACTTTTCCTAAAATCTTAAAATCAATAGTTGAATTCTCCTTACAAGCCTTAATTACCTGAACAATAACTTCATCTCCAAAACCAAATATATCTTTTGTTTTACTATTAATTAAACACATAGCATCTTCAATATAACGATATCCTCCACGAGGCATATCCTCTACTCTAGCAAGGCCTTCTACTGTATTAGGAAGTTCAACAAAAACACCAAACTCTTGTACACCAGAAATAACTCCTGTAAACGTTTCTCCAATATGACTTTCCATATATTCAGCTTTCTTCATATCATCAACATCTCTTTCACACTTAACAGCATCTTGTTCTTTCTCAGAACAATGAAGTGCCATAATAGATAAATTCTTATTCCAATATTCAATAACTTCTGGAGAATAATGATATTGATAATCTTTTACCAAACGATGTAAAATTAAGTCTGGATATCTTCTAATAGGAGAAGTAAAATGTGCATAGCATTTACTACCAAGACCAAAATGACCAATATTAGTATCTGAATAAACAGCCTTAGCCTGACTTCTAATTGCTAAATCATTAAGGATTTTTGCATCTGGTTTATCCTCTAATTGCTTTAAGACATTTTGTAAATCTCTTGCTGTAATATTTTTCTTCTTTCCATTTACTTTATAACCACGAGAAGCCAAGAAACAGAAGAAACTATTTAATCTCTTTTCATCAGGCTTACTATGAACACGATAAATACCAGGTAATTGTTGATAGAATATAGAACTAGCAACTGTTTCATTCGCTGCAACCATAAAGTTTTCTATCATATTTTCTCCTGTTCCTTCATTTCTCAAACGAATATCAACTGGTTTTCCCGCATCATCAACAATAATTTTTGCTTCATTACTATGAAATTCAATATAACCACGTTTAACCATTCTTTGTCTCAACAAATCTGATACATGTCGCATTATCCTTAAATCATCAGCGAATGGTTGATAAGCTTCATCAATGATTCCTTTGTCTAAAATATCATTAACCTTATTATAAGTCATTTGGATTCTACTACGAATAACAGATTCCCCAATCCAATGAGAAATAATCTTACCCGTTGAATCAATCTTCATAATACAAGACATCGAAAGTCGATCAACATTTGGATTTAAAGAACAAATTCCATTTGATAATCGGTGAGGTAACATTGGTATTACTCTGTCTACCAAATAAACACTAGTTCCCCTTTCATAAGCTTCCTTATCTAATAAAGTATCTGGTTTTACATAATGACTAACATCCGCAATATGAACACCAAGTTCAAAGGTACCATCATCATTCTTTAAAATACTTACGGCATCATCTATATCTTTGGTATCATCTCCATCAATCGTAAAAATTACTCTATTTCTTAAATCAAGACGACCACTTAAATTTTCTCCCTCAATATTATCAGGCAAATCTTGAATCGAATCTAATACCTCTTCTGGAAACTGAGGCTTAAAATTATTTTCATAAACAAAAGATAAAATATCTACACCAACATCATTTTTATGACCAATAACATGAGTAACACTACCTAAATATTTACTTTCATCAACAGGCTCTACTACAACCTTATGTCCATCAACAAGCCCTTTTTGACATTCTTTCATAACCTCAATATCAAGTAACTTTTTATTATCCGGATGAACCATACATTTTCCATTCTTAAAATAAACCGTACCAACAAAACTCTCCATATTTCTCTTCAAAATACTATGAACTCTTCCTTCAGTCTTATCACCTATCAACTCAATTAAAACAGTATCCAAATTCCTAGCACCATTTAAATTATCATGATGAACATAAATATCTTTCTTTCCTTCACCAATAGATACAAACCCAAATCCCTTTGGATTCATCAACATCTTTCCACTAACTAAATGACTATTCTTTAATAACAAATATTTCTTCTTTTTTTCACTATAATAAAGAATACCCTTAACACATAATTCATCCAACAACTTCATAACAGCCTTATAATCATCAATAGATTTATAACCCAAAGCATCATTAATCTCAATAGAACTCATTGAAGGTCTGCTAGGATTAGACAACAAATTAATTATATCTTGTTCCATTATCTCCACCTCTTTTTATTAATAAAATACTTCTATGGAACTTATGTATTTTATTAATCTTAATCATAAATGTACATCATTTACCTAATAAAAGAATAGCAAAAACACGACCTATAGTCAATAATTCTTCTTATCTTTTTTATAGATTTTATTTTTACATACATTTTATTTTTAAACATACATTTTATAACAATCACTCTTCACCACTTTCTCCTACCAATAAATATTCTTTATCAAAAAGAAAAAAGAAATTTAAGTATTTTACTCCTCAAATTTCTAAAAATTTTAAACTGCTTTCTTCTCATTATTTATTATTACAAATTAATCTTCTTATTACTCTTTTTCTCATTAATTAAACATAAAATACAAAGAAGGATAAGATAAATTAAGAAAAGAGGAAATAAGTAATAAATGGAATAACTAAAACAATCTAGTCCCGTAAACTGATATAAATGATTAATATGATTAAAAATATCTATGGTATAAGAAAAATAATATTTTGTTATTAAAGTAACCATTAAAGATAAAACTAATCCAATATCTGCAAGACAAAAAACAGATTTTTTCTTTTTTAAAGAATAGAAAATTAGTACAAAGAAAAAAAGAATAATAAACAAAAAATACCATATTCCTTGTTTAATTAAATATATATTTCCTAAATAAGAAAAGAAAAAATAAAAAATAAAAAGAAATAAGCGATTTTTATGTTCTTTTTCTTTTTGAATGAGAAAAAAGAAAAGAACTAAAGAACATAAAAAGATAATATTAATCCCTGATAATACACCTAAAATACTAGCATTCATAGAATTATCTAAAGTAAAGATAGGAAGAATCCCTAATATTTTAACATTCATCTTTTTTAAGTAGGAAGAATAACTTAAAGTATTTTTTGAATAAGGATAACTTGGTAACGTTTTTACTTGAAAAGCATACCCTAATTTATCTTGATAACCATATAAAGAATAATAAGAAATTGCCCTCAAAAATTCATTTTTACTTACATCATCAGAAAAACCATAAAAAATAGTATCACCAATAACCGTTACAGGAACACTTTCTAAACTAATTTGATAAATATCTTCCAACATTTTTATTTTATCAGTATTTTTTTCATCATGTACCTCATAGCGATATACATTTACGTTATCATATTGTTTTTCTATGCTTTGCAAAAATTTATTTTCAGCTTTGCAATGAGAACAAGTGTTAGAATGAAAGAAATAAATATTAACAGAATTTTTAGTATCTGCAAAAACAAAAGATAAAGGACAAAAAGTAAGAAGAATCAAAAGAAAAATCTTTTTCATTCTAATTTCCCTTAAAATTTAAACTTTGATAACATAAATCAAAACATCTAAAAAATTCTTCTATTTCTTCTTTTGTCGTTTTAAAAGAAAGACTAATTCGAATACTATGCATAGCTCTTTCTCGATCTTTTGTCACAGCATACACAGAATCAGACATTGTATTAGAACTAGAACAGGCACTCTTAGTAGAAATATAAATATCATAATTATCCATTGCATGAATAAAAGTTTCTGGCTTTATATTAAGAATACTAATATTAATCGTAGAATAAATAGAATTTGAAGTACTATTAATTAAAACAGAAGGATACTTCTTAAAAAATTCTAAAATACTTTGATTTAATTCCTTAACATAAGAAGTATTCTCCTCAATATGAGGAATAACCAATTCAAGTGCTTTCATAGTAGAAACAATAAGTGGTAGTGCTGGAGTTCCACTACGATAAACTGTAGTAGATTTCCCTCCATGAATAAGATTATCTAACATAATATTCTTCTTCTTTATCAATAATCCTATCCCCTTTAATCCATAAATCTTATGTGCAGAACAAGTTGCAAAATCCATATCATCAAAGCAAAGAGGAATTTTTCCTATTGCTTGAGTACAATCAACATGAAAGAAACACTTTGGATAATCTCTAACAATTTTAGAAATTTCTTCAATAGGTTGTTTAATCCCGAGTTCACTATCAACAGCACAAATACTAACCAAAATGGTATCATTATTTAATAATTTTTTCAAATGCTCTAAATCTACTTGACCATCATCTTTAATTTTTACATAATCAACAATAAACCCTTGATTAGCTAAATAATTTACCGTAGATAAAACTGAAGAATGTTCTAAAAAGGTAGTAATAATATGCTTACCACGACTCTTATATTTAGAACACACACCCTTAATAACATGATTATTTGCTTCACTAGCTCCACTAGTATAAACAATCTCTTCATCTTTTAAATTTAATAATTCTTTAATTCTTTCTGTTGTATAATCTTCAAGTTCCTTTGCTTCCATCCCCAATTTATGTAACGAATTACTATTCCCAGGATAATCTAAACAAACTTTATTAAAAGTACTTAACACTCTTTTATCAACCGGTGTTGTTGCAGCATAATCTAAATATATCATTAACTTCTTCCTTCTTTCTTTTACAATTGTACCAAATATTTAAAAAAAAGTTAACAAAAAAAGAAGAGATTATTCTTCAATATTGCTCTTCTCTAACAAAGAAAGTTGTCCCTTAATTAAACTTTCCATTTTTGTTTTATATACACTATAACTTTTCTTCAACATATCCAACTCTTGTTCAGTCTTTTGAGCAGAAATCAAAGCTTCATGCACAATAGCACTAGCATTATCCTTAGCCTCTTTAACAATTAAATCTGCCTCAGTACGAGCAAGTTCTTTCATTTTATCCGTTGTCTCTTGAGCAGCAATCAAAGCCTTCGCAACTTTTACATCAGCATTTTGACTAGATTGCTTTTTCAAAGTTTCTAATTGCATCAAATAGTTATTATTATCTTCACTCAATCGTTCTAACTTTTTAATAACCATATCAATAAATTGATTCACTTCTTCTATGTTATATCCATTATTAACAATACTAAATCGTTTCATAACTCACCCTCTAACTTCTACCAATCTAAATCAATATCGTTATTCTTAGCCTTCTTCCCCTTATCATCATCATCAGTAATAGCCCCTTCAACATCAACATTTTTAGGTGTACATAAGAAAATACCAGCACCTATTTTTTGTAAATCTCCACCCAAAGCATAAACTGTACCACTTAAAAAATCTACAATTCTTTTTGCTTGATCAGGCGTTACCCTCTTCATATTCACAACAACAGTATTTTTCTTCTTCAAATGATCAGCAATTTGTTGACTCTCAGAATAAGCACGAGGCTCTAACAAAATCATTTTACCTGTTCCTACACTATTAACCATATCTTCACTCTTTTCAGACTCCTCTACTTCTTCATCATCAATTTCATCTACAATCATCTTCTTCAATTTACTCAAAGCCATAGTATCCTCTCCTTATCATAACTTACAATTATTATACACTAGTTTTTTTTGAAATACAACTTTTTTATCACATTTCACTTTTTTTTGATTTTTCTGTAAATTACTTCAAAGAAAAAACTACTTACCATCTTTTAAAGATAGCAATTTTTTATAAACACCATTCCAAGTTAACGTAGCACACTTCTTCCTAGAAGGTTGCTTAGCAATATCATCATAAACAACAGCCTCCCCTAAAATATCCTTATCATATTCCTTTTCCTCTATCATATCATCATAATTTTCAATAATCTTAAGCGCTTCATCTATAGTTTTTCCAACCAAAGTAGAAGCCATAATCGAAGTAGAAGAAATACTAATCACACAAGCTTCTCCCTCAAAACTAATATCTTCAATAACGCCATCTTTAATCTTAATATAAACATCAATATTATCAATACAACTTACATTTCTACTATTTAACTTTAAATAATCATCTTCATCATGTCTTAAACGATGATAAGGATTTTGATAATTATCTAAAATAATACTTCTTTTTAATTCTCTATCCATTCTTATCACCTTCTTTTATTTATAATATTTCCGTCCAAATATTCTCTATATTTTTTAAAGCCTCTACTAAAGCATCAATTTCTTCATAAGTATTATAAATTCCCAAACTAACTCGACAAGTATTACTAATATCAAAAACTTGATTTAATATCTTAGAACAATGATTACCACTACGAATACAAATATGATGCTTATCCAAATAAATAGCCACATCCTGACTAAAAATATCCCGAACATTAAAAGTAACAATACTACCAACAGTATCTTCATTATAAATAATAATATTATCTAACTCTTTTAACTTAGAAACAAAATAATTCTTTAATTCATGCTCATATTTCATAATCTTATTCATACCAATATTCTCTAAATAAGAAATTGCTTCTCCCATACCAATAACACCAGCAATATTCTGCGTTCCAGCTTCAAACTTTGTCGGTACTTCACGAAGTTCTACATAACCATCTTTTAAATACATTGCATTCATCCCACCACCATAAATAACAGGATCCATTTCATTTAAAAGATCAAACTTTCCATATAAAAAGCCAACACCAGTAGGACCATACATCTTATGAGCACTAGTAACAAAGAAATCAACATCATCTAGACTAACATTCATCTTCAAATGACTAATACTCTGTGCTCCATCACCAACAACTAAAATTCCTTTTTGATGGGCATAATCAATAATTTCTCTCATTGGCCTGATATCTCCAATAACATTCG
Source organism: uncultured Bacilli bacterium (assembly GCA_934120635.1). GTDB lineage: Bacteria > Bacillota_I > Bacilli_A > RF39 > UBA660 > RUG11198. The sequence continues at coordinate 14,610 of CAKOUR010000009.1, read as the reverse complement.
TAATATAAGCTAAAGAAATTACCTTAGTCCGAGAAGTAATACTCTTCTTAACATTAGAAATCGTAACTTCATGATGGGAATCAAGAGGAATATATTTCACCACAATTCCCTTTTCTTTAGCCAAACTAAACCAAGGAAGAACATTAGAAGCATGTTCACTTTCCGTAATTAAAACTTCATCACCCTCAACTAGTTTTTTCCTAAAATAACCAAAAACAATTCGATTTAATCCATCCGTAGTCCCACTCGTAAAAACAATCTCACTACTATCATTTGCATGAATAAAATTCTTAATTTTCTCACGAACATTCTCATACATACTATCCACTTTTTGACTAATAGAATAATCTCCCCGATGAGCATTAGCACAATAATTACTATAATATGAAACTACACTATCAATAACACATTTAGGTTTTAAAGTAGTAGCCCCATTATCTAAATAAATTAAATCTTGATTAAGCATCGGAAAATCTTCACGATTCATATCTACTCACCTCTTAAATTTTGAATAATGGAAAAAATCATCGCCCTTTTCTCCATATCAACAATCAAATTAGAAAAAATAAATCCCTTTATCAATAAATGAATGGCTTCTGAATAAGAAATCCCACGACTCATCAAGTAAAAAATTTCACTATCCCGAAATCCCCCAATTACAGAACCATGTTTAGCAACAACACTATCTTCATCAATAAACATATTAGGAATAATCTTAGCATCAACTTCTCCAAGGGTTAAAATACGACTAGATTGATCCATTACACAATTAGTATTTCCTCTCTTAAGAACACTATTAATATCCAAAGTAATAGAAGATTTATCCAACCCAATACATTTATTTTGAATATCACTAGAAACATTTTTTGCATTATGATTTACTATAATATGATATTCCTCACTTCCCCTACTGATACTAGAAAAGCCCTCTTTAAAAGAAGAATTTTTTCCATCCAAATCAATAACCGTATTCTCTAAAATATTTTTATTATAATAAAATTGAAACAATAACAACTGACTATTCTCATCTAAAGAATAATGATTATTAACCTCCAAATCATTATCTACACTACTAATAAATATCTTAGCAACAATATTTTTAAGTATTTTTATAAAACAATTAACTAAAGAACAATCTTGATACTCAATAACATATTCTCCACTCTTCTTAATAATTATTTCACAATTTTTAATAGAAAATACTTCATTATCTATTTCCTCTAAAACATTATTTTTAATAATAATTTTATTCATGATTAGTATCCTCTTCTAAATACTTCGTATACCCATTTGCCTCAATATCACTAGTCAAATGATAGTCCCCAGTCTTAACAATATGCTTATTTCCTAAAATATGAACATAATCAGGCTTTAAATATTCCAATATCATTGAATAATGCGTAATAATCAAAATTGCAACATCAGGATTTTCTTTTTTATAAGAAAGAATATTCTCACATACAATACGAAGACTATCAACATCTAATCCACTATCAAGTTCATCTAAAATAATAAAACTAGGTTTTAATAACTTAATTTGCAATACTTCATTCTTTTTCTTTTCTCCCCCACTAAAGCCAACATTCAAACTACGATGAATTAAATCCTTATTCATTTTTAATTCCGAAGTAGCCTTCTCAACATCTTGAATAAATTGATATAACCCAACTCTCTCTTGATTTTTCTGAGCAATAGCCGTTCTCAAGAAATCTTGATTACTAACCCCATCAATTTCCATAGGAGATTGCATAGCTAAAAAGATTCCCTTTCGACTTCTCTCATTAACAGGAAGAGAAAGAATAGACTCCCCATCAAAAAGAATATCTCCATTCTTAACATGATAATGTGTATCACCCATAATTACTCTAGATAAAGTACTCTTACCAACCCCATTAGGTCCCATAATAGTATGAATAGTACCAGGCTCTATCTGTAAATTCAAATGATTTAAAATAATTTTATTTTCTACTTCTACCGTTAAATCCTTAATTTCTAATTTCATTTTCTCATCACCACTTTCAAGCAAAAATATTATACCACGAAAAACTTACTTTTGAAAAGAAAAAAGCATGACAAAAATCACACTACTGATAAGGAGAAAAAGATTTAATTTTTTTACTTTTCCTCAATTTTAAAATAGAACGCTGACAAATTTTCCTAACACCCTCGCAAGTAAGATGATATTCCTCTCCGATTTGCTGTAACCCCATAGCATCATCTAATTGATAGCCAATTCTTTTAAATAAAATCTCTCTATCTCTTGGAGAAAGAATTTGACAAATATCTTGAATAAAAATAGAAAAATCATACCCATCTAACACGTCATCTATATCTTCAAATTTATCTATCTCATAAGAAATATTATCAATTAAACTAGCATTATCTTGTTCAAAATAACCATCATTTTCACCTTTAACTCTCTTCTGTAAAGAATCACAAACAAAATTATCCCTTTCTCGAATAAAAGACAATAACTTAACATCCTTAAAATTTAACTTTAAAGCAAGTTCCTCATCAGTAATTTTCTTTCCATAATAAAAATAATACATATCCGTAATTTTCATTGCCCTATTCTGTAAACTAGCAATCCCCAAAGGCATACCAAAAAGATGATAATCCACATAAGCACTATTAAATATAGCTCTTTTAATATTAAAATAAGCATATGAACAAAAATGAGTCCCTTTTCGAATATCAAACTTGAAAATCGCCTCAGTAAGACCAATCATACCACATTGTTCCAAATCAGTAATATGCCAATCCTTAAAATAAAGACTAACATAATATTTTACTAACCGAATATTATAAACTTGAAACAAATAAACAGCCTTACTATAATCCAAATACATATCAACCTGTTCCAATAATTCTTCCTCAGAAAGACTTGAACCCTCACTAGAAGAAATAGCTAAATCTAAACAAGAAAGAACTTTATCATCTTGAAGTCCTTTTTGATATTTTTTTAAAATTATTTGAAAATACTGATCAAAATTTGAACATCTATTACATTCAGAATAAAATTTTCTAAATTTTTCTACCAACTTTTTCCCAGTATCAGTACTTTTAATTGAAGAAAATACCTTTTCTAAATCTAAATCAACATAACTATCTTGATGAGCAAAAATTTGAATATAATCTTTCTTTAATAAATGAAATCCATAATAGACTTCATCCTCTAAAGAAAATAAACTTTTTCCATTTCGTTTATTGACAGAACTTTTTTTCATCTGTTGAAGAATATCTTCATAAAATAAATTCTTATCCAAAGTAGCTAAGTAATAGCCAAACTTTTCCCAAATTTCTTCTAAAGAAATTCCTCCTTGAATACTTTTTTCAATTTCTAAATCAAAATACTGATTTATCTTCTCTTTTCCATAACAAGAAATTAACCGATGATAAGTATGCATATCAATTCTTTTTAACTTTTTTATCTCATACTCCATAAAATTACCTCCAGTTAAAACCCAAAAATATATTCTATGATAAGAACATAATCCTGTCAACCTTAAATTTACAAAAAGGAAAAAGAAGAATAAGTATTTTCTATCTATTAACATATATTTTACTGAGGTGATAAAAATAGAAAAAAAGTTAATCAAAACAAGAATAATCGCTGTATTTGGTATTTTCCTTCTATCTTTCCCTAGCCATTTTATTTATAATCTATTTCCTAATATCTTATTCTCTTTCTTTTTTCCCATAAATGAATCTATCTTTGAACACTTAAAAATACTTTTTACTTCAACCATAATCTACGGATTATTTGATTATCTTCTCTTAAAAAAAGAACAAATAAAAGTAAATAACTTTTCTTTTAATCTATTCTTAAGTAGTACTTTATCCATCTTAATTTTTTTACTTTTATATCTTCCTATCTATTATATCATTGGAGAATTCTTACCCGTAACATTATTACTAATGATACTTACTTACTCCTTATGTCAACTAATCTCCTATTACATCTTAAGTACTAAAAAAATTCCTTATCTAAATACTTTATCCATTTTATTTATTATCTTAATCTATTTAAATTTTATTATTCTAACCTATTCTCCTCCTAAAGAAGATCTATTTAAAGATCCTATTACCAATACTTACGGCTTTAAAAAAGAACAAATTTATCCTTAAATTTGCTCTTTTTTATAAACTAATCAGTTTTTTAGCTGTCCTAACCATCTGTGCAGAATATCCCATCTCATTATCATACCAAGCAATAACTTTAACAAGTTGACCATTCTCCCCATCTAAAACATCAGTCAAATTCCCATCAACAGTAGCCCCACAAGTAGAAGAAATAATATCACTAGAAACAATAGAATCATCCGTATAATGTAAAGTTTCATTCACTTTTGCCTTAAATAAATCGTTAATTTCTGATACAGTAACATTCTTCTTCAATTGTAAAGTTAAATCAACTAAAGAACCATCGCTAACAGGAACACGCATTGCACCACCTTTCATCTTTCCATTCAAACTAGGAATAACTTTACCAATTGCTTTAGCAGCCCCAGTTGAGGTAGGAACAATATTCAGCCCACAAGCTCTTCCTCTTCTTGCTTGAATTCCTTTCTTATGCGCAACATCTAAAGTAACTTGATCATTAGTATAAGCATGAATAGTAGTCATATATCCTTTTTCAATTCCATATTCTTTTTCTAAAACAGAAAGTACAGGTGCTAAACAATTTGTTGTACAACTAGCAGCACTAATAATCTCTTCTGTTCCATCTAAAATATCATCATTAACATGATAAACAATAGTCTTAATATCTCCTTTAGCAGGAGCAGAAATAATAACTTTTTTAGCTCCTGCTTCAATATGAGCATGAGCCTTTGTAACATCAACAAATCTTCCCGTACACTCAAAAACCAAATCAATTCCTAATTCATCCCACGGAAGTTTACTAGGATCAGTTTCGCTATAAACATGTATATGACGATTTCCGACAATAATACCATCTTCATCAAAAGAAACTTCTTCTCGATAAACACGATGATTTGTATCATACTTAAGTAAATAAGCCAACTGCTCACTATCAGTCAAATCATTAATCGCAACAACCTCTATCTCTGGATCATTCTCCATAATTCGAAATACCAATCGACCAATTCTACCAAAACCATTAATTGCTATTCTCTTCACTTTATCATCCTCCTACTAAATATTACCAAAAAGAAAAAACTTTATCAAGTTAATTTACATTATACGTAACCAAAATACTAAAGTAAGAATAAAATAAAATGATAAAAGGAGGAAAAATGAAAAAGATTATTTTAATTTGTTCAATTATTATTATTTTGGCACTTGGTATAATATTTAACATAAACACCAAAAAGAAAAATAATGAAAATAATAACTTAAAGAAAGTAACTCTAGCAGAAGTAACACACAGTATTTTTTACGCACCCCAATACTTAGCAGATGCTCTAGGCTATTTTAAAGACGAAGGATTAGACGTAGAAATTACATTATCTCAAGGAGCAGATGCAGTAATGTCAACCGTTTTATCTGGAGATGCAGACATTGGATTTTGTGGCACAGAAGCAACAATATAACTTGTTGCCAAAAAAAGAAAAAGATACTAATCTAAAACGAATAGTATCACAACAGAAATAACCAACAAAATAGAAGATAAAATAAAAATAATAACCGGCAATGAAATAAAAGCAGACTTTCTATGATTACCAACAATAGAATGAACATTATTATTAATCAAAGTAGGATTATACCCCATATAAGTAGCAGAATCCTTTTCATACATCTCATTATTTTGCCCATCTTTTTTCTTATTTAAAATAGAATTATCTACATCCCCACGATAAATATTATCTTTTAAAGGAGCAGAAGAATCCTTATCCTTTTCTTCTTTCTCTAAAGAGTTCTCTTCTATTTTTTCTCTTACTTCTTCTAAAGTATTTTGAGGTACAGAACCAACTGAATTAACCATATTAGAAACTGATTCATTTTTTCCCATAACAGAACTAGTAGCATCCTCTACTTTTTCTTTTGCAGAAGAAACATCAACTGAATTAGAAATAACCCTCTCCAAAGAAACATCTCTTTTCTGCTCATTAGGTAAATATTGAATCTCCCCATTCAAATGTAACTGTTCAATAATCATTTGACATTGCATATCTAAACTAGAATCAGGAACCAAAAAAACAATACGATTAGAAACCTTTATATTTTCTTTACTCTTTTTATGATAATACTTAAAAATAGCATCCTTAATTAAATTAATATCCCTAACACCAGTAGCATTAATATAAACATTTCCATCATTTTTACCTTGATAATCCTTATTTCCTAAAATAATATAAAATTGACAAAACTTATCCATTAAATCACCAATACCTTCTAATTAACTCTTAATATTATAACACTATCCAACGTAATTTGTAAAATGATTTAACAAAACAAAATTACTTTTATAATATTTTGTAAAGAAAAAACAGTTGAAATAGACTAATCATTAAAACTGTTTTTCACATTAAATAATTTTATTTAAAATCATAATAAACTAATAAACCTGCTTTATCAACTTTACTACTATCAACAGTAGAAGAAAACACTGATTTAACTTCTGACTCACTCAAAACTTTATTATATACAAGTACATCTGAATAAGTAAAACTAGAAAACATATCATCACCAGCAGAACCAAAATTAGGATTTGCCCCCAAATATAATGGGCATGGGCTAACTTTTATAGTTCCATTAGAACTAGCACTATTAACTAAATTGCCATTAACATATAATTTCATTGTAGCCCCATCATAAGTTCCAACTGCCGTATACCACTGATTATAATTAATTTTTGCACTTGAATATACAACCCGCTTATAAGCAGAGAGTTCTTTGGAATAAATTTGAAAAAACAAATCATTATCAGTTGAAATAGATAAACCTACTCCAGCAGCATCATAATTATTAATTATTTCATTTTCAGTAGTATTATTATTCTTCAGCCATTTAAATCGACTTATTAAAGTAACAGCATTTTTAAAATCATAATTAATTAATCCTAAATTTACATAATCATCTAAACCATCAGTAGTAACTACACCATTAGGCTTATCCCAAGTAGCACCATATGCTGTACCATCATTTGTACTATAAGACAAATCTCTTACTAAAAACGAATTGATAGTAGAAGTTTGTGTAGCAGATGCATAAATATATCCAGAATAAGTCTTAGCATCAAAATAACCATTTGATATATTAGAATCAATATATAAATAAACATCATAAGTAGTAACATTCTTCGTTAAAGGTACAGTTGCCAACTTAACATCACCCTTAGCCGTAATAACCCCTTCAGAAACCTTAGTACTACCATTAAATACTTTATATTTAAAAGCATGAACACTCGTAATAGGAGCAGTAGTTGAATCATTAGTATGTAGATAAATAGTTACAAAAGGATAAATAGAACATGCATCATTTTCATAACTTAATTTTACACCAGTCTTCAAGCCATTTAAATAATTAGTTGTACTAACTAAATTACTAGCATTAATATTAGTTCCCTCATAAACTACTGAATTACAATACCCTTTACCAGTAACACTATTATCTGTTCGTCCTAAATACAAATAAGCATAAGTTCCACCTATCGTAAAAATGAGAAAAATACAAATAACAGAAATAAAAATAAATATCTTCCTATTCTTCATAATATAACAACTCCTATCATATTACTACAACTATATCATAGAAAAAACTAATTTTCAATAATTTTAAATATATAATTACTATCATTTGGAACAATCAATAATTGATAAATATCATGCCAATCAAAAAAATTTTTGATAAAAGAAACCGAAAAAGAACTGCACTTTGGACAATAATAATATAAGTAATAAATATCTTTATATTTCTTTTTTCTTAAAGTAAAATATCTTTTATGTTTAATACAATAAATCTTTCTAAAATAATTATTTTTCTTTCTACTTTTCTTTTCAATAATTTCTTGAACTTTATTCCAAACAAATTCATCAACAATAGGAGGAATTTTCTCATAATCTTTATAAACAACCCAATTCTTCTTATCTATATTTTTTCTAATATTCTTTTTATAATCAATTACCCTAGTTTTTCCTCCACAATAATACCCCTTATATTTATAGTTTATAAGAATTCGTTTAATACCTGTACTATCTAGTTTTTTATGATATTTAGAAAAAATCATTTCACTAATTTCACGATAATTATATTTTTCACTAGAAAACCAAGTATAAATATCCCGAACAATCAAAGCTTCTTCTTCATCAATATAAAGTTTTCCCTTCTTCTTATAATAACCAAGTAAATTACTGTTTCCTAAAACAATCCCTCTCTCAATCGATTGCCTCAATCCAAATCTTACACTTTCAGATAATTTTCTAAGTTCATCCTGAGCAATAGAAGCCATTAAAGTAAGACGAAACTCACTATCTGAATAAAAAGTATTAATATTATCATTTAAAAAAAAGACACCTACCCCATTTTGAAGAAGTAATTCCGTATATAAAATACTATCAATCGTATTTCTAGCAAACCGAGAAACACTTTTGGTTAAAATTAAATCGAAACAATATCTTTTACCATCTTCTATCATTCTTAAAAAACTTTCTCTTCTTTTCACATCTTTTCCACTTATCCCTTCATCAACATAACCAGGAATAAAAATCCAATTAGAATAATTTTGAATATATCTAGAAAAATAATCTGATTGATTAATAATACTACTAGATTGTTCTTCATGATCAGTACTCACTCTAGCATAATAAGTTACCCTTAAGGATAAATCATAAATCGTCTTTCCTTTCCTAATTTCCTCTTGAATATCCACCTATTTCCCTCCTATAATAGAAATATGAACAAAAAAAAAGAATATGCTAATACAATCTCATAGGATTAACAGCATACCCTCCTCGATAAGGTTCTCCAATATATAAACAAAAATGTAAATGTGTCCCTAAATAAGGAGAAACAGCAGTAGGAACAGGAATAACATTACCAGTATTTCCCATAGAAGCAATAACTTGTCCTTTAGAAACATTATCTCCTACTTTAACATGAATATCTTTTAAATGCATATAAACAGTATAATAATTAGAAGAGTTATGCTTAATAACAACATAATTTCCCCCTCTTCCATTACATGCTAAATTACCAGCAATACAACCAGCTTTAACCGTTGTTACAACACCATTATTAGCAGCATAAATATTGGTTCCATATCCCTTAAAAATATCTAGAGCCTTATGCCCAGCACTAAAATAAGTAGTAATTGTATATCCACCATCAGTAGGCCATACCCATCCATCTGAAACAGGAGTATTCGCCATTTGAACAACATTAGAAGAAGAATTATTAGCAACACTAGTAACATTTGTATCTTGATAAACAACCTTATCATAATCTACATTAAGCACTCCTACCTCATTAACAGAAAGTTGATTACTGTAATCAATAAATAAAGAATTCAAACTATCGTTATCAACAAACATTACCACAATTAAAAGAATAATCATAAAAGACAATAGAAAAATACTTATTTTTTTCGTAACCTCATTCATCGCAATTCCCCCAAACTTAGTTTTATATTCTACCCCTTTTTTCTCACTTTGTCAACCATTAGTAAAACTTCTTGTAATTTCTTTATATCCTCTTCCATTACATTAAATCCTGACTCTATAACATTAGTATTAATCAAATCAATATGAATTATTTTCAGCAAATCTAATGAATATTGACTACTACCTGCTGATAAAAATTTAATATAATCTTCTTTTGACAATATCTTTCTATCAACCAAAGAATCCACAACCACGCTTGCCATCAATAATCCTGTTGCATATTTATAGGGATAATAGCTCCATCTATACAAATGTCCAAGTCGAGTCCATTCAATATTAGTTATTTCATCGTAAATCACATTATCTCCATAATACTTTCTTATAATACGAGCATATCCTTCACATAAAACCTCTGATGTTAATTCAGATTTCATTTTAATTTTATATAAATCATTTTCAAATTCAGTATACATTGTTTGCTTAAATACTGATGAAAAATAGTTTTCTATTTCTTTACTTAAATAAAATATTTTTTCTGCTTTAGTACTCGCATTTTTAGCCAAATATCTATTCAATAAAATTTCATTTACTATAGAAGCTATCTCTCCAACAAATATTGTACTATCCTCATATATAAATGGTTGTTCATTTTTTGAAAAATAGTAGTTAACAATATGCCCTATTTCATGAATCATATTTTTTAAATCAATATATGAGCCTCTAAAATTCAGAAAAGAATAAGTATTCCAAGAAAAAGTTATCGACTGATGCTTATTTTCATTTAACTCAGCATCAATATGACCATCAAATAATATTTTCACTGCTTCAATATACTCTACCCCTAAAGGTTCTAATGCATTCAAAACTATCTCTTTAGCTTCTTCTAATGAATACTTTATTTTTAAATTATCATCTAATGGAACTCCAAAATCATATAAATGAGGTTCTTCTATCTCAAGGAAATCAGATTTAATTTTCAAATATTGCTGGATAAGACTTAAATTATGATTTACTGATTGAATTAATTTATTAATTATTTCAGAGGAAATATTTTCTTCAAATAATATTTTTTCTAAAACAGAACGATATTTTTCCAAAACAGCATTTTCTATTCTACAACCATAAATTTGATTTAATAAACTAGCAAAACTATCCCTTTTCTTAAAAAAAGCATGATTCACAGAAAAATACGCTTGCTTTCTCGTATTTCTATTCCTAGAGGAAATATATTTAGCAAAATTAGACGATGTTATTTTCATTTCCTCACCATCTATTTTTATCCTTCCATATTCCATATTACTAAGCAATTTATTATACATACTCAATTGCTCATTTATCTTATCATTATTCTCTTTTATCTTTTTATTTATTTCATCTGACTGTATATGTCCTTCAAGTCGAAACAAATCATGTAGTGCTAATTGATAAATCTCTAATTTAGGATTTTCTACAATAAAATGAGAAACTTTTTCAACCCCTAAATCTAATATTTTTCTATCAATAAATTTCAACGTCATATTTACATCATTAGTAAATTCTTCTGCTACTCTTTTTAACTCAACACATTCATCATCATTCACGTTTTTATAATACATTAAAGAACCATAAATCAAAATATTATTGCAAATTTCTTTTATATTCCATTTCTTATCTAACAAATTTAATAATAAGTTAGAATCTAAATCAGTACTTTTATATTTTTTAACCTCTTCCAGCAATTGTTTTACTTCATTTATTTCATCATAAAATGATTGATTATTAATAATAATTTCTTGTAAATTCCATTCCAACTTTGCCATTATATCCCTCCAATTAATCTAATAAAATTATAGCACAAAAAGTTCCAAACGAAACGTCAATGCAATATTTCCCCAAAATAGATTTTCAATCGATAATCTTAAAAATTTTCTTCCAAACGCAACAACCTATGTATACAACAAAGGAGAAAAAGATTATCCCAAAACTTTTGCAGGATTAACCAAAAGAGATGGTTCTTTCATTGTCTCAAGAACCAAAATTGATAATTTTACTCTAAATGATTTAAAAGGCAAACATATTATTGGAGGAAGAAAAGGAGGAATGCCAGAAATGACCTTAGAATATACTTTAAAAGAAAATGGCATTGATCCTAAAAAAGACTTAACCATAGATACTTCTATCGCTTTTTCCGCAATGTCAGGAGCATTCATTGGTGGAACAGGAGATTTCGTAACCTTATTTGAACCAAATGCTCTAGAATTAACCAAACAAAATCTAGGTTATACCGTAGCCTACTTAGGTGCATTAGGAGGAGAAGTTCCTTATACTGCTTATAATGCAAGAAAAAGTTATATTGAAAAAAATCCAGATATCATTAAAGGATTTTCAAAAGCTATTGATAAAGCATTAAAATATGTCGAAAAAGAAAATGCAGAAACAATCGCTAATCACATTATTGATTATTTCCCTAACACATCATTAAATGATCTAATAACTATTGTTGATGAATACAAAAAAGGTGATGCTTGGAAAAAAGATATCTCCATCAACGAAGAAGAATGGAATCATATCCAAGATATCATCATTTCTGCTGGCTTACTAGACACTTATGCCCCTTACCAAGATTTAATTGACACAACCAATTTCAATTCATGAACAAAAAAATCCTAGAAATAAAAAATTTATCCAAAACATATTATACCAAAGAAAAAGAAATCCTAGCTATCGATAACATTAGCTTTCCATTAGAAGAAGAAAGCATAACAGCAATAATAGGACCATCAGGATGTGGAAAATCAACTCTCTTAAATATTATTGGTTCTCTTGAAAATAAAACAAACGGTGAAATTATTTTTAATAAAAAGACTCCTCGAATAGGATACATGTTTCAAAATGACTGTCTATTTCCATGGCTAAATGTTTTAGATAACTGTCTAATTGGATTAAAAATAAAAAAAGAATTAACCAAAGAAAAAAAAGAAGAAGTCATCTCTCTTCTAAAAAATTATGGATTAAAAGACTTTATTTATAGTTATCCCACAAATTTATCAGGTGGCATGAAACAAAGAGTTGCTTTAATCAGAACATTAGCAACTAATCCAGATATTTTACTTTTAGATGAACCATTCTCAGCCTTAGACTTTGAAACTAGACTTCGTGTATCAGATGATGTATATAAGATTATCAAAAAAGAGAAAAAAACAACAATTATTATAACTCATGATATTGAGGAAGCAATAGCTTTTTCTGAACAAGTAATTGTCTTATCAAAACGCCCTGCTAAAATAAAAAAAATTTACGATATCAAATTAAATGATACTTTTGGTCCTATCCAAAATAGAATGGCGAAAAATTTTCAACAGTATTATCAAAAAATATGGGAAGTGTTCGATCATGAAGTCTAAGGGATATAAAAAATACTTAAAAAAAATTAGACAAAATAAAATATTAGTTATATTTAGTCAGGTTTTTATCCTTTTATTTCTTATTATTTTGTGGCAAAAATTAGTTGATAATAATATAATTAATTCTTTTATTAGTTCTTCTCCTAAAAATGTTGTTAAAACAATAATTGATTTATATCTTCATAATAATCTTATTCATCATATTTTAGTTACTATTTATGAAACATTTATTAGTTTTAGTTTGGGAACAATTTTAGGAATATTAATTGCTATTTTCTTGTGGTATAATCCATTTATTGCTAAAGTTATTGATCCTTATCTCACCATCTTTAATTCACTACCTAAAGTATCATTAGGCCCCATCTTAATTATTTGGGTAGGTGCAAATACTAAATCTATTATTGTAATGTCTTTACTTATTTCCTTAATTATTACAATAATTACTGTTTATAATGGATTTATAGCAACTGACAAAAATAAAATAAAATTATTAAAATCTTTTCAAGCAAATAAATTCCAAATTTTAAGATATTTAATTATTCCTAGTAATTATCCTACAATTATTTCTAGCTTAAAAATTAATGTTAGTATGTCATTAATAGGAGTTATTATGGGAGAACTACTGGTATCAAAAGAAGGCATCGGATATTTAATTATGTATGGTTCTCAAGTATTTAATTTAGATTTAGTAATTACTGGTATTATTATATTAATGATTGTATCCTATCTTATGTATCTATTGATTAACTATATTGAAAAAATTCTAATTAAAACCTACTAAAAAATGGCTCTTCAAAAATCAATGACTCTAATAAATCACATCTATATTTTTAGATGTGATTTTCATTATATCTTATTTAAATAATAAAGTTCTATAGGCAATATCCAAAAATAAAAGTTACAATTTGACGAAATAAAAACAACTTTGTAAACTGTTGTTAAAATTAAAAAATACAGTAGGAAATTGTTAATATGGGTATATCATAAAAATTAGAAAAATTTCATAAAAATCAAATTGAAAGTATAAAAAATGAAAAAAATCATGAATCTAAAATAAGATAAATAGATGCTTTAGTATTAGTTGTTGGTAGACTTTGCATTTCTGCAATTGCTAGTAAAATTAATGGTAGCAGAAAATCTGTAAGAAAATGCCATCTGATAGTAAAAAATAATCTTGAAATTAAGACTAATAAAAACAAGTGTGAAAGAAAAAAAGATTACAGTAATTTATCCTGAACTTAAAACTGATATCAAGACTTGAAAAATTATGGAATGGAATGTTACTTTCAACAAGACAAATTTGTATAAAAGTTATGAAACACTTAACAAGGAAGAATGTAAAAGCTAAAGTTAAATATATTACAAAAGAATATAAAAAAGTGTTGTCTATTCTAAAGAAGAAATGAATAAGTACGAGGGTGTTAATATACATAGAAATGAAAATTTAAAAAAATGGAGTATTCTAATTACTCCATTAATCTAAATTGTAACTTTTATTTTTGAATATTGCCTATATTCCATTAGTATCGCTCTTTAATAATATTTTTACTGCAAATATAAGTTACTAAGAAGTATCCTCCATAAATTGCAACAATAAATATTGCAACACCAATTATTGATGATACTAAATTAGCGGCTCCAAAGGCACTTAACAAATAATTACA
>CAKOUR010000008.1 GCA_934120635.1 uncultured Bacilli bacterium | reverse complement strand
TCAAATTTATTTTTGTCTTTTAAAATTATTGCAGGTTCTTCATTTCCAATATTATAAGCAACCATTCCCTTATCAGAGAAATCAAATTTCTTTTTTAACCCCAATATTTCCTCATAATATCTTTTTGCTTCTTCCATATTATCTACTGGAAGAAAATAGTTGTCATAATTTTTCATATACTCCACATCTCCTTTTTTGCTATAAGCTACACTACTATATTTTATAGTAGTTACCGTTAAAAGTCAATATATAACAAAAAAGACTGTCATTACTGACAATCTTTTCGGTAAATTACTATAAATCAATAACTATAAAATTGTAATTTGTAATTATAGTTCTATCAAACTATTTTCAAAATCCTTAACATAGTATTTTATATTCTTTGTTCCTTTTGAAATAATTGTGTGTCCTTCTTCTTCAAGTAATCTTTTTTGTAATTCTTTCCCCTCTGGATATTTAACATTTAATTCTCCATCTGATTTTAAAGTTCTCCAGTATGGTGTAATATCTTCATCTCTTTGATAACTAGCCCAAGCAACTATATTTACAAATATACCTGCTGTCATAGGATCAGTGAAGTCTGCATTATTTGTCTTTGCTAGATAATCTCTCATAACACTAACAGTTATAAGTTTTCCCTTTGGTACTTTTTTCATTAACTCATCATAATAAATAGGTGGTGCAAAAAACATTTTAGTTCCACCATATTTTTTTATTATTTTTTCATCTTCTACTATTTGTATTTTAGGCATATCTTTATTGTTGTTCATCATTACATTAAAATCTTTTTTACTTTCATTAGCCATAGTATTCCAACTTCATTTCAAATTGTAATTTGTTATTTATTTTTAGAATTTAAATATGCCATAGCAAATGCAAGAGCAATTCCACCTAATACCCAAGTTATCGCTTCTTTGCAAAAATCAGAAAATGGACCACCAATAACCTTACTAATTGTATAAATCAACATAACCACAAAAATTATAATTGCTGTTGTTAATATTAGTTTTTCATTATTTTTCGCATTATTTACATCCTTATTAATTTTTTCTCTCAGCTTTAAATCACCTTTTAATAGTTCATCTAAACTTATTTGATAAAGTTCACTTAGATTTATAATACTCATTATGTCTGGTAATGATTTTCCATTTTCCCAGTTGGATATAGTTTGTCTTGAAATCATAATTTTCTCAGCAACATCTTCTTGAGTTAAATTCATATTGATTCTAGCATTCTTTAATTTTTGGTTAATTTCCATATAAATATATTCCTCCTTTTGAAACAAGTATAATATTTATATTCTTTTTCGTCTATCAAAGTCTTTTGACATTTCTTAAATAGAATGTCAAAATATATTTACATACTTACAAATTACTATTTATCTGTTAGTTCAATTATACCACATATTTTTAAAATTCAATTACATCGCAATATTACTATTTTCCGATTTATGTAAAATTCAATAAATTTGGAAAGTTTAGGGGTACTGCTAATTTTACTACTTTACTACTAATCTTCGTTATTATCTTCTAAACTGCTATTAAATCTAATACAATAATTTATTGCAACTAATCTTAAAGCAATCCAAACTAATGAATCAAATAATTGATTATTACTTATATTAGAAGAAAGACAATAATTTTTAATATATGAACTACTTACAGGAAGTTCTAAAGTTCTTTCATTTCTTCCTATAGCCTTAAACAATAAGTCATCAGCTATTTGATCACATTCTGAAACTATATCAGAATCATCATCATAGTATTTAATGAAGTAATCTGTTATGTCATCAACTTGTTTAAATACTTTTCTAATATCTATATCTTTATTGTTTTTTAATTCATTTAATTGATTATTTATTATTTCTTCAATTACTTTTTCTTTTTGTTCATTTTTTAAATCATTAATAATTATTGTTAGGTCATCTAAAGTAAATTCTTGAACTTCAATAACTTTACTTAAATCTGATACCATTTTATTTGTTATTTTATTTGCATAATTATTATTTTCGTTTTTCATATTCATAGCTCCTTTATATAAATCCTAAACTTACCTCAATTATTATATCATATTTTATTCATTGTGTCGTACTTTTGTGAATATTCACCAATTGAATGGGAAAATTAATATGGTGATATATATGATAGATAATAATTTGAGATATTGTAGAGAAGAACTTGAAATGACACAAGAAGAATTAGGAATTATATTAGGTGCGAGTAAACAAACTATATCAAATTGGGAAACAGGTTATACACCAATACCTTTAAATAAATTAGTTAGATTTGCTAATTTATATAATTATTCATTAGATTTTATTGTTGGATTTACAAGAGATAATATTAAATATAATAAGAATATAAAATTAGATAGTAAATTAATTGGTAAAAATCTTAAAGCAATAAGAGAAAATTTAAAACTAACACAACAACAAATAGCAGATAAATGTAATATCTATCAGTCTACTTATAATCATTATGAAACTGGTTATAGTTTAATAAAAATAATTCCAGCTTATTCAATTTGCAAAACTTATAATATTTCATTTGATTGGTTAGTAGGTAGAACTAACAATATAAAAATAAACAAATAAAAAAAGCGAGAGTATGCTAATTAAACATATTCTCGCTTTTATAATACATTTAATGAATAACAATAATCATATACATTTAATTGTTCATTGATTTTAGTATTTATTTCTTCATTTTTAAAATCATATTGAAAAATATTAAATAACATTTCTACTGAAAACTTTTTCTTTTCTTCAAGTGATAATTCCATATACTTTGCTGAAATAAATAATAAGTTTTTATATTTGGCAAAGTTAGTTATTACATTTTTAGATTCAGGATCTAGTATTAATAATACATTTTTTAAAAGTTTAATAAAGTTATTAATATCATAAGTAGGTGTAAATCCTAAATCTTCAAGTAGATGTATTGATAATCTAACTTTATCAACATCATTTAAATCATCATAAATATTAAGTAAATCAATAACTTTCTCGGTATTATTATCTAATAACATAAACATTCTCCTTTCAAATTTGCCATTTTAGGCACTTTATTTAAAGAACAGATAAGAGATTAAACCTTAACTTAAAGCTTAACTATAAGCATTTAAATGGGGTATAATCTCAAATTTCTGTTTTACTATTTATCACTCTAACAATTAAAAAAATCAAGAGTATTTTTTTATTTTATCTACTTAAATCAAAATCGTCTTTATCGTAATCATATTCATCATAATCTCTAACTCGTTCTTTATAATAATCAGGTGCTTCAACATATTCAAATAATTCATCTTGTTTAGTTGTTCCTTTAGATATTTTAATAACATCTCCCATATCAAATTCACTATTATCATAGCAATCTTTAACAACTTCAGCAGTTTCATCTTTTGTATAATCATTACCTCGTTGTAATAGTTTCCTTAAAAATTTCTTTAATAATTGAAATAGTTCATTTAATCTATAAATTAAACTTCTATTTTCATCTTTTAGTTCTTTATTTTCAGTTTCAAGTTTACTAACTTCTTTCTTATATTTTTGATTTTCTTTTTCTAATGATTTATAACTATTAGCATAGCTATCAACTTCATTAAATATTGTTTGTAGTTTAGGTTGTAATTCCATTACTTTTTTAGATTCACTAATAACATTATTCATACTTTCAAAAGTATCTTTTCTAACTTTAACAAAATCTTTATCTACAATAAATGTTTGTTTAGTTGTTTTCATTTTTTCTTCAAAATCATTCATTGCTTTATCAAATCTATCATTTTTAACATTTAATTCATGATTTAGTTTTTTAGTAAGTTGTTTATATTCTTTTATTTTAATGTGTTTATTATCACTTCCTTTAATACCTCGCTCTAAATCATAGCCTTTTTCAGTTAGTCTTTTATGATATAAGTCTTGTAAATGTGATAACTGGATTTTATCTTTAATATATTGTTTTTTAGAAATAGTGTATCGTTCTGTATTTGTTCTTTTATCTAATTTTTTAACTAGTGGAACAACAACACAATGAATATGTGGTGTTTCTTCATCTAAATGGACAGTCGCATGAAGTATTTGTTCTTTCTTATAACCTAAATCATTATAAACAAATTCCATACAAGTATCAGCCCAATCTTTTATTTGTTCTCTAGACATATCTTTAAAGAAATTATGTGAAGCAGTCATTACTAATTCATCAGCAACAACATTTTTAGAACTATTTAACATTTCATGGTATCTTTTTTTTCTATCAGCTCGTTCAGTTTTCATTCTTTCATCATGTTCCTTTTTATATTCTTTAGTTAATTCATCAAAACCCTTAACATATTTAACATTTAAAGGAACAAGTTCTATATTGTTTTTAGTTAATTCTAATTTAATATTAGGGTTTGATTGATATGCTTTCTTTTCTCGTTTATTATGTGATCCTATTTGTGCTAAATCGGGTATAGTCATAATAGGTTCACTTCTAAATATTGCATAATTTAATTCCATAAATCATTCTCCTTTCTTTTTAAACAACAAAAAAGATATGTCGTTAAACATACCTTTAATTACATTTTTTATTATAATTACAATAATCTCTTATTTTACATTTCTCACAATTAGGGTGTTCTCCACATATATTAGCAGACCTTAATAAACAAAATTGTTGGATTATTGATTCAACGATTATCTCATCACAGTTATTTAATATTGCTATCTTTTTAATTATATTTAATACTTGTTGTTCTGTTGCATTAGCATTTTCTACAATTCCTAGTCTATGACTACCAAATAATCTTTCTAATTGAGAACTCTTTTTACAAGTATTAACACCAACTCGTTTTAAATAATCATAAGCAAAAGCTCGTCCAACTTGTATCAGTTTATATTTACCACTATTAAACATATTAGCAATATCATTAGGAGTTTCTTTTTTAACAAACTTATCTAAACTTCCATAATCTTTTTCAATTCTTTCTAATACCATTATATTTTTAGATAATGCTTTCATTTGATTATTTATCATTGGATTAGTGCAATGAATCTTTCTTAACTTATTAACTAAAATACTTGGTTCAACTACCTTTAAATAATTCTTATCATAGTTATGAAAAATCTTATCAATAGTTTCCATATTTTCTCTTATATTGTTATCTCCCCATCTATGATTTGAGAGTAGAGCAATAATTAATGCTTTTAAATGTTCTTCAAAAGAATACTTTTTACCTTTTTTTCTAGATTTAACATTATTAACTAAATCTTTAATATCTCTCATATAATCATAATTAATATAATCCATACTTTCTTTAATAAGAGGGTATATTTCTTTTAAATCTTTATCTTCTAATAGAGTAATATTTTTTACCATTTCATAATTAGGATTATATATTACTTGATTATCTATACAATCTTTTAATATTTCTATAACTTCTTCATTAGATAAATACTTAACTCTCTCAATAGGGAATATAACTTTATTTACTTTAACATATTTTATCAGCAAAGGTATTAATTCATCTTTTTCTAAAATTTGCTCATTTTTCATAAAAAAATATCTCACTTTCTATAAATTAGTCTTTAACTAATAAAGTGAAATATTGTCTTTAGCCCTTATTTTATCGGCATTTATTTATTTTTATATTTGGGTATCACTTATTCAACCTCACCCAAGGTGTCATAACCATTCTAGGACCGTTATCATCTTCATACCCTTTTGCTGCATCAATAACATACCCAACACAATCTACCATTCTAATATTTGCTGTAAAATCATCTACCTGAATTGTTGCAGCCGTAGCAGGAACAAACTTAGGCTCAGTCGTCATAATCGTTCTCCCAGCCGCCGATTGAGGCAGTTCATCTAAAGTTCTCTTTCTCTCAAATTCATCACTAATATTAGGAATAACTAACGTTTCCATAAATTTCTTAATAAAAGTACTCTTACCAGTACGAACTGCTCCAACAACTCCTAAATAAATATCACCACCACATCGTTCTGATATACTCTTAATAACATCAATCTTTTCCATTCTATACCCCTTTTCTCATATTCTAGTTAATACTATGTAATATCCATTTATTTATTAATATAAATCTCTATTTTTGACATTTTTTTAAAATAAAATACTTAAAAATATTCTTACCAGAAAAAAAGAACAATATAAAATAAAAAACTTTATATTGTTCTTATCAGTAAAGTTAAAAAAACAAGACCAACAATACTAATTATTCCTAGTAACATATAAAAACAAAATCCATTAGGAACTAACTTTTTAGAATAAGATTTATTTTTACTTATATCAATTTTATTTTCTTTTAAGAATTTTTTTATAGCATTTTTATCAAATCTCTCTTTTTGTTTATCATAAAGACAATCAACAAATAACTCTCTTTTTTCTTTAGGTAATCTATTAATAATATCAGCATAGTAATCAATTAAATTAGCATATTGTGGCAATGCACTTTTACAGTAATCTAAATGATTTTGAGCAAGCAAATAACTATCAGTACTATTATCTTCGATTTTCCAAATATATGTTCGAAGAACCCCTTGCACCATATAATTATCAGAATGAGGAATACCAACTTTTTCTCTTTCAGAATATGGATAAAGACAAACATTATGTTGCCTTAAATATTCTAAAGCATTTTCAATTCTATCTTCTTTTAATACCATTTGAACTTTATCTGTTCTTAATTCAATATTATTTCCAGCACTATGATTGGAAAAAGCTTTAAAATCGTTTTCACTTAAAGTATAAATACTAGAACTAATATTACTTATTGAATCAAATTGATGTGGAAATCTTTCAGCAAGATAAAAATTTTCATCTTTATCCCAACCAAACTTTAAAGGAAAAGGTTTATCAGTTTTTTGAATAATAGAAAAAATAACTGCAACTAAGTAATTAGGTGAGCCATATACAAATGAACCAGCTTGTGTTGAAGAATTAGGTTCAATAACTTTTAAATTACTAATTGTACTACCATGATAAATATAACCCATAATATCCAACTCCTATCTACTATATTTTTAGTATATCATTCTTAAATTATAATGTAAATTATTTGCAAAGAAAAAGATCAATTTAAAGAATTAATCTTTTCCACTTTCAACATCATCTAAATACTGATTAAAGTTCTTAGGTACTCCATTAGAAAGAACAGTATCAATTATCTTTTGTTCCTTTTCGGGAGTAACCTCTCTTCCAGTAATTCTTGAAATATCATGAATTACTTCTTTTAAAGTACCTTCATCCTTCATATTTCCTTGTTGTAACTTATTAGCTAAAGATAAAATTGTATCTTTATCAACACTAGTTTTTTTCTCTATTTTCTTAAAAAAATTATCACTAAATGCCATAATAACCTCCTACTCTATTATATGTAATAATAGAAATAAACTGATTGTTTTAAACAAGTAGTATGATATAATGATAAAGAAAGGATAGATAAGTATGAGCTTAAATATATTATTAGGAGAATTATTTTCATTTATAGCAGCATTTTTTCTAGCATTATCCACTTTTAAAACAAAAAAAAATAAAATGTTAATTTTCCAGTTAGCAGATTCTATCTTTAATGCAATATCTAATTTGTTTTTAAATAGTTTTTCTGGTTTTGTAGTTAATATTTTTACATCTATAAGAAATTATTTAAGTATCAAAGAAAAATTCAATAAAAGAGAACTATTTTTTTACATAATACTAATTTTAATAATAGGAATTAAAGTAAATAACAAAGGGATTGTAGGAATATTACCAATAATAGCATCTATTGAGTATTCTCTATTTATGCATAATTCAAAATCTTCACAAATAATGAGAATTGCATTATTGATAAATTTATCATTATGGTTGATATATGATTTTTTTATCAAATCATATCCAATGTTTATTATGGATTTAGTAATAATATTAATAACTATTATAAATATAATCAGATTTCATAACAAAGAAAAAGCTAGCATATAAAGACCATGCTAACTTTTTTATTCATCTTTTTTTATTTCACTTTCATATAACTTTTGATAACTAGGACAATTTTTTAATAATTCATGATGCGTTCCTTGTGCAATGATTTTTCCATCTTCTAAATAAAGAATTCTATCAGCATGAATAATAGTAGATAGACGATGAGCAATAATTAAAATCGTATACTCATTTTTCATATTTTCAATTGCACGTTGAATTTTTTCTTGTGTTTCATTATCCAAAGCACTTGTTGCTTCATCAAATAATATAATTTCTGTCTTTTGCACTAATGCTCTAGCAATCGCTAATCTTTGCTTTTGACCACCAGATAAATTAACGCCACCTTCTCCAATAATTGTATCATATCCATTAGGTAACTCTTGAATAAAATCATCAAGACAAGCAATTTTACATGCATTATACATTTCTTCATCACTTAAATTATTTTTAACCAATTTAAGATTATCTCGAATACTCATATTAAAAATATAAGGATTTTGTGAAATAATAGTAATATTTCCACGAATACTATCTTTATCTAATTCACTAATATTAATTCCATCAATAGTAATCTTTCCTTGATTAACAGCATACATCTTACATAAAAGATTAAAAATAGTTGTCTTACCAGCCCCACTTTTCCCGACAAAAGCAACTGTTTCATTAGGCTTTACTTCGAAGGTTAAATTCTTTAATACTTCTTTTTCCTTGTACTTAAAGAAAACATGCTCAAAAGTAAAATGTCCTTCTACTTTATCTAAATGCTTTTCTCCAAATTGTTCCTTTTTAAATTTAACTCCATCAATAATTTCTTTTACTCTTTCACAGGATAAATTAAAATCTTTAATATATTCTAATAAATCTCCAAGCAAATAAGTAGATCCACCAACATTACCTACATAGTTATATAAAACCATCGCAATCGATATAGAAATCACCTTATCTTTAATTAAAAAAGCAAGAAGAATAATCAATAAAAGAAAACTAATATCAGTAAACCAATAACCAAAAACCCGGTAATTCCAACTTACATTCTGCATTCTTATTCTTTTTTCATTAAAATCTTTGATTCGATAATTCATTTCTTTCATAAAATCATTTTCACTATTTAGCATTTTAATATCTCTAGCACCACGAACCAATTCCCCAACAAAACTAGAAACATTATCTCTTGCTTTCCTTGATAACTTATCGTCTTTTTTTCTTCTATTTGTTCTTGCCCTTTCAATAAGATAGCGAATAATTAAAATAATTAATGTAAAAAGAAAAACAATCTTATTAACAATAAAAATAGCAATCAATATTCCAATATATTTTACTAAAGAAGAAAACATAGATACTAAATGATTAAATACATCAGCAAGTTTATCTGTATCTCCTGTCATTCTTTGAATAAATACACCACTACCATGCTCATCTAAAGAATTATTTTCTAATTTTAAGATGTTTTTTCCTAAATCCATCCCAAGTATTTCAAGCGTATGATGGTAAACAACAACAGAAAGTCTTCTGGATAAAAAATCAAATAAATCATAAAGAACTTCATTAACAGCCAGACAAATTGCCATAAATATTAATCTTTCAAAATGATTAGCCGTTAATTCAATAATAATTTTCGCATCAATCATAGGAATTAAAATACTAAAAATTACATTAAATAAATTTGCTATTCCAAATAAAATAATTCTTCCCTTCTCTTTCTTCGCATACTTCCAAGTAAATTTTAAACTTTGTATAAATTCTTTCATTTCTTTTCACCTCTATTTCTAAAATACTTCCTCAGCTATTTTCTAAATAACAAGAAAAAACTAGATAAAATAAATTATCTATGTTTAATAATCTTCATTTTTATTCTTAAATTGTATTACAATTGGTGTTCCTTCTAAATCAAAATTTTCTCTCAATTTATTTTCTAAATATCTTTCATAAGAAAAATGCACTAATCCTTTACTATTAACGTGTAAAGTAAATTTAGGAGGTCTTGTCCCAGATTGATTAGCAAAATAAATTTTTAATCGCTTTCCTTTATAAGAAGGTGGTTGATTAAGAAGTACTGCTTCACGTATTACTTCATTTAAAACACTCGTTTTAATTTCTAAGGTTGAATTTTTATAAACTTTAAGAATCTCAGGCATTAAAGTATGAATTCTTTTCTTAGTTAAAGCTGAAACAAATACGATAGGAACATAAGATAAAAATTGAAATTCATTTCTCATTAAAGTAGTAAAACTTTTAATATCATTTTTATCATTTACAGTATCCCACTTATTAACGACTAAGACAAGTGGTTTTCCAGCTTCTAGGGCATAACTAGCAATATGTTTATCATGTTCTATAATTCCTTCTTCAGCATTAATGACAATACAGCAAACATCGCTTCTTTCAATTGCTTTCATACTTCGAATAACACTATACTTTTCGATACTCTCATAAACTTTTCCCTTTTTACGAAGTCCAGCAGTATCAATTACAACATAGTCTTTTCCCTCATAACGAAACTCTGTATCTACAGCATCCCTAGTTGTTCCAGCAACATTGCTAACAATTGCCTTTTCTTCATTAAGAAGAGCATTTACTAAACTACTTTTCCCAACATTAGGCCTTCCAATAAAACAAAATTTAATCTTGTCTTCACTATACTCAATTTCAGGAATAGGTTTAAAATCTTGAACAACCTTATCTAATAATTCTTGGAAGCCAATATTATGTTCTCCACTTACTCCGATAACATTTTCAAATCCAAGTTCATAGAATTGATAAATATTTTCCACTCTATTTTCATTATCGATTTTATTCACAGCAACCACGACATCTTTGCCACTTTTTCGAAGCATATCTCGAATAACATAATCATTTTTTGTAATATCTTCTTTACCATCTACAACAAAAATAATAACATCAGCTTCATCTATTGCAATACTAGCCTGCATTCGAATTTCATCATTAAAAGTATCATCCCCAACATCAATACCACCAGTATCAATCAAATGAAAAGAATAATCTAAATATTTAGCATCTCCATAAATTCTATCTCTTGTAACACCAGGTGTATCTTCAATAATAGAAATCTTTTTTCCAACTAACCGATTAAAAATAGTACTCTTCCCAACATTAGGTCTTCCAACTAAACAAACAGTAGGCATTCTCATTTTATCACCACTTTCTATAAATGTATTCCTTTTTCCATAATCTCTATACATTCACTATCTTTATATATAATAGGGCCATCAATAATTTTATCATAAATTTTATAATATTTACCTTTATAATAATAAACATCATTTATCTTATTAAAATAATCATATTCTATCTCTACTAAAAAAACAGAATCTAAATGAAAATGAATTTTCAAATCTATATCATCAAAATAATCATAAACTTCTCTTAATTCAATAATCATTCCATATAATCTATCAAAATAAATATCAGCATCAATTAACCCATGAATAGAATAGTTCTTTAACAATTTTTTTAAAATTTTTTGAAATAACTTTTCAATACAACTCTTATCAAAAGGATTAAAATCCCCTAACTTCTCTTTAAAAATCTTAACGATATAATAGTCATCTAACTTTTGAATTATCATTCATCTTCACCTGATGTAATGTATTCTAAAATAAAAATTAGGTGCCTAAGACTGAATAACTTCTAAAATTTTATCATGAACTTCTTGTTTTCCAGTTTTACTAACAGACGAGAATAAAATAAAGCCATCATCATCTACCATTTTTAAAGTATCACGAATAATTTTTTTATTCTTCTCATAACTATTCTTGCTAACTTTATCACTCTTTGTTGCAATAATGGTAACAGGAATATGATAATATTTCAAATATTCATACATTAATACATCATCATTAGTAGGTTTATGCCGAAAATCTACTAACATAAAAACAGATTTTAACATCTTTCTTTCTTTTAAATAATCTTCTATAATTAAACCAAACTTATTCTTTAAATTCTTACTTACTTTAGCAAATCCATATCCGGGAACATCCACTAAATAAAAACTTTCATTAATAAAATAAAAATTAAGTGTTTGCGTCTTTCCAGGAATAGAACTAATTCTAGCTAAACTTTTTCGATTAACAAGAGCATTAATAAAACTACTCTTTCCTACATTACTTCTACCAACAAGGAGAAATTCAGGATACTTTTCTTCCGGATATTGACTCCTTCTAACTGCAGAAGTAGTAAATTCTACACTTGTAATTTTCATAAATATACTTTTCCTCCAACGCACTCATTATATCAAAAAATAACAAATTAAGCAAATTTCTGCCTTTTACTCTTTTTTATAAACGAAAAATACTTACTCATATTTTTCTTTATAATAAGAAAAATATGAGTAAGTATTTTATTCCTTAATAACTATTCCAAGTAAATTCACTAAGATTAAAGCTTGACTTTCATTAACAATCATTCCTTTAATATCATTAACATTCACTTTTAAATTAGAAATATCACAAGAACTAAAATCAACATTCTTTAAGGAAGTGTTTAAAAATTCACATCCATGAAAATTAACTTCATTAAATGCTACATTCTTTAGTTTAATATTTATAAATCTAGCTTCTCTAAAAAGACTATCTTGAATTTCTAAAGTATCTATTTTACTATCAGAAAAGTTAATATAATCACATTTACAATCATCAATCAAAACATCTTTAACACTACTCATAATATAATCTGTACTTCCTAAATTACAATATCTAAAACAAACACGATGAATACTTTTGTTAGAAAAATCACATCCTATTAAATTACAATTTTCAAAAATACAATCAATAAAATCACAATTTCTAACTTGAATATTTGAAAAATCTACATTCTTAAAATAGCACCCATTAATTTCTACTTCTTCTAAATCATTGATTAATTTTCTATCATGAATAAACATATCCACAAAATTATTTTGATTACTGTTAAACCAATCATTTTCTTTTATATTTTTTACTAATTTAGGTTCAACTCTTTTCTTCATCAATAAAATTACCTCTTTTCTATAAAAAATAGACAAATTTAAAATATTACTTTAAACTTGTCTAAATAATTAAATTAATCATCATTATTTCTACTATTTAATATAATTAATAGCATTCTAAGCATTTGTAACAACGTATTAAAAACAGAAGCAACATAAGTCATTGCTGCTGCTAATAACATTGACTTAACACCACTAGCATCTTTTTTATCAGCAATATTTAACTTAATCAATTCTTTTTTAGCTCTTTTCGATGCATTAAATTCAACAGGCAAAGTAACAAGTTGAAATACTAAAATCGTACATAATAGAATAAAACCAGCCATTGCCAAATTAAATGAACCAAACAATAATCCAATCATCACAACAAAATATCCTAGATTTGAACAAATATTAACTGTTGGAATAATAGAATGTCTAAGTCTTAGAAATTTATATCCAACTTTATCTTGAATAGCATGTCCACATTCATGAGCAGCAACAGCAATTGAAGCAATGCTGCTATCCTTATAAATATCTGTTGACAAATTAACCACTTTATCAGAAGGATTGTAGTGATCACTAAGAGTACCACCCACTTCTTTTACCTGAACATTATCTAGCCCATTAGCATCTAATATCTTTCTAGCAACTTCCTGACCAGTCATCTTTTTCGAAGCATTAATTTTTTTGTACTTACTATAACTTCCTTTAACGCCAATTTCAGCGATTAAAGTAATAATAAATCCAATCACTACCAAAATATACGTTGGATCATAATAATATCCATATCCCATAACTATCTACCTACTTTACTATTTCATATGTAGTACCTTCTCTAGTGTCTTTAATCATAATTCCTTTATCCATTAATTCTTTTCTTATTTTATCAGCTTCCTCAAAGTTCTTTTCTTTTTTATAAACCTTTCTTTTCTCTATCATTTCCTCAATATATTTCTTTAAGCTAACATCTATATCAGTATTTTCTTCTACTAATAAATCAAGAGATAATACCTGATCAAAATCCTCGATAATTTCTCTTTTTGTCTTATCATTAATAGAATTATCTTTTAAAACATCATATAAAAGAGTAATACAACTAGAAGTATTTAAATCATTCTCTAAATTATCTCCAAATTTATCATGATATATTTTAACTTTTTCTTTATCCACAGTCCCTTCACACGATAAATTTGTAATTCTTCTTTTTAATTTATCATATTCCCTTGAAGCACCATCTAATATATCATAACTAAAAGTTAAAGCATTATGATAATAACTATTTAAACATAAATAACGATAAGCTAAAGGATTATATCCCTTTTCTTCTAATAAATCAACAGTAAGAAATTCCCCCTTACTTTTACTCATCTTTCCATTCTTATCATTTAAAAAACCAAAATGAACCCAATAATTACACCATTTATGTCCTAAATAAGCTTCACTTTGAGCAATTTCATTCGTGTGATGTGGAAATATAGCATCCTCTGCTCCACAATGAATATCCAAATATTCTCCTAAATACTTAATACTAATCCCAGAACATTCAATATGCCATCCAGGATAACCTCTTCCCCATGGACTATCCCATTGCATTTCTTGATTATTAAATTTAGAGTTCGTAAACCATAATCCAAAATCAAAAGGATTTCTCTTTGAAGTATCTTCCTTAATATCTTCTCTAACAGCAACCATTAAATCATCAGCATTTCTACCAGATAAATGATAATAATCACTATATTTAGAAGTATCATAATAAACATTACCATCACTAATATAAGCATAACCATCATCTAATAATTTAGAAATAATCTTAATATATTCCTCAATATTATCCGTAGCAGGACTAACAATACTAGGCCATTTAATATTTAATCTCTCACAATCCTTTTTAAAACAATCAGTATAATATTTAGCCACTTCCCAAGAACTTTTATGTTCTCTTTTAGCAGCAACCATCATCTTATCTTCACCAGAATCTCCATCACCAACCAAATGACCAACATCAGTAATATTCATCACTCTAGTAACATCATATCCTAAGTACTTTAAAGATTTTTCTAAAATATCCTCAGAAATATAAGTCCTCAAATTACCAATATGAGCAAAATGATATACCGTAGGTCCACAAGTATACATCTTAACCTTTTTCCCATCTCTAGGAACAAACTCTTCTACTTTCTTATTCAAAGTATTATATAACTTCATTACATAGCCTCCTACCATATTATATATTTTATTTAACAAAAATACTTAATTTTCTTTCATCCAAAATAAACATGTAAATTTCTTTACATGTTTATTATATAAAATATTATTGAAATATGCAAACAACAGAATTAAAATTATTAGTTTTATTTATGATTATTATTTATTAATTTTTGATAGAATATTTTCAATAGAATAATAATTGGAAACATCTACATTTTTTCCATTAATGGTTGAATAATTATAATTTGCAAGATCATCACTATCTATGACTTTATAATAATAATTATTATCTCTATTATAAATGTACGATCCCGAATCATCGGTAACTTCAATTGGAAGTGTAGATAGATTTTCTAAATCTTCAGTAGAATATTTATCTTTTGTAACTCTTATCATTTCATTATTTTTTGTGCTTTTATATTCTGCATTCCATCTTGCTTTTTCGGAGAACGTTTTTGCTTCTTTTTGATAAATGCCATCCCCAGTTTTTACATATGTTCCAGGTTCAACCAATTTATTATCACTTGTGACTTTGTAGTTCTTAACAGTAACAGTTTCACCAAGAGGTGAAGATGAGTCGTTAGTATTTCCAATATTTCTATTACCAGTAGTTGGTGCACCTGCCATAGCAGCTGCTCCTTTAGTTTGTGAAGTGTTTTTAGAAGTAGTAGAAATACCAGCAATCGCAGCTGATCCAGTAGCTACTTGAGTAGCTGCTGAAGAAATTGAAGCTTCATCCCCGTTAAAAACAGTGTTTAAATAATTTTTATCGCCTTTAAGCATTTCCCTTTTAAAGGTTCTTTGATAATTATTTGCAGCAGTAAATGTAGTATAGTAACCAGTATCTTCTCCATCAATAGTATAAACTTTATATGTACCATCAGGTTGAGCTCTGAATTGTAACATCTTTCCAGAAAGACCATTATCTTTAACATCACTATAATTAAGAAAATTTCTATTTTTAATATCTTCAGCACTTCTAGCTAAATTAGCTTTTTGGACCCCGTTCATCGCAAGTGCTCCATAAGCTAAAATACTAAATTTTTCATCAGCTATGTATAAAGAACTTCCGCCATTAGCTCTAGAATAAGCTGAAGTAAGAGCGACATTTGTACTATTTATATTACTTGCAATGGCAGCAGCAACTTGTTTAAGTAAAACTGAATCTTGTTTTAAAACTACCATGGCTGCAGAAAGTTCATTTGCTTTTTGTTGTAATTTTTGAGCTTTTGAAGTGATATTTCCATCAGTAAGAATAAATTTTTGACAAACATCATAACTTTTTTGAGTTTTCTCAGTTCCTACCATAACTTCTTCATATTGAGTATCTTTTGTATCACTATCAAAATATCCATTATATTGTACATATTCACTAGCATAACCACAAATACTATTACATTGGGAAGCAATTTCTTCCGCAGCTGAACAAATAGCTCCCACTGTTGCTTTTAATTCCTCAGCCTGGCTATCTATAGCCTCTGTATCTACATAGTTTGTAGACATATTATCATCTCCTTTACTTGTATATTGCTCATATATAAATTATATTTTTCATAATTAATTAATTCTTTGAGGTGAGGAATGATCATAAATAACTGTAGCACTTTTAATTTCTGAAATAAGGGAATCTAAATCTGAAAAATTATCTAAATTTTTAATTGTATTACCAATTTTTGAAATAGAATCTTGTCCACCATCGGTCCTCCAAACACTAGATAAAGTCCCAATAATTTCATTTATAGTAGCTATACTCTGTTGAAATTGACCATTATCACTTATTTCATGTTGTACTTGTTCTATTTTGTTTTTTGCTTCTAAAACAACAGAACTTGAAACCATATTCATAATTAATTCTCCTTTCTTAAATATAATTTATTTTAAAAGGATAATGCTAAAGTTATATGCATTATCCTTAATTTATAATAATACACTTTTCATTAATAAAGTATATTTATTAAATTTTTGTTAAATAGATAAACCAGCAGAATTACCAGTAGCATTTGTTATATCAGCGACATCTTCTCTAATTTTAATAATATAATTATTAAATTTAGTATTAAATTCTTGTAATGCAGCAGCTCTTACCTCTTTTACTTTAGTGATTAAACTGCTTAAATCCTCAAGATTTTGTGTAATACTAGCATTAATCATACCTGTTCTACCCATATTAGTATAATTTCTACTTATAGAATCAAAAGCTTCATCTAACTTTGGACCAAAAACCCTATTTAATTCATCATGAATCTTTTGTAATTCTTCTATATCAACATGTTGTTCCATAACTCTCATCCTTTCTATTATATTCAAATTTTATTAGCATATACGAGCTTCGTTAGCATCTTCTGTAGATTTTTGTGCACTTCTTAAGTTGGCTGTCGCTTCTTCATCAAGAGAATCCACTATTTTTTTTAGATTGATTTTAAAGTCATCCATTGCTTCAGTACCAGATATACTTCCAGCAGCAGTATCGTATTCAGCAAATAAATCCATAAAACTTCTCCAGTTCTTTTCTAATCCATGAAGAAAATTAACAGCGTCCTCATGATTATTAATTCCCCCTTGGATAGAATCTAAGTCAAATTCATACCTTGCATTCATAAACATCCTCCTCTCTCTATTTATATCTAAATCATAGCATACTATATTTTATAAGTAAATAAAGTTAACAAATTTTTACACTATTATTTACATAAAAATTAATTCAGTACCATTCCTAATATTTGTATTTTTAATTATTTCATTAACTTGATACTCTTTACCATTAAGTCGATTATATAGTCTTTCTACTTGTTTATATTCATAATATCCACCAGTAATATCAGGTAAAGTCTTACCAATTAAATAAATAATTTCACCAATTTTTTTATTAGCAGGTAAAAATACTTCATATTTCTTTTCTAAAAAAGGAATATATAAATTTACTAATACTTTATTATTCATCTATACTATCTCCTTCTACTATTTTAATTCTAGTAGCAATACCATTATCAATATTATATCCAAAATTATCAGGAATAAAAGCACTAATTTCTCTAAATGGAGTAACAACACTATGAATTGTACTATTATTAAGACCTCTACCTATATAAATATTATGGTCATTCATTGCAAACTTTTTAAACCATTTCTCATAATTAAACGATTTAATATCTTCTACTCTATCTACAAATACAAAATAACAATTCTTTAACTCTTGAACTTTAGATAAATATCCAACAAAATCATTTTTAATATTATCAGGAATAGTATTTATCCAATTTTCAACTCCAGTAACAAATACAATAAGAGGTTTATTTCTATTAGCCATAAATATAGTATTATTTACTTCTTCAAAACTATTAGATGTTATTCCACTATAAAGATTTTTCTCATCACATACCATAACAGTAATATTAGGTAGACTAGTTAATTTTTTTATTAGAGCACCACTAAATTTAGATAGCATATTAATATCACTAGAATTAATTAAATTAATTAATCCTTTAGTCATATTATAATAAGCTATACTCAAATCATTAACATTCAATCCAATAGGAATCTTATTAATTTGAATAGGTTCTACTACAATATCATTCCAAGTAACAACCTCAGGTAATATTTTAATTTCAGGTGCTCTTTCATTAATTTGTTGATTTAACACATTAATTACTTCTTTTACATATTCATTTTGCCTATCTTCTGTTGTAATCATAGCAGTTTGAAATTCATAAGGTTCTTCATTTACTAAAACAATTCCTCTTCCTTCAATATCAGCAATAGTAGGTGCTTTCTTTCCAAGTAACATATTATAATCTATCTGAGCACTTAATTTTAATGGAATAATTTGAGAAAAATTACTTCTCATATTTAATCTTAAACTTCTATCACTAACAGCAGTTAAAATGACATATACACCATATTTAGCACAATCTCTAGTAAGTTTTATAAGAAGAGAATCCTGATCTTCAAAATTTTCTTTAAAATTTTCATATCCATATATAATAAGAACAATTCCAGGTAAAGGATTACCAGAATTTTTACAATAAAATTCATAATTACCATTATAATCTTGAAATAAATTTTTTCTTACTTCTATTTCACTAGCAATAAATTTAAATAAATTACTAACTTTTTCAGACTCATTACTAAAAATAACATCTCCAACTTGAGGAGCATTTTTATACATTTTTAAAGTTTGACTATCAAAGTCTAAAGCATATAAATTTAATTCATTAGTATGATAAGTAGTAATAAGAGAATAAATAATAGTATTTACAATAGTATTTTTCTCATTCATACTGTAAATTACAGTATTTCCTTTATGCGTAAGATCTATTGTTAATAGTCCTTGCTCTTGTAATTTAGGATTATCATAAACACCAATTACAGCATTCAAAATATAATTTTCTTTTTTAAAGTTATATTTTTGCTTAATATTATCCACAAATAATTCTTTTGGCAATTTCTCTAACCACAATTGTCTTACTTTAATATTCTCCTTATTAGCAAGATTATTTAAATATTTAACTACACTAGATAATTGCTCTCCTTGTGCAGGCTTAGCCTCATTCTTAGGAGTATCAATAGTTTTAATACTTTTTCCAATATGATTAATAAAAGTAATTTTATCATCAACTTCATGATAAACTTTATCTTGTGGAATATATGGTGTACCAGCATAAGCAGCTTGTCCCATTGCAAAAAACTCATCATATCCAACCTGTAAATAAAATCTACCAACATCTTTTAAAGAAGCAGCATCAGGTCTCTTAATTACTTCATTAGAATCCCCAGCATCCTGTACTTTCAAACAAACTTTAAATCTAGAGTTAGACCATATTTGATCATTAACAACCCCACTAGGTTTCTGTGTAGCTAATATCAAATGAACCCCCAAACTACGTCCAATACGAGCAGTAGAAATTAATTGCTCCATAAATTCAGGCTGTTGACTTTTTAATTCAGCAAACTCATCAGATATAATAAATAAATGAGATAAAGGAGTGTCTATTAAACCTTCACGATAATATTTTTGATATTTATAAATATCAATAGTTCCTTCATTTAATTTCTCTCTAGCTACATTAAATAAAGTTTGTCTTCTTTTTAACTCACTTTCAATAGAAGCCAAAGCTCTATTAATATCAGCAGTATCCAAATTAGTAATAGTTCCAGCTAAATGAGGTAATCTAATTCCCGTTTCAGTATTTTCAAAAGCACCAACTAGTCCCCCACCTTTATAGTCAATAAGAACAAACTGTACTTCATCAGGATGATAATTAACTGCCATAGATAAAATATAAGTAATAATAAATTCAGACTTACCTGAACCAGTCATACCAGCAATTAATCCATGAGGACCAGCTTCTTTTTCATGTAAATCTAATTTAAATAAATTTCCATTCATCGAAAGACCAATTGGTGCAGCCAAACTATTAATAGGATCATTAAATTTCCATTTTTCTAATGAATTTAATTGCTCTACATTACCAGCATCAAACATTTCTAAAAAACCATAACTTCTTGGTAATGAATAACTTTCACTTTTATTCTCAATAGGAATATTATTAAGAATTAAACTACATGCATTTAAATTTAATTGATTAACCCCTTCAATCTTAAATGATTTTTGTGTATCTTTAGATAATTCGTTTTCAAAAATTCCTCCACTATCTAAGCTATTTATTCCAATAAAAGCTTTACATTGTGTTGGCAAATTAGCTAAAGTAGGATGCATAATCATTAAACTAAATCCTAAATTTCCCTGTTGATTTAATACTTTATCAATAAAAGGATAATCTTTTATATTCTCATAGTTATCAGTAATAATCATATAATAAGTATCAAAACTACGATATTTATCACCTTGATTAGTATTACGTTCTTTATTAAAAGCTTCTTCCCTAGCATTAATAACACTAAGCAAATATTGAGTAACCTCTTTTCCTTCATCAAAATCAGTAATAAAATATCTCATTAATTTATCATTTCTAAATAAATGAGGCATTTGTTTTAAATATTCCCAACCACTTTCTTTAGTAGAATCCGTAAATAAAATAATTTTTAAATCATAATAACTATGAAAAGTAATCATTTGCAAAATTAAAAGATCAACATAATTTTTAATTAATGGATATTTTCCTGTAATAGCAGTAATATTTTTCTCAATAAAAGATTCTGTAACAGGAACACCATCAATATATTTATACTTTTCTAAAATAGTACGCATACGTTCATCTAATTTATCTTCATCCAATTGAAATTTTTCTTCAGGATAACTAAATTTAATTTTTAAAGGAACTCTTCCTATTCCCAATCTAAGAGTTAAAAAGTCATTTTGATGCAACTCTCTCATCCATAAACTTTTACTTTTACTTATAATAAGTCGAAAACACTCAGTAGGACTAATATTATTAGAAAGTAAAATTTGTCTTTGAATCGTAGAAAGTTCTGATAATTCAGTTTCTTTTTTTATTAAGTAAGCACCATATTTATCTTCAATCTTCTTTAATTTCTTTTTTGTTTGTTTCTTGGTATAAGATCGATTTAATGTAGGCCATAACAAAGTACCCGCTAACATAGAAACAGACATAACCATTGTTGGCATAACACTCATTACATTTTGATTATTCTGAAAAGAATACATAGCAGACATAAGCATAGCAACAGAAGATGCCCCCATAGTCATCATTGGACCAACCGTTAAAAGAAAAGGTGCATTCTCAGGTTCTTGATTACTAGGATGTGGATCAATTTTAAAAGGTTTATCTTCAATAACCTCCATAAATCTAGGCGATCTAACAAAGAAATCATTTTCCTCATATAAAGCAATTTCATTATCTTCATCATTAGTAGTAACTAGTGGGATTTTTTCTCTAACAGGTAATTCATCAAAAAGATTTTTATTATAAAGAACACTCCCCAAAGGATTATTAAAATAAATAGTATTAGCCAAAACAATTAATTTAAGTCCTAGTATAAAAACAACATCTCCATGAAATAAAGG
Organism: uncultured Bacilli bacterium; assembly: GCA_934120635.1. GTDB lineage: Bacteria > Bacillota_I > Bacilli_A > RF39 > UBA660 > RUG11198. Next base: position 64,037 of record CAKOUR010000008.1, on the reverse strand, counting down.
AACTCTTCCTTGAATCAATTGATTATTTACAAAAGTACCATATTGAGTACTCAAATCTTCTATACTCCAAACACCATCTTGATAAGTAATTTTAGCATGTTTATGCCCAATCAAAGGATTATTACAACTAATTGCATTATCTCCTCCACTACCAATAATAAATTCCATATTTTTAGGAATTTTAACACCTACAAAAGAATTATCATTAACAGGACAAGAATACATGACAAGAAATCCTTCTTCTCCCTTTACTTGAAGAAGCAAATATTGATAATTTTCTAATATAATAGAATCCAAAGCCTTCTTATCATGCCAAATTTTAACGTGTTTATTACTTACAGCCACCCATTTCCCATTTTGTTCACTTATATTAATAAGATTTCGTTCTTTATTATTCCTATCAATATCAGTTAGAGTGTAACTACCACTAATGTTTAAAGGTAAAGTCATACTAAATAATTGTTGTTCATGAATCACATAAATAATCACTAATACCACTCCTATTCTAAAAATAATTATATAGTAAAAGTCTATTTTTTACAATCAAAATGGAAATAATTCCTTTTTTTCTTTAAATATTTGATATAGCATGTTATATAAAAGTAAAGGAATAACATATAACTATGGAGGAAAAAATGAGTTCAGTAAATCCAGAACAAGTGAAAAATTATAGCAGCAAGTAAAAATTTAGTGGGTGATGTTGAAGAATTTATATCCACATTAGAATCTGTTCAGGAAGTAATAGAAGGGGTAAAAGTTGCTGCAAATACATATGGTGGACACCAAACAGCAGATAAAATCGCTAAAATAGCAGATATGGAAATTGATAAAAATAGAATCCAAAGCATTACAAGTTTAGTAACTGGAATTAATGTATATGCAGATCCAAATACTAAAGTAAAAATTTGGGAAAGATAGATAATAAAAAATAGACATAAACAAAAAAGAAGAATCACTATCACGATAAAAGTCTTCTTCTTTTTTATTTTTCCACAATCTTGTGGAAAACATCATCAACAGATAAATCAACTTTATCTTTTCCTTCATATTTAGGAATAAGATGTAAATGAAAATGTTTCACTTCTTGAATAGAACCATTATTCTGAACTAAAGTAATCCCATCACAAGAAAGTTTCTCCATAAGTATTTTACTAACATCACGAGCAATTTTTAAAATATGATTCAAAGTTTTTATATCTATATCATATAGATCTTGATAATGAACTTTAGGGATAACCAAACAATGCCCATTACTAACAGGATTAACATCCATAATCACCATAACAGTATCATCTTCAAAAACTTTTTTTCCAGGAATTTCCCCATTAATTATTTTACAAAAAATATCCATATCTATCCTCCTTAAACTACTTAAGATTATAATATAGAATATAAAAAAAAGCAATTCACATTGAAGTGAACTGTTATGTGAATATCTGCGAATATTCTATTCTTATTATGAACAAAACTTTTCGTTTCTATACAAAAAAATAAATTTATGTTATAATACACCTACAATCATTATAGAGGAAGTAGTGAAATAGTGAAAAAATTTTTAATCATTTCTTCATTTCTCATGATTATGATATCATGCACAATGTTAGGCTACAAAATAGTAAGTGCTAACGAAAAAGTAGATGAAATAGAAGAAAAAATAGACAACCAAAAAAGTCAAGAAAAATATATAACTCCATATGGATACACTTTAGAAAATCCAAATATTATTAAAAATCCATATGGTGACTCCCCATTAACTGCAATGATTCTTTTTGAAACTCCATATCAAACAAAAATAACAATAAAAATATACAGTCAAGATAATACATCATTCATAGAAAATACTTATAAAGAAGATACTAAACATATTATTCCTATCTATGGATTAACAGAAAATAGTGAAAATAAAATAGAAGTAATAACAAATAAGGAAAAGAAAACCTACGCAATCAAAACAGGGAAAGTAGAAAAATCAAATTCTTTTGAAAATTTAGAAGTTCAACCCAATAAATTAAATCTAGTAGTAGATAATAATAAACTTTATGGAATAGATAGTAATCATAATATTATTTGGTATTATAAAAACAAAGTAGAGAGCCTTCCCTATCTATTACAAAATGGAAATATCTTATTAGAAATTAATAATAATCAAAGATATTCTTTAATAGAAATAGATTTATCAGGAAAAATCTATAAACAAATAAACCTAGAAAATAAAATATATGATATATTAGAAACAAAAAATTCTCTTTACTTATTATCCGATGATTTAATAGAACTAGACTGGCAAACAGGCCAAGTTCTAGATAAGTATTCTTTAAAAAATAATTATACAAAAATAGTAGAATTAAAAGATAATAGTATTACCATAGCAAATGAAACTCAAGAAACAACAATTAATCTAAAAAATAAAAAGGAATCAACATCCAAAAAAAGAAATCAAATAACCACTAAAAATATTAGTATAAATTACTACAAAGATAATACAAATTATAAATTAATTAATGGAGTAACTTTCCAAAATAATAACATTACTCCCCTTTCTAAGAAAGAAATTCTCTTAGTAAATTATAAAAAAATAGATACTAAATATAAAAGTTATAACATTAATATCAAAAAGACAAAAGAAACAATCATCTTAACTGGTAATTTTAAAGATAGTGATGAATCATACATCATATTAGATAAATTTTTAGATAAAAGAGTATATGATGTAAAATCAAAAACAACCATTATTAATCAATATGGATTATCAGGAAAATATTCTATTTATATAAAAATAAATAATAATATTTATAAAACAAATATCTATATCGATATTTAAAAAGGAGATACTAAAATGAAAAAAATAACCAAAGCAGTAATCCCAGTAGCAGGATTAGGAACTAGATTTTTACCAATCACAAAATCAGTACCAAAAGAAATGTTACCAATAGTAGATAAACCAACATTATCCTACATTATTGATGAATGTATAGAATCAGGAATTACAGATATTTTATTAATTACAAGCCCATATAAAAAAGTAATTGAAGACTATTTTGACCAAAACTTTGAATTACAACATCGACTAGAACAAAAAGACAAAACAAAAGAATTAGAATTATTAAACACGAAACCAGAAAACATCAATATTTATTTTATTCGTCAAGGAGAACCAAAAGGAAGTGGACATGCCATTAAACTAGCAAAAACTTTTGTAGGAGAAGATGATTTTGCTGTTTTATATGGTGATGATTTAATGAAATCAGAAGTACCAGCATTAAAACAACTAATTGAACTTCATAATCAAACTTCAGCAAATATCATAGGAGCACTAGAAGTACCAAAAGAATTATCTTCTAAGTATGGAATGATAGAATTTAAAAATAAAAGTACAAAAGAAATAAATACCATTATTGAAAAACCATCAATTGATGAATCTCCTTCAAATTATGCAGGTCTAGGAAGATATATAGTAAGCGCTAAAATATTTACTATCTTAGAATCTTTAAGCTTAGGTGTTGGAAATGAATATCAATTTACAGACGCAATGAAAAAATTAATGGAAAAAGAGAAATTTTATGCTTGTTTATTAAATGCAAAATATTATGATACAGGTTCAAAAATAGGCTACTTAAAAGCAAATATTGACTACGCTTTAGAAAATAAAGAATTAAAAGAAGAATTAAAAACCTACTTAAAAGATTTTTAATTTTTTTTACACAAATTTATCTAAAAATAATGATATACTGATAAAAAAAGAGGAATATCATATGAATTATTTAAAAAAATTATTATTAACGACTCTCCCTATCCTAATCACTTATATAATTATAATTTTAAATCTTATTTTATTTGCAGGTATTTATAATTTATTAGGATATAATGACATTAATCACTTTTTATCAATATCACCATACATTTTAATTCCTTCATATATTATTACTATCATTATTCTTATAAAAAAATATTCTATTAAAATAAGGTTTACTAACATCTCAAAAGCAAAATATTTTTTCTATACTTCTTTAGGAATCTCTTTTTCTATATTCTTAAATATGTTAATCTTTAAATATTTTTCAATTTCTCAAACAAAATTTTCCCTAAATTTAATAATCAACATAATATCTTCTGGAATAATTGGACCAATATATGAAGAAATACTATTTCGAGAGATTTTCTATAATAAATTATTAAAATTTAATTCTCCTAAAAAATCATTAGTAATCACTACTATTTGCTTTTCATTAATCCATTTTTCTTTTATTAAAATGCTTTATGCCTTAGTATTAGGATATATTTTTATTAAGATTTATCAAAAAGATAATAGCATTATATCACCTATAATTATTCATATCTCAGCTAACATTACATCAATCTTCTTATTTGAGTATAATACTTATCTTTTACTTTTCTCTTTAATAAACTGTTTATTATGCATTTATATAATAAGAAAACTAAATTAATTTCTAGATAATTATTGCAATTCTCTAAAAAATATGTATAATAAAAACCCAAGAAATGGGGGATATTATGAAAAATTATTTTAAATATATTGTATTATTTATTATTTTAATAACAGTTGGTATAATAGGAATTAACATTTATAGTAATAAAACATTTCAATCATCTAAAAAAACACAAATCAATACAAAAATTTCAAAAGAAAACTCAACTAAAAATAAAGAAGAGATAAACAAAGAAGAAGAAAATAAATCTTCTGATACTAAGAACCAAGAAACAGTAGAAAATAAACAATCTAATAGTCAAAATCAAGAAACAACAGAAAATAAAAAAACAGAAGAAAACAACTCTACACAAGTTTCTAGTACTTCTAGCAATAATCAAGAAACGGATTCTTCTAGTACTCCTTCAACAAATGAAAGCAATAGTACACCAGCAGAGGAGTCCAATTATAACATACTAGATGTTGATGATTATTCTCTAAGTAGTCAAAGTCAAGAAATAGAAACTTATCAAAAAACTCTTACACCAAAAGAAATCAACCAAAATGATGAAAACTCTTCAGAACAAGAAGTAGAAATATTAGAAATAGAAGATAATTTCCAAGAATCAAACACTTCTAATCAAGAAACAGAAACATCTAGTAAAAATACACAATCTTCCTCGAATAATAATTCATCAGATAACAAAACTACTACAATAGATAATAACTCTAACAAAAATAATAGTACTGCAACTTCGACTACTTCATCATCGATGAAAAAAAAGAACTTTTCCCACTTAAATAGGTATAATCAATCAGGAAAATATAGAAATTATTCAGTATGTGCAAATGGTGGAAATACAATTGGGGGAACAGCTTGTGGGCTTTCTAGTTATATGGCTACTCGATATATTTTAACAGGCAAAGATACAGATTTTCTAGCTTTCAGTCATGAAGCATGTAATACTGGACTCTACAATGGATTAGGAACTAGTTGGGAATACACAAGAAAATCAGGAAGTATTTACCCTAAAAAATATGGAATAGTAAGCAAAAATGTTAGCATTAAACGATCAACAAGTAATCTATATAAAAGGACTATAGAAGAATTAAATAAAGGAAATGTAGTAGTTCCAATGATTGGATGTGGATATGTAACAGCAACATCTCAAATAGGAGGATTTAATAGTACAACAGGGCAACATTTTATTGTAATAGCAGATTATGATCCAACAAAAGAAAAATCATTTTATGTATATAACCCAACAGGAATTAATACAGGTTGGACTAGTAAAGATAAATTAAAGAAATATGTATTAAGCAAACAATGCTTAAAAAATTATGAAGTATTAAGCAAAAAATAATAAATATTTTTTAAAAGAATTGACATTCAAATTAATCTATAATATAATTTTTATCGTTAACGCAATGAAGAAGAGAAGTAGTAGTATCCCTTTTATTAGAAGAGAGTTAGATAAGGTGAGAACTAACATAAAATATACTATGAATAACACTTTGGAGTGCTTAGGTGAATATGTAAGTAATTTAAGCCGGGAATTACCCGTTATCCTCTTTCTGAATTTTTCAGATAAAGCGATCGGCCATGATAATAAGGGTGGTACCGCGGACTAAACAGTAGTTCGTCCCTTTAACTTATAAAAGTTAAGGAGATGAATTACTGTTTTATTTTTATATTCATGCAAAAAAAATATAAGTATTTTAAGAAAGGAAGAGAAAGATGAGTAAATTTACAAAAGAAATGGTAAATGATTATGCCGAAAAACTTTTAATTGGCTTAACCGAGGAAGAAACAAAGATGGTTTTAGATGAATTTGCCATTATCGATGAAAATATTAACAAAATTAATGACATCAAAGATATTGAACAAGTAGAACCAATGACACATTGTCTAGATAATTTTATTTATGAATTAAGGGAAGATGAAGTAGAAGAATCTATCCCAATTGAAGAGTTATTACAAAACTGTGACGACAGAACCGAAAGAGAAGTACAAGTACCAAAGGTGGTGGGATAATATGGAATATATGAATAAATCAATTGAAGAAATACATGAAGCCTTAAAAAAAGATGAAGTAACTAGTAAAGAATTAATTCAAGAATCATTAAAAAAATCACACGAATTACAAGAAAAATGCAATGCTTTTGTTACCATTCTAGATGATGCAAAAGAACAAAAAGTAACGGAAGACGTCTTATCAGGTATTCCTTACGGAATAAAAGATAATTACAGTACCAAAGGAATACTAAGTACAGGTTCTTCTAATACCTTAAAAGATTACATTCCTTTCTTTACGGCAACCGCTATTGAAAATCTAGAACGTCATGGAGCAGTTGCTGTTGGAAAAACCGTAATGGATGAATTTGGAATGGGTGGAACCGGAACAACAGGACATACAGGAATTGTTAAAAATCCTTGGGATACAACAAGAATGTGTGCAGGATCTTCTGCTGGATCTGCTGCTGCCGTTGCTGCCGGAGTATTTCCTTACGCTACTGGATCTGATACAGGTGACTCTATCAGAAAACCTGCCGCTTACTGTGGAATTGTTGGCTATAAACCAACTTACGGAATGATTTCTCGTTATGGACTTTTCCCATTTGCAAGTTCTCTAGATCATTGTGGAGCCTTAACTAGAAATGTAAAAGACGCTGCCATTGTAGTAGATGCTATGAAAGGAAAAGACAAATACGACATGACTTCTTGGAATTCTTCTAATATCAATTTAGCAAGTTCTCTAACAGGTGAAGTTAAAGGTAAAAAATTATGTTACATCAAAGAATTATGTGATATTTCTTCTTATCCTAATGCTTCTGCTACTTTAAAAGAACATCTAGAAAATTTTGCTAACACACTAGAAAAAGTAAAATCATTAGGCATTGAAGTAGAAGAAGTATCGGTAGATAAAACACTATTAAATGCACTAGCCTCTGTATACGTCGTTATTTCATGTGCTGAAGCCACTTCTAATATGTCAAACTTAACTGGATTTATCTTTGGTCCTAGAGGAGAAGGAGAAAATTACATCGATATGATGAAAGATTATCGTACTAAAAACTTTTCGCCATTAATTAAAAGAAGATTTGTAATAGGTTCTTATGTTCTACAAAAAGAAAATAAAGATCGTTATTTCCATAATGCCCAAAGAGTAAGAAGACTACTAGTAGATACTTGGAAACATTTATTTGAAAAATATGATGCTGTTATCTTACCAGTAGGAAGTGGACCAGCGAAACACTTAGATGGTTCAATAGATATCTTAGATAAAGATACTGCTCCATTAGAAGAACACCTACAAGTTGGTAACTTTGGAGGATTTCCATCGATTACCATACCAGATGGCTTTATTGATGGCCTACCAGTAGCTTTAAACTTAACTGGTGCTTGCTATGATGATGCAAATGTTTTAAATATCGCCTATGCCATTGAAAATATCTTAGGCTATAAAAATCAAACAAGTAAAGGAGGAGAATAATGGATAAATATAAAGTATTAATTGGTTTAGAAATGCACTGTGAAATCAGTAAAACTAATACTAAAGTATTTTCTTCAGCAAAAAATTCATACGATGATACACCTAATACAAATATTCGTCCTGTTGATATGGCTTTCCCAGGAACTTTACCAGTAGTCAATAAAGAAGCTGTTCGAAAAGCCCTAATGGCTAGTATCATTTTAAACTGTAAACAACCAGAATATATTTATTTTGAAAGAAAAAATTATTACTATCCAGATTTACCCAAAGGATTTCAAATTACACAAGAAACTAAACCAGCACCTGTAGGAATCTATGGAGAACTAACTTATGAAGTTGGAGAAGAAACAAAAACCATTCGAGTAAATAATATTCACTTAGAAGAAGATGCTGCCTCTTCAACACACCATGAAGATACCACTACAATTAACTATAATAGAGCAGGTGTTCCTCTACTAGAACTAGTAACAGAACCAGACTTTCATTCTGCAGAAGAAGCAGTATCTTTCCTAGAAACAATGCGTTCCATTTATCAATATGCAAATATTTCAGAAGCAGACTCTAAAAAAGGACAAATCAGATGTGATGTTAATGTTTCTATTATGGATGCATCTTTAGATGAAAAAGATCCAAAGAACTGGGGAACGAAAATAGAAATTAAAAATGTTAACTCTTTTGGTGGCGTAAGAGATGCAATCAACTATGAAATTAAACGTCAAATTGAATTAAAAGAAGATGGAAAATATGATGAAATGGAACAACAAACTAGACGCTTTGATGAAGAGTCTGGAACAACAATCTATATGCGTAGCAAAGTAGATGCCATTGATTATAAATATTTTGTTGAACCAAATATTCCAAAATTTAAATTAGATAAAAAATGGTTAGAAGAAATTAAAGCCACAATCCCACCTTTAGCAACGGAAAGAAGAGATAAATATATTAATGAATTAGGTGTTTCCCCAAGAGATGCAAAAATCATTGTCAAAGAAAAACCATTAGCCGACTATTTTGAAGAAACCGTATCTCTAGGTGCTAATCCACAAAGTGCCGCTAACTGGATAAATAGTATTATCTTAGGCCACTTAAATAAAATGGAAAAAACAATCGAAGAATTATTCTTAACTCCAAAAATGTTAAAAGGCTTAATCGATTTAGTAGAAAGTTCTAAAATTTCAGGTAAACAAGCCAAAGAAGTATTAACCAAATCATTAGAAGAAGAAAAAGATCCTGTTAAACTAGTATCTGAACTAGGAATGAGCCAAATAACAGATGAAGGAGAGTTAACTAAAATTATAAAAGAAGTCATCGAAGAAAACCCTACTCAATTAGAATCTTACAAGAAAAATCCTAAACTATTTGATTACTTCGTCGGTCAAGTCATGAAAAAAACACGTGGTAAAGCGAACCCAGCCTTAAGTGCCAAAATATTAAAACAAGAATTAGATAAATAAGTATTTTATATTCAAAAAATACTTCAAAATAACTTATCTTTAATAAAAGAAGAAACTAAGAAAGAGGTGAAAACCATGATTAAAAATAAGTATAGAACTTCTTACTGTGGAACGCTAACGGAATCGGACATTGATAAAACATTTACCCTATCAGGATGGATTGAAAATATTAGAGACCATGGAGGAATCATCTTCTTAGATTTAAGAGATGAAACAGGAACCATCCAATTAGTTAGCAATGACGATAAAATGTTTAATGGCTATACCAAAGAATCAACTGTAACAGTAGAAGGAAAATTAAGAAAAAGAGCTGAAGAAGATTACAACCCTAACCTAGAAACTGGAACTATCGAATTATTAGTAACCAAAATTACTCTTTTAGGAAAATCGTTAAATGTACTTCCTTTTGAAGTAAAAACTTCTCATGAAGTCAGTGAAGAATTACGACTTAAATATCGTTATTTAGATTTAAGAAATAAAAAGGTCAGAAAAAATATTCAAAGAAGAGCAGAACTATTAAAATTCATTCGTCATGAAATGGATGACTTAGGATTCCTAGAAGTACAAACTCCAATTATTACAGCCTCTTCTCCAGAAGGTGCTAGAGACTTTGTAATTCCATCAAGGAAATATCCAGGAAAATTTTATGCTCTACCTCAAGCTCCACAAATTTATAAAGAACTATTAATGGTAGGAGGCATAGATAAATATTATCAAATTGCCCCATGTTTCCGTGATGAAGATTCAAGAGCAGATAGAACCCTAGAATTCTATCAATTAGATTTTGAAATGTCTTTCGTTGAAGAAGAAGATATTTACAAAGTAGGAGAAAAAATATTCTATGATATCTTTACCCACTTTTCTAATAAAAAAGTATCTCCCCTACCCTTCAAAAGAATTCCTTATAAAGAATCCATGTTAAAGTATGGAACAGATAAACCAGACTTAAGAAATCCCTTAGAGATTATTGATATTACAGAATATTTAAAAGATACTACTTTTAAACCATTCCAAAAATCAACAATCAGAGCAATTAAAGTAGATGAAATAGGAACAAACTCCAATAGTTGGTTTAATGAAATCGTCGATTATGCCTCATCAATCGGTATGCCAGGAATTGGCTATGTAACTTTAACAGAAGATGGTTCCCTAAAAGGACCAATCGACAAATTCTTAACGGATGAAGAAAGAAAAAATCTAATTGAAAAAACAAATCTTCAAATCAACAGCGTCCTTTTCTTTATTGCCAATAAAAAAGAAAAAAATGCTGCCAAATATGCAGGTTTAATCAGAACTTACCTTGGAAATAAATGTAATTTAATCGATGAAAATACTTATGAATTTTGTATCATTAATGATTTTCCAATGTTTGAATATAATGATGAAGAAAAGAAATATGATTTCTGTCATAACCCATTTAGTATGCCTAAAGGAGGAATAGAAGCCTTAAAAACCGACAATTTAGATGATGTCGTAGCGTACCAATACGATTTTGTTTGCAATGGCTACGAAATGTCTAGTGGGGCTTTAAGAAATCACGACTTAGACTGCTTAGAATTAGCCTTTGAAAAAGTAGGATACTCTAAAGATATTGTTAAAGAAAGATTTTCTTCTTTATACAATGCCTTCAAATATGGTGCTCCCCCTCATGGAGGAATGGCTCCTGGAATTGACAGAATGATTATGCTTTTAAATGATGTAGACAATCTAAGAGAAGTACAAGCTTTCCCAACAAGTGCCAGCGGCATTGATAACCTAATGGGTTCACCTTCTGAATTAACAGAAGCCCAATTAAGAGAATTACACATTAAAATAAGATAATATCCCAAGTTATCTTATTTTTTATATACTTCATTAAAAAGATAAAATAAAGATAAGTATTTTATTTAAATAATACTTAAAACTCTTTTTACTTCCTAGTAAATATTATTCCTAATACAAATGTTTTGTGCTATAGTAAAATTGAAAAAAGGAGAATGAATGATGTCTAAAGATGTAGATGTAACAAAAGTACAAGAACTATTAAAAAAAATAAGCGAATTAGAACAGGAAAATAAAGATCAAAACGGGAAAAAAGAAACAATAAAAAGAAAATATTTATTAAATATCATAATGATAAATTATTTTTTATCAAAAGAAGAATTAACTTTATTTATTAATTACTTAAATGAAGAAAAAATATCAAAAAGACTATCTAGTTTATATAAATTAAAAGATATTTATCTACTAAATAATATAAAAAACTATCAAAAGAAAAAAGAAATAATCAATGAAGTAGTTCAAAAAATTGCTAAAGAAAATAATATTTCATTAGATTTACGAAAAAACAAAAAAGTATTACGACAACATCTAGAACTAGAAAAATATCAACAATTAAAAGAAAAAGTATCCATCGCAAATCTAGAATACAAAAAAAGTAAGTTAATCTTAAAATACATCAATAAGTTAATCAAAATAGAGAAAAAACAAGAAGAAATGAATAAACAATCTAAAGAACAAGAAAATATAAAACAATTAAAAGACTTTACTGACTATTTTACTTACCAAACAAACTTAAATCAAAAATTATCTGATTTATTAAATGAATTATGTCATGGAATTTATTTAAAAAAGTATGGTGAAGGATTAAATCATTTTATACCAGAAGATATTACTAAAATATTTAAAGAAATAAATAAATTACCAGAATTTGCAAAAGAAGAAGTATGTTTACTTGGAAAAGATGTTTTAAAAAACTATCTTCGTACTCTACCAAAAGAAAACACTACAGAAAAAAACTTTATCAAAAAAATTATTCATTTATTTGAAGAAAATCTACCATTAGAAGTAAAAAATAATACATTAGATACATCATCTTATTACAATATCTTATCTTGCTTATCAGAAGATGATAAAAATTATTCTATAATAGAAAAATTAGTCTTACAAATAGATAACTTTAAATATGCAAGACAAGATAATCATATATTATTCTATCTTTTAGATAAATTTATTCAAAACTACAAAGTAAAGTTAGTCAATCAAGGAATTCAATACACAGATCCAAGTTTTTATAAAGAAATAATAAAATTAATATTCAATCAAACAAACCCATTATCAGAGATAGAAATAGAGCAATTCTTAGATAAAATATCTGATTTTATCAATTATTGTAAGAAAAGAAAATATATATCTTTATCAGAAGTAAATGAAGATATATCAGAAATTATTTCATCCCTTCATCAAGAAAAAGCAGAAAAAGAAGAATACAATATTTTAGAACAAGAAAACATTTTAAAAAATGTTGCTTTCCCTAACTTAGTTAATTATTATCAAAGAATATCTAAAGAATTAGTAAAAGAAAATACATTCATGTTTAATAAAAGAAAAAATACAGCCTTTTCTATTTCTTGTGATGAAAATGGAACAATCACCTTTACTACCCATCTCTTAGATAACAGCAAACTTCTATCATTTGAAAGTGAATTATTATCTCATCAAGAAAGACTAATTAAATTAGAAAAAGAAACAACTTATCCGGTCTTATCTTTCTCCTATTCCTTAACCAAAGATAACGTTCTTCTTCCATTAAAAATTACATCATCTTTAGTCAATATCAATGAAGTGTTTTCTGAAAAAGACATTCAAACTAATCCCCAAAATCCAATTTTAAAAGATAGTATATCTATATTACAGAAGTTGAATAATACTTCTGAAGAAATTACCACAGTATCAAGTTTCTTCCAATTAGTAGACTATGTTCTTTGCTCTAATATCAAAGAAATATTTCAAAAAAATAATATTCCTTTTATTTATCAAGAAGAAATAACTGACAAAAGTTTAACACATAGAAATCATAATCAAATATGTCAAGTATTATCTGAAATAGATAAAGAAGAAGCTCATACTATATTTAATATTATTGATGAAAATAAAGATAAATATTATACAATGAAAAACAATACTACAAGTACAATAGAATTAAATCCAGATACTTCACTAGGAATTTATCTATTAAGTACAATTCATAAAATTAAAGAAGGAACATACTCTCAAGAAGAAGCAATTAAAACAATATCTTATTTATTAGAAAAATTAAATAAAACAAACTATACTCCTTATCAAGTAAGAAATGAAAATAATAAAGAACTAAGAAAAGTACTAAAACCTCAAAATTAGCCTAATAAATATAAAAATATAAATAAGTAATTTAAATATTTAAAAGAACAACAAAAGTTCTTTTTTCTATTTTGATAAACCTTTACTTTTCCCCACTTTTATTATAAAATGTAACTAAGAGGACAGTGGTTGTATGAAAGAATTAAATTTAAAAGGAATATCTCCTGCAGATACTTATATTGTAGTAAACAAAAGCATAATTACAGCAGAAGATAGACTCATACTAACCATGTTATATCAACCAATCATAGGCCCTCTTGCGGTTATGCTATATTTTACATTTTGGTCTGATTTAGACAAATCAAAATTAATCAGCACAGAATATACACATCATCACTTAGTAACAAATATGCAAATATCGCTATCAGAAATCGAAAAAGCAAGACTTAAACTAGAAGCAATCGGACTTTTAAAAACGTATTTTAAAGAAGATACAACAGGAAATTATATTTATCAATTATATTCTCCAATTAAAGCAAATGATTTTTTTAATCATCCAATCTTAAATGTTGTTTTATATAATAATGTAGGAAAAAAAGAATATGAAAAAGTTTTAGATTACTTCAAAGCACCAAGATTATCAACCAACAATTATCAAGATATAACTGTATCGTTTACAGAAATATTTTCTACTGTACCATTAACCTCTTATGAAGTAGTAAATAGTGATATTAGGAAAAATAATGTCCAAAAGTTAAATATTAATACTAACTTTGATTTTGAGTTCTTAGCCAATTCTTTACCAAGTGGTCTAGATAAAAATAAAATTTTTACTAAAGATACGCAAGAATTAATTTTACAACTCTCTTTCTTATATAATTTAGATGTCATAAAAATGCAAGATATTATCCCTATTTGTATCACAGAAAGAGGAACTCTAAATAAAGAAGAATTAAGAAAAACTTGCCGCAACTACTATCAATTCGATAATCACGGATTACTACCAACAGTAGTTTATAATACACAACCAGAATACTTAAAAGAACCAGTTGGTGATACTTCTAAGAGAGCTAAAATGATTTATACATTTGAAACCGTTAGCCCTTACGATTTATTAAAAAGTAAAAATAATGGTGCAGAACCAACTTCAAGAGACTTAAAATTAGCAGAAGATTTAATCTTTAATTATGGATTAAAAGCAGGAGTTGTCAATGTGCTAATAGATTATATCCTAAAGACAAATAATAATAAATTAACCCGCGGATTAGCCGAAACAATCGCTGGACAATGGCAACGACAAAAAATAGAAACTGTTGATGATGCAATGCGTTTAGCAGAAAAAGAACATAAAAAATATAAAAAAGGAAGTCCTACAAAAACAAGAACCCCTAAAGAAGAAAAAGTACCAGAATGGTTTAATAAAAATATAGAAAAAAAAGAAGCAAGCATAGAAGAACAAAAAGAAATGCAAGACTTACTAAAGGAGTATCGATAAAATGAAAGGAATAAAAGAGGTTTTAAATGAAACATATAATCTAAATCTCCAAAAACTAGACGAAGATTATGAAAAAACACTAGAAAGTAATACTACCTTCAAAAAAGTTGTAGAAAAACTCGACTTGCCAAAATCATACCTAATGAAATATACAACTTCTTTAGAAGAAACAGCAAAAGAATTAAAGAATTGTAAACATTGTAAAAATATTTTAGAATGTAAAAACTCCTATCCAGGATATGTTTACTATCCAGAACTTTTAAATAATAATTTAGTATTTGATTATATTCCCTGTAAATATAAAAAAGAATTAGACAAAAGAAACAAATATAAAGAAAACATTTATCTTTTCGATATCCCTAAAGAAATTAAAGAAGCTAGTATGAAAAATATTGATATTAACGATCCAAATCGCTTTGAAATTATCAAATGGTTGAAAAATTTTCTTGATAATTATCACCCCAAAACAGGAATGAAAGGATTATACCTAAATGGTAATTTTGGATGTGGAAAGACTTATCTTATCTCAGCAACCTTAAATGAACTAGCTAAAAAGAATCATAAAGTCGCAATTATTTATTATCCAGAATTACTAAGAAGCCTAAAAGAATCTTTTGGTAATGCAGAAACTTACAATGAAAAATTTAAACTACTAAAAAATGTTGAAGTTCTATTAATCGATGATATTGGAGCAGAAACAATGACTGAATGGAGTCGAGATGAAGTATTAGGAAATATTCTTCAACATAGAAGCCAAGAAGGATTAACCACTTTTTTTACTTCCAACCTAACCATTAAAGATTTAGAAGAACACTTTGGAACAACAACCAAAGGAATCGACCGTGTAAAAGCCAAAAGAATTATCGAAAGAATAAAACAACTGACAACAGAAATGACTTTAGTCAGTGAAAATAAACGAAAGTGAGGAAAAAAGAATGAAAAATAGTGTTGTACAAGATTTTGTTGATGAAAAAGGAAGAAAATCAGAAATGATTATCACATCAGATACAGACGAAAAAGTAAACTTAAAACCAAACTATAAATTACAAAGACCAGAAAGTAATAACAAATATATGAAAAAAGGAGCAAAAGCCAAAGGAACATTTACATCAGATATCGGTGTAAAAAGTGAGGGATTCGCACCAATCTTTACCCTAGCATTAATCATAGCCCTTGGTGTTGTTTTAATCGCATTCCTAATGTGGAGAATATAGACACTCTCTAACATAGGAATTTTTTATTCAAAAAATACTTCCTTATCCCTTTTTCATAAATTTGTTTAACTCAAAATTTAAGTTAATAATAAGATACAAAAATTTATTTCTTGACAAATGAAGTAAATCTCTGCTATCATAGTTCCCGAAAGAAGGAAATACATATGAAAATAAGAATTAATCAAGATTTAAAGAATAGAATTATATCTGGAGGGCTAAGTATAGTACTAATAATGTCAGGTTTTGTTGCAGGAAAGATTGATTCAAAAATCAATACCCCAAACAATGAAACTGATTTAACTGCTACTAAAACTGACGATACTATTGATGAATTGACAGATAAATATTTAAGTAATTATGTCTCTAAAAGAAATAACTTAGAAGCAGAAATTAATGATTTAAAAGAACAAAAGAAGCAATTACAAAATGTTGAAGTATTTGATATCAACAAATTAACTGTAATAGAAAATAACGATATCAATAATGAGTCAAATCTATATATATTATGTCAAAGTTTAGTAGATTGCATTTATGATGAGTATCATGGCCTTTTTCGGGCTTATTATAGATTAGACCCAAACACTACTCCTCAAGATCATGTCAATGATTTTTGCCCAGTTTTCATTCATTTTGATGAAGGAGAACCTTTATTTAATTATTTAACTGATGAAGAAATGAAAAAATTAACGGAAAATGGTGGTACTTTCACCACAACAGAATTAGATGAAATTTTAAATCGTCTTAGAAAAGAGTACAAAGAAAATCAAAACAAAGACACTTATAAAAAACAACTACAAAAAAATTAGTCATAAAAAGATATCATTGTCCAAAAAATTATACTTTTGAAAAACATGATATCTTTTTTCATGTTATAATAAAGAAAAAGAAGTTCTAGATAAGTATTTTAAGGAGATGACAAAATGATTTACATACCCCTTCAATTAAAAACAAGTTACACTCTATTAAGCAGTTTAATTCGCATCCCTGATCTTATTCAAAAAGCAAAATCATTAGGATATCAATCTCTTGCTATTACAGATCACAACAATATGTTTGGAGTACCAGCATTTTATCAAGAATGTAAAAAAAATAATATCAAACCAGTAATAGGACTAGAGTTAGAAGTAGAAGATAAAAATATTTTATTATATGCTATGAATAATCAAGGTTACAAAAATCTAATAAAATTATCCACAATTGTATCAGAAAGAAATATTACATTAGAAGATCTAACTCTCTATCAAAATGACTTAATTTTAGTTATCCCCTATTCTTTCTTTAATGAAGAAATCTATAATATATATAAATATCATTATATTGGATATTCTACAAAAGAAGAACAAGACAAAATAAAAGAAGACAAAGTATTTATAAATAATGTTTCTTATCTAGAAAAAGAAGACCATAAATACTTAGACTATTTAATAATGATAAAAGAACAAAAAGTAATAGGAGAATATCACTTAAATGAAAATAGTGGCCATCATTTAATGAATGAACAAGAATTATTAGAACAAACTACTACAATAGATATAAATATAACGAAAGAAATAGCAGACTTATGCAACGTAGAAATTGGCTATACCAAGAATTTATTACCCATTTATGATGAAAAAATAAATGCTTATGATTATCTAAAATACTTATGTCAAAAAGGATTAAAAAGAAGACTGAATAACAATATACCAGAAATTTATATTACCCGTTTAGAAAAAGAATTAAATATTATTAATAAAATGAACTTTTGTAATTACTTTTTAATCGTCTGGGATTATGTCAAATATGCAAAAAAAAATAATATTCTAGTAGGTCCAGGAAGAGGATCTGCTGCGGGTAGTCTTGTTAGCTATACTCTAGGAATTATTGATATAGACCCCATAAAATATGATTTATTATTTGAACGCTTTCTAAATCCTGAAAGGATAACAATGCCCGATATTGATATTGATTTTGATAGTGAAAAACGGCAAGATGTTATCAATTATTGTATAAATAAATATGGAGAAAAAAAAGTAGCCGGTATTATTACCTTTGATACTCTAGCAGCAAAACAAGTAGTAAGAGATGTAGCAAGAACATTAAATATACCTATACCAGAAGTAGATAACCTAACAAAATTATTTTCTCCCAAAGAAACTTTACAAGAAACAATGTCAAATAATGTCAAATTAAAACGCTTATTAGCAGAAAATTCTTCTTATCAAAAACTATTTAACATTGCCATCCATCTAGAAGGATTACCAAGAAACATTGGAATTCATGCATCAGGAATAGTCATCAGCCGTATCTCAATTGATGAAACCATCCCTCTTTACAAAAATAATAGAGGAATTTACACAACTGCATACTCCATGAATTACCTAGAACCTTTAGGTCTCTTAAAAATGGATTTCTTAGGAATATCCAACTTAACTTTAATTCAAGAAGTCTTAACAAATATTAGAAAACAAGAAAAAATAAACATTACCTTTCAAAATATCCCTTTAGATGACAAAAAAACACTAGAAGTATTTTCAAAAGTAAAAACAGATGGAATCTTCCAATTTGAGTCACCAGGAATGAAACGTTTCTTAGAAAAATTAAAAGTTGCTAGCTTTGATGACTTAGTAGCTGCCATTGCTCTTTACAGACCAGGTGCTATGGAGTTTATTGATAATTATATAAGAAGAAAAGAAGGATTAGAAATAGTAACTTACCCAGATAAATGCTTAGAAAAAATCTTAAAACCAACTTACGGCATTATTATCTATCAAGAACAAATCTTAGAAATCGCTAGAACTTATGCAGGATATACTCTAGGAGAAGCTGATATTCTAAGAAGAGCAATCTCTAAAAAGAAAGAACAAATCCTTCTAGAAGAAAAACCAAAATTTATTGAAAAATCTCTTTCTAATGGACATACCAAAATGCAAGCAGAACAAATCTATAACTTAATTTTAAAATTTGCAAATTATGGATTCAATAAATCCCATTCTGTTGGCTACGCTACTGTTGCTTACAAGATGGCATTTTTAAAAACATACTTCTTTCAATATTTTGAAACAGCCATTTTAAATAATGTCATTGGTAACGACTATAAAACCAAACTTTACTTATCAGAAATAAGACAGAATAAAATCGAAATCTTACCTCCTGATATTAACAAAAGTACAACAAATTACCAAGTACAAGACAAAAAAATAATTTGTCCCCTATCAATCATTAAAAATGTAGGTACAACAATTTCTAAGCAAATCATTGAAGAAAGAAAACTAGCTCCATACACTTCTTTTATTAATTTTTTAGAAAGAAATTATTCCCCTTCTTCAAAAAATCCTTCTCCTTTAACTGAAAATAAACCAGGTAGTCTAAATAAAAAAGCAATTATTTCTTTAATCAAGTCTGGCTGCTTTAATTCTTTTGGTACCAATGAAAAAACACTAATCAATAATCTTGAAGAAATTTTTAATTATATTCTTATCTCTAAAAATGCAGGAATGATTGACTTACCTCCTCTTAGTTTAAAACAATATGAAGAATATACAAAAGAAGAAAAAATAGAAAATCAATTAGATACATTTGGTTTTTATCTTAGTAATCATCCTACAAATATTTATAAAAAAGACTCTGACATTGATACATTATCTATTGAAAAATACTTCGATAGAACTATCTCTATGGTATTATCAATTGATAATATCAAAGAAGTAACCACTAAAAATAATGACATTATGTCATTTGTCACAGCATCTGATGAATATGGACAAATCTCTTTAACACTGTTTCCTAAAACTTATAAACAATATAATAATATTAAGAAAAAAGATATCATTCGTATTTTAGGCCGTGTCGAGAAAAGATTTGATAAGTACCAAATTATTGTAAATAGCTTAAATTTATTAGAAAGTAAATAAGAGTAATTTCAAAATAGAAACTACTCTTATTTTAGACCTATTTAAAAATAGATATTAATTTTCCATATATATTTTTTTTAGTTGTAACTATACTACCTTTAGACAAAAAAGGAATAGAAATTTAATCTACTCCTCAAAATTATACTTTATTTATCACTAACAATTTCAATACATTTTTCAAACATCATACTTTCAGAAAAATAATCACTTAAGTAGCTATCCCATGTGCTTAATTCCTCTTCATTCAATAATTCATCATGAACTAATAAATAACATTTACATTCATCATTATATTCATAATGTACTACACTATTAGTACAATGAACCAATATTTTTTTTGGCTGTTTGTTGTATTTCATTAAAGTTAGAATATCATAATACGAGAACATCATATTTTCTCCTTTCAAAATTAGGAATATAATTAAAAAATTATTTTTATTTTAGTGAACAAATCTTTTATATTTTTCCTAAGTACAATAGTTCTTAAATGATCAATCCAACAAGACATGTTTTTTACAATTCATTAATTCTAAAAAAGAAAAGACTTTTTAAGTATTTTTCGAAAATAAAGAAAATGGGTATCTTTTTGGTATATCAATTTCAAACTGTAATAATTCTTTCGTAATAGGATGATAAAAAGATAACTTTTTAGCAAATAAAGCAATACTAGTCTTTCCATCATGGTTTTTATTATATTTAGCATCTCCAACTAATGAAAAACCTCTTGAAGAAAACTGCACACGAATCTGGTGACTACGACCAGTTTCCAAATGAATTTCCACTAAACTAAATCCATTTTTATAATCCAGTCTTTTATAATAAAGCCTAGCTTCTTTTCCATGATGTTTATCCGTAACATAAGAAATATTTTTCTTTTCATCTTTTCTTAAATAATCAACAAATTCTCCCTTAACAGGAACTTTTCCCTCTACAACAGCAACATATTCTTTCTTTAAAGTATGATCACTTACTTGTTTTCCAAGCCTACTAGCAGCCTTACTTGTTTTAGCAAAAACCATAACTCCAGAAACAGGTCTATCTAAACGATGAACTAAACCTAAATAAACATTTCCTGGTTTATGATATTTCTCTTTCAAATAATCTTTCAATATAGAAAGCAAATCTTTATCTAAAGAACTATCAGCACATACAGGAACATTTATAGGTTTCTCCACAACAAGCAAATGATTATCCTCATAAATAACATTAATCTTTTGTAATTCTTCCATATATTCCACAAGGAAGTACCAAATCATTTTCAATAATTGGTAATCCTATTTCTCCAGTATCAATATTAGTATGAGGAAAAGTCAACTTTAAGATATTTTCCAAAGAAGTAGGAGAAATACCAGTTGTATAAGAATTTATTAGTAGAAAAGAAAAATCATCATCTAACACATCTTTAACTTTATCCAATAATTCTTGCAAATTATCCTCTAATCTCCATACTTCCCCCTTAGGACCCCTTCCATAACTAGGAGGATCCATAATAATTCCATGATATGTCCTTCCCCTTCTCTTCTCTCTTTCCAAAAATTTAATCACATCATCTACAATAAAACGAATCTTATGATCATCCAGTCCACACAAATGCATATTCTCTTTTGCCCATTCGATCATTCCTTTAGAAGCATCAACGTGAACCACCTCGCTAGCTCCAGCAAAAGAAGCTGCCATTGTAGCACACCCTGTATAAGCAAATAAATTTAAAACTCTAAATTCTCTTTGAGAAGATGATTGAATTTTTTCCATCACATAATCCCAATTAGTAGCTTGTTCAGGAAAAATACCAGTATGTTTAAAATTAGTAGGACTAACCTTAAAAGTTAAATCCTTATAATGAATTTTCCATTCAGAAGGAAGAGTTTTCTTAAATTCCCAATTCCCTCCTCCTTTATTACTTCTATGGTACCATGCATCCCACTCATTCCAAATCTTATCTTTTGATTTTTTCCAAATAATTTGCGGATCAGGTCTTCTTAAAATAATATTTCCCCACTTTTCAATTTTTTCTCCATCTCCACTAGCAAGACAAGAATATTCCTGCCAATGATTACTAACTTTCATCTTTACTTCTCCCCTCTTTCTATAAAAATTATAATCAAAAAAACAAGAAAAAACAAGTATATAGATTTACAATGATTATAAAAAATTATTGTTAATTTATATACTTATCTATATTCTTTTGATATAATTATCTTAATATAAGGATAGGTGGATAATAGGATGAAAAAAATTAAACTAAATTTACTAACAGCAATAATTTTTAGTTTACTTTTTAGCAGTAATGTATATGCTGAAACAAATAATATTAATTTAACTTCAGAAGTTAAAGATAAAAATTTAATAGTTAGTATAAATAGTACAGAGAAGATACATGGGTTAATAGCAAAACTTTCATTTGAAAATGAAAGTTTATCATTGGATAATTGCTTTAGTGACAACAAAAATGTCACATTTAATAGCAATAATAACATTTTATTAATAGATAGTATCGAACCAGTTGATGGAAAAATTTTAAAATGTAACTTTATTTTTTCGAAAGAAAGAAATTATACAATAGGACTGGAAGATATTAGTATAAGCAAGAATTTAAAGTTAGAAAATATTCAGAATAAAAGTACAAATATACAAGCTAAATTTGTAAAAAGTTCAAATCAAGTAAATTTTTCATACGATGATGATGATAATTCTAATCCTAAAACAGGTTCTAGATTAATCTATATTATTTTAATATTGATATTTTCTATTTTAATTTTTATTATTTCTTTACGGTTGTTTAGAAAAAATAAACAAATAAAAGTAGCCTTATTATTCTTAATCATTTTTCCTTTTTCTGTATATGCACTTAAAGGAGATACAAATTCAGATGACAACATTAATGATATTGATATAAAAAATATTAGAAATTACTTATTGGGGACAGAAAGTAATAAAATAAAAATAGAGGATGTAGATTTCGATCAAGATAATAAGATCACTATAAATGATTTAATTTTAACCAGAATAGAGTCTGCTAAACCACAAATTATATTTTCAGAAGAAAAAGTAGAAGGAACTAGTAAATATTATACTAGTGCTACAAGAAAGGTTAAAATTACTTCCAACAGTGAAATAACGTCTGCAAAATATTGTATTGCAACTTCTAATGACTGCACACCTTCTGTTAATGCTGAATTAGAAAACAATAATTTTGAAGTAAAATTCGGTAACAATTTAAATTCTCAATACATATGTGTAACTGTTACTAACAAAGATAAATATGAAAAGAATCTATGTGATACTAAAAAATATTTTGTAGATAATGAAACGCCTACAATTTCAACAAAATCATCTATTGTAAAAATAGACTCTGATACTAATTATAGTTTGAAAGATAATATAAATGTTAGTTATGGAGTATCATCTGGAGAATTAGAGTGTTCTTCAAAAGAAGGGCTTATTATAGGGGATAATAGTATCCACTGTATTGCTAAAGGAAATAATGGTACCAATGCTTCTACTGATTACACAATAAAGAAAAGTACTACATACAACAAAACGGCTATTTTCTTTGGTGACTCTATTACTTATGGAAAATATCCATCAGGATACTCATGGGCAAACTATATTGGAGATAAATATGATTTAAAATCTTCAAAAAACAGTGGAAATAGTGGATATAGAATCTCCAATACAAAAACTGGAAAATGGATTAATAGCGTTGTAACTACTGAAAAATCTAATAATTATGATTTTATTATCCTTCATGGTGGATGTAATGATATTGCAAATGATGTTACTTTAGGATCTTATAACGCAACAGATTTTTCCGGAAATTATGACACGACAACATTTATAGGTGGGTTAGAAGACTATTTATATAAAACTGTACATCAATGGCCTAATTCTAGAATTGGATATATTATTAACTATCAAACTCCAAATAATGAAAAGAGGGTATATAGTAAGTCTTCACCATATTATACTCAAATGAAGAAAGTATTAGAAAAATGGAAAGTTCAGTATATTGATCTTTACTTTGGTAAAAGTGGTGGTAAAAGCTACAACGAAATATTAAAAGTTAATACAAATGATTATTTGCCAGATACTTTACATTTAAACGAAGAAGGATACAAAGTAATATCACCATATATTTATAATTGGATGCAAGGATTAAAAAAGTATTCTGTCAATAAACCATTTTAAAATAAAAAATAGAAGTAATAGTTCCAATAAAAAAGACCGTATAAAATAAAAAATATTAATACAGTCTTTTTTATTTAACATTTGTTTACTCAAAATATAAAAATATAAATAAATTTATTATAATTTATTTAATCAGAAAAAAAGCTATTAACTAATACAAAAAATTATTTTTGTTTTACATATTCTTCTCTCATTACAGAAATAACACGAATTAAAAAATCTAAATCATCATCCATAAGATATTGACAACCATCTACTATCATTTTAATCTTATCTTTAGTATCAAACTTCTTATTCTTAATATCCATTAAACTTGCTACATCTACTTTAAAATATTCAGCAATATCACGAATTATTGACAAAGAAGGTTCTGATTTTCCAGTTTCTATCCTAGATAAACAATTTCGATTAATTTTCAAAATGGTAGCTAAACTTTCTTGTGATAAATCATGTTTCTTTCTAAGCAATTTAACTTTATCACCAAACTCCATACTATCAACTCCTAAAACAACAATAAAATCATTATAAACATACTTTTCAGCACAAAAAACAATATGATTTAAATATTACCTATATTGGTAATATTATTACCAAATAAAGTATAAAAATACTTATAAAAACTTTCCTTTATATAAATAGGAAAAAGATAATGAAGTATTTTATCCTAAAATATGTGGAATATAATTGACAAAAACACTTGCTAGTGCTATATTTATACCAACACGAAGGTGTTTTTATTTTAGTCAAATACAAGATTAAAGGAGGATTTTGATGAAAAAAATAATCAATGGAATCAAAAATTATTTCAAAGGAGTAAAAAAAGAAATCAGTCGTATTCGTTGGACAAACGGAAAAGATTTAGCAAAGTACTCTTTAACAACAATAGGTTTTATGGTAGCGCTAGGAGCGTATTTTTATGTAATTGACCTATTAGTATCGCTATTAAGGAGTGTGAGCGCATAATGAAAAAAGAATGGTATGTAGTAACAACAGTAACAGGTTACGAATATAAAGTAAAAGAAAAATTAGAAATGATGATTAATTCTATGGAACTTCACAAAAATATTTATCGTGTCGTTGTACCAGAACAAAAAATTGTTGAAGTAAAAGATGGAATAAAAAAAGAAAAAATCAAAAAAATGTTACCAGGATATGTTTTAGTAGAAATGGTAATGTCTGATGAAGCATGGTATATCGTAAGAAATACACAAGGAGTAACAGGCTTTATTGGATCATCTGGAAAAGGAGCAAAACCAATCCCATTACCACCAAATGAAGTAGATGACATTCTAGGTAAGATGGGCTTAAGCAGAATAGATGCTTCTAAAGAATTAGAATCAGGAAAAAAGGTACGCATCTTAGAAGGACCATTCAAAGATATGGAAGGTACAATTGAAAGTGTTGATATGAAAACCCAAAAATTAAACGTAAACGTGGATTTATTTGGTCAAGCAACTAAAGTTGAAGTAGATTTAGCAGATATTTCTAGTATCGATTAGTAAAAAAGGTATGTATTTACTGAAATAAAAGCAATTAATAGTTGAAAATGAAAAAAAATTATGTTATGATTATAACCGCAGCAAGTATTAGGTTTAATAAGTGGAAGGAGAGAAAAGTAAAAAGAAGAGGGCGGACAATTACCAAATCTAACTTTTCCACCCGTTTGAACCACTCGCGAAAAAATAACAAATTTAATTAGGAGGTGTTTTTCGTGGCAAAAGAAATTACGAAGAAAATTAAATTACAAATCCCTGCTGGACGTGCTACACCAGCTCCACCAGTTGGAACAGTATTAGGACCTGCAGGAATTAACTTACAAGAATTTTGTACAAAATTTAATGACTTATCAAAAGATAAAATGGGAGATGTATTACCAGTTGAAATCACTATCTATGATGATAGAAGTTTCGACTTAGTATTAAAAACTCCACCAGCACCATTCTTACTTAAAAAGGTTGCTAAAATTGCAAAAGGAACAACTAAAGGTGAAACTGTTGCAACAATTACTCGTGACCAATTAAAAGAAGTTGCTGAAACTAAAATGCCAGATTTAAATGCTTACGATGTTGACTCTGCAATGAAAATTGTAGAAGGAACAGCTCGTAACATGGGAATCGAAATTAAAGATTAATAATTCCTAGAGTAGGATAATTCCTATTAAGTGGAAGGATTAAAGTCCGCACGAACCACAAAGGAGGTAAAAAAATGAAAAAGAGCAAGAGATACGTTGCAAACTTAGAACAAGTTGATAAAAATAAAAGTTATTCTATTGAAGAAGCCGTTGCATTAGTAAAGAAAACATCAAATTCTAAATTTGATGAAACTCTAGAAGTAGCAATGAACTTAAACCTAGATGTAAAAAAAGCTGACCAACAATTAAGAGGAGCTGTTGTATTACCACACGGAACTGGTAAAACAAAAAAAATCTTAGTATTAGCAAAAGGAGATCAAGCCAAAGCTGCTACTGCTGCTGGAGCAGATTATGTAGGAGATGTTGACATGATTGATAAAATTGCTAAAGAAAATTGGTTTGACTTTGATGTTATCATCGCAACTCCAGAAATGATGCCTCAATTAGGTAAAATTGGTAAATTATTAGGACCTAAAGGATTAATGCCTAACCCTAAAACAGGTACAGTTACTACAGATGTAGCAAAAGCAATAGAAGAAACTCAAAAAGGTAAAGTAAACTATAGAACAGATAGTTATGGTAACGTTCATGGTATTTTCGGAAAAACTAGTTTTGAAGATGCAAAATTAGTAGAAAACTTAAAAGCATTTATCGAAGTAATACTTAAAGCAAAACCATCAACTGCTAAAGGAAACTATGTTAAAAATATCTCTATCTCATCTACAATGGGACCTGGAGTAAAAATTGATTTAACAAGTGTTGACAAATAATTTTAAGTATTATATAATATAACGCGTAATCAGAAATTTATGCCCAAGACAGTAAGGACACAAAAAAAGTGTTTAATAATCTTACCGAGGAATAAAGTGGAAGAATCTTTTTATCTCTCGGAAATTATTCTGAGAGATTTTTTAAGGCATAAAGAACAGAAAGGAGTTGTTATAGATGGCAAATGCTAAAATCCTAGAACAAAAGCAAGTTGTTATTGACGAAATAAAAGAAAAATTCGCCAATGCAAAATCGATCGTTTTATTTGATCCTCGTGGATTAAAAGTATCAGAAGTAACTGAATTAAGAAGAAATTTAAGAGAATCA
The DNA here is from genome assembly GCA_934120635.1 of uncultured Bacilli bacterium. Taxonomy (GTDB): domain Bacteria; phylum Bacillota_I; class Bacilli_A; order RF39; family UBA660; genus RUG11198. Next base: position 36,549 of record CAKOUR010000008.1, on the reverse strand, counting down.
GGATCTGACTATAAAGTATATAAAAATACTTTAGCAAAAAGAGCGATCGCAGATAGTGGTCTAGAATTAGATAATTATCTAGAAGGACCAACAGCAATTTCATTCTCTAGTGATGAACTTGCTCCAGTAAAAATTATTAGTGAATTTGCTAAAAATCACGAAGCTTTAGAATTAAAGGCTGGAGTAGTAGAAGGAAAGGTTGCAAATGTAGAAGAATTAAATTCATATGCATCAATTCCATCAAGAGAAGGATTGTTAACAATGTTAGCAGGTGGATTAATGGGTACTGTAAGAGATTTATCTATCTGTCTAGATTTATATTCAAAAGAAAAAGAAGAAAATTAATAATAAAAATATAAGGAGGAATTTATAATGGCAAAATTAACAAAAGATGAATTTATTAGTTCATTAAAAGAAATGACAATTCTTGAAATTAAAGAATTAGTAGATGCAATGAAGGAGGAATTTGGAGTAGATCCAAGTGCAGTAGCAGTAGCAGCAGCACCAGCTGCAGCAGCTGAAGAAACTGGTCCTTCTAAAGTTAATGTTGTATTAACAGCAGCAGGAGCAAACAAATTACCAGTAATCAAAATTATTAAAGAAGTAACTGGTTTAGGATTAAAAGAAGCAAAAGAAATCGCTGACAATGGTGGAGCAATTAAGGAAGGCGTAGCAAAAGAAGAAGCAGACGCATTAAAAGCTCAATTAGAAGAAGCTGGAGCTTCAGTAGAATTACAATAATATTTATGATAAAGAATCGATAACTCGATTCTTTTTTTTGACAAAACAAAAAACTTAATGTAAATCATAAAGAGAATAATTGAATAAAATTAAACTTTATGTTAAAATTTTATCAAGAGGTGAAACAGTATGGAAGAAAAAAATATATTAAATAAATATCAAGAAAGACTACAAGAGATTGAAGAAATTTTAAAGAGTATCAACCATACATTAAATGAATTAAAAATAGAAAAAGGTAAAATAAGTAAATATGAGTATGATTCTAAATGTCAAAGTGAAGAAAATCAAGCAATAAACTATAAGGATAATCTTCAAAAAGAAAAAGCAAGATTAGAGAGTATCATAAAAGCCTATGATATGGTAAAAATATATAAAAAGAGTATAGAAAATCTAGAAAAAATCAAAATTAGCAGTCCACAAGAAAAAAGTGAACTAGAAAGTGATAGAAAAAAATTAGAAGTTCTTTTAGAACAAAATATAAATGTTTTACCATCAGAATTACAAGAAGCAATTTCTAGAAATACTATTGACATTAAAGAAGAAATTCTTGAACAAGATTTGCAAGATGAACTTAATTTAACAGGAAAATCATCTAAAACAATAGAAGATTATAAAAATGAAATATTAATAAATAAAAATGAATTAAAGCATTTAGAAGAAGAACTTAAAAAGTTAGATGAATTAAAGGATATAATTACTAAAAAAGAATATCTTGAAGATTTTCAGAAGATAAAAAAATATATCAGAAGAGAAAAAGGAAAGTTATTAAGAAACACACAAATTGTAAATTGCTATGAAATCATTTTAAATGATTTAGAAAAACTTCAAGAAATCAATACTACTATTGCTAGGGATGAACAAGAAAAAAATGAAATAGAAAGAGATAAAATTCTTCTTCAAAATGAAATTGATAAAAATAAGAAATTAGTTCCTAAAAATATTATTAATAATTTAATCAATCAGAATTTACAATCTAAAGTAGTTAAACCTAATGGTAATGCTACAAAAAAAGTTAATAATAGTCCTTCAAATAATTTAGAAAATAATGTATCTCCTCAAAATAAAACGATAAATTTTGAAAATTTAAATAATTTATCGACAGAAGAATTAAAATCTAGATATAGTGAACTAGTAGAAATACTAGAAAAATATAAAGATATAGAAGAACAAAAACTACCAGAAGATTTTTCTGATGTCGCTAATGAAACAGAAGCGATAGCAAACATACTAGTATCTAGAGGAGCTTCACTTCCTTTGCAAGATAATTTTGAGAAAAATAATATCCCAGAAGAAGTAGAGCCAGAGGTTGAACCTTCAGAATCAGTTATGAAACCAATTACTAGTTTTAATGATGAATTAAATGATGCCTTAAATAAAACAATTGCTAACTTAGGAAAAAATAATGACAATTTAGCTAATACAACACAAACTACTAACGATGATGATTTAGTAAATCAATTTAGAACAATTTTTCAAAAAAATTTACAAAATGCAGAAAATCATCAACAAGAAGAAAAAGATAAAATGCATAAAGAGAATTTAAAAAGCATATTAAGAGCGCCAACAAAGCAACCACAAGAAACACATAAAGAAAATCTAAAAAAAATATTAAATCCTGATACCTCAGGTCAAGAATCAATCGAAAAACAGGAACCAAAAATCCAAACAGAAGAAGATCAAAGTTTGAGAAAAAAATCAGAAAATCAATCTACAACAAGCAATTTAGAATCTTCAGAAAAACAAACTAGAGAAAATAAAACAAAAAAAGAAAGTAAGAAATCAAAAGAGGTAAAATCAGTAAGAAAACCAAAGAAGAATATTTTTAAGAGATTAATAGCAAAAATATCTTCCGTTGCAGTGACTCTAGTTTTGATATGCGCAGGAGGAACAGCAATTGCAAAAAAAATAACTACACCAAAAATGAATACAGCAATAGAAAATAATACTGATGAGTTAGATAATTCATCTGATATTCAAACAACATATAGTAATGGTGATGAAATATATCATCCAGAATTACTAACAGATGAGGAAATTCAATCTCTAACAAATGCTGAAGATTCTAATACGGATTTTGTAAATATGCAACCGATAATAGATCCGGTTAATGAAGAAAATGATTATTCAAACGATAGTGATGATGGATTCTTACTTGATAATAATGCTAATCCATATGAATATGATGATACAAATTCATACATAGAAAATGATTCATCTAATCTAACATATCTTGATGATGATGTTGATCAATATGTTTCATATGAAACAGATGAATATAACAATTATGATAAAAATTCAATTCGAATTGGCAGCGAAGTAACTGTTAACGGAAATATACATAGAAATGTTTTTGATGCATATTTTCAGGAAAATGCTTTTACTCCAACATTTAATAACGACACGAAAAGAATTGTATTAGGAGTAGGAATAGCTAACGGTCAAGGTATTGTTAGAAAATATGCTTATAACGAAAATGCTAATCAAGATATTCAACAAATGATAAATAATGGTGGAGAAGTTGTAACAGTATTAACAGCAAACAAAGATAAATATCTTGCAAGTTGTGGAAATAATATGCAAATCACAAGAGAACAATTAGATGCCATTGAAGAAGGTTGGTATAACATTAATGATATTAACTTAGAAAATGTGAAAGGATTATCTAAATGAAAAAGATAGAATTATATGATATTATTACCTTAGAAGATAATACAGAATATACAGTTTTAAAAATGTTATTAGAAGAAAACAAACAATACATCTTATTAGCACCAGTAGATGAAGAAGAAGAACCAGATATGGAAGAATTAAAAATAGTAGAGTTAAAAGAAGAAGATACCAAAACTGTAATTGAAGAAATAGATGAAGAATTAAATAAAAAATTAGCAAAAAAATTCTTAAATTTACTACGAGAGGGAATAGAGGAAAACGAAGAATAAAAGATTTCAACAGAACAGTGGAAAAGTTTAGAAAAAACAAACTTTTCCATTGACTTTTATCAAGAGAGATGCTAACATTATATATTGGAAACGCATCTTTTTTTGACGTGGAAGAGCGAAAAATAAAGGCATAGGGGTGAAAAAATAATGGCTTATAAATTAAAGCAAAGCGGTGATTATAGACAAAGAAGAAATTTCTCTATGATCAAAAATTCATTAGAACTTGATAATTTACTACAAATTCAAAAAGAATCATATCAATGGTTTACAAAAGAAGGAATAAAGGAAGTTTTTGAAGATTTATTTCCAATCGAAAGTTTTTCAGGAAGTTTATCATTAGAATTTGGAGAATATGAATTTGATACTCCAAGATATTCTTTAAAAGAATGCAAAAACAGACAAATCACTTATGCATCTCCTTTAAAAGTACAAACTAGATTATTTAATAACGAAACAGGAGAGGTAAAAGAACAAGAAATATTCTTAGGTGATATGCCTTTGATGACTGATAGTGGAACATTCATTATCAATGGAGCTGAAAGAGTAATCGTATCTCAATTAGTAAGATCACCTAGCGTGTATTATTCAAAAGAAATAGACAAAAACGGAAAGCCTGTATATGCAGCAAAAGTTATTCCAACAAGAGGAACTTGGCTAGAATATGAGACAGATGCTAAAGATGTCATCTATGTTAGAATTGATAGAACTAGAAAGGTACCAGTAACAACACTTTTAAGAGCATTTGGACTTTCTAGTGATGAAGAAATTTTATCCGTATTTGATAATAATACTTATTTAAAAAATACAATTGAAAAAGATACAACTAAAAATACAGATGAAGCCTTAATCGAGATTTATGAAAAATTAAGACCTGGGGAGCCAACAACACTAGATTCATCAAAGAACCAATTAATTACAAGATTTTTTGATAATTTTCGTTACGACTTAGCAAAGGTTGGACGTTATAAATTTAATAAAAGATTAAATATTACAGATAGATTACTTAATAATACTTTAGCTCAAGATATTATTGTAGATGGAGAAACAATATTTACCGAAGGAACAAAAATCACAAAAGAAGTTTATTCTAAATTACAAGAAATTTTAAAAAATGGCTATGGTAGAGAAGAAGTTAAAGTAAACGAAGAATTAGATAATCACAATATTGTTCAAGTATTATATGTTCATCCTGAAAAATTCCCAGATAAAAAAGTAAAATTGATGGGTAATGATCAAACACTTGATACAAGAACTTTAACTATTTCAGATGTATATGCATCAATTTCTTACTACTTAAATTTATTAGATGGTGTAGGACATGATGATGAAATTGACCATTTAGGAAATAGACGTGTAAGACAAGTAGGAGAATTATTGCAAAACCAATTAAAGATTGGATTATCTAGAATGGAAAGAGTAGTAAGAGAAAGAATGACTACTCAAGATATTGAAACAGTAACCCCTAAAACATTAATTAATATCAGACCAGTTACTGCAGTAATCAAAGAATTTTTTGGTTCCAGCCAATTATCACAATTTATGGATCAGGTTAATCCAATCGCTGAATTAACACATAAGAGAAGATTATCAGCATTAGGACCAGGTGGATTATCAAGAGATCGCGCTGGTATGGAAGTTCGTGATGTTAACCCATCTCACTATGGTAGAATTTGTCCAATTGAGTCTCCAGAAGGACAAAACATTGGTTTGATTACTTCATTAGCAAGTTATGCCAAAATTGATAAATATGGATTTATTCAAACACCATATCGTAAAGTAGAAAACAAAAAATTAACTGATAAAGTAGAATACTTAACAGCAAATGAGGAACAAGATTTTTATATTTCTCAAGCAACTGTAAATGTAAACGATGATATGGAAATTACTGATGCAACCGTTGCTGGTAGATTTAATGGAGAGAATGTAATTATTCCAGCTGAACAAGTAGATTATATTGATGTATCACCACAACAAGTTGTATCTGTTACAACAAGTTTAATCCCATTCCTAGAACATGATGATGCAACACGTGCTCTTATGGGAGCAAACATGCAGCGTCAAGCATTACCATTATTAACAACAGAAGCTCCATATGTTGGAACTGGTGTTGAATATGTAGCAGCTCGTGATAGTGGTGCTGTAGTTGTTTCTAAAGCTGAAGGTATTGTAGATTATGTTGATGCGAAAAAAATTATTGTAAAAAATGCCAAAGGAACAGACACTTATGAATTATCTACATTTGAACGTTCTAACCAAGGTGAAACAGCCAATCATCGTCCTATCGTAAGAAAAGGCGATAAAATCAGACGTGGTCAAATCATTGCAGATGGACCAAGCACAGATAAAGGTGAACTTGCCTTAGGTAAAAATATGACAATCGCATTCATGACTTTCAATGGATATAACTTTGAAGATGCTGTTATCATGAACGAAAGATTAGTCAAAGAAGATGTTTATACTTCATTACACATTGAAGACTATGAAACTCAATGTCGTGATACAAAATTAGGGCCTGAAGAAATTACTAGAGATATTCCAAACGTAAGTGAAGATGCTAGAAAAAATCTTGATGAAAATGGTATCATTAAAATTGGTACAGAAGTAAAAGAAGGAGACATTCTAGTTGGTAAAGTAACCCCTAAAGGAATGGCTGATTTAACAAGTGAAGAAAAACTATTGCACGCTATCTTTGGTGAAAAAACTAGAGAAGTAAGAAATTCATCTCTTACTGTTCCACACGGTGGAGAAGGAATTGTTCATGATGTTAAAGTTTATACAAAAGAAGATAATGAAGACTTACCAAGTGGTGTAAGTAAAGTAGTTAGAGTATATATTATTCAAAAACGTAAAATCCAAGTTGGAGACAAAATGTCTGGACGACATGGTAACAAAGGTGTTATCTCCTTAATCTTACCATCAGAAGATATGCCTTACTTACCAGACGGTACACCAATTGATATCATGTTAAACCCACAAGGTGTTCCATCTCGTATGAATATTGGACAAATTCTTGAACTACATATGGGAATGGCTTGTAAAAAATTAGGTGTTCATGTAGCAACACCAGTATTAGATGGTGCTAGTACAGAAGACGTAAAAGCCATGATGAAAGAAGCAGGCATGGATGAAGATGGAAAGACTGTTTTATATGATGGTAGAACAGGAGAACCATTTGATCATAGAATCAGTGTAGGTGTCATGTATTTCGTAAAACTACATCACATGGTTGATGATAAATTACACGCAAGATCAACAGGACCTTACTCATTAGTAACACAACAACCACTAGGTGGTAAAGCTCAATTTGGTGGACAACGTTTTGGAGAAATGGAAATCTGGGCTCTAGAAGCATACGGAGCATCTCATGTATTACAAGAAATCTTAACTTATAAATCAGATGATGTGGTTGGTCGTGTCAAAGTGTATGAATCTATCGTAAAAGGAACACCACTACCAAATCCAGGAATTCCAGAAGCTTTTAGAGTACTAATTAAAGAATTCCAAGCATTAGGATTAAATATTTCTGTTATTGATAACAACGATGAAGTTGTAGGATTTAAGGAATTAGAAATGACCGATGATGAAGAAGAGGATGATACACCTTCTATTGAAGAAGTAAAGGATAATAAAAATACCTCTTCAATAGAAAATGAACTTGAATCAGAAGATTCTCTAGAAGATGAGTTCGAAGATGTAGAAGATGAAGAGGAAAGTTTTGATGAAGAAGAGAATAATGAGGATGAAGATTACGAAGAATTAGAAGAAGTTGAAACAGACTTTGATGAAGATTTCGAAAATAATTTAGATGAAAAAATAGGAGGTGAGTTCTAATGGTAGAAGCAAATAATTTTAAAGCTTTAAAAATTGGAATAGCCTCTCCTGAAACCATCCGTGATTGGTCTTATGGAGAAGTAAAAAAACCAGAAACGATCAATTATAGAACATTAAAACCAGAAAGAGATGGACTATTCTGCGAAAAAATATTTGGACCAACAAGGGACTATGAATGTAATTGTGGAAAGTACAAGAGATTAAGATATAAAGGAATCATCTGTGATAGATGTGGTGTAGAAGTAACAAAATCAAAAGTAAGACGTGAAAGAATGGGACACATCGAATTAGCAACACCGGTAAGTCATATTTGGTATGTAAAAGGTATCCCTTCTTACATTGGACTTACTCTTGATATGTCTCCAAGAGATTTGGAAGAAGTTATTTATTTCGTATCTTATGTTGTTTTAGATCCTGGAGCAACAACTTTAGTAAAGAAACAAACCCTATCCGATAAAGAATATCGTGTTTACTATGAAAAGTATGGAAATACTTTCAAAGTAGGAATGGGAGCAGCAGCAATTAAACAACTATTAAGTGAAGTAGATATCAATAAAGAATTAGAAGAACTACAAAAAGAATTAGAAAATGCAACAGGACAAAGAAGAATTCGTCTTGTAAAAAGACTAGATGTCTTAAATGCTTTTGCAACATCAGGAAATAAACCAGAATGGATGATTCTAGAAGCACTTCCAGTTATTCCACCAGAACTTCGTCCAATGATTCAATTAGATGGTGGAAGATTTGCTACTTCTGATTTGAATGATTTATATCGTCGTGTAATTAATCGAAATAACCGTTTAAAGAAATTAATTGAATTAGGCGCTCCTTCTATCATTATTCAAAATGAAAAACGTATGTTACAAGAAGCAGTAGATGCCTTATTTGATAATGGACGTCGTGGTAGAAGCGTAACAGGTGCTGGAAACAGAGCTTTAAAATCATTATCTAGCATGTTAAAAGGAAAACAAGGACGTTTCCGTCAAAACTTATTAGGAAAACGTGTTGACTATTCTGGACGTTCCGTAATCGTTGTAGGACCAGACTTAAAGATGTATCAATGTGGTATTCCTAAAGATATGGCTCTAGAATTATTCAAACCACATGTTATTAATGGACTTGTGAATAAAGAATTAGCCAACAACATCAAAGCAGCTAAGAAAATGATTGAAAATAAAGATGAAAAAGTTTGGGATGTTGTAGAAGAAGTAATTAAAGAACATCCAGTAATGTTAAACCGTGCACCAACGCTACATAGACTTGGTATTCAAGCATTCGAACCAAAACTAATTTCAGGTAAAGCAATTCGATTGCACCCATTAGTAACAACTGGATTTAATGCTGATTTCGATGGAGACCAGATGGCTGTTCATGTACCGTTATCTGAAGAAGCAAAAGCAGAAGCAAGAATCTTAATGCTAGGAGCTAATAACATCTTAAGTCCAAAAGATGGTTCTCCAATCGTAACACCTTCACAGGATATGATTTTAGGTAACTACTATATTACAATGGAAAAAGATGAACAACCAGGTGAAGGTAGAATATTCAAAAATACAAATGAAGCTCTAATGGCATATCAAAGAAGAGAGATTAATCTTCATACAAGAATTGCTATTCCAGTAAATTCATTTAAACATAAAGTATTCTTAGATACTTATAAAAATAAATATTTAGTAACCACTCCAGGAAAAATTATCTTCAATGAAATCTTACCAGATTCATTCCCATATTTGAATGAACCAACTTCTGAAAATATCGAAGGGGTAACCCCAGCAAGATATTTCATTGATTATGGTAAAGATATCAAAGAAGAAATTAAAAACATGAAAAGAGCAAAAGCTTTCAATAAAGGAGCCTTAGAAAAAATTATCGCTCAAATGTTTAAACGTTATCGTACAACTGAAACTTCAATTTTCCTAGATAAATTAAAAGACCAAGGATTTAAATACTCAACTTATTCAGGAATTACTATTGCTTATTCTGATATTGTAACAAGTAAAAATAAAGCAAAAATCGTAGAAGAAAGTAATAAAGAAGTTAAGAAAATTAATAAACAATTCCAAAGAGGATTAATTACTGATAAAGAAAGATTAGATTTAGTAATTGAAGTATGGAATAAAGCAAAAAAAGATATTGAAACAGAGTTAAGTGAATATGCAGGTGCAAAAGAATACGAAGATAACCCAATCTTCATCATGATGAATTCTAAAGCCCGTGGATCAATTTCTAACTTCGTTCAATTAGCAGGTATGCGTGGTATCATGGCAAAACCTAATGGTGACCCAGTAGAAATTCCTATCCTATCATCATTTAATGATGGATTATCCGTATCAGAATTCTTCTTATCAACACATGGTGCTCGTAAAGGTAGTGCCGATACAGCATTAAAAACAGCAGACTCTGGATATATGACTAGACGTCTAGTAGATGTTGCTCAAGATATGATTGTAAGAGAAGAAGATTGTGGAACAACACAAGGTTCATTAGTAGAAGCATTCATGGATGATAAAGATGGTATTATTGAACCATTGTATGATAGAATCTTAGGAAGATTTACAAGCAAAAAAGTAATTAATCCAGAAACAAAAGAAGTTATCTGTGAAAAAGATACTTACATCACAGAAGCAATTGCAGATAAAATTATCAAAGCGGGTATTAAAGCCGTTGAGATTCGTACTGTTCTAACTTGTCGTACACCACATGGCGTATGTCAAAAATGTTATGGTAGAAACTTAGCAACTGGTAACCTAGTAGAAATTGGAGAAGCTGTAGGTATCATGGGAGCACAATCAATCGGTGAACCAGGTACACAGTTAACCATGAGAACATTCCACACAGGTGGAGTTGCTGGAACCGATATTACACAAGGTCTTCCTCGTGTTGAAGAGTTATTTGAAGCACGTATTCCAAAAGGAAAAGCAACAATCTCTGAAATTGATGGAACTGTCCAAAAAATTGAAGATGTTAACGGAAGATTCAAGATTTACGTTAAGAACGATAAAGAAGTAAGAGAACACTTAACAATGTATGGTGCAAAACTTAGAGTTGAAAAAGGCGACAAAGTAAATGCAGGAGACCAATTAACAGAAGGAAGTGTCTCTCCAAAAGAATTATTAGCAGTAACTGATCCGAATACTGTACAACAATATATCTTAAAAGAAGTACAGAAAGTATATAGATCACAAGGTGTTGATATTAATGATAAACACGTTGAGTTAATTGCTAAAAGAATGATTTCTCTAATCCGTGTAATGGATGCTGGAGATACTAACTTTGTACCTAGTACTGTAGTATCACTATCAGACTTTACCAAAGGAAACAGAGATGTTATTATTCAAGGTAAAAAACCAGCCATTGGTCAACCAATCTTACTTGGAATTACTAAAGCCGCATTACAAACTGATTCCTTCTTATCATCAGCATCCTTCCAAGAAACAACGAGAATCTTAACAGAAGCAGCTGTAAAGGGAAGCACAGATAAGTTACATGGATTAAAAGAAAATGTTATTATTGGTAAATTAATTCCAGCAGGAACAGGTGCCAAAGAATATATGGATATTGGTTATACCTTAGAAAAAGAATTTTACGATGAAGAACCATCAGAAGTTCTAGAAGAAGAATTTATGGAGTAACTTTGTTACTCTTTTTCTTTTTGCCTAAAATACTGATACAAAACTAACTTCTAAGTAAGTATTTTTCTCTAAAAAAATGACAACTCCTTTAGAATTAATGTCAATTAAAGCAAAAACCAATAGTATTTCTAAATATCCATGATAAAATATTTTTATATAAAATAGGAGAGAATATGGAAACAATAGAAATTTTAAGAAATCAATATTATGAAGCAATTCAACTTTTACAAGATGAAGAAGATATAAAAAATGCTCTTCCACAACCAGAATTTACTTCATTTTTTCAAATCATGTATGGACTAATAGAAAAATTATCACTTGTGGAAAAGGAATTAATCAAAGAGTTAAATAAGATAGATAATCAAGATAAAGAAATGTTAGAATACTTGAAAGAAGAATTAGAATTAAATAACTTCAAAAAGAGTTTATGCGAAAAATTAATTAGAGAGGCAATGAGAGAAGAACAAGAGGAAGAAATAGCAGAAAAAGGTAGTCCAAAAAATTTAATTTTTGCCACAACTGGTAGAGGAAAGGTATATTTAGAAGAAGATCTAAAAGATATTCCAGAAGAATATTATGTAGAAATTATTGAATGTTTGGAGTCATTAAAAAATGGTTTTATAGAAAGTAATGAAGTAAAAGGGAAAAGTTTAAAAAATAATGCTAGATTAAAAGGTCTTCATGAAATTAAAAAATTTAAAATTAGAGTAGGATACCTAAATTTAGATTCAAATTTAACTTTTATTATTTTAGCGAAAACAAAAAAATCAGATAACTCTAGCCAAGATAGGGGAGACTTAATTAACAGAAATAGTAAAGTGGGAGCAGAATTTCAAAAATTAAAAGAATTAATCAAAGATGAAAAGAAAAAAACAGAATTGATTGAAAAAAATCCAGAAATAGAAAATAACTTAATAGAATACTTGAACAAAAATAAAAGAGGTCGGAAATGAAAGAAGAAATTAATATTAAAAGAAAATTAAAAAATGCTGAAGGAAAAAGATTATTAGAAAAGACAATTCTAGAATATTCAAAAGAAATTATTTCTGAAATCAAAAAAGATTATAGCCTATTATCTGAAATTACAGAAAGCTTACAAATTACAGAAAAGGAACTTTTTAGACTTCTTTCAGGTGAAGAAAAAGGGAATATTGTCTATTATGATCAGGTTTTATCTATTACAAAAAAGAAAGTAAAAAGTAACAAAGAAGTAAGAAAAAACAATCGATAATATTTTTAATCAGTATAAAAAACATGATATAATAGCAATCAAGGGAAGTGATAAAATGAAAGATGTTATTGTAATAGGCGGAGGTGCTTCTGGATTAGTATCAGCAATTTATGCTGCTAAAGCAGGAGCTAAAGTATGCCTACTTGAAAAAAACAATACCTGTGGAAAAAAAATATTAATAACCGGAAATGGAAGATGTAATTACTGGAATAGTGATCAATCCATTACTCACTATCATACAAGAAATAAAGAAGTATTAGAAAAAATTTTACAAAAAGATTATTCTAAAGAAGCATTATCTTTCTTTAATTCTATAGGAATCATACCCAGAATAAAAGATGGATACTTTTATCCAATATCTAACCAAGCGGTAAGTATTCAAACAGCCCTTATCAAAGAAGCACAGATTAATCATGTAGAAATTTTAACCAATACAGAAGTAATTTCTATCAAAAAAGAAAATCATATTTTTAAAATCAATACTAATAATGGTATATTTACAAGTAAAAAAATTATTTTAGCAACAGGTTCTAAAGCAGCCCCTAAAACTGGATCAACAGGAAGTGGGTACGACATAGCAAAGTCACTAGGTCATAGTCTAATCACTCCTTTACCAGCTTTAGTTCAATTAAAAGCAGATGCTCCTTATTTAAAAGAATGGCACGGAATACGAGCAGATGTAAAAATTTCTTTATTTGAAAATAACAAATATATCGATTCAAAAGTAGGAGAAATTCAATTAACAGATTATGGAATCAGTGGAATTTGTACGCTATGTTTAAGTGGCAGAGCAGCTCTATCCTTGTCAAAAAAGCACAAAACAGAAATAAAAATAAATTTCCTTCACCAATTAAATATCCATGATACAAATTCTTTTCTAAATTTTATGGAAGAAAGAAATAAAACCGTGAAAAATAGAAATATCGCAGACTTATTAGATGGCATCTTAAATTATAAATTAGTAAATTTAATTTTAAAACAATCTAAAATAGGTAGAGAAGACAATTGGAATAATCTATCAAATGACAAAAAATACTTATTAGGAGATAATCTTACTAATTTTACGCTTACCATTACAGGAACTAATTCTTTTGATCAAGCCCAAGTTACAACTGGAGGTATCCCTTTAACAGAAATTAATCCAAATACATTAGAATCTACTAAAACAAAAGGATTATATCTAACAGGTGAACTATTAGATGTTGATGGAGATTGTGGTGGATATAACTTAGGGTTTGCTTGGATATCAGGAATTATTGTAGGATCAAATATAAAAGGAGAAGGCAATGATTAGAATAAGACAAATTAAAATTCCCATAGAAAAAGATAATATTAACCATCTAAAGAAAAAAATATCTCTCATTTTAAAATGTTCAGAGTCTGATATTAAAGCAATATCTATTTCTAAGAAATCATTAGATGCCAGAAAAAAACCGAATATATTTTACATCTATGAAGTAAATGTTGACGTAAAAAATGAAGAACATTTACTAAAGAAACATCAACTAAATAAAGATATATTTTTAACTCCTGAAGAAAAATATATTTATCCTGAAATAGGAAACAAAAAAATAAACTATCGACCTATTATTGTAGGAAGTGGCCCTGCAGGATTATTTTGTGCTTATCTTTTAGCAGAAAAAGGATATAAGCCTATTATCATTGAACGAGGAGAAAAGATAGAAGAACGAGTTAAATCTGTTGAAAATTTTTGGAAAACAGGAATACTAAATAAAAATTCAAATGTTCAATTTGGTGAAGGTGGTGCAGGAACTTTTTCAGATGGAAAATTAAATACTTTAGTAAAAGACAAAAGTTTTCGAATGAAAAAAGTTTTTGAAATATTTGTTGAATCAGGTGCTGATAAAGATATTTTATATACAAATAATCCTCATATTGGAACAGATGTTTTAAGAAAAGTCATCGTTAACTTAAGAAAAAAGATAATTGACTTTGGAGGAGAGTTTCATTATAATACAACACTTACCAATATTAACATTAAAGAAAATAAGATTACTTCTATTGAAATTAATCATAAAGAAATAATAAATACTGATATTTTAGTTTTAGCTATTGGTCATAGTGCTAGAGATACCTTTGAAATGTTAGATAAAACAGCATTTTATCTAGAACCAAAACCATTTGCTGTAGGACTTAGAATACAACATCCTCAAGAATTAATTAATATTAATCAATATGGAAAAAATAACAAACTTCTCCCACCAGCAAGTTATAAACTAACTTACCAAACGAAAGAGGGAAGAGGAGTATATTCATTTTGTATGTGTCCAGGAGGATATGTAGTAAATGCCTCATCTGAAGAGAAAAGATTAGCCATTAATGGCATGAGTTATCATGATAGAAATAGTCTAAATGCTAATAGTGCCATTGTAGTAACCATCTCCCCAAAAGACTATGGAACTAACCCACTAGATGGTTTGACATTTCAAAGAAATTTAGAAGAAAAAGCTTATATTTTAGGAAACGGTAAAATTCCAATTCAAACAATAAAAGATTTCCACAATTCTGTGGAAAGTAAAAAATTAGGAAACATCAAACCAATCTTTAAAGGAGATTATCAACTAGCCGATTTAAATAAATTATTTCCAAGTTATATAACAGATTCTATCAAAGAAGCACTTCCTAATTTTGAACAAAAAATTCTAGGATTTAATGATGATAATGCAATTTTAGCAGGTGTGGAAAGTAGAACTTCATCTCCCATTAGAATTCCTAGAGATGAAAATTTAGAATCACCAATAAAAGGAATCTATCCATGTGGAGAAGGTGCAGGATACGCAGGTGGAATAACCACTTCAGCAATGGATGGATTAAAAGTAGCCGAATCTATTATCTCTACCTATCAAAATTTATAAAATCATAATAAAAGAAAAGGAATCACCTTTTCTTTAATATTTTATCAATAATTCCGTACTTTAGTGCCTCATTACTTTCCATAAAGTAATCTCTCTCTGTATCTTTTTCTACTTTCCGTAAACTTTTACCAGTATTTTCAGAAAGAATTTTATTTAATCTCTTTTTTAATTTCAATATTCTTTCTGCTGCAATTTTAATTTCCGTAGCCTGACCTTGAGCTCCACCTAACGGTTGATGAATCATTACCTCAGCATTTTCTAAACAATACCTCTTTCCTTTTTCTCCACTAGACAAAAGAAATGCAGCCATCGAAGCAGCCATACCAATACAAATTGTACTAACATTACTTGTAACAAAATTCATCGTATCATAAATTGCCATTCCTGCTGTAATAGATCCACCAGGAGAATTGATATAAATACTAATATCATCATGATTAATTCCATCTAAATACAAAAGTTGTGCAACAATACTATTAGACATCACATCATTAATTTCTCCACTTAAAATAATAATTCTATCTTTAAGAAGCCTAGAATAAATATCATAAGCCCTCTCCCCATAATTAGACTTCTCAATAACTGTTGGAACCAAATTCATATTATCACCTATAAATAGTTTAATCTATTAACCACAATTTTATTCAGATTTTTTTTTGACAAAATCTACATAAGTATTGTATAATAAAAATAGACTAATAGTAAAAGAGTAAAAAGGAAAATGGTGATATATTATGGATAATATAATAATAACTTTCTCAAACGGAGATAAAAAAGAATATAAAAAAGGAGTAAAACTAAAAGAAATTATTGAAGATATAAAGCAAAATTACCCGTTTGATATTATTAGTGCCAAATTCAAAAATCAATTAATTGGCTATGATGATGCAATTATGAAAAGTGGAGTATTAGAACTATATGATATTACTACTCCTCAAGGAAATAAAATTTATGAAAGAGGACTTATTTTTTTGTTTGAAACTTGTACATTAAGAGTTCTAGGAAAAGATACAAAAATTAAAATTAGGCATCCAATAGATAAAGGAATTTATTGTGAAATTGATAAAAAAATAACAGATGAAGATGTAGAAAAAATTAAAGAATTAATGCATTCCAAAGTAAAAGCAGCTCTTCCATTTGAACAATTAGAAACATCTAGAATAGAAGCAATTGAGTATTTCAAAAAATTAAAAAGATACGATAAAGTAAAAACATTATCTTATACAATTTCCAATTTTGTAAAATTATATAAATTTGATGGTATTTACAACTATATTATTGGAGATTTACCAAATGATGCTAGTATTTTAAAGAAGTTTGATTTAACTTTATTAGAAGATAAAGGCATTGTTCTTAGATTCCCTTTTACACGAACTAATGGAAAGATAACTAAGTTTACTTATCACGAAAAATATGTAAATAGCCTAGAAGAATATGCTAAATGGGGAAACTTACTTCATATCAATAATATTGGAGAATTAAATGAACAAGTTATAGCAAGAGGAGCAGGAGAAATTATCAATTTAGCTGAAATTTTACAAGATTATAAACTACTATCTATAGCAGAAGAAATAACTTTAAAAAAAGAAAATATAAAAGTAGTATTATTATCAGGACCTTCTTCTTCTGGAAAAACAACAACTGCAAAAAAACTAGCCTTATATTTAAAAACCTTAGGTTTAAGTCCACACCATTTATCTTTAGATGATTATTTTCAAGAAAGAGAAAGAACTCCATTAGATGAAGAAGGAAAACCAGATTATGAAGGAATTAAAGCAATTGATACTAAACTATTTAATAATCAAATGGAAAAACTTCTAAAAGGAGTATCTGTAGTAACACCAACTTATAACTTTATTACAGGGAAAAAAGAATTCAATCGTCCTTTAAAATTAGAAGAAAATGATATTTTAATTGTAGAAGGATTACATGCATTAAACGAAGAGATAAGTAAAGAAATACCTAAGAAAAATAAATATAAAATATATATTAGTCCATTAATTTATTTAAATATAGATAATGATAATCGAATTAGTTTAACTGACATTAGATTACTTCGCCGAATGATAAGAGATTATAGAACAAGAGGACATAGTCCATCTAAAACACTATCTTCTTGGCAAGATGTTAGAAAAGGTGAAGAAAAATATGTTTTCCCTTATCAAGATGAAGCAAATGTTATTTTTAATACATTCTTAGTCTATGAATTAAGTGTCTTGAAAACTTATGTAGAGCCTTTATTATATTCAGTACCACCAGAAGATCCAGAATATCATACAGCAATTCGTTTACTAGAAATTTTAAAATTAGTTTTACCAATACCAAGTAATGATGTTCCTAAACTATCTATTTTAAGAGAATTTATTGGCGATAGTTATTTTGAAACATAAAATACTTAACAAGATGCTTAAGTTTTATTACTTTCATTGCATACCTTTAAGAAAAATGATACAATAAACTAAGAAATAGGGTGTTATAATGAAAAATAGTATTGATAATATATATGTATATAAAGATGAAAATAATGAAGAAATATATTTATATTCCCAAAAAAGTCAATCAGATGATTTAGGATACGAATATCATCTTTTACTTAAAGATAAAAATGAAGAAGTAATAGATAAACAAATTTTTAATATTATTCAGATTTTTCAAAATCAAGATATAAATATTACTGAAGTAAAAAAGAATGATAAAAACAAGCAATATTTAAGATTTTTAAACTATTATAGTAAAGTTCAAGAACAATTGAAAAAAGGAAAGAAACGCTAAAATTTTTTTCCTTTTTTTTCAATCTTTTCTAAATCCATAATACTTAGCTTATTTTTAAGACGATTACTAACAATAGTATAATCATTATAAAAATCTAAAAAGTTAACGGCCTTAAATAAATTATTTCCTGGGTTATAAAAGAAGTAATAATCAAATTCATTGCTATTACTAGGAATATTAAAAATAATTGAATAATCCTGTGTTTCTTTATTTCTAACAGTATACATCTGTATTCGATTAAAAGTAGCATTATAGTTTTCGTTATATCCATTTAACCCAATAGAATTATTTTTACTAATTTCAGAAAACATTAACATTATAACTTCTTTAATAATAGAAACCTGCTCACTATAACCCATTTTATTAAAATCCGTAATAACATCATTACAACTAAATACATAAGGAAATAAAAGATTAAACTTATTTGCAATATAACTATTAGATAAGTATCCATTTTCATCAATATTTTTTTCATAAATATATTTCGTAGAAATAAAATGATAACCTAGTTTATGAAGTAAAATACCAACATTTTTTCTTGTGTTTTCTTCTTGAGTACTTTTTACTAAAGAATTCATTTTATCTAGAATACTTAAGATATCATCATAAGATTGGTTAGATATATATTTTGATTTTATCTCTCGAGACCATTTATTATATTCAAAATGATTTAAATCAATAGTTATATTAGTATCTGCTTCATTTTTCAAGTTCATTCTCTTTAGTATATCATCTTGTAATTTAACACATAAATTAAGTAGCCAAGATTCATAATTCCAATATTTACTACTAATATTTGGAATAATAAATACCTCATATCCTAGAAGCTTATTTATTCTATTTAAAACTTGTTTACAAATAATTTTATTAAAACAATACCAATCTTCGTTTGTTAAATTAACTAAATCATCTTGTTCAAAAGAAATATATCTTCCATTTTCTCCCCTAAAGTTTGTACAAAAATGATAAAAGGAAGATTTTTGTAAAGCAATCTCATAGAATAGTTTATTATTATTCATTTCATTTTTTAACATGGAAAATGCTGCATTATCATAATTTTTTTTCCAGTTCTTTCCTTTTTGATATTTGTCATTATATAAATATTCTCTTTTTATATAGCCAATTTCTATATCAATTTTTTGTAATTCATCTCTTGAAATAGAACTAGGTTTGATTTCTTCTCCTTTATATACTTGCATCTTCTTAGAACCAAAATCTCTAATATAAGGAATATTAGAAGCAAAATGTCTGGTTTCCATATTCATTTGAATATAGCCTAAATCTGGAGTTAATGTCATAAAATAGGCTTTTCCTTTATCATCATATACTGCTAAAAACCAATGATTAATTAAAAATTCTCCTTCATCATAGATTGTTGCTAAAGAAGTATTCGTTTCAATTAATTCAGAATGAATTCCTAATCTATCATAAGCCATCTTTAAAATAGAAGAGGCAGATTTGCAAATTACTGCAAGACCTCTCCCTTTTTCACTATTATAAATATCAATAATTTCTTGATTAGATAAATTGGCATTTCCTAATTTTCCATCTACTGATAAAAAGAAATCAGTATCCCTCATTAACTCTTTTCCCAATGCTAAATAGACATATCTAATTTTATAAAGAATAGGCCACTCATCTTTTACATTTGAAACTATCTCATCAATTAAAATATTTATATCTTTCTTCATCTTAATATCTTACCTTTCTATAAAAAAATTAGAGAATACTCCCTAAAATTCCATAAGATAAAATACTCATAATAATAGCTGCCATCAATACACCGATTAAAATAAAGAGAAAAGATTTCTTTTTATTCATCCCAAGCATAACAGCAAGTAAGGAACCAGTCCAAGCACCAGTACCAGGTAGAGGAATACCAACAAATAAAGCAAGACCTAAATAGCCATATTTATCAATTTGTTCTCTTTTATTATCGACCTTTTTCTCTAACCAAACAACTACTTTTTTCGTAACCTTCCATTTTTCAAATAAATCTAATATTTTCTCTAAGAATAAAAGAACAAAAGGAATCGGTAATACATTACCAATTACACAAATCATTGCAGCCTTTATATATTCTACATGAAGAAGAGACGCAGCCAAAAGTCCTCCTCGAAGTTCCAAAATAGGCATTAAAGAAATAATAAAAATAACAACTTCTTTAGCAGCCCCACCAAATAATCCTATAAAAAAATTAACTAAACTTTCCACATCATCACTCATTTCTATTTATTAAAATTATATATATTTTACATAAAAATGTCAATTCTAAAGAAGATAATTAACTATTTATTAAAAATTCTATATAAGTATTATTTTTGTGATAAAATACTTATATAGAAGGAAGTGTTATAATGAAAATTAAAGACGTAAAAGGAAGAGAAATATTAGACTCTAGAGGAAATCCTACAGTTGAAGTAGATGTAATTCTAGAAGATGGAACAATGGGAAGAGCAGCTGTTCCAAGTGGAGCATCAACTGGAGAAAGAGAAGCACTAGAATTAAGAGATGGTGGAACAAGATATATGGGAAAAGGCGTTGAAAAAGCTGTTGCCAATGTCAATGGACCATTAAGAGATTTAGTAATAGGATTAGATGCGAAAGATCAAAAAGCATTAGATTATGCGATGATAGAAGCAGATGGTACAGAAACAAAATCTAAATATGGAGCAAATGCTATCTTAGGAATTTCTATGGCTGCAATGAAAGCGAGTGCTAAAGAAGCAGGCTTACCTTTATATAAATATATAGGAGAAGGAAGAACTTTACCTAGACCAATGATGAATATTATCAACGGAGGAGCTCATGCAGACAATAAATTAGACTTCCAAGAATTCATGATTATTCCTAATCGCGATACAATTAAAGAAAGAGTACGTGTAGGTTCCGAAGTATTCCACAATTTAAAGAAAGTATTAAATGAAAAAGGATTAGCTACTGGAGTAGGAGATGAAGGAGGATTTGCTCCTAACTTAGAATCTAACACAGAAGGATTCGAATTAATTATGGAAGCAATTAAGAGAGCTGGATATGTTCCTGGAGAAGATGTAAACATTGCTATTGATGTAGCAGCTAGTGAATTTTATCAAGATGGAAAATATAATTTGAAAGGTGAAGGAAGAAGTCTTACAACAGATGAGTTAATTGATTTTTATGAAGAATTAGTAAATAAATATCCAATCATCTCTATCGAAGATCCAGTAGACGAAAACGATTGGGAAGGATTTACTAAAGTAACAAAACGCCTAGGAGATAAAATCCAATTAGTAGGAGACGATTTATTTGTAACCAACAAAAAATGTTTACAAATGGGAATTGACAAACATGCAGGTAATGCAATTCTTTTAAAAGTAAATCAAATTGGTACAATAACTGAAACTCTAGAAACAATAAAACTTGCAAGAGAAAATGGATACAAAACAATTATTTCCCACAGAAGTGGAGAAACAGAAGATACAACAATTGCTGATTTAGCAGTAGGACTAGATTTAGGACAAATTAAAACAGGCTCAATGTCTAGAACAGATAGAATTTGTAAATATAATCAATTAATGAGAATAGAAGAAGAAATTAATAATGAAAATTAATATGAAAGCGTATGGCTTATCCTTACGCTTTTCTTAAATTAAGGAGGATAAAATGCTCGAAACGTTTTTTACTGATGAAGATATTAAAAATATTTATGATGAATTAATAATTTATTCTATCAAAAAATATGAAGAGAATCAGGAGATGATAGAAAAATCAGGTACTGAAATGCAAAAAAAATTTCAAAGGGAATATAACACAGCGCTTCTTTTTAGCAAAGAAAGAGAAATTAGTCTAGAAAATTTAAAAAATAGAAATATCAAGCAATTAAAAGAAAGATTAGATACTTATCAACAAAATTATCACACAATACTTAAATTAAATAGGAACACAATCGATCAAATTGCTTTACAAATGAAGAAAGTCTTATTAAGTACTTTATCAACACCAAAGAACGAATCAGAAAAACTATCCCTTCTCTTTGATTTTACTACAGAGTACTTTAAATATTCTTATGATTGTTATAAATATTGCAATCAAATTCCATTTGTATCAGATTACGCTTTTGATTTTAAAGATAATATTCCTATAGATTCTGATTATAATAGTGTACTTGTAATGGGACAAGGATTATGTTCTGATATTGCTAATTTTCTTAGTATAACAGGTCAAACTTTAGGATTAAATATAGAGGTAATATCAGCAAAGCATAATGATAATTTTCATTCTTTAAATAAAGTAACCTTACAAAATGGACAATCATCCTTAATAGACGCTACTGCCTTCATTAAAGATAAAGTACCAAAATCTTCTTGCTTTTTAGTATCAGAAGCAAAATTAAACCAGCAAAATAATTATTCTTTTATTGAAGAATTACCATCAACAATAACATTGCAAGAACCAATTCTTGATACAACAGAAAAAGCAAAAATATTATCAAAGGAAATCAAAAAAAACTATCCAGGTTCAAATGATATAAATAGAAAAAGGAATTGTTAAGTACTTTATCATGAAAAACGAATTAGCAAAATTAAGTATATGGTATCAAAAAAATAAAAGAGATCTTCCTTGGAGGAAAGACAACAATCCTTATCATATTTGGATATCAGAAATCATGCTTCAACAAACAAGAATAGAAGCTGTCATTCCTTACTATGAAAGATTTATCACATTCTTACCAACAATTCATGATTTAGCTACCATTGATGAAGAAAAATTATTAAAGTTATGGGAAGGATTAGGTTATTATTCAAGGGCTAAAAACCTCAAAAAAACTGCCCAAATTATTGAACAAGAATATCAAGGAAAGTTTCCCACAGAATATGTGGAAATCCTAAAACTTCCTGGAATTGGAGAGTATACAGCAAGTGCTATTTCTTCTATTTGTTTCAATCAAAAAGAAGTAACTATTGATGGTAATGTTCTAAGAGTATTTACAAGATTTTTCAATGATAAAAGGAACATAGATGAACCAAAAGTAAAAAAAGAAATTCGGCATTATTTAATGCAAGTGATACCCATGGATGCCGGAGATTTTAATCAAGGGATGATGGAATTAGGAGAAACAATCTGTTTACCAAAAGGAACTCCAAACTGTTTACAATGCCCATTAAACAAAGATTGTTTATCTTATAAAAAAAATACTTATTTATCACTTCCTGTGAAGAAAAAGAAAAGTACAAAAAAAGAAGAATTTTATACTGTACTTCTTTATCAGTATCAAAATAAATATGCTTTATATCAAAGAAAAGAAGAAAGTCTTCTTCAAAATTTATGGTCTTTTCCACAATTAGAAGGAAACATTTCCAAAAAAGAAATTGTTTCTTATCTAGAAAAAAATTCAATTTCTTATAAGAATATTCAAAAAGATATAAATTATACTCATATTTTTACACATAAAAAATGGAAAATGAAGTCTTATAAAATTATCTTAAAAACCATCAAAAATCTACCTTATCAATTTTATACTTTAAAAGAGATCGAAACTACTTATGCTTTAGCTTCAGCATATAAACCGTTTTTTCAATCACTAAAAGAAACCGATATGCATTAATCTGTATATCGGTTTACTGTATCCAAAATAATTTGATAATTATCAATTAATCTTTGATTATCAGGTTCCATATCAACAGCCATCTTAGAATAAGAGAGTGCTTTTTCAAAATCTTCTATTTCAAAAAATCCTATAGAAAGTAAATCATAAATCGTATAATCCCAACTAAATACTTCATTAATATAAGTATCCTTCTTTTCTTTTATCCTAAGTGCTTGATGACAATACTTAATCATATTTCCATAATCATGAAGTTCATAGTAAAGTAATGCTAATTCCACATAAGCATCTCTTAAATAAGGCGCTTCTTTAATTGCCTTTTCATACCACATTTTAGCTTCATCATATCTTTTTAAGAATTTATAACATCTTCCAATAAATCGCATAGAAGCACATCTTTCATCTTTCCAGGTAGCTTTTTTCATTGATAAATGATGAATTAAAGTATCAATACATTCTTGATATTTACCATAATACATATATTCTCTTCCGAGATAATGCATATTCCTATCATCAGAACTATCTTCTTTAACGGACAATTCTAACAAAGGAAGATAACTACTTCTACTTTTAGAGACATCTGGATAATGATTTAAAGTAATATCATCAGTATATTTTATTTTTTCTTCATCGTTTCCTAAATAAGATAAAACTTCATGAACAGGATGAGTCCATTGATAATGAAACCTATCATGAATGTTTCCTAAATAGAAACTAACTTTAGGAACATCATTTTTATCTAAACTCCAATTATATCGATAAAAAAGACAATTTAATTCTTTTTCCCAATTTTTCTCTAAATTTTCCCGCCAGCCAGGTAATAATATTTCATCTAAATCAGTACAAACACAAATATCAGCATCTTTATCTACCATATTTAAAGAAATATTTCTAGCAACATCAAACCTCCATGGTTTGATAATTTTTTTCTTTACAATAACACCTAATTCTTTCAATAAAGAAACAGAATTATCTTCTGATCCAGTATCTAATACAAATATTTTATCAGCCTCTTTCATTGAATTTACCCATTTAGTAACAAACTTTTCCTCATTTTTACAAATAGCATAAACGCATACTTTATATTTGTTCATCTAAATTAACCTGTAGGTCCAGTAGGTCCCTGAGGAATAGTTAAATTTAAAATGAAATTTGGTTCTGTTCCTGTTATTGTAGCAGCAGCCTGTGTACCGGGATTTCCTGTTGTTACTGTTCCAATTGTCAAATTTGGTGTAGCCCCTGCAGTTCCTTGAGGGCCAGCAGTTCCCTGAGGTCCAGTAGGTCCAGTTGGACCAGTAGCCACATATAAAGTTTTCTTGAAATATATTATAAAAAATTCCAAATAATTTTAATATTACGACTATTCGTTATTAAATCATATTTCCCTATAATAATCTTATCGATAAAATTATCTACAATAAAACTATTTAAAGTATTGATTTCTTTATATTTATTAAATAAGAAATATCTATTTTTTCTCTCATTTTTTTCTTTATAAATACTTTTCAAATTTCTTTCAATAATTTTTAATCTTTGTTCCAATCGTTTCATTTCTACCTCATCTTCTTCCTTTAAATAAAAGTATTGTTTTTTATTTAGAATACCATTTTTAAAATCCACATATAAAGTTTTAAAATACCCTTTTTTATTATCTAACTCAAAACTAATATCTTTCTTTTCTTTAAGTAAAACTTTAATTTTTTCTTGAAATAAATTATTTTCAACAAAAGAATTATCATATTTAATCTGTTTATTTATAGAATAATATTTATCTAATAAAATATTAAACTTTTGTAAAATATATTCATGTAAAAACCTTTCATTAATCCATTTTTTATTATCACAATTAGACCAACTAGTTAACTTATCTTTACAACATAAATATCCCATACCATCTATGTTCTTTCCACATTTATAAAATATTTTTTGACAGCATTGACAGTAAACTTTATTAGATAATAAATGAACTTTTCCACCTTTACAACATCTTTTATTATGAGATAAT
Source organism: uncultured Bacilli bacterium (assembly GCA_934120635.1). GTDB lineage: Bacteria > Bacillota_I > Bacilli_A > RF39 > UBA660 > RUG11198. The sequence continues at coordinate 10,938 of CAKOUR010000008.1, read as the reverse complement.
TTTATTTGAACTGCATTCCATAACCTTAAATTAATAATAGCCTCATGAGTATTTTCTACTCTTATTTGTTCATCACTATTATTATAAATAAGAGTATGATTTTTATAACTGACAGTAGTAGTCTTAAACTGTACCAAATTTCCAATATATACCTCATCAAATAATATTTTTCTAATAGTAGTAGCACTCCAATTGTATTTATTTCTAACTTTAATATGATAATTTAAATGAGTATTATAATAATCAGCATAAGCAAATATATAATAATAATATTTTAAATGATTCCTATTCTCTTTTAATGTAATTTCAAAACTATAAAAAATATTATGCATTCTATCTAAGTCCATTATATAAGTAGCAATACAAGTAACATCTTTAGGCAGTGTATCATTTAATTTAAATTCCTTCCAACAATCATCATTATTAAAATTTGGTTTATTTTTAAATAAATATTTACCATTATCAATAATAATATCTAACTTATTTAAATCCTTTATTGAATAATAAATTTTAATTTTACTATTTTTCTTTTTTAAAAGTCTTATATTAAAAGTATTATTAAATAATAACGCATTAGAAATAACTTCAATAGTAGTTATATTTTTTAATATTTTCTTCTGATTATTTGTATAATTAATATCAATAACATAAGTACCTGCTTTATTAATATAATTAACATAATCTTTTCTTTTTATAGGAATTTTAATTTTACTCCCATTAAATATCTTATACTCTAAAGGACTTAAAATATTATCTCTAGATAATCTATTAGCAATTTTATCCATTCCATATCCCATATTATATTCTTCAAATATCCTAATTATATTTAAAGACGCTATCGGATCAATCAATAAATGATTTTTATTTTCCCTATCTTTTATATAACCATAAGGGGCAAAACTTCCCGTAAATTGCCCTTTTGCTCTTTTTGATTTTAAAGTTTCCCTAATATTTTTAGAAGTATCTTCAAGAAGCCATTCATCTTTCATCGCAATAATCTGACTTGTCTTCTTAGTTTCATCTTTAGTATTATCAATTTTTTCAATATAAGTAACAAATCTAACATTCCATTGCCTGAACTTATTATGAACATATTCATTCACCAGTTCAATATCACGAGCAAATCTAGCCTGTGTTTTTACTAAAACAATATCAACATTCCCTTCTTTACATTCATTAATCATTTTATTAAAATTAGGTCTTTCTCGATCAGAACCAGAATAATCTTCATCATCAAAAACCCCAACAATATTCCATCCATTTTCTAACGCATAAGTTCTAAGTATTATCTCTTGATTTTTAATACTTTGAGATTTCTCAGATGGACTTAATTTATACAAATCTTCTTTAGATAATCGTAAATATAAAACTACCCTTAATCTCTTTTTACTATTTTTTGTATTTACATTCATTTTTTTACTCATCATCCTCTAAAGCATTATAATCCTCTATTTTCAAAATTATAGAATACATCTTTTGATTAAATAATTCTCTTATTTTTTCTTCAGATAAATTATTTGAAGAAAAAATAAACTCTTCTGAATAAATATAACAAATATCTTTTTTAGACATTAATTACTTATCTCCTTTACCATAATTAATAGTATTAAAAATAAAAGAAAAAATACCACAAATAAAATAATATTAAAAACAAATCTCTATAAGTGTTTTAAAAGAAGAAAAATATTAAAACTATCAGGAGGAGAACAACAAAGAGTAGCTATCGCTAGAAGTTTATCTTACTGTCCAAAAATGATTATCGCCGATGAACCAACAGGTAACCTAGATAAAGAAACCAAAAAAGAAATATTAGATATCTTTAAAAAACTAGCTCATGAAGAAAAGAAGTGTATCATTATTGTAACACACTCCAAAGAAGTATGTGAAATGGTAGATGAAGTATATGAATTAAAGAAAGTAAGTAGATAAAGTGATATGATAAAAGTAGACAAACATAAACTAGAGGTCTACTTTTTAAGTGATTAAAATACTGATCAAGACCAGCATCCATTAAATTTTAATTTAAAAATGAAACAAAAATTAACTTTTTGTAAAAAGCACTTGATTTTTCTCACTCTCAGTATTATACTACAAGTGAATTGGAGGTTTGTTATGGCTGAAAAAAAAGATAAAACATATACAATAAATGATGTTAATATATACTTTGATATTAATAAAGAATACCAAGATTTTTTATTGAAATATGATATATCAAATATTTGTGAACTTGAAGAGGGAATGTTATTTGGATTAATGCCCAATCAAATCAATATATATTATTTAACTCCTGAATACAGCTATAATACATATGGTAACTTTATAAATGTAATATGTGGAAGAAACATAAATGTATTGAGTACTAAAGATTTCTTACTGAAAGAGGATAGATTCAAACCATTAATATTTCAAAAATTAAACGATAATCGTATACAAGAATTATTATCAGGTAAAGTATTTTGGGTGGTACCTGAAGAATATAATTTAAATTTTTGCCAAGTTGACTCATTAAAAGAATTTCAAGACAAGATAAAGAAATATTCAAAAGAAAATTTGGTTATATCCCAAATAGAAAACAACACACTTGTAGTGAATGATAAACTAAAAGCAATATATATTGAAGAAACTTTACCTCATCGAAAGGAGTTTATTAAATCTTTAGAAGAAGTAAAGCAACTTAGTGATAGCTCTTTTAAAGAAGGATTACAAGAAATGAGATATGAAATTCAAAGTATAGCAGAATTTGATAATATGATTTATGACATGAAACGAAAAAGAAAAATAAAATAGATTTGTTGAGACTACTAAAAATAGTGCATAATTATTGTATTTTATTAGTAGTCTTTTTTATCATAAAATCAACATTAAAGAACGGAGAATAAAGATGATAGTATTTCATGGGGGATTTACTAAAGAACAAGTAGAAAAATTAAAAAATAATGAGCCAATTATTTATGAAAAAATACCATATAAAGAAGCTCGTGCTGGAGGAGAAAATACTTTTGATTATGTACCAAAAGAATTGTATGATGCTCCTCTTCATATTTTTAAAAGATATATATCTGAAAACTGCTTTTACCAACAATATATTTTTTTAGCTAAATATTTACAAGCAGTCTTAGAATTTTGTCATAACACTGACGAAGAAAATTATATTATGGTATGTAACATTGATGAAAATATTTTAAATCAATACATTGGTGTAGGAAACTATATAGACTATAGAATAGAATATCGCTTACCAAGAAGATTTATTAATAGTGATAATATCATAGAATTCCTATATTTTGAACCATATAACAGAGATCAAATGAAATTATTTGAAGAAAAATATACTTCCCTATATTATATTGATAAAAAAGAAGATGAAAATGCAAAAAAATTAATAAGACAAAAAAAATTACAATTTAATAAAGATAGGGATTGGAAGTAGTAACATTTTAAATAAAAAATACTTAAATCAAAAATCATAAAAAGTATAAGAAAATTAATAACGGTAATACATAAAAATGAAAGTCAGAAGAAGTGATAAATGTGTGGAATATAACAAAACTAAAAACCCAAAAAAAACAAATATTAGATGAACTTAAAACTTGCACTGATAAAGGTAGAAAAGAAATATTAGAAATAACTCTAGGTTCATATATAAGTATGATTGATAACTGTGGAACTATCAAAAATACTAAAATGTATAATATTCTAGATGTTTTATCTAAAGGAAAATTTTCTTTAAACAGACCAAGTGCCAAATATACAGGTAATTTTGAAAAAATAATTACCAACACTGATTATTATATGGATAAAACTTATCTAGAATTTTTATTAGATATTGTGGAAAATGTTATTAATACAGAGCCAGCAATAACTCCAAATGAAAACTTTAATTTTGATTTTTTTCCATCAAGTAATGTAACATTATTAAATATATCAAAACAATTTTATCAAAATTTAAAAGATAATGATATCTATCAAATGGCATTAAAAACTTTTAACGATAAAGAAAACATCAATTTTTCAAATACATATTCAAGATTATATAGTAATGCCGCTGGAATAACATTTTGCGATTATATTTATGGAAAAGCTTTTTGTACCATAAAAAGAAATAACTTAATTATTGATTTTCAAGCCTTTAACCACGAAATAATGCATTGTATTGATTTTTATTTTAAGCCAAAAATTCCAAATGAAACATATTATGGATTTCATGAAATCCCAACATATGCAATAGATTATTTATTTATAGATTATCTAGAAAGTATTGGCGTTAAATATGGGGAAGTACAAAAATTAAGAATGATGAAAGATAATTACTTACAATCTCTTGCAAAATCAATAAGAGGGTTAATTAGAGAAAAAATTTGCAACAAAAAAGAAATAGATTTCATAAAAGAATACAAAGTACAAGATGTCATGGATATTTTAGATATGAGCTTAGTAAGACATTTACTTGAATTAGAATCAGGTATTATTTCATATGGAATATATAAACAACTTTGTATAGATTATAATATAGGATTAAATAATCTAAAGATTATTATTAAAAATACCTTACCCAAAGATAAAAAACCTGATTTTTCTAACATTAATTTACCAGATCAAGTATTATTAGAGTTAAGTAAAGAAATTGGCAGCTATTCAAAAGACCATGAAAAAGGTTATTGTAGAAAAAGACAAAATTGAAACAAAGACTAAAGAAAAATATGTGGATAAAGTACCTACAATATAATAATAAACTAAACATCTCTAAAACTATCTATTATTCAACTACAAGAAACAAAATCTGGTATAATTTATTTGAAAGGAACATAAAGAAAATATTATGAATAATAAAATTACATTAAAAATGAATGATTGTTGTTTTGATAATAAAGAACTACAAAGATATTTACTATCATTAAAAGAAATAAAAAAGATAAATAGTAATAGTGAAAAAATAACTATTGAGTATACAAAAAATATTAGTCCTCAAATGATTATTAATAAAATTAAAAAATTTACTAAAACTTCAAATATTCCTAGTCTTTATTATTTTAATAAACAATTAGAAGAAGATAACGGTAAGTATGAAAGATATTTAAATGATTTGTGCTGTGAATATTGTTTGTATAGTTTTATTGAAAATTTATTATCTATAAATGGTATCAATAAAGTGTATATAAATAATGAAGAAACATTTAAGATAGTAATTAATTATAATAAAAATATAATGAATGAAACTGAATTAGAAAAATTAATAAAGGGAATATAGTAAATATGATTAAATTAAATAACAAGATGTATAGTAAACTTTCATATCAAGTATCTTTTGGAGATTATCAAGCAAAACAAAATGGTAAAAAAAGGTCAGGTAAAGCACCATATATTACTTTTATATTAGATGATTTTGAATTAGGATTAGAACTAGTGTATGATAAAAAATGGATTAAAGAATTAAAAATGAATGATAAAAAAGATATATCTAAGTATGTAACAGATATTATATATAATGATAGTAAAGGATGGATTTCTCTAATTTATGGAACATATCAATGTTTTTTAGAACGAATAGACAATGAGTTTTATCTCCTAGATTTTTGGTGTAATACAATAGATGAAGAAGAATTTAGTATTGTATTAAATGAAAAAATAAACTTTATACTAAATAATGAAGAAAAATAAGTACTTTAAGTAGATGAAATATTCTACTTTTTTTCTTTGTAATAAAAATACTGAAGGAGAATATTTGCTTCATTTAACTCTTGACAATTGAATAATCATTCAACTATAATGAATATAGTTAAGTAAGGAGGAAAGAATGGAAAGAAAAGAATTAATGTGTGACTGTAATATCATTCATCAAAATGCTGTTAATATTGCTTTAAAAAATAAACCAAAAGAAAAAGAATTAGAAAATTTAACAACACTTTTCAAAATATTAGGGGATAGTACAAGAACAAAAATTTTATGGATATTAGATCATCATGAGATGTGTGTTTGTGATATTGCTAATGTTCTAAATATGACAAAGTCATCCATCTCTCATCAATTAGCCATCTTAAGAGAAGCAGGCATTGTACGATTTAGAAGAAATGGTAAGGAAGTTTATTATACCCTAGATGATGAACATATCAGTCGTTTATATGAAATTGGACTAGAACATATTAACCATAAATTGAAAGGAGAAGATTATGCGTAAATATCAATATCATATCAACAACTTAGACTGTGCTGATTGTGCTAGAGAAGTAGAAGAAGCATTAAATAAAAATGATAATTTTAATCATGCCATTGTCAATTTTAATACTTGTAAAATTTCTTATGAATCAGAAAAAAACTACAGTATAGAAGAATTAAATGAATTCATTCAAAAAGTAGAGCCAGAGGCTTATATTACGGAGACTAAAGAAGATAATAAGAAAGAATTTCATCTTTCAAGCCTTATCATAGGTTTATCTATTGGATTAATTGGTTACTTTATCCCACTTCCTAAAATAATTAAATGGATTTTTTATCTAGTTTCTTATACTATTTTATTATATCGAACGAGTATAAACGCTTTAAAGCTATTACGAAAAGGAAATGGAATAAATGAAAATGCCTTAATGACAATATCTTGTATTGGTGCTTTATGTATTGGAGAAGTATTAGAAGGAATGATGGTTATTTCTTTATATACAATTGGAAAAATACTAGAAGAAAAAGCAATCAATAATTCTAGAAATTCAATAAAAAACTTATTAAACATAAAAGAGGATTATGTAAATAGAAAAAATAAAGAAGAAATCGAAAAAATTCCCGTTGAAGAAGTAAAAATAAATGATATTTTAATTGTCAAGAAAGGAGAAAAAATTCCCGTTGATGGAATCGTTACCAAAGGAGAAAGCAAACTAGATACCTCAGCCTTAACAGGTGAAAGCGAAGAAGTATCTATCAAAGAAGGAACTGAAATTCTATCCGGAAGCATTAACTTAGGGAATATTATTGAGATGAAAGCAACATCATTGTTTTCAGACTCTACAGTTTCCAAAATCCTAAACTTACTAGAAAGTGCTACGGATAAAAAAACCAAAACAGAAACATTAGTTTCTAAAATTAGTAAAATTTATACGCCATTTGTCATTATCACAGCAATACTAGTTATGATTTTATTACCACTTATTTTTCATCTTTCTATAAAAGAAGGCATTTATCGAGGACTTACCTTTCTAGTTATTTCTTGTCCTTGTGCAATTGCTATTTCTGTACCCTTATCTTATTTTACAGGAATAGGGGTTGCTAGTAAGAAAGGAATTTTAATTAAAGGAAGCAATTATCTAGATAATTTAAGCAATGTAAGTCATATCATCTTTGATAAAACAGGAACCTTAACCAATGGTTCATTTAAAGTATCTTCAATTGAAATTATGGATAAATTTAAAAATAAGTATTCTTATGATGAGGTTGTTGATATTTTAAGAAAAGGAGAATCATTCTCCAATCATCCAATTGCAAAATCTATTCTAAATTTAAAAAAGGAAAAAGTAGATAATAAAGATATCTTAGATTTTAAAGAAAATGCTGGAAAAGGAATTGAATTTACTTTAGATAATAAAAAAATATTTATCGGCAATAAAAAACTTTGTAATTGCAAAGAAGAAGCAATGCTTCACTTAAATATTGATGGAGAGCATGTAGCGTCTGTTACCATTGATGATGGAATTAAAGAAAATGCAGAAGAAGTCATCAAAAAACTAAAATCCTACAGGATTAAAACTTATATGTTTACTGGAGATAAAAAGGAAGTATCAGAAGAAATTGGAAAAAAACTTGCAATAGATGAAATTTATACAGAAATGCTTCCAACAGATAAATTTGAACATTTCGAACAAGTTAGTAAAGAAGGAAAAATCACTATCTTTGTAGGAGACGGAATTAATGATGCCCCTGTTTTAAAAAGAGCTGATATTGGAATTTCTATGGGAGGAGTTGGCAGTGACTCAGCAATAGAAGCCAGTGATATTGTCCTAATGAAAGATGATTTAACTAAAATTCCTCTTGCTATTGATATTTCAAAATACACCAAAAAAATTATTCAAGAAAATTTAATCTTCGCTCTTATGGTAAAAGCAATTATTTTACTCCTTAGTGTGTTTGGATTTGTAAATATGTGGTTAGCAGTATTTGCTGATACTGGCGTTACTTTATTAACGGTAATTAATACATTAAGAATCATGAAAAAATATAAATAGTATAGGAATAAAATACTTAATAAGTACTTTTCTCTAAGTTAAATAAACTTTATTGAGAAAAAGATTTTTAAGTATTTTTTCAATCAAAAACTAAAATATTTTCAAAATATGCTATAATACCGATAGATTGGAGGATACATGATGAAATTGAATAATCAAAATCAAAAAAAGTTACTTTATGTCGTTAAAGGAATAAATGGATGCTGTATTTTGCCTTTAGAAGAATGGATAAAATGGCTACTTTATCCAAATGAAAGAAGTACTTCTCATAAAAATATTGAAAACATGTCCCTAGAAGAACTAAAGGAATATAAAGAACAATTTGAACAAGTAAAAATGGCTGAATTATTTTTCAAATACCAAAATAAAGAATGTACAGAACTAGAACATGATTTGGTATATCACTATATGATAAATCATTCTATTGAAGAGTTGATGGAAAGCAAAATGAATGAAAAAGAATTAAACCAAGCAAAGATACTTTTAGCTGAACTAAAAAACTTGTCCTCATCAGAAATTAAAAATTATATTCAGGAAAAAAATTCGGATTATAATAATTTATCTAAAATAGATGCCTACGTTCTTCATTATATTAGTATCTTTAATTATAATAAAGCATCAACTGAAACAACCAAAAAAATTATTCAACAAAATAAAGAAAAAGAAGTTAAATTAAGAAAAAGTTTGCACAAAGATTATGGCTATTTTTCTTAAAAATAGATTGATTATTATTAGTTTAAGTCAAGATACTTAGGAAAAAACTCTGTTACCCTAGATAACGTAACCATTGAGGATACAAACAATAAATTAAATGGGAAATCAACCACTTATAAAAATATCTTTCTTTATCAGTCGATGAGTAGAGATGCCGATACAGGCGTTGCCACATTCAAATCAAGTAATAGTAAAATTACAACTAACAAAGGAGATACTTTATATGTAAATGGAAAAGCAATAAACAAATAATAAAGCAAATCAAAGAGAAATTTGCTTTTTTTCATGATATAATTAAGACATGAAAGTGAGAAAGAAAATGAAAACTTTATCGATAAAAGAGCCATTTGCTACCCTAATTAAAGATGATGTAAAAATATATGAAACAAGAAGTTGGAAAACCAATTACCGAGGAGAAATTTATATTCATGCCAGTAAAGCAATGAGTAAATCTGAAAATGTAGAAAAGGCGATGTCTTATTTAAAAAGTGAATTAAATCAAGGATATATTTTATGTAAATGTAATTTAGTTGATTGCATTTATATGACAGAAGAATTTATTCAAAAAATTAAAAATGATACTAACGAAAGTGATTACGGACGCTACGAAGTAGGAAGGTACGCTTGGAAGTTAGAATTGATTGAAGTTTTAGAAGAACCAATCTCTGCTAAAGGAAAGTTAGGAATATGGAACTATGAAACTAAAAGTAATAGGGATAATTGATATTTTATTTATCTCTATTCTAAAACAAAAAATAAATAATAGTAAAATTTTAAATCATTCAATAAAATACTTATTAAGTATTATCCCTTCCTTAATGATTTTTCTATTATTTTTACTTTGAGTTTATTAAAGAAATTAAGAAGTATATTTAAAAAAATATAGGAGGAGTATATGATTAAGAATATTATATTAGATGTTGGTGGTGTTTTCTTTGATGATAGCAAGACCAATATTGAGAGGTTACTAAATAAAAATTGTAATAATATTTATAAAATTGCTTATGGCAAAGATTTTAAAAAGGCTTTATTAGAAGAAATTTCTGTTCCGGAGCATATCCAACGTCTAAAAAATGAACCAGAATATTTAGATATAGAGGCTCATTTAATCTAATTATTGGCTATAGAATAGAGAGCATTATGATAGATATATTTTTGTTGACTTGCTTTTGATGTTAAATTATAATAAAGCCTGCGGAGGGGATTTTGTATGTATGACCAAGAATTAAAAAACAAAATATTATATTTATTAAGAATAAGGTCTGTAAAAGAAGTATCGGAACAATTTGATATAAGTTCTTCTACTTTATATAGGTGGCAAAAAATTAAAGAGGATAGTAAATTAATAAAAAAATTGATATCTGGGGAAAGATATGATGAGGCATTAGTAATTGCTAAAAATTATTTAAATGACGCCCCAATTCAAAGTCAGTTAATGACTATCTATATGGAAAAAGGTGAATATGAAAAAGCAGAAGTAATTGCTAGAAAGTTTTCGGATTATGCTCCAATTCAAAGTCAGTTAATGACTATCTATATGAGAAAAGGTGAATATGAAAAAACAGAAGTAATTGCTAGAAAGTTTTCAAATGATGCTCCAATTCAAAGTCAGTTAATGACTATCTATATGAGAAAAGGCGAGTATGAAAAAGCAAAAGAAATCACTCAAAAGTTTTCAGATTATGTTCCAATTCAAAGTCAGCTAATGACTATCTATATGAGAAAAAGTGAGTATGAAAAAGCAAAAGAAATTGCTCAAAAATTTCCAGATAATGTCGCAATTCAAAGTCAACTAATGACGATTTATATGAGAAAAGGTGATGATGAAAAAGCAGAAGTAATCGCTCAAAAGTTTTCAGATTATGCTCCAATTCAAAGTCAGCTAATGACTATCTATATGAGAAAAAGTGAGTATGAAAAAGCAAAAAAAATCGCTCAAGAATTTCCAGATAATGTCGCAATTCAAAGTCAACTAATGACGATTTATATGAGAAAAGGTGATGATGAAAAAGCAGAA
>CAKOUR010000007.1 GCA_934120635.1 uncultured Bacilli bacterium | reverse complement strand
ACTTACGACAGTAATGGTGGAACTTCTTGTTCAAGTAAAGTTTTAAATTATAATGATAACTTTGACCTATCATGCTCTCCTACAAAAAATGGATACACCTTTAACGGATGGTATACAGATAAAACAAACGGAACAAAAGTTACAACATCAAACAGAATTCAACAAAACACTACGATTTATGCTCATTGGACTCCTAATAAAAAAACAATAACAGTTACTTTTAACAAAAATGATGGTTCAGGAACTACAGCTGTTCAAACTTTCACTCAAGGAGAATCAGGAAATAGATTTGGTTACAACAACGATGGTAGTGAAAAATGGAGACAAACAGGTCAATTTGGTGAATGGAATAGAGATGGATACACTTTATTAGGTTGGGCGTCTACAAGCAACGCAACAAGCAAAAATTGGGATACATATAGTGGCGTTAGTGATAATTGGATAGCAGGATATGCTCCTAAAATTAATTTATACGCTGTTTGGACAGAAAATGTCTGTACTATTACATTTAGTCCAAATGGAGGAACATTTAACAAACATAGTAACGATTTAACAAAAAAACTACTTTATTCAGCTGAAGCATGGCCTATAAGAAATGTTAACGGAGGATACTATAACGCAACTCGTGCAGGATATCACACTGTAGATGGAAAAGATTGGATTAGCAGTGATAATAGAACATTTAATGAAGATAATAAATATACTGCTAAACAATTATGTCCGAACTTAGCTAAAGGTAATCAAAGTGTAACCCTAAAAGTTAATTGGAACAATAAATGGTATTTATGTAGAGAGGGAGACACATGTTTAAACGCCATAGCCGATTGGAAAGACTGCTCATACAAAGCAAGCAAAATAACATCAAACAACAACATTAGAGGATTATCCATTACAGGAGAAACCGGAAATTACTTCATGACAACAAAAAAAATAAAAGGAAAGAATAAAACAGTATATATCTGGAAAGGTTGTCTAAGAAAAAGCGCTGCTGCTGCCAAAACAGACTGTCCAAGTACATGCGTAGGATAACGAAAGGATTAAATATGAATAAAAGAAAAACATTAATAATTACTTTAATAATATTAATAATTATTACAATAAGTTTTATTATATTTTTACTAACACAAAATAAAGTTTTTAGCCAAAATACTACTACAACAATTCATCAAAACAAAAAAGAAGAAATATTTAAAATAGAACCAAAAGAATTTAATCACTGTAAAAATACTGATGACGAAAGATGTAAATATGTTAATAATAGTCTAAGATATATTACTACAAATAAATCATATCCCCTATTAAATAAAGCAATAAAAGAAACAAATAAAACTGTAGAAGAAAAATATAATGAAGTAATTAATTCTAACTTAGATAGTACAGAATGTGACGAAGTAAAAGATATTTATAATTATCGAAAAATTTACATAATGGGAGAATTCCTATACGAAACAAATAACATAATAGGAATCGCCTACGAAATAACAGGAATAGACATTTGCGCCGAAAAAAGAACATCTCCCCTATTCAATTCTTATATCTATGATGTAAAACAAAATAAAATGTTATCAAACGATGAAATATTAAAACTATATAATATTGAAGAAGATTTTATAACAAAAGCAATCTCCGATAATATTTCTTATTGGAATAAAGAAAATTCAACTAACTACACAATAAAAGATCTAAATAATAACTACAAATTATATCTCTCTAGAGAAGGAAATCTTGAAGTATTTTATACCATACAACAAGAAAACACCACTTACACTACTACTGTAAAAAAACTAACTAACAATTAAAAACTACAAAAAATAGAACTAAAAATTCTATTTTTTTGCTTTACTATAAACTCTTCCCTGCTTTATCTCAATATCCTTATAATATAAAAGTTCAGAAACCGTAACAAACTGATACCCTTCATCTAAAAGCTTAGGAATAATTAAATCTAAACTATTTGCCGTAGCCCGATAAATATCATGCATTAAAATAATATCTCCATCACTAACATCCTTCATTACTCTTTTATAAATATTTTTAGAACTATGATATTTCCAATCTAAAGTATCAATATTCCAAATAATAATTGGTCGATCTAAAACATTTTGAATCCTCTTATTATAAGTTCCATAACTAGGTCTTATTAAAGTTGGATACCGACCGATAATAGAAAAAACAGCATCATCAACTATCTTTATCTCTTTTTTTATCTCCTCATTTTTTAATTTTGTAAGCAACTTATGACTATACATATGATTTCCTATCTCCATATTCAAATTACTCATTCTTTGAATAATATCTTCATGATGAGCAATATTACACCCTAAAAGAAAGAAAGTCGCCTTAACCTGGTATTTCTCCAAAATATCTAAAACTTTATTTGTATTATAATTAGGACCATCATCAAAAGTAAGAGCAATCATTGGCTTATTCATTTGAATAAGTCTTTGATAAAAATTATCATACGTCTTTATAGTCGGTTTAATCATAAATACCTTAACTACTTTATCCTTCTCTAAATCTAATACAAATTCCTTAACATTCTCCCTAATAACAACACCATTCTCTTCATAAATATAAAATAGTAAACGAACTAATTTCTCATCTTCAAGATAATTATAATCATAATCAATAAATAAAGAGTGATTATCTTCTCCAAGATAAAAATTCAAATATTGATAAATATATTGATCGATCTCTTTTCTATGAAAATAAGGATATTCTATATAAGTATTTTCATTTAATTGTAACTTTTTATTCAAAAATTGTTCTTTCTGTTCATAAAAATACACTAACATCAAAATAAAAAGTGTCGATACTAACAAAAGAAAAAGATCTCTTTTCATCAAATATCACCTACTTTAGCGTATTCCAAAAATTTCTATATATTAACAAAATTATTCGACATTTCTCCCATAATTTAGTTGTATACTGAACTTAGTTGAAAGGAAGGTGATGCTTATCGAGATAAAAATAGTCGGTTCTAACTGTTCAACCGGAAAACGTCTAAAAAACATGATTTTACAAGTAAGTAAAAAACTGAACAAAGATGTTCAAATCGAAGAATTAAATCATGCTACCGACAAAAAGAACTATAACGTTAGTATGATTCCTGCGTTAGTAATCAACGATAAAATTATTAGTCAAGGAAAAATACTAAGTGATAAAGAAATAAAAAGATTAATTGTAAGTAATGTTACAAACTAATAGACACCTCTAAAAATATTAGTTACTACTCCTAAAAAACCAATTAGGTTCACTCCCCTAATTGGTTTTATTTATTTTCTCTAAAAATTCTTTCTCATTCCAAATTTCAATATTTAAATCCACTGCTTTATTATATTTACTACCAGGATTATCTCCCACTACAACAACAGAAGTCTTCTTCGTTACAGAAGAAGTAGTTTTTCCACCTCTTTCTTCAATTAGACGGCTTGCTTCATCCCTAGTAACCTGACCTAAAGTTCCCGTTAAAACAAAAGTCTTATTTAAAAAATCATCATCTAAAATCACATCAGAAGATAAGTATTCCATATTTACCCCATATTGCTTTAATTTTTCTATCAATTGCTGATTAACTTCTTGTTGAAAATAATCCACCACATTCCAAGCAATAATAGGACCAATATCAGGAATCACAGTCAAGTCATCAATTGTTGCCTTCATCAAGTTATCTAAATGAGAAAATCTCTGACTAAGTATTTTAGCTGTCTTATTCCCAACTTGTTTAATTCCCAAGCCAAATAACAACTTTTCCAAACTATTTTTCTTACTATTTTCAATATTTTGAAATAATTTATCTACTGATTTCTTCCCATATCCTTCTAACTGTTCTAATTCTTTTTCATAATTTTTTAATAAATAAATATCACTAATATCCTTAATATATCCATAATTATACAAATCCTCCATAATCGCATCTCCTAAACCTTCAATATTCATTGCATCTTTACTAGCAAAATGAATTAAACTCTCAACATGACGAGCAGGACAATGTACATTAGGACAAAAATAATCTGCTTCAGATTCTTTACGAATAATTTTACTTCCACATATTGGACAATTTTCTATCATTTGAAAAGGCTTCTCCGTACCAGTTCTTCTTTCAATCAAAGGTTCTCCAACTGCTGGAATAACATCACCAGCCTTATAAATAGAAACAATATCCCCAATACGAATATCTTTATGAATAATATTATCTTCATTATGAAGTGTCGCTTTCTTAATTGTTGATCCTTGAACAATAACAGGCTCTAATATTGCATTAGGAGTAATCTGACCAGTCCTACCAACCGTAAACAAAATATCAATTAATCTCGTATAAACAGTCTTAGCAGGAAATTTATACGCAATACACCATCTTGGATACTTAGAAGTAGAACCTAATTTCTTTTGAGTAGCAAGATCATTAACTTTCACAACAATTCCATCAATATCATAAGGCAAACTATCTCTTAGCCTTCCCTTTTCTTGAATAAAATTCATAATCTCATCAATATTCTTAACCACTCGATTATTAGGATTTGTCCTAAACCCCAAACTCTTCATAAAATTTAAAGCTTCTTCATGAGTCTTAAGACCATAATCTTCAGGATTAGGCAAATGATAAATAAAACACTCTAAATTTCTCTTAGCCACTTCCCTACTATCAAGTAATTTAATCGAACCAGAAGCCGCATTTCGACAATTCTGAAGAAGAGGTTTATTTTCTTTTTCTCTTTCTAAATTAATTTTTTTCAATGTATCTCGACTCATATAAATTTCCCCACGTACCTCAATAGTAACATTTTTCTTTAACTTAAGTGGTAAACTTTTAATAGTCTTAACATTATTAGTAATATCATCCCCAACACTACCATTTCCTCTTGTAGCTGCCCGAACCAACACCCCATTTTCATAATAAGCAGAAACCGATAGTCCATCAATCTTAAGTTCACAAACATATTCTGGATGATACCCCTCCCTTCGAATCCTTTTCTCAAAATTAATTATTTCTTCTTCATTAAATACATCTTCAATAGAAAGCATAGGAATACGATGGTTAACCTTCTCAAACCCCTCTAAAACATTTCCCCCTACTCTCTGCGTTGGACTATCACTTCTCTTATAAACAGGATATTCCATCTCTAGATCAGTCAATTCTTTTAAATATTTATCAAATTCCTGATCTGTAATAATTGATCTATCTTCAATATAGTAATGATAATTTGCATCATTTAATAAATCCGTTAATTCATTTATTCTAGCCTTTATCTCCATATATTTATCACTCTTTCTATTATTATTTTATCAAATATTTTTAATGTTAGTAAAAAATTTACTATTAGAATACTAAAATACTTCTCCATACTTTCCCTAATTTTCTATATTAATTCTAATAATGATAAGAATCCCAAATAAAATTATCAGCATATTCCTGATATTTAAAATATTCCTGATAACTATAAATAGTATATCCCAATAAGTAATTTTTTTGATAAAATCGACAAATAATTGGATCCTTCAATAAAAACAAATCTACTACTAAAAAATCAAAATGAAAGAGATTAAATTTTAAAATAAGTTTTAAAAAAGAATAATTTGGCAAATAACGATTTAAAAGATAACCAAACTTAAAATGAGAACGATATCTTTTTAAATAGTAAAAAGGACAAAGATAAAAACTCATCAAATAAACTTCTCCCTGATAATTCTTTAACAAATTAATTAGATTTCTAATAAAAGATTTCATCCTCTTATCCCACTTTATTTCGATCAATAAAGTTACCTTTCCCTTCACCAATTCAAGCACTTCACTTAATAACGGAATACATGAATAACATTTTTTAATTTCTTCATAATCAAGAAAAGAAATATACTTATTCACTCCAAAAATTCTTTTCAAACTCTCATCATGAAAAACCACAATTTTTTTATCTTTTGTAAATTGAATATCTAACTCAATCGCATATCCCCTCTTCACTGCTTCTAGAAAAGCAGGAATAGTATTTTCTAAGTATTTTTCATGCACTCCTCGATGAGCAATCTTTTTCTCTTTAATATATCTTTCTTTCTCCATACAATATCACATTATACTATATAAAAATTTTCTCTAAATATACAAAAAAAGATTGATTTTCCTAAGTCTTTATGATAAAATATTAATTGTCATGGCGGATGTGGTGAAGTGGTTAACACATTGGATTGTGGTTCCAACATGCATGGGTTCGATTCCCATCATCCGTCCCATGTAGATATTTACCCTTGTTTATCAAGGGTTTTTTTGTGGAATAAATCAAGCAAATTCATGTCAAAAAAAAGACAACAGCTACTTTTCTAGTACTTTTGTCTTTTTTAATGTATTTTCATTACTCTTATCAAGTATAATTCCTTGATATTTAGTAAAGTTATTTTTATTTTTCTTAATTCTATCTCTTTCAATATTATATTCATTAATTTTTTGTTCACAACTTTTATATTGCTCACAAAATGCTAAATTTTTCTTATTTACTTTATAATTTGCTGCTTCTGTTGCCTTCATAATACCAAATGTTCCTGCAACACCAAATACAGTAATTCCAAACCCTGTTGCTAATCCCATTCCAATAGCATTAATAGATAGACAAGCTAGTACAAACCCTGACATTGCTACTCCTAAAAATAACACTGCATCCATGCAAATCTTTTTAAAATTATTATTTTTTGGAGAATAAAGTTTAGATTTCTTCTCCAAATATTTTGATTGATTACAAGCTAGCCACTCTCTTAAATCTTGAAAATAATTTTCTTTCAACTTATTAAATTGCCTTTTAGGTATCATCTGGGGTTGCTTCTCACGACCTTTAATATCATATTCATATCGCAAGTAATGATGAATATGGTCTTCTCTCGAAACAGCTTCTACTTTACTAATAGAACCAGCTTTACCATAAAAAGGTATTTGAAAAACCATTTCTTTCATAATATTCCCCCTTAATTAACTAAATTATAATATAAAATCAAAAAAAAAGCAATTTAATTAACTTTAGATTAATTTTTGCTTTTTTCCTCATTTTTTCCAACTATAATTTTTTGTAACATTTTAATTTTCCATTTGATTTTCCTTCGATATTCATAATGGCTTTTCGGAATATTAGGATAAAATGATTCCATTTTCTTTAAATCATCCTGAACTTTTTCTTGAAAAAGAGAAGATTTTTCTTTTCTTAAACAAGGGCCTAAATAAATATCTTTTTTTGAATATATTCGAAATCCTTTTTTAAAAACAATAACTGTATAAATAATTCCAGCATCTTTTACTAATTTTTCTTTTTGAATAAAATAACCAAGTCTAACAACTTTAGAACGTAAAAAATCCAAATCATTATTACTTTGTAAAATTAAAGTATTTACTTTTTTTAATTTCTTATATCCTTGATAAAGAATACCAACAATAGTATGAGAACCCATACCAGAAATAATAATTGTTGTATCATCTAAAATAGAAAGATTCTCAAGACCATTACTTTGAATAATAGAAATTCTATCTTTTAAATGAAATTTTTGAATATTATCTTTAGCATTCTTTAAAGCATTTTCATTAATATCACTAGCAACAATTTTTGCATTTGGATATTTTTTAGCAAGTTCTATCGATAAAAAACCATGATCACAACCAATATCAATAAATGTATGATTTTCTTCTACTAAATCACTAATTTTTTGTAGCCTAGAAGATAACTTAGTCATTCAAAAAATCCTTTAATTTTCTACTTCTAGAAGGATGTCTTAATTTTCGTAGTGCTTTAGCCTCAATCTGACGAATTCTCTCTCTAGTAACCCCAAACATCTGTCCTACTTCTTCTAGAGTTTTACAAGAGCCATCATCTAATCCAAATCTAAGTCTTAATACTTGTTCTTCTCTTTCAGTTAAAGTAAGTAAAACATCACTAATTTCATCTTTTAAAAGCTCATGAATTGTGTATTCTTCAGGAGACATACTTCTTTCATCTTTAACAAAATCTCCTAAATGAGAATCATCTTCTTCCCCAATTGGTGTTTCTAATGAAACAGGATCTTGGGCAATTTTAATTACTTCTCTAATTTTATCTACCGGCATTCCCATTTTTTTAGCAAGTTCTTCATCTGTTGGTTCACGATTTAATTCTAATGTTAATTGTCTTTGATAACGTGATAACTTATTAATTGTTTCTACCATATGTACAGGAACACGAATTGTTCTTGCTTGATCAGCAATCGCTCTAGTAATTGCTTGTCTAATCCACCATGTTGCATAAGTAGAAAATTTATATCCCTTATTGGCATCAAATTTTTCAACGGCTTTCATCAAACCAATATTTCCTTCTTGAATTAAATCCAAAAATAGCATTCCTCTTCCAACATATCTTTTAGCAATACTAACAACCAAACGTAAATTAGACTCTGCTAAAATATTTTTAGCTTCCTCATCGCCAGCAGCAATTCTTTCAGATAATTTAGTTTCTTCTTCTAAAGATAGCAAACTAATTCTACCAATTTCTTTTAAATACATTCGAACTGGATCATTAATAGATAAATCCTTAGCAATATTATCGTCTTTTAAGATATCTTCAATATCTCCACCAGAATCTCCCTCTTCAGCAGCCCCAACTTCAGATTCATCATTAACAATCTCTATTCCAGATTCAATCAAAGAATTATATAAATCATCTAAAGAATCACTATCTAAATCTAATCCCTTTAAACCATTAGCAAGTTCTTCATAAGTAATAAAACCTTTCTCTTTACCTTTCTTAATTAAATCTTCTTTTCTCTGTTCAAATGTCTTTATTTCCTCAATCATTCTCTTTCACTCCTCTTATTTTCATCATTTCACTGATAATCAAAGCTTGCTTCATAGGGTCTGTTTCTTTTTGTAAGTCTACTTTTAACTTATCAATAATATTTTTTTTATAATAATAATTAATACACTTTATATAATCATCAATTTCCTCTTCTGTATACTCCCGTTTTAAATTTAAAGAAAATATTCCTTCAAAAGTATCAAAAACATTAGTCTTTGTTGATAAATAAGTACTAAAATCAGCAAGAATAATCTGACCATACTCATGATAATAATAAATAATCTCATTAAAAAGCCTTCTCTTTTTATCATCTAATATCATTGAAACGTTCACTAAAGCCTTTTCGGTTACATCAGGGGATTCAATCATGTAGTATAACAAATTATCTACCGCTTGTCCATACTGATTAGAACATTTATTAACTATTTTAGGTAATTTAACAGTATCAGTTCTAATGTTATTCTTCTTACATTCTAAATAGCGATCATTTAAAGTTTGATATTCAACATTAAACCTTGTTGATAATTTTTTTAAAGTAAGTTCAACTAAAATATCATCCTTCTCTTTTAATAATTCATGAATAATTTGATCCAAATAAGTACTAGTTTCTTGAATATCATTTAAATTCTTTTTCTCCCCTAAAATACTCATTTTAAAATCAATAACATTTAGAGGATTTCTAATTTTTTCTAAAAAAGCTTCTTTTCCTCTTTTTAAAATAAAATCATCTGGATCTTTTTCTTCTAGACGAATAATCTTTGTATCAAGTCCTGCTTCTTCCAATAAAGGAATAGCATGGACAGTCGCCATCTTCCCAGCTTCATCTCCATCAAAACAAAGAATAACATGTTTAGTAATTTTCTTTAAAATCTGAATATGATTTTTAGTAAGAGATGTCCCCATCGGAGCAACGCAATGATTAACCCCAATAGTAGAAGCCCGAATAACATCAAAATAACCTTCCATAATAATGATACTATCCTCTTTACTCAAATTCTGATGAGCTCGATGATAATTATATAAAATATTTCCTTTATCAAATATTTTTGTTGCCTTAGTATTAATGTATTTACTACTATCCTTAGTTTGATAAATTCTTGCCCCAAAACCAATAGGATTTCCATATAAATCATGAATAGGAATCATAATTCGATCATTAAAAACATCTTTTTCTGAAGTACTAGTTAATCCCAAATCAATTAAAGTATTTAAATCATATTGATTTAATAGAAAAGGCGTTAAAGGTTGTTTAGAAATAGATACTCCTAATTCAAATTTCTTTATCGTCTCCCGATCAATTTTTCTCTCCTGTAAATAAGAAATAGCATTTTCTCCCAAAACACTATTAATATTATTTTGATAATACTTAACTGCAAGTGACATAACATCATAATTCTTTAGATTTGGATCTATCCTCTCTACACTACGTACCTCATATCCATCTTCTTGTGCCAACTTATTAATAGCTTCTCCATAAGTAATATTTTCTATTCCCGCAATAAAATTAAAAACATTCCCCGCCTTTTTACAAACGAAACACTGAAACATATCTAATCTAGTAGATACCGACATAGATGGATTATTATCTGCATGAAAAGGACAAAGTCCCCAATAATCCTCTCCTTTTTTTGTTAAGGGAATGTATCTCTCTACAATTTCTTTAATAGGATGTTTTCTTCTAATCGCTTTTATAGTTTCTTCATCAATATAAGCCATGATACCACCCTCTAATATTAATATTCTACATAAATTCTAAAATTCCTTTTTTTATCACAATTTTTTTCTCTTTTTTTCACCATTTGACACTTTTTTGACACATAAAATACTGATCAGTACTTTAGTGAATAAACATACAATCTCCAAAAGAAAAGAATTGATACTTTTTCAAAACAGCTTCTTTGTAAGCATTTAAAATAATTTCTTTTGAACTAAAAGCAGAAACTAACATAACTAAAGTAGACTTAGGCAAATGAAAATTAGTAATTAAACCATCAATCGCCTCATACTGAAATCCTGGATAAATAAAAATATTTGTCCAACCAGAACACTCTGTAAATTGATGATATTTCTTCATAATTGTCTCAAGTGTTCTAGTAGTAGTTGTTCCAACGGCAATAATTCTTCTTCCTTCTTCTTTAGCCTGATTTAATTTTATAGCAACTTCTTTAGACATACTATAAAATTCACTATGCATAGTATGTTTAGTCACATCCTCTACACTAACAGGTCGAAAAGTACCAAGACCAACATGTAAAGTAATATAACAAATATGTACCCCTTTTTCTTCTATTTTCTTTAATAATTCTTTGGTAAAGTGTAACCCAGCAGTAGGCGCTGCTGCACTACCTATATTTTTAGCATAAACAGTTTGATAGCGATCTTTATCTTCTAATTGTTCACGAATATAAGGAGGAAGAGGCATAGTCCCTAACTTATCTAAGATTTCATAAAAAACACCTTCATATAAAAATTCAAAATGCCGTATTCCTTCTTCTCCTACAAAAATACATTTAGCTTTTAATAAACCATCTCCAAAATCAATCATTGTACCAACTTTTACTCTTTTAGCAGGCTTTACTAAACATTCCCAATTATCTTTCTCTAAATTTTTTAAAAGTAAGACTTCCACATGAGCTTTTGTTTCTTCTTTCATTCCAAATAACCTAGCAGGTAAAACTTTGGTATCATTTAATACTAAAGTATCCCCTTCCTTTAAATAATCAATAATATCTGAAAATACTTTATGTTCTAACTCTCCTGTTTTCCTATCTAACACCATCATTTTGCATTTATCCCTTTTTTCACTTGGATGTTGGGCAATTAACTCCTCTGGCAAGTTATAGTCAAAATCATCTGTCCTCATTCTCTTCACTTCCCTTTTTTAAATACCATAGTATTATAACATAAGAAAGAAGAAAAGTGTATGAAAACTCATCATGATTTTTAACTTTTTAGCCTAAAAAATCTTAACAAGATAAAACCACATCTAAACTTTAGATGTGATTTTTTTACCCTTAATATAATTGAAATCTAATTATTATTCTTTTCTTTAAATATTGTTTATTCTAATGAAGTATTTTATAAAAATAATACTTCATTTTAATTTTTCCTAGTGTTTGTCATTCTCAATATCTTCAAGCCTAACACTAACTAACTTACTAACCCCAGACTCTTGCATAGTAATTCCATATAAAGTATTAGCAAACTCCATCGTTTTCTTCTTATGGGTAATTAAAATAAACTGTGTTTTATCACGATACTCATCAAGATAATGACCAAAACTTTCGACATTAGCATCATCTAAAGCAGCTTCTACTTCATCTAATAAACAGAAAGGAACAGGTCTTACATTTAATATAGCAAATAATAAAGAAATAGCCGTAAAAGTCTTTTCTCCCCCACTAAGAAGAGTAATACTTTTCAAATTTTTTCCTGATGGAATAGCTTCAATTTCGATTCCTGTTTCTAATAAATTATCAGGATCAGTTAAAACTAACTCAGCTTCTCCTCCACGAAACATTTGTCTAAATACTTTTTTAAATTCGATTCTTACACTTTCAAAAGTGGTTTTGAATTTTTCTTTCATTACAGTATCCATTTCTTTCATAATTTCTAAAAGAGTAGCTTCTGCTTGTTTTAAATCTTGTCTTTGACGATCTAAAAATTCATACCTTTCTTTGACTTTCTTAAATTCTTCTATAGCATCAACATTAACATAACCAATTGATTTAATTTCATTTTTTAAATTTTTAACTTTCTCTCTAGCAATATCTTCAGGAATATCCAACTGATAATGATTAACCGCAGCTTCATAAGTTAAATTATATTCTTCTCCTAAAGAAACTAATAAATTATCTAGTTTAATATTTAGCGTATTTCTTTTAATTTCTAATTCTTTCAAAGACTTTTCTTTTTGAGAAATATTAGAACTATCTTTTCTAGATAATCCTTCTATTTCTAAAATATCAGACGCTAATTTTTTCTTTTCTTCTGTTAATGAATTAACACTTCTAACGATATTATCTTTAGATGAAATAGCACTATAATACATCTCTAACATTCTCTCAAGTTCCGTATCACTACTATTTTTAGAAATAACATCAATATTTTTTATTTCTCTTTCAATTTCTTCTTTTTCTTCTTTTAATTCATTAGATAAATTTTCTTTTCTTCTCCTCTCTTCTTCTAAAGAAAGAAGCTGATTCTTTTCTTCTAATAAAGTAACATTAGTACTTTCTAATGAAGTATTTTTTTCTTCTAACTTTTCTTGGATTTCTTTTGCTTTTTCTTTTAAGTGTTCAAGTTCTAATTTACTAGTTTCTAGTTCATACTTTTCTTTGATGACATTATTTCCAACAGAATTACTTCCTCCAGTAATAGAACCACCTATATTAATGACTTGACCATCTAAAGTAACGATTTTATAACGATTAAAAATACTTCGACTGATATTTGTTGCATGATTTAAATCATCAACAATTAAAATATTTCCTAGTAAATGAGAAACAATACTTTGATAAATAGAATCATACTTTACTAAAGAAGAGGCAACATCAACAAATCCTTCTTGATTTTTAACTTTATCGAAAGTAACACTATCAATATTTCTTGGTTTAATATTATCCATTGGTAAAAAAGTAGCCCGACCTAATTGATTATCTTTTAAATAAGAAACCATTCTTTTTGCATTCTCAGTAGAGTCTACTACTAAATGATTGACACTTCCAGCTAGGGCTGTTGTAATTGCCGTAACATATTCATCTTGAATAGAAAGAAGTTTTCCGACAATATGGTGAGCGCCTAAAAGTCTAGGGTTATCTAAAATACTTTTAATTGCTTTAGGAACTTGACCATTTCTTTCAATACTATTTTCTAAATGTTCAATCTTTAATTTTAGTTGATAGCACTCCCGATCATTTTTTTCTAATATTTCTTTTAATTTATTTTTATCTTCACTTGCTTTATTATATTGTTTTTCTATTTTTCTAATCGTTTCTTGTTGTATTTTATTATCACTTGCTAATTTTTGAATATCTTGTTCTTCTTCTTGATACTTTGTATTTATTTTTAGTAAATTTTCTTTTAATAAAAGTAAGCGTTCTTCTTCTTGATTTCCCTGTTCTTCACTATATTGTTTTCTCATCTTTAAAAGCCGAATATCAGCATTAATCTTCTCAATACTTTTCGTAATTTCTAATAAAGTATTTTGTTCTTGATTTATCTTGATTTCAATATTTTTAACTTCATCTTTTTTAGTTAACAAATCAATATCATAGCTAGAATGAGTATTAGATAAGCTTACTACTTCATCATTTAAGGTATTAATTTTTTCTTCTAATGTTTTGATTTCATGATTAAACTTCGTAATGTCAGATGCCATTAAAGCAATACTCAAATCAGAAAGAACATCTTTTACTTCTAAATATTTTGTGGCATCTTTACTTTGTTTTTCTAGAGGGGCTAAATTATTTTCAAGTTCCCTTAAAATATCTTCAACACGATTCATATTTAAGTTGGTTCGTTCTAACTTTTTAACGGATTCTTCTTTTCTTTTTTTATACTTCATTACCCCAGCAGCACTTTCAAAAACAGCTCTCCTATCTCCAGGTTTAGTCGATAAAATCTCATCAATCTTACCTTGAGAAATAATATTAAAACTCTCCTTATCAGCCCCAGTATCTACTAAAAGATTGGTAATATCTTTTAAACGACATTTCTCATTATTTAGATAATATTCATTTTCCCCGCTTCGATACATTACTCTTTTAACAGAAACTTCAGTATACTGAATCGGCAAATAAAAATCACTATTATCAAAAATTAAAGTAACCATAGCACTATTTAAAGGCTTTCTACTTTTACTTCCTGAAAAAATAACATCAGTAGAAGTGTCACCTCTTAAAGACTTAATAGACTGTTCTCCTAAAACCCATCTCACAGCATCAACAACATTCGATTTACCACTTCCATTAGGCCCAACAATCCCATTAATATTCTTTTCAAAATTAATTTCTATTTTATCGGCAAAAGACTTAAAACCATAAGCTTTCATACACTTTAAATACATCTCTATCACTCTCTTACATCTTGTTTTAGTATATCGTATTTTTATGCTCTTTACAAGTTAGTTATCTATAAGTAAATTAACTCAATTCTATAAAAGATAATAAAAAAATAATACTGATCAAGACTTTATCTTTTAACCAATATTATTTCTATAATAAAATTTTAATCTTTAATAGAAGAGCAAATATTCTTTAATTGAATCGCTACTTCCTTAGGAACCAAAAGAGCTAACTCTTCTACACTAGCAGATTCTATATTAGAAATTGTACGATATTTTTTCAATAACTTATTCTTACGAACTTCTCCAATACCAGAAACACTATCTAAAATACTCGTTAAAGAACCCTTACTACGAATTTGACGATGATAATGAATCGTAAAATTATGTACCTCATCTTGCATCTTAGTTAATAAAAGAAACAAACTACTTTTTTTATCAACAGAAATAATCGAAATAGGATCTCCTCCGATCAATTCAGAAGTATTATGCTTATCATCTTTCTTTAAACCAACAACTGGAATATTAAGACCAAGAGAATCAATAACTTCTCTTGCTACATTTAATTGTCCCAAGCCACCATCCACAATAATCAAATCTGGTCTAGATAAATGATCTTTCAAAACTCGAAAATATCTCCGATAAATAACTTCTCTCATTGTTCCATAATCATCATTCACATTCTTAGTAATTTTAAATTTACGATACTCACTCTTAGCAGGCTTACCATCAATAAATACCACCATACCAGAAACATTAAAATTACCAAACAAATTAGAGTTATCAAAAATCTCTATCCTACTAGCAGAATCTATCCCTAAAAGATTAGCAAGTTCACGAATAGCACCAAGCGTTTTTTCTTCATTTCTCTCTACTAAAGTAATTTGTTCATTTAAATAATTTTTAGCATTTTCACAAGATAACTCCAACATTTTTTTCTTCTTACCTCTAATAGGAGTTAAAAATGTTAAAGAAAAAGCACGAGACAATACTTCACTATTCACTATCTCTGAAACAATAACTTCATATGGATGAATATTATGCTTATCGTAAAATCTCGAAAGATAAGTCATTAATTCCTCTTCTAAAGTATCAATCATAGGAAATAAATCATTCTTCCTATCTAATAACTTACCTCCCCGAATAAACAACATGCAAACAGATAAATAACCATTTTTAGAATAATAGCCAATAACATCTCGATCATAATGATCATCCAACTCTACCTTCTGTTTCTCTAAAGTAATAGAAATATAATCTAATAATTCTTTATATTCCTTAGCCTTTTCAAACTGCAACTTTTCTGCATAAAAATTCATCTTATCCATTAACTTCTGATGAAGTATTTTATAATTACCATTTAAAAAAGAAACAATCTCACTCTTCATCTTCTCCAAAACTTCTGGATCAATATCTTTCTCACAATATCCTAAACACTCATGAATATGATAATACAAACATACTTTCTTAGGATAATTTTGACACTTCCTAAGAGGATAAACTCGATTCAACATATCTACTACTTTTCTAGCAGCAGTAACATTAGGATAAGGACCAAATAACTTCCTATCCCTTCTTTTCTTAATATTAGGATTTCGAACAACTAACAAACGAAATACCTTCTCATTGGTAACCTCAATATAAGGATAACTCTTATCATCCCTTAAAAGAATATTATACTTAGGATCATATTTTTTAATTAAATTAATCTCTAGCAGTAGAGCCTCTAATTCAGAAGAAGTTAAAATATATTCAAAATCAACAATATCTCTAACTAACATTGCTGTCTTTCCTGTATGACTAGATTTAAAATAAGAACTAAGACGATTCTTTAAATTTTTCGATTTTCCTACATAAATAATAACATCATTTTTATCATGCATTAAATAGCATCCAGGAGAATGAGGAACAAGTTTTAATTTTTCATCAATCATCTGTATCTCTCCAAACTTCATACCAAGATTTTAATTTACCAACACTAGAAGAAGTAAGACTCTTAATAAACTTCCAAGTTAAAGAACTACTTTTCTTTAATTCAGAAATTCCTGCTTTAGCCATTACACAACTTTCCTCATTTTCTTGACATACCTTTGCTGCTAAATCTAGATAAGAAACAATAACCTTCTCACGAAATTTATCATAAACAAAAGAAGATGTATTCTTGATACTTTCCTTATAATCAGGAAACTTTTCTTCTATTTTAGAATCAATTACAAAAGCAATCTTTAACACCTTGAGTTTTGCACTATTACTTAAACTAGAAAAAGTCTTTCCTCGAATTGTCCCATCATAAAACAAAAAATCAACTAATTCAATAAAACCATTTTTAATAGAAGAAGTAATAGAACTACTATTATCTACTTCACTTTTTAGTTCTTCTAAATAAGTAACAACATCTTCCTCATTTCCTGAATAATTACCTGCTTGCTCCAAAGATAAATTAGAATTATTACTACTGTCCACAACATTATCATTATCTTTAGAAGTATTTTCTTCATTAGAAATAATAGAATCCGTCTTTTGTTTAACTTTTTCAACAGAAAGAACATTACCCTCTATAGGATTAGTTTTTCTCATATTTTTCATTTCAAAAATAACTTTATCTCCAACCAAATAATTAGACTTACCAGAAAGAGAATATTCCTCTCCCCTACTATCTTGTACTAATAAATAATCTTTTCCAACATAAGAAACTGTAGCCTGAATAGTATAAACTTTATTATTTTTTTGACAAAACCAAATAAACCAAACTAAAAATAATATAAAAAATATAATTCCTAATCCAATATAAATTTTCTTTTTCTTTATACTCATCTCTTCACCTTCTTATACCCCAATTATAGCACGATTTTTCTCATTCTAAAACATTGTTTTAACAAGTCCTCTACTCATTCTCTTATCCCATTGAAATTCTTTCATATATTGCTTCAAAAAATAAATTTTATCTTGATTATTATCAAAAATCATATCAATAAATTGTAATGTATCTTCAAGGCAAGAAGTAGTACTAGGCTCATTTAAAAGCCGATAATTCAAATACTCTTCATCAATTTCTTCTCTAGTAAAAGAAAGCAAAAACTTAACCAAAGTATTTACATTATTTTGCCAAACAATTGCCTTACTAGTTGCATTTGGACTACGAAATTCTATCGTATTCCCCAATCTTTTTATTGAATCCAATAATGAGACATTATTAAAATTAATTGCTTCATTCCGATCCTTCGGTAAAACTTGATAAAAAATATCTTCAAAAGAAGTACAATGATTTAAAGTATCTAATTCTTGATAAAGTATATTTGCAATCGGTGGAGCATAAAAATAAAGTCCCTTTCTTCCTTCCTTCATCTCTCCAAAAAGAAACTTCAATAAATCTTTTTCATAAATCATATACATTTTTAAAAATTGTCGCCAATAATGAATATTTCCCCTCAAAATCTGACTACCTATATGAATATGACCACCAGCATTCTCATTCATAACAGCATCATGTTCTTCAAGAAAAAGACAAATCTTTTGTAACTCATCCCAATTAGACGGAGAACCAGTTAAAATAGGAGCCTTAATCTCTCCACCATTAGTAAGAGTAGTATCATAACTAGAATTCCAAAAAGGATAATTCATTATCGTATAATCATCAACTAAATCTTTATTAACATTCTCATACTCTATCTCCAACCCAATCGTCACATCACCATTAAACCAAACATTATTTCTATACTCTAATTTACTTTCCTTAATTTGCTTTTTTATCTCTTCTAAATCATTCTTAGAAAATTTAGAAAAACAATCATTATCTTCCATATTAACAATAAATTTATTTTCCATTAATATTCCCCCTTTTGGTAAAGTATTATATCATATAATTATTATTAATAAAAGACATAAAAAAAACTATTTGTAAACTTTTTATTCTTCTACACTTACAAATAGTTTTTTTATTATTTTTTTATTCTTCGAAGCCTTTTCACTTCATTTCTTTCTAAATCAGTCAAACAAAACTTTTCTACAAAACCTCCTTCAGCAAAATCTAAATCAAATCTTTCTAACGATAACTTACTTTTAGATGACGTCTTTAAAACAACTGAAGGATATTTCTTACAAGCATCATGCAACAAAGAAAACTTTTGTACAATTGGTTTTTCTCTTCTTTGATTAATAATATTTTTATCTAACTTCATCACAAACCTCCATCATTTTTTCAATCATAGTTTACAAAAAATAAATCTAGAAGTCAATAGTAAACAAAAAATACTTACCTCTCTCTTTACCAAAAAGAATCAGAAACAGAAGTATTTTAAAGAAAAAAAAGAACTAGTTTCCTAGAACTTTTTTAATTATTTTTCTTATCATGATAAATATCATGAATAACATTAAAGATAACCAATACCACTAAAATTCCTAAAACAATAAACAAATTCTTCATTAACAAACCACTCTCAATAGTAATTAAAGCTTCCTTCATTAAATTAATAGTATAAGTCATTGGTAATATTGGATTCAAGAATCTAAAACACTTACTTACTGTTTCAATAGGGAAAGTTCCTCCTGCTGCTGCTAATTGTAATACCAAGATAATTAAAGCAATAAATTTACCAACATCTTTAAAGTTAACGATTAAAAATTCAATAATAGCAATAAATGTATTAGCAACTAAAACAATTAAAGCATAATATAAGAAATAATTAGTAATATGAAAATCTAATAAAATATTTAATAAAAATGCTAATAAAATTCCTGATAATGTTGCTAAGCCATGATATAAAACAGTTCTCTGTAAATAATTTTGATTATCAATAGATAACTTAGGGAATCTATTTTCTTTATCATAATATAAAACAACATACATCATCAAAGCACCAACCCATAAAGCAATAGAAATAAATAATGGTGAGAATGCCGTACCATAACTACTAACTTCATTAACTGGTTTAGTATCAACAGTAACAGGATTTTTACTATATTCAGAAAGTCCTTTCGTTGATTCTAAATCTTTTTTCGTATCTTCTATCTTTGTACCTAAAGTATTTTTAGCATCTACTATACTATCATTTAAAGTAGAAATTCCATTATTTAACGTATGAGAACCATCAGCTAAAGCATTAATTCCTGATACAACTTGATTAGAACTTTGATATAAAGTATTTGTACCACTAGCAATTTGATTAACAGCACTCTTAAGTTCTTGAATTTTACTCATTCCATCTTTAAATTGAGAAACATTTGTATTTAATAAATTAATTCCTTGATTAATACTAGCATTTCCCTCTTTAATAGAATTACCACTTACTTTTAAGTAATTAGTAACCGTCGTATTTCCTGTCTTCTCAGAAGTTTGAGATAATCCTTGAGCAATTCCACACATCTGTTGTTCAGATACAGTAGCAGTACCAGAAACAACTTTTGGACAAATAGTCGCATTAATTAAAGCAACTAAATTTTCTGTATAACCTAAAGTATTATTAACACCATCTACATAAGAATTTAAACCACTAGAAAGAGAATTACTACCATTCTTTAAATCAGAAACACCACTAACTAATTGATTTACACCATCTCCTAAAGAATCAAGAGCCCCAACACTTTGATTTAAAGTATTAGCCCCTTCATTCAAAGTACCAAGTCCTTGATGAAATAAAGAATAATTAGATTGCAATGAAGAAATACCATTAGTTAAAGTATTACTTCCATCTTTTAATTGCTCTGTTCCATCATTTAATTTTGTAAATCCATCATAAATAGTACTTAACTGTTCAGGAACTTGATTTAAATTATCAGATAACTGATCAACAATAGCAGAGTTTACACTATTATCTAAACTCTTCTCTACATTAAGAACCACATTATTAATAATTTGACTAGCTAAATAATTAGATTTTTGATTAGGTGAATAAGTAATAGTAGCGTGTTTTTTGGAAGTAGTAGAAGCACTCTCCATACTACTAGAAAAATCTTTAGGAATACGAATTACCGCATAATAAGTCTTATCATCTAATCCATCATTAGCCTCATCTAAATCAACAACAGATAACTTTAATTTTTTACTTTCCTTAATACTATTTACCAAATCTTTACCCTTGTCCCCTTTATCTTCATTAACGATAGCAACAGGCAAATTATCAATATTTCCTTCTCCATATGGATCCCAATAAGCTTTTAAATAGAAAAAACTATACATAAATGGAATACATAAAACAGCAATAATAACAATGTAAGTAAATAATTGATTCTTTTTATTTTTCATATTTATCTCCCCCTTTTACCAATAAACCATTAGAAAGAATATTGGTTACTTCTTTACAAATTTTAGACTTATCAACTTTCTTATCATATTCAAATGTCAAAGAATAAATTGTTTTATAAATAATAAATGCAGTTAAATGAGAATCACATTTCCTAATATTACCACGAGAAATCTCTTCATCAATCTTCTTCTCTAAATAAGAAACAATTCTCATTTCATAAACTTTAAAAAAATCTTGATTATGAAAATTCTCACTTTCTTTTTCTCGAATTAAATTAATAAGCAATTGATTATCATTACTAACAGTTAAAACATTATTTAAATCTTCACTAATTTTTTCCAAGAATGATTCTTTTTTCTTCTCTGTTGCTTCAATCTTCTTACGCATTTTCTCTAATTCTTCAGAAATAAAATACTGAAAAAGTTCTTGTTTGTCCCGAAAGTGATGATAGATTGTTTTCTTCGTAACCCCCGCTTTTTTAGCAATCTCATCCATCGACACTTTATCGAAACTATACTTATTAAATAACTCTCTAGCAGAAGCAATAATATTTTCCTTTTTTTCCATATTCTTCACCTACTATACTACTATACCGTTTCGGTATACCAGTATAGTATAGACACATTAGTTCTTTTTGTCAAGAAAAAAATAGAGAAATTTGACAAAATGTCAAAAATAAAAAAACTAGTGTAAACTAGTAATATTTTAAACAGGATACTTAGCAATCATTAATAATAAATAAGTTCCTAAAAACAAAAAAGTAATACATAAAACTAAAATTAAATAAGGGGATATCTTTTTAAAAAAACATCCATTATTTTTCATTTCATCACCACCTACTCTAAGTAATATACAATTAATTTTAACAAAAACAAAACAAGATATCAAACAATTACTATCTTGACTTACAAATTCCTTATGATATCATATCAATCGAGGTGTTATAGCATGAATCTAATTTTTGAAAACGTGACAATAGAAACAACAAGAAAATGTAATCTTACTTGTAAACACTGTATGAGAGGAGATGTACAAAATCTTGATATCAATTACAAATACATAGATTTCTTATTAAGAAAAAATCATATCTTTTTTCTTCTCTATTTTAGTGGAGGAGAACCATTATTAAATAAAAAAGCAATAATATATATCATCAATAAAATTATAAAGGAAAATCTTCCCGTTTTCTCTATTGGACTTACCACAAATGCTACTATCTACGAAAAAGAGATAATCGACATACTTTTAAAATATACAAAGTACTCTTTCGAACAATTTTCTAAAATATATAACAAAGAAAATAGCCATTTAAAACCAGTTACAATTCGATTTTCTAATGATCAATTTCATCAATTTAATCCAGAAATCATTGAAAAATATCAAGAGAATAAACAAATAAAATTTAAGAAAACAGATACTCTAGATATTTTAGAAGATGAAGTTCTCTTAACAGGAAAAGCAAAAGAAAATATTCCTTTTGGCCAATACTTTGAATTTGAAAATAAAGAAATAGAGATTAAATTAATCAAAAAAAATACTTATTATTTTTTAACTCCATTATATATCACAGCAAAAGGAAATATCACTACCCAAGGAAATGGGAGTTATATCGATATGGATACCAATAATTTAGGAAATTTAGATGAAAATACTTTTAATAGTTTTATTGAAAATCAAATTCCTAAACCTAAAATTAAAAATAAAACCCATCAAAAAAATACTTAACTTAACTAGTTTAGTTTTTAATCAAAACAAAGTTAAAATTAAGTATTTTTTATTTTTAAGTTAACTAATTATATTCTTCATCACTAACAGGTTCTAACCATTCATTTGAAGTATTCTCTCCAGGAACTTCAATACTAATATGGCTAAACCAAGAACCATTAGTTGCCCCATGCCAATGCTTAACATTAGCGGGTATAACAACAACATCCCCTGGTTGAAGCTTTCTTACTGGACAATTTTCTTCTTGATAAAATCCATATCCTGCTGTACAAATTAAAATTTGTCCACCACCTTTTGTTGCATGATGAATATGCCAATTATTCCTGCAACCTGGTTCAAATGTTACGTTCGCCATAAAAATAGGACTTTTCCCCACTTCAGTCAATGGATTTAAATAACTATTTCCAATAAAATATTGAGAAAAACCTGTATTAGGTTCTCCCTTTCCAAAAACATTTTGTTGATCAAATTCTTCTTTATTCATCTTGATAAACCTCCTTTGCTAAATTAAATACTGCCCATCCTTTAGGCCAACCTACATAAAATGCTGTATGGGTAATTATTCCTACCATTTCTTCTTTAGTTACCCCATTCTTTTTTGCATTTTCCAAATGATATTTTAAAGAGTTATCTGTAATCCCACTAGACATCAAAGCAACTACTGTAATGATACATCTTGTTTTAATATCAATAGATTCATCATTCCAATTTTCTCCAAATAAAATATCATCATTATAATGGGCAAAATTTGGTGCAAAATCTCCTAATGCATCTCTACCCGCTGTTTGTTTAATCATATTCAATCTCCCTTTCTATAAATTCTTTATCCATTTATCAATTTCATCTTCACTAGTCAACAACTGATCAGAATAACTTTTAAAGACTATATTCATCCCATCTTCTACAGAAGAATTAGAACACAACTTTTTAAAATCGATAAAAGTATGTCCTAACCAACCGGCATTAGTCGCATAAAGATAAATCTTTTTCCCACTTAAATCATACTTTTTTAAAAAAGTAACTACAACCGGACTTATTGTATACCACCAAACAGGAAACCCAATAATCACTTCTTGATAATCATCAATATTTTTTACTTGATGAACAATCTCAGGTCTTGATTCCTCAGAAGCCATTTCAACAGAAGATCTACTCTTTTTATTAGTCCAATCTAAATCTTCATTAGAATATTTTAAAACTGGCTCAATCTCAAATAAATCTCCTGAAAGAATTTGAGAGACCTTTTCAGCAACCTCTTTTGTTACCCCAGTAGCAGAAAAATAACAAACTAATCTTTTTTTCATCTTATCACACTTTCTTTTTCAATTACTACTTTTTTACTCATAAAATACTTACTCTTAACTTTCCAAAATAGTAATATAACATTGACTAATAAATTGATTAGTGCTATTATCATTTTACTACCTAAACCTTACTTTAGATTAAGAAAAAAATAACAAATTAAGGAGAATTTTTGATGAAAATAAGTGAATTTTCAAAATTAACAAAATTATCTATCTCTACATTAAGATATTATGATGCACAAGGATTACTCCCAAACATAAAAAGAGATAAAGAAGGAAATAGGAACTTTGACCAACAAGACATTAATACCATTAAAATCATTGAATGTCTAAAGATATCTGGCTGAAAAATTAAAGAAATTAAAAAATTTATGGATTGGTGTCAAGAAGGAGATACCACTATAGAAAAAAGACTAAAACTATTTCAAAAACAAGAAAAAAATATCAAACAAGAAATCGAAAAACTTACCCATTCTCTATACCTTATTCAATATAAAGAATGGTACTATCAAAAAGCAAAAGAAGACAAAACAGAAGATTTTGTCAAAAAAATGAAAAAAGAAGAGATGCCAAAAGAAATTCAAATTCTTTATCAAAAAGCAAAAAAAGGAAGTAACTAACATTATGCATTAGGTACTTTCTTTTTTTGTAGAATAAATTTCTTTAGTTATCCCTTCTCCTGTATTAGGAAAAAAACTAGAATATACAAAATCAACACTAAAACCAAATAGAAGGAAGATACACAAAACTGTAGTAATTTTAGGTTTAATTTGCTGATAAAGATTATCCAAAATAGGAGCAATAATATAAGTAAAGCCACAGCCACCAAGTCCAAAGACAAGAAGACCCTCTAAACAGACACGTCCATGAATATTTAAAAAATATCCCGTATAATCCCAATACTTTAAATGTCTAAACGTTTCCAAAAACCAAGCCGTTCCATATTCAACAACTCCACATAAGAGAAATGTAGCTAAAAATAAAGTGAAAGGCTTATCTCGATAGCGTTTTAAAAGAATTAAAATAAGTACACCACCACATCCATAGATAGGAAGCCATGGTCCATGCATAGTTCCCCGATTAACGAAACAACCATCACTAATTAAGTGTAATAACACTTCCCATAAAAAACCAATAATCGAAAAAGTAAAGAAAAATAAAATATATGATTT
The DNA here is from genome assembly GCA_934120635.1 of uncultured Bacilli bacterium. Classification (GTDB taxonomy): domain Bacteria; phylum Bacillota_I; class Bacilli_A; order RF39; family UBA660; genus RUG11198. The sequence goes on along the minus strand of CAKOUR010000007.1, from coordinate 61,995 downwards.
TAAACTATAATTTCGATCATAGTTAAGATGAAGTATTTTATTCATCTTACTAACAGGAATACTAAATTTTTCTTCTGGATAACTATCATCACAAGGAATATCAATCGCTAAATTTGTATCATTTAAAAGAGTTGAATAAGATACATTACTTATCTTCTCTTTTCTAACTCTCATATAAACTTCAGCATATAAAGCTTCCTTATAAACATTAGAATAAAATACCGCACTTAAATTCAAAGTAAATACTCTTAAAAATTCCCAACCTAACAAAGATAAATCTAAACAAAATAATTTCCATTTATACCCATTAGATAATTCTTTAGATAAAAGAAAAACTTCTTTTTTCGTCATATTAGGATTCTCTGCTAAAAGATAAGGAACAAAAAAATATTCATAATGTTTAATAAAGCCACCAATAATAGTCAAATTAAATAAAAATTGATAAATAGACCTTATAAATAAAATATATGAAATATGAAAAGTCTTTCTAACCAAATAAGGAAATAAAACTCTATCAATCTTTGTTCCATAATATCTCCTCTGCTCCAAGAAATAGCGACATTTTCCCACTTCAATAGCATTAATAAATAAAATAGCAACTAAACTAATAAAAATACTACTAATAAAAATAACTACCCCAAGACCTATCTTATTATGAAAAAATATTTTATTAATACCATTTAAAACAGTAAAAATAATAGACTTACTACTAATTATAGAATTAACTAAATAAGATAAAACACCATTCGTATACCTATTTTCAATCATTCTCTCAAATTTTTTCTCTTGCTTAGTTTTTTCGAATAGTTCTCCTAAAATTTCACTAGAAGTAAGACTTTTATTATTTAATATTTGATTAATCTTTTTATCTTTAATATCAATTTGTTGAATATTTTTAGTAGTATAATTAAAACCACCTGCTAAAAGAAGAGAACAAATAAACACCAATAAAACATTTCTAAAATAATGATGTTTCATTGTATTTTTTGCACATCTTTTTACTTCTTTTCTATTCATCATCTTATCACCTATTATTCTTTTTATGAATTAAAATTTTCCCCTTAGAAACTGTTCCATCCAAAAATTCACAATTTAAATTTTTTCCCTTTAAATCATCATCAAATTGATATTCTAAAGAATCTTGTTTTTCAACATGATAACAAAAATAATCTGAAAACAAAGAACTAAGATATTCCTCTTTAAATAAACGAAGTACACTATCAGCATGAACAATTCCATTTTTAGCACTAAACAATAATACTTCCGGAGAATAATCATGACATAATTCTATATTTCCATTAGTCACATTTGTTTGATTGGAAGTATGAACCATTAAGTAATCATTTAAACTATATTGATCAATAATTCCAGGAATATCATATTTTTTTAATTCTAAAGCAACATCACTACTTAAAATCTTTTCCATATCTTTTCTAAAGTTCTCTACATCAGTAATTTGAATTACTTTTTTTCTTCCCATAAAATATTCAGAAACAAGTTTTTGATTAAGAGAAAACATATCTCCTCCCAAAATAGACAATCCCAATTTATCCATTAAATTTTTAATACCCTTTGCTAATAAATGATAATGCTCATCCACATAAAGAATTATCTCTGGTTCAAATGATCCAAAATAACCAATATATTTTAAGTAATAATCATCTGCATACTTTGTTTTTTGAATATACTTTTTTAACCCTTGAATCTCTTTCATCAAAGTCAAATATTCCCTTTTTCTTTCTTGAATAATTTGTTCATAAGTATAATTTTCCATCTTTTCCCACCTTTACTGTTTTCTTATTCTATAACTTATCTTGAGTCAAAATACTATTTCCTTCATTCTGTTGAAGTATTTTTGCTAAAACAAAATGATCATCATCTTTTCTAACAAACTTCCAAAATTCCACAAAAGAAGTTGGTATAGTACTTCCTTCTACTTTTTCTAAAGTATCCGTATTAATCACATAATCAACCATTTTTCCCTTAAGATAAAACCAAATAAAATCTTTTGTATCATCTTCCTCATCATGAACAAAAACTGGTTTAATATCTAAAAGACGAATTCTTTTTAAAACATTTCTCTCCTTCCTCATCTCCATCCAAGTTAATTTCGTTTGAAATTCTTCATACAAAGAACAATCCATATAATCCTTAGAATTACTCATATCCCCATTAGTCCAAGATTTTTGAATTGAATAAAAAGTTTCAATAACTTGTTTCTCAATTTTAGAATAATTCCAAGTTTTATCTTGCAAAGAAAGCATCTTTAAAAATTTTCTACTATTCATAGATGCCCTAACAAGATGAAAATAAAAATAGATAGAAGTAAAGAAAAAACTAAAAAAGAATACTATATAAAATAAAATATTACTAAAAAGACTACTTCTTCCTCCAGAAGAATGATAACCTCCTCCATGACTACCTGAACCACCAGAACTATGCCCACCACCAGAAGAACTACCTCCTCCTGCTCTTAAAAAAACAACCTGATGATCAATTGAAGAGAAAGAAAAATCATTTGTTTTCTCATGAAAAGAAGAAGAAAAGAAGCAAAAAATACTGATTAAAAAAAATCCTAAAGAAAAGAGAAAAATGAATAAATTTTTTTTCATCTTAATTTCCCCTATCTCTCTATCTCATGTAAAAATAAATCATCGGTCATCCCAGCAATAAAATCAATAACCATTCTTTTAAAACTAGTATTCTCTAAATAAATACTTTCTTTTGTATCTAAAAAATAACGATAAATAATACTTTTTTTATTATTTTCCTCTAAATCATGAAGATAACGAAAATAAATCTTATTCATTCCTTCCCGATAAAAATTCTTTTGCTCCTCTGTTAAACTCTTTTGATAAATATATTGATAATTAAATTTCTTTAAGTCTAGTAAAGCATGATACACTTCCTCACTCATCTCTAAATAAGGCTTATCATAACTATTATCGATAATATCTACAACAATAGTATTAATAATCTCTTTATTTGTACTTCCTAAAACTTTCGTAATATGAGTAGGAATCTCTTCTCTTTTAATATTTCCAAGCCGAATTGCATCCTCAATATCTCGCCCAATATAACCAATAATATCACTAATTCTAACAACACATCCCTCTAATGTCATTGGACGACATTTTACTGTTTCCTTTAACTCTTTATAAGCAGAAGAATATTCTCTTAAAAATTCTTCTTTAGTCTTTTCCTGAGGAATATATTGATTAGACAAAATTTCCCCGTTATGACACATAATTCCATCTAACACTTGAATAGATAAATTTAATCCATATCCATGATTCTCTAAATACATATAATTCCGTACCCCTTGAATATTATGAGCAAAATACTCTCCTAACTCTCTTAAAGAAATCTCATTTAATATAGACTCTCCAACATGTCCCAAAGGAGTATGCCCAATATCATGTCCAAGAGCAATTGCCTCAATCAAATCTGTATTTAAATTCAATGATCTACCAATCGTTCTAGCAATCTTACTCACTAACTGAACATGAATAATTCTCTTAGAAATATGATCATTTACAGAAAAAGAATAAACTTGTGTTTTATCAGCATATCTTGTATAACTCATCGCATGAATAATTCGATCAACATCTCGAAAAAAAGGTGTTCGAATATCAGGCTCTTCATCTTCTAAACGAATAGATTCCATACTATGTGTTGCATACTTTGATAAAAAATGATCAATATGTAAAAAATTCTCTCTAGCTTCCTTAAAATACTTCATTATCTTCTTTCCTCTTTTCTTAAATATCCAACCTAAGAATATCATAAATCAGAAAAAAAAGCCACCTATTTTATAGATAACTTTATAGGATCATCTTTAGTTCCTTTACCAGTATATTTAAGTCCTGATTTTAAAACCACTATTGGTCGAAGAGAAGCTCCAATATTATAATTTTGAATTTTATCACCTTCATTATATTTATATAAAGTATTATTAGAAATCATTCCATTAAAATCTATTATACGACTATCTAACCCATAATCACTAGAGGATTTATATTGATAATAGCGAGAAGCAATCCAATAATTTGAAGTTTTATCACTATTTAATTTATTAGTTTTTAATGTAGATAATGAATTTAATACCAAATCATAATCATCTTGATATAATATATCTCCACCACCATAATTTTCAAAAGCATTACATTTCTCTCCAGTACTACAAGACCAAGAATTAGAAATATCCATAATATACTCAGTTTGACCATCATACCCAAAATATCTAGATCCTTTTGTATAAGTATTATTCTCATACTGACTAGCAAGTACATTTAAATAACCTACTAAATTTTGATATCCTACTTTCCCTTTAAAATATATTTCTGTATCAGATATATATTCACTAATCATTTCCACTGTTCCATTATCATTAATTTTAATTACTCTCCATAAATTCAATTCTTGAGGATTAATAATTTGACTATTAACATATCCTGTTTTAGAAGTATCTGTTTGATAAGAAGATTTCTTCGGTGTCATTAAAACATAAGCCCCCAAATATACATTATCACCAAATAAACTATCTATTTTATCTATTGCACATTGAATATCAGAGCAGTCCAAATTAGATTTAGAATTATCATAACTAAATCTACTAGCTAACTTATCATCAGAAATTAACATACTATTATCAACTTCTTTGCCATCACTATATACTCCAACCCCATCTATAGCTAATTTAGCACTAAAACTTTTATTAATTTCAGTATTTTTAACAGCATCTGATAACCAAACCCGAACATCAATATCAACACTTTCTCCAGGTAATAAAACAACATCCTCTTTCAGAATATCATTTTTACAATCACTAAATTTTTTAGCATCTAATTGCCCTACTTTAGTCATAATATATTGATGATTAATTTCATCTGTTGCTGTTGTTGGATTAAGTACAATATTAAATTTATAAGTAACTGTACCATCATTAGTAACTTTAAGACGATAAGGAGTTAAATTAACCGCTTCTTTATCAGAAATTGGCTTCACAATTTCTAAAGCAACATTATTTGTATTTTCAAATTTAACAGCTAAATTACCTGTTCTATATACATTAGATTCCTGATCAACATCAGTAGAAGTAAAAATAGAATAAGTACTACCAATAAATAAAATCGATACTAAAACAATAGAAATAACACTAGTAATAATCAATCTCTTCTTAGAATCCATCTCTTCCTCCTATCTACAAAACAAATATAAACTCCCCATCAACACACCAATAATAAATATTAATAAAAAGAAAGTTTGAAAATCAACAATTCCCTCATTACCCTTCTTTAATGTTCTAACATTATTCTTATGATTAGATATTTGATTTCCTAAAGTTTCAAAATCCCCTATACTTCCAATCTCTTTGCCATCTTTAACTAAATGATTATTATCATAATTAATCTGATAGCCATCTCTCATATTTCCAACCTTTTGATATTCTTCATCATAAATATCTTGTGTAACAATATCAATATAATATACTTTTTCCTCTTCTCTACTTTCTACTTCTGTAATAGATTGTTCACTTTCTGGTTGTTCTTCTATTTTTTTTGATTCTACTTCACTAACACTAGGATTAGCAAGCGTATAATGTCCCTTATCTCTTTCTACAGCTTGATAAGTATTATTCGTCCTCTCATTAGGATCTCTTTGAATAATTCCAATTTCCGTATTCACTTTATCATCTTGATTAGTAGCATTCATACTCACCTTCTCATAATCATCCTTAGCAACATATTTATCTTTACTTTCAAAATAATATTGTTTTCTATTAGCACTAACACGATCTAACACAATATTAGAAATCTCTTCTATAGATTTATCCTCAAAATTCATCTTCTCATCATCAAATAATTTTTCCAATTCTTTTTCTAAAGTAAAATAACTTACATTCTCTAAAACATATTCATTATGATTCTGATCTTTAGTTCTTGTAAAATAAGTAACAATTTTCCCATTATCATTCTTAGTAATCATATTAGTTTTTAAATAATTACTAACATTAATTTCCTTCTTATCCTTAGAATTTATCTTAACTTCATTATTTAATGACAATTTTTTAACCAATTCTCTACATCTTTCATTCTCTAATTCATTAGTTGGTTCCAAAGAAATAGAAATACTTTTTAAACTAGGTAAATTCATAAGTGTTCTACGATAACAATTTAAATAAAGACTTTTATAATTAGGATGACTTAAAATACTACTAGAAATAACAATCTTCCCAATATTACTATTTTTATCAACCAAAACTTCATAATCTACACCACTAAAAAATCCTCGATATAAAACATTTTTCTCATCTTCCAAAATATTTTCCATATTATCAACTCCTATTATCTTAATATAAGAGTATCATAAATTATTAAAAAAATAAAGATAAATTCATAAAAATTATCATTTTAAACACACTATAAACAAATATAAATTTTTGTTGATTATCTTCATCATAAAATTGACAAAAGAGATATAGAAATGTTAAATTATAATAGGAAAGGAAGAATAAATATGATAAAAAAATTTAATCAAATCATCAATGAAGCAATAGGAATATCTATTATTTTCTTACTATTAGGAATAATTCTTTTAATCTATCCTAACATTTCTATAACACTAATCGCTTACTTAATTGCATTCATCTTAATAGGAAGTGGAATTTACTTAATAGGACTAGAATTTACTAATAGAGTAATATTTTTCCCTATGGATGCAATATTTAATGGAATAATCTCTATAATACTAGGAACAATAATTTTAATTTATCCTAACATCTTTCAAATTATTATTCCCATTATGTTAGGAACTTACTTTATAATAGATAGTATCTTTAAATTAAAAATAGCAACTCTTCTTCGAAGAATAGATAATACTTCTTGGATATTTACCCTACTATTAACAATCTTATCCATAATATGTGGAATTATCCTAATTGTAAATCCAATAGATTCTTCTATTGCAATAACTTTGTTTACAGGAATAACATTAATTATTTACTCTATTGCAGGAATAGTAGATATGATTTTATTTAAAAAGAATACAAACGATTTATTAAAAGAATTCAAGAAAAACATAAAAATTATTGAAGAATAAAAAAATACTTATTTAGATAACTATACCTTTATAGCAAATCTAAATAAGTTTTTATTTTTCTAATAACCAATCTAAAACATTAGTTTTTCTTATTCCATTAAAATCAATTTCTTTATCTCCAACTTTTCCAATATAAACCTTATATCATCTTCTCAAAAGTTCCAAGTAAACAACATTTTCAAGAATATATCCTAAATCAATATACTTTCTTCCAAGCAAAGCATACCTCATTGTAGCATCAGTAGAATAATATTTTTCTCCTGTTTGTAAATACTGTTTTCCTTTAATATCATACCTAGAAACTTTATTAAAAATAAAACAAAACTTTCTTTTTCCTCCATTTTTGAGTTAATCTCACGAACAAAAGGATAAATAATAGAAAATTTAGAGTCAATAAACAAAAAGTTAAATATACTAAATTTCAAATTTAATAAAAAAAAGAACTCATTGTTCACAATCATTTTCCAAATTAATAGGAACCTGATAGAGTTCTACTTTTCCTTCTTTATCTTTAGCTTTAATTTCTAAATAAACTTGAGAAGAAGAAATCTTTTTACAACTACTAGAATAATCATCAATATGAATTTCTAACTTTTTTAAATAATCATTTAAAGAAATATTTTTTGATAAAGAACCATCTCTAATCTTTCTCTTATTATTTTGATATTCTTCATACAATTCCCAAGAAATTTCTTGATAAATTGTTTTATTTTCTTCTCCACAATAATCTATATTAGAAATATAAAGCGAAGATTTTTCTTTATTATAAGCAAAACTACCATTTACAATAAAATCATCACAACCACTAGAAACTTTCTTTAAGTAAAAATTATGATTACTAAAATATAAAAAAATAAAGAACAAAAGAAGAATCAAAAGAAGAAAAATAAGAAAGGAATAAAATTTAGGAACATATTTTTTATGTTTTTTTTCTACTCCTGTAATCATAGTATCCATATCAACATCAAAAATACGACTAATTTCTTTTAAAATACTAATATCAGGAATATTTAAACCTCTTTCCCACTTGCTAACAGCTTGATAAGTTACTCCTAACATATCTGCTAATTGCTTTTGTGTTAAATTCTTTTCCTTTCGTAATTTCTTAATAAATTTTTGAATATTCTCTTGTTCCATAAATACCACCAACTAATCTACATTTTTCATTCCCGTAACAGAATAGCCCAAATTATCAATAATCTCTCGAATATGTTCTTGATCAAGAGATTGATCATAAAATACAACTATCTCTTGTTTAGATAAATCTCCCTTTACTTTAACAACATCAGAAACCTCTTCCAACGATTTTTTTATTCTATCTAAACAATTAGAGCAATGCATTCCTGTTACTTGAACAATTAATTTTTTATGATGAAAAAACATTTCATTCACTTTCCTTTCTTTTTCATTATAGCTTTATCTAAAAGTAGTGTCAATTGAAGGTACAAGAATTTTTTGAGAAAGCTTTTCTACTCTAGAATGAGGAAGAACAATCCTTTTTATTTTTCGATTACTAATACCAATCTTTATCTTTTCTACCTTATCTACCTCTACATTTTGTCCATCTAAAGAAAAAATTAAAGAGTTTGTCCTTCCTTTAGGAGAAATTATCAATTTTTGATCCTTAGAAAAAACTAAAGAATTAAAAAATTGATGATGAATTCCTGACCGAACCAAAGCAATAGGTGTTAACTGCATCACTTCCAGATTTCCCAAAATAATACTTCCTCCCAAACTAGCATTATAAGCACTAGAACCAATTGTACTAGAAATAATTACTCCATCTCCTACTAAACGTTCCAACTGATTATGCTCAACAAAAAGATCCAAAGTAGTTGTACGAAGACCAACTTCTCGAATAACAAATTCATTAAAAGAATAATACTGATAAGTATTTTTACCAGAAGTAACAACATTCATCTCTAATAAAGAACTCTTTTGAATTAAAAACTCATCATGAAAAAGAGAAGATAAAAATAAATCAACTTCATCTTCCTCTATATCCTGTAGGACTCCCAATCTTCCTAAATTAATTCCTGTATAATAAATAGATGAATTAAACCCATTACTAGAAAGCATCCTTAAAAAAGTACCATCTCCTCCAATCGCAATTGCTAATTGATAATTCTTATCACATACCTTTATCCCTAACTTAGTAAATTTCTCTAGAAGTATTTTCTTAACCATCAAACTACTTTCTGATGAATTATCATATAATCGTACCCTTTTTATTTTCATTATCTTTCCTCACTTAACATCTTTTTCAATAAAATAACAATCTCTAAAAGTATTTTTTTCTTATTTTCTTCTCTAGTAGTATCTTCTACTTCTAAGGCCTTATCTAAATAATAATTCTTCTTTTGATCAAATATACTAATATAAACAACATTATCTTTACCACTTAAATTAAATCTATCTACTCTATTTAATTTCCCAGTAACACCAATTCCATATCTACTATTAGTATACTCAGTAATTGCTCTACTCATATCACGAGCAACTTCCATACTATAAACACTATACTTTTCAATTAAATTTTTATCTACTCCAAATTTTATCTTATAAAAATTAGAATAAGTTACTGCACCAAAAGAAAATACTTCACTAGCACCTTCTACATTAGTAATAGCATTAGCGATATATCCACCAGTAGCTGATTCCATTGTAGATATACTTTCTTTTCTTAAAGTTAATATTTTTATTATCTCTTCCATTTACTTTTTCTCCTCATAACCATTATTTCTTTACACAAATATAACCATCAGGACAAAATTTTTGATAAATTTCATCTAATGCATCTTGAACATTAGTAGCAGAAATTTCACTTTTCTGATTATCATAAACTAAATCTTTCCCAGAACCCATATATGTAAAAGCATATACAGAAGTTGTTGATAAAATAACTCCAATAATAAACCCAATTAATATTTTATAATTATAACTATTATTCTTCTTCATAATAATCCCTTTCATTTATTTTCTTACTTATACAATTTCATAGGAAATTCTTTTGTTCCAACTCCATCACACTTAATTTCTGATTTTAAAATTAATATTGGCCGTAGTGAATATGAAGAACTACCTTTTTGTAAATTTTCTTTTTTAAAATATAATGAATCAGAAGAAACTTGACCAAAAGAATTTATATAGCGCCCACTCCACTGATAATTAATTGATGAAAAATAATTATAACTACGTGATGCTATCCAATAATTTGATTTATTTTTATCTTCTGGTTTAGTAGCTTCACTATTCTTAAGAACTGTATTAACTAAATTATAATCATTTTGATATAATATATCTCCACCACCTTGATTCTCTACTGTATTATTACTAGTAGAACTATCCCAAGGAGCTTTGTCAAGAAATTTTGAAGTATCTGAAATATATTCAGTTTGTCCATCATATCCAAAATATCTAGCCCCTTTTGTATAAGTACTATTCTCATATTGCTTAGCAAGGACATTTAAATATCCTATCAAATTTTGATATCCCGTTTTTCCTTCAAAATATATTTCTGTACTAGATACGTATTCACTAATCATCTCAACAGTTTTATCATCATTAATTTTAATTACTCTCCATAAATTTAATTCTTGTGGCTTAATTATTTGACTCTTAGTATATCCAGTTTTAGAAGTATCTGTTTTATAAAAAGATTTTACTGACCTCATATAAACATAATCTCCTAAAGAAAGTATATTTTTTTTCTTTAAACAATTATATCCTCTAGGACAACTATTATTAGAATCTTTTTTAACTTTCTCTGATAATTCATCAATAGCACCTTGAATATCTTTACTAGATAAACTACTATTTTTATTATTATAATATACATCACTAGAAGTATATTTTAAAGAAGCATACACCCCAGTCATCGATAACAACATCCCCAAAACAATCCCAAAAACAAATTTATAATTCTTTCTTCTAAATAACAAACTCCAAATCTTTTTTATCACTCATATTCACCCTCTATTCATTACCTATTATTATTTTAAGAATATCAAAAAAAGAAAAAAAAATCAATCTCCTTTACCATAAAAATAATATTAATAAAAAAACAAATCATCTCAAAATAATAAATAAAATAAACAAAAAAATTTCTTTAACTTATAAATAAACTTGATATTTTAAATAAATTTATTTATAATACCAAAAAAGAAAGGAGAAAAAGAAATGAAAAGTAATCATAGTACAGATACTAGAATAGAAACATTAAAACTAGAAGTAATCACTTTGATCATCGAGGAAAATAATCTTCCTTTTGATCAAGTAAAAAGAGATTTTGAATCTTCTATTACTAATCAATTATTGATGGATATTTCAACAGATATCTATCACTATACTAAAGAAGAAATCTTTACTTTATGGAAAAAAGAAAAAAGATTATTAAATCAATTTTATACAGAAGATATGCAAAAAATAATGCCAATTATTGCCCAAGAATTATTATATACTCCTCTTTATAAAACAATTTCTATAAAAGAAACAAAAACGAGAAAAATAAAAACTTTAAATAAAAAATCTCCAAAATAGAGATTTTTTTTACTTGTAGATTATATTAAAATAGTTTATAATGATTATCATATGGTGGTGAAGTAATGAAGAAAGAAAAAACCAATATTTTTGATAAAATAGAAAAAATATTAACAAATAGTATGATTACTTTAAGTTTAATTTGTTTAATCCTAATTTGGTCAATTATCCCTATTATATTAACCAAAATCGTAGGAATAGATTATAAAGAGTTATCTAATATAATAAAAGTATTTTTAGCTTTTTTAAATGATTTATTATTAATAGGAATTTTAATTTTTATTTATCGAAAGACCTTCTTTAAAGATTTTAAAAATTTCTTTAATCAAGATTTAGGAAAACATATTTTGTATTCTTTTAAATACTGGATAATAGGTCTTACAATAATGATTGTTAGTAATTGTATAATCTCTATTATATTAGGAAATCAACTAGCTGCAAATGAAAAAGCCGTTCGTGAATTAATTGATACTTACCCTATTTATATGGCTTTTCAATTAATGATATATGCCCCAATAACAGAAGAATTAGTCTTTAGAAAAAGTATAAAAAATATTACTTCTAATCAATATATTTATATCTTTTTATCAGGATTTATCTTTGGTGGATTGCATGTTATATCTTCTCTTAATTCTTCTATAGATCTATTATACTTAATTCCATATTGTAGTCTAGGATTTACCTTTGCTTATCTTTATCACAAAACAGATAATATCTTTTCTACCATAACAGCCCATGCTTTTCATAATACTTTAGCCCTAATAACTTATCTAATCACGGTGATATCATGAAAAAATTATTAATAACAATATTAAGTCTAATGACTATCTTCTTTGTTCTTCTCCTTTACAGTAGATTTATTGGAACAACAGGATTAATAACAAATGAAATAGCCCTAAAAGAACAAATTCCAGAAAGTTATAAAGGACTAAAAATTATTCATTTTTCAGATCTTCATTACAAAAAAGTTATTACTGAAAAAAGAGTAAAAGATTTAATCAAAGAAATCAATCGTAATAAACCAGATATTATTCTCTTTACAGGAGATTTATTAGATAAAGATTATCAACTTACCAATAAAGATATTAATTTTTTAATTAAATATTTAAAAAAGTTAAATCCTAAATATGGAATATACGCGATTATGGGAGATCAAGATTATAGCAATGAAGAAGCATTAAAAAATATTTATCTTCAAAGTAATATTACCCTACTAAAAAATGAAACAACTTATATCTATAATGAAAATAACGATAAAATTGCTCTAACAGGATTAGAAAGTTACCTAAAAGATATGGATATTAATAAATCATATACTTCTCTAGATGAAAATACTTATCACATTACAATGGTACATGAACCAGATGCCATTAAAGAAATTCTAGAGAATGAAAAAACTTCAAATCTAATATTAGCAGGTCACTCCATAAATGGTTCAATCAATATACCAGGAATAAAAAATCTACTTCTCCCAAATGGAGCAAAAAAAATAAAAAGTTCAGAATTAAAAAATAAGAGTGTTTATATTTCTAATGGAATTGGCGTAAATAATATAAATTTTAGATTATTCAACACACCATCTATCAATCTATATCGTTTTAATTAATGATATAGATTTTTTATGGAATACTCAACTTTTAATTTCATATACTGATATTGTCAAAGAAAGGAGTTTTTTATGAATAATGCTTACTATCCAAACCCAAATTACCCACAACAACCATCTACTCAAACGAATGTCCCAACCTATGACCAAACTCAATTACCAAACGCTATGTATAATACAAGTACAATCCCAGATGAACAATCTTATATTGAAAATATCTTAAGATTAAATAGAGGAAAAAAAGCCAAATTTCATGTTACTGTCCCTGGATCAATTGAATGGCAAGATCGTGTATTTGAAGGAATTATTGAACAATCAGGAAAAGATCATTTAATTGTTTCTAATCCTAATACAGGAGAATGGTATTTAATTTTAATGATTTATCTAGATTTTGTTACTTTTGAAGAACCAATTAACTATAAAAAAGAATTTTATCTTCCTACCAACTAAACTGTAAAATAAAAAAAATAGACATTTACAAAACAAAACATTTTTTGCTATAATATTACTAGGAAGTGATAGTATTGGATTCATTAATGTTAGTTTTATTAGGAATGATTTTAGTCATCTGCATTATTATTGGAATTTATACAACACTATATAATAAATTACAAGACTATATCATTAGAATAAATGAAGTAGAAGCAAATATTGATAATCATCTAAGAAATAAATATGATACCATTAATAAATGTGTATCACTGATTAAAGGAAATGAAAAAATAGATGAAGAAAAAGATAAAAAAATGTTTGAAGAAATCGTAAGACTTCGAACAAAAAAAATATCCAATTTCGATCTTGATCGAAAACTAATAGAAGCAGAAAATAACTTTATTACCTTAAAAGAAAAATATGACTTCTTAAAAGAAAATAAAGAAATGATAGAAATTACCAAGAAATTAGAAGACTTAGATGAAAATTTAATTGTCAGTAAAGAATACTATAACAAACATATTGCTGAATACAATAAGCTAGTAAAACTATTTCCTACAAATATTGTAGCAAAGTTATGTAAATATGAAGAAAAATTATTCTTTGATAGAAAAGATATGTCAGATGATGACTTTAATGATTTTAAACTATAAGAGTACTTACCTACTCTTTTTCCTGCTATACTAGAAAAATAAATATAAGTACTTTAAGAAAAGAGGAACAAAAATGAAACTAAAAGAAATATTAAATGGAATAGACTATAAATTAATAAAAGGAAACATTAATACAGAAATAAAAGACATCTCCTATGACTCTAGAGAAACCAAAGAAAACGATGCTTTTATTTGTCTAGTAGGAATAGACACCAATGGACATAACTATATTAAAGATGCCATCCAAAAAGGATGCAAATGCATTATTATTTGTCAAGAAATAGAAGAAATCAAAGAAGAAGTTACCATTATTAAAGTAAAAGATACTAGAACCACACTCTCTTACTTAAGTGCCAATCTTTTTCATCATCCCGATAAATCTTTAATAAAAATTGCCATAACTGGAACCAAAGGAAAAACCTCCACTTCGTGGATAATCAAAAATATTTTAGAACAAAAAGGAGAAAAAGTAGGAATTATTGGAACCATAGGAACCATCATCAATGGTAAACTAATTCCTCATAAAAATACCACACCAGAATCTTACAAAATACAAAAATATATGCGACAAATGGTTGATACAGGAACCAAATATTTAGTAATGGAAGTATCTAGCCAAGCCCTAAAAGTAGGAAGAGTCAACAATATCTTATTCGACTATGCAATATTTACCAATCTTTCCATTGATCATATTGGGCCAAGAGAACATCCTACTTATGAAGACTATAGAAATTCCAAAAGAAAATTATTCACCCAATCAAAAATAGGAATTTTAAATAAAGATGATCCCTTCTTTAAAGAAATGATTCAAGATAGTACTTGTAAAATATATACCTATGGAACCAACAATTGTGACTTAAAAATAGAAAAAATTACACCAACAAACGAATCTAATTTTTTAGGAACAACATTTCAATTAACAGGAAAAATAAATGATACTTTTAAAATTCCTTCTCCAGGAAATTTCTCAGCTTGCAATGCAACAGCAGCCATCTTTCTATCCCTTTTATTAAATACAGAAGTAACAGACATCAAAAAAGGATTAGAAAAATTTCATGTACCAGGAAGATGTGAAATCATCAATATCGGTAATCACCGAAAAGTAATCATAGATTTTGCCCACAATAAAATCAGTATGGAAAGCATAATCAAAACCATGAAAGCATATCACCCAAATAGAATAATTACTGTATTTGGTTGTGGAGGAGGAAGAAGCGTAGAAAGAAGAAAAGAACTAGGAACTACTTCAGGAAAATTATCTGCTCTTTCTATTATCACAACAGATAACCCAAGAAATGATAATATTGATGAAATCAACCAAAGTATCGTCGAAGGAATAGAAGAAGTAAACGGAAACTACATCATCATCAAAGATAGAAAAGAAGCTATCCTCTACGCTCTAAAAAACTCTACAGAAAACGATATCATCCTCTTACTAGGAAAAGGACATGAAACCTATCAAGAAATAAAAGGAGAAAAAACTTACTTCAACGAAAAAGAGATCATTAATACTTACATAAAGGAGAACAAAATTGACAAATAAAATAAACTACCAAGAATACAAAAATGAATTAAACAAAATATTAAAAGATCCTAAACTCATTTCTTTAGGAATCAAGAAATATACTCTTGCAAAAACAACCTACAACTATGATCTTGATTATCTAACTATAGGATTTGGAAAAAAAGATATTTTTTTAGTCGCTGGAACACATGGAAGTGAAGTCATTACCACCGACTTTCTTCTTCACTTCATCAAAAATATTCCCAACCTAAAAGGATTTGATCCTAATGTTTTTACCCTAAAAATACTTCCCCTTCAAAATCCTGAAGGATATGATATTTCAACAAATACTTTTAAAGAAGTAAAAGAAGAAGAATTTACCAAAAAATCTTATGAATATTATTTAAAGTATCGAACAGATATGATTGTAAGTGACGCTATAGAAGAATTAAGCAAAATATTTTTTCTTAAGAAAGAAGAAAACTTACTAGAAAAAATCCAAACATTCACTCGTACCAACCCAAAATGGTCACTTTTAAATCAAACTAGAACTTTTCCCAAAATAGAAGAGTTTAATCAACAAATCAGAAAAATAAATAAAGTTAGTTCAAAAGTAGAACTATATCAAGAATTAATTATCGCTATCCAAAAAATAGAAGAAAAAATAAATCCTAACACCCTACAAGATCAAATGTATTTATTTTTTCTTAATGAATTAAAAGAAATATTCTTCAAATTACTAATTGAAAGAAAAGAAACGATTATCACAAAAAAATTATATCAAGAAATGTTTAAAGATACTTCTCCTACTTCTCTATATAGCACCACTTTAGAAAAAGAAATAAAAAATATGCTAATCAGTTGGAATCATCCAAAAGGAAGTCAAATTACCTTCGATGCAACAGGAACAGGAGTCAACTTAAACGCCAATTCAAAATTCAATCCAGGATTGAAATTAAGACAACAAAACAAAATCATCTATGGACCAAATCCCAAAAATAATATAAGAAAATATGTCCCTGGTCCAATTGGAACAGCTTCTTTAAAAATAGATACCTTCTCCTCTGAAAGAGAAAACTTAGTACTAGAAAACTTAATCAAAAATTCAATCAACCAAAACAGATACTTAATGACCTTACTCTATCACGGAACTGGAGGAATGATTTATTACAAGCCTAATCAAGATTATCTATCAGATAAAACTTACCAATATCTCCTACAATATAATCAAGAATTAGCATTCTATTACAATCAAAAAACACAATACAACCTACTAGAGGAAAATAGTATAACTGGATATGGCGATTACTTAAGAAAAACATACCAAGGAGTATTACTAATCGAACTATCTAAAATGGGAGGAAATCCCCTTGGACCATATGGAGATAAATCCAATATCGAAAGAGTATATGAAGAAAATACCAATGCTCTAGATAGCATTCTCATTAATCAAAAAAGAAAAATCAAAAAGAAACCATAGAAAGCAGTGATACCATGCCAAGTTCAGTAACACATACCTACTTTACCTGCTATGTATATCAAAACATAAACAAAAAAAGCAAACAAAAAATCAAAAACAAATTAGAATACTTCAAATTATTTTCCCAAGGAGCAGACCCTTTCATGTTTTATCATTTCTTAATCGGAAAAAAAGGAAAAAAACTCCAATACCAAATGCATACTCAAAATACAAGAGAATTCTTTTATCACATCATAGATTACATCAAAAAAAATCATCTAGAAAATAATCCAGAAGTCTTTTCTTATCTATACGGCTATATTTGCCACTATTACCTTGATCTAACCACTCATCCCTATATTAACTATCAAGCAGGATTATTTGACAAAAAAGATAAAAGTACTTATTCTTCTAATACTCTCCATCAAAAAATAGAATATCGAATTGATTCTTACTTTATCCAAGAAAAATTAAAACAAAATCCTTTAACATTTAAACCACACAAGTATATTTTTAAAGCAAAATCATTCTCCAAAGAACTAAAAGATACCATCAATTTTTCTATCGAAAAAACTTACCACATAAAAAATAGTAGCAAACTATATGAAAAATCCATCCGGTACATGCAACAATTTTTTAGAATAATCAATTATGACCCATTAGGATATAAACAAAAAATTTACAAAACAATTGATAAATTATCCCCCAAATGGACAACCAGATTAGAAGAATTATCATATCACACAAATGATATAGGATTAAAATACTTAAATTTAGAACACCAAAAATGGTGCTACCCTTGGGATAACAGCAAATACTTTACTACTTCCTTCCTCGATTTATTTGAAGAAGCAGCAAATAAAGCAACTAGTACAATAAATGAAGTGACTGATTTATTAGAAGAAAAAGAAATAAATAAAAATAAGTTCAATAAAATATTTAAAGATTTATCTTATGTAACTGGACTTCCATGTAAAGAGAAAATTACATATCAGTATTTTAAAAAAATAACAAGAAAGAAGTAAAAAAATGAATATTAAAGAAATAAAAGAAAAAGATTTAGAAAAAGCATTCCAAATTTATCAAGATTGCTTTCAAGTAAAAAGAAAAGAACATACAAGAAAAATAACAACTCCCCTACTAGGATTATATCAAAACGAAAACTTAATCGGCATCTGCCAAATCAATTTTATCAATAACATATTTGAAAATGAAAGAATTGCTTATATCAATAGTTTTGGTATTTCCCCAAAAGAACAACATCAAGGATATGGAGACTATTTTTTAAAAGAAATTATTAAATATTGCAAAAATAATAAAGCAACCAAAATCAATCTAACTTCCAACAAAAATAGAAAATATGCCCATAAACTATACCTTAAAAATAATTTTAATATAATAGATACTACTTTTTTTAATAAAAATATTTAAAAAGGAACTTACTGCAATTTAAAGTAAATTCCTTTTTTAATTAACTTATCAGAAGAATTATAATCCATAGGATAATACCCTTCCTTTAGTAATCTCTCAATAACAAGTAAATTATAATTACAAGCAAATAATAAATTAATAATAAATATCATTACAGCACATAAAGGTAGCAAAAAGAAAAATGGAATTGGTGCCAAAATAATAATCAAAATACAAACAGCAAGCTGTAAAGAAAACATAATACCAAAAAATCTCATATCTCCTTTACGAAAAGGATACATAAATCCCAAATATAATATTTCTTTTGCAAATCCATAATCACACTCTACACAAGGACGAATATCATCATATTTTAAATAAACTTTTTCCATAAAACACCTCTATTTATCCTCTCGTCTATTTTCTATACAATATAAATTATAACATGCATACTTTTAATTGTAAATTAATGAGAGAAAATTTCTATAATAAATTATTACATCATTCCCTTTAAAAAAAATTATGTTATAATAAAAAATATAAATATTTGAAAGAGAGATAAAAATAATGAAATTAAAAGAATATTTAATACAATTAAAAAAGCAATTAAAAAAAGAAACAAAATTACCAGATGAATATATAGATTTTTTAAAAGAAGTAATCAATAGCACTGAATTAACAACTGAACAATTTGAATTTTTAAAAAATCTATATTTAAAAGATAATCAAACAATTGGATTACATAATACTAATTACAATAAAATTGAGAATTTTTTTGAAATTGGTTTATATAATAATTGTGATTTTAACTTTAAAGAATCACAAAGTCTCACTAATACAATAGCTCCAGAAACTCTTTTTGGACCTGCTATTGCATATCATCATCCAAGTTATGTTACAATAATTTTATCTTTACCTAATGAAGTAATAACTGGAAATACTGGAATACTAGAACCACTAAAAGATGGTAATTGGGGATTTCCACCAGAATATATAGTAGGTGCGTTTTATGATGGAAAAATATTTTTAAACAAAAATTACAACGAACACTATAAAAATAAAGATGCTACTCCTATCGATGATCCAATAACAGATGTTTTTAAAACAAAGGAGCAAAAACTTCAAGAGGTACAATTATGTGAAAAAATATTTTATAATCAAGAACAAAAAGGAATAAAAAAATAACGACTAAAAATTTATTTCAGTATTTTATTTCCTAAAATTAGAATTAAACTTTACTTTTAGATAACAAAATAACATATGTTATATAAAAGTAAAGTTATTTTTAATTCTATCATATACTTAAATAGGTGAAATCAATGAGACAGTATAAAACTTTAATCATAGCCTTATTCTTTATCAGCATTTTTTGTTTTTCTAAAGTAAATGCTACCATAAAAGACTATACACTTCTAGGAAAAACAATCTATATCGATCCAGGACATGGAGGACCAGACTCCGGAGCAATCTCCAAAAATTTTTACGAAAAAGATATGAATCTCCTTCTCTCACAAAAACTAGGAAGTGCCCTTTCTCAAAAAGGAGCAATCGTATACTACACCAGAAACGGCGACTACGACCTAGCCAAAACAAACAATAACAGAAAAAGAAATGATTTATATGCAAGAGTTAAACTCATCAATAATTCCAATGCTAATTTATATATCTCTATGCACCTTAACGCAAGCCCAAGTACAAAATGGAATGGAATCCAAATATTTTATAGCAACATCTTAAAAGAAAACAAAAAAATTGCCGAAGTCATTACCACTACCATGCAAGAAAACATGAAAAATATCCGTGAATATAAAAAAGAAAACAGCTACTACATGTACTCCAAATTAAAAGTTCCTGGAGTTTTAGTAGAAGCTGGTTTCGTTAGTAATCCTAACGATAATTATAAAATTAGACAAACCACTTATCAAGATATCTTAATTAAAAATATCACCTTAGGAATTGAAAAATACTTCAATTCCTAATACCCTTTATGAATATGATCAATCAACATCTTAATAAATAACCAAATAGAAAGGATCACAATAAAATAAAATAATACCCGACGAACCAATAAATCCCGCTCTAAACTATAAGCTAAAATCAAACTAGCGTCCAACAATCCAATAATAAATTCATGAAGCAAATTTTCTAACTTATCCACCTGATGAGAAGAAGCTGACATCTCTAACTTAACCTTTCCCTCTCCTCGATTAAAGGATTGCAAAAATTGATGAATCTCACTAGGAAGTTGAATCATACTCTTTGTACTCTTAACAATCTTCTTAGCCCCATCTGCTATTCTAGAAGAATCAAATACCATCTCTTCTTTTAATACATAATTCATAATAACTTCTACTAAATTAAGATTAGGATTTAATATTTCTAACGTAGCCTCAATCACACAAATTCCTCGAATAAGCATAGTAATAGAAGAATGAAGCTGAAGATGATTCTTCTGAAGCATCATAAACATACTCGATACAAATTTAGCCGTATCAATATGACTTAAATCTTGATTAGAATATTCCATCAAGATAGAAGAAACATCACTTTCTAACTTTTCCATATCTACAGTATTTCGCACATTAGACATCATTACTAATATTTTAGAAACCTCATAATAATCTTCATCTGCAATACTACGAATACATCTTTTTAACAATTCCCTATCATTACTAGATAAAACACCAACCATACCAAGATCAAGATAAGTAATTTTATCTTTCCTAACAATTAAATTATCAGGATGAGGATCAGCATGAAAAAAACCATCCACTAAAGCTTGCTTCATATAATGATTACTAAGAAGATAAGAAATCTCTTCTAAAGAATATCCCTTCTCTTTTAGCCTAGAAACATCATTAATTTTAATTCCTTTAATATATTCCATTACAAGTACTTGTTTCGTACAAAACTCTTGATAAACAAAAGGAACATCAATCCCCTCTTCCTGAGAATTTAACTCTCTAAATTTTACCAAATGATCTAGTTCAATTAAAAGATTACTCTCTTCTTTAGATACGGCTAACATTTCATCTAACATAGAAGATAAATCAACAGCCTTAATTAAATGATTCAAATGTAAAAGACGAACAACCTTCTTAGATAACTGAACATCCAATTCCATTTGCTCATAAACATTTGGACGACATACCTTTACCACAACTTTTTTCCCATTCGTTAGCGTAGCCAAATGTACCTGGGCAATAGAAGCCGAACCAATACATTCATCAATAGAAGAAAAAACCTCATTCATCTCCTCATAATTATTTTTTAAAATATCTATAACTTCTTCTTTTTCTAATTTTTTTGTATTTCCTCGAAGTTTAGATAATGCTTCACAATATTCTTTAGGAATTAAATCAATTCTCGTCGATAATATTTGTCCTAATTTAATAAAAGTTGGCCCTAATTCTTCTAAAATATTAACTACTTTATCAGGCGTAATTCCTCTAGTTAAATCATATTTTAATAAAATATTCTTCATTTCATTTAAACGCTTTAACTCATTATTTTCCTTCATATCATTCCCTCTTATCCTCTATTAAACTTACCATAATCATAGCATTTTCCCTATCTAATGTCAAATTTAACATCTTTTTAACAAAAAATACTGATAAAGAAATAACCATTATCTATTTAACTTCCCAATAATAAAATTTATTTAAATTACCACTGATAAACCAAACAACATAACTATTTTTATCTAAATCAAAAAACAAAAAAAGAAATCACATTTTTCTTTTTTTTATCACATAAAGAATAGATACAAAAGGACCAATCGCCACAATAACATAAAATTCCCGAAAAAGAACGACTGGTGAAACAAAAAAAGAAAGAATAACCAAAATAATTGTCCTAATAATAAAGAAAATCCAACAGATCTTTTTACTATTTTTTAATATCATTATCTTAGATAATGGTTCAAGAATCCCCTTTAATAAAAGAGTTGAACTAATAAAAATTAATACTAAAGAAACAAATCTTTGATCAATACCAGCAAGTACAATAAGTAACATAAATAGAATAAAAAACAAAATAGACATATATTCTTAACTCCCATTCCCATCTACTAGAAAGTATATCATAAATAAACATAAAAAATAGATACTTTATTATTTAGGTATCCACCATATTACTTTTTTTCTATTTCTAATATACTATTACTAGGTAGGTGATATACATATGTACGGATATGGTTATGGTTATCCTGCAGCAGGATATGGCTACGATGGATACGGTGGCAACAACTGGTTCTGGATTATCATCATCGTTTTAATCATTTTCTTTATTTTATTCTGGGGAAATGGTTGCAATAGAAACCCAGGACCAAATTGCTGCCACTAAAAGAGACACCTAAAAAGTGCCTCTTTTTCATTAGAAATTATGTTTACTAAAATATTTATCTCTATCTAAAGTATGTCCCCATTTTTTCTTCATATATTCTTGTTCTTTTTTAAACCTCTCTTGTTTTTCATAGCTAGCTTCATAACCACGACTTTTACTTTCATAATGCATAACTTCGACATTCGATAAACAAACATTGTAATATCCTTTTTCTAATACTTTTAAGTTTAAATCAACATCATTTAAAGCTACTTTTAATTTTTCATCAAAACCATTTACTTCATTAAACTTAGATTTCTTAATACATAGACAAGCTGCCGTTACAGCAGTATAGTTATAAGGCATAACTAATCTTCCAAATAAGCCATTATCATGATAACTATTTGCAACATAAATATGACCAGCTACTCCTCCAAAACCTAAGACAACACCAGCATGTTGTACCAATTTATCAGGATATAATAACTTTGCCCCAACACAACCAATATGTTCCTGACTAGCATAGCCAACTAACCATTCTAAAGTATCTTCTTGAATAATTTCTGTATCATTATTTAAAAATAATAAATATTCTCCTTTAGCTATCTTTACCCCTTCATTATTTAAAGCAGAATAGTTGAATTCTCGATCGATTCTTTTCACTTTAAAATTTTTATGTTTCTTATATTCTTTAAATAAATTTTTTGTTTCTTCCTCTTCACTACCATTATCAATAACAATCACTTCAAAATTTGAATAAGTATTTTTTTCATATAAAGATTCAAAGCATCTTCTACTTACCTTAGCTTGATCCCTCATTGGAATAATAACACTAACAAGAGGCCTCTTTGTTTCATACTTTACCAAATAAGTACTTACCCTAGGATTGTCTAAAACTTGTCCCTTAATTTTTCTTCTCTTCAAACTATCCTCTAAAGCCCTCTTACCAGCAAGATAAGCATAACTCTTATTCCCTAAATATCCAGCAGTAGAAGTTGCCGTCTGACGCCAATGATACAAAACTTTCTCAATATGATAAATCTCCTTAGTAGATTCTACTACCCGAAGAAACATATCATAATCTTGACTTCCATCATATTCCCTGCGAAATCCTCCTAATTTATCAACCAAACTCTTTCTCAATACACATAAATGACAAATATAATTAACTCCCATTAAAGTATCAGGAGAATAATCTGGCTTAAAATGAGGTTCCATATAATTCCCCTTAAAATCAATCTTATCTTCATCACTATAAATCATATCTAGTTTTTTATTCTGATTTAACGCCTCTACCACATAAAATAAACTACTCTTCTCTATCGTATCATCATTATCAATTAAAGCAATAAACTCTCCCCTAGCAATAGAAATTGCCGTATTAGAAGCCTCACTAATCATTCCATTTTCTTTACGATAAACAACATGAACTTTATCATATTTCTCTTCATATTCTTTTAATACTTCCAAAGTCTCTTCTAGAGTAGAATGATCATCACTAATACAAATCTCAAAATGATCATAACTCTGATTTAATAAACTATCTAAACACTCCGTTAATAAAACTCTAGAAACATTATAAGTAGGAACAATAAAACTAATTAAAGGACGATAAGAAAAATCATCTACCACCTCTTCTTTTCTCTGTTCTTCCAAATATTTTAAATAAGCACTTTGATTAGTAAATAAATTCGATACTCCTCCCCCTCTTTTTAAAGCTATCATAAAAGACTTAATATACTGTTTCATTACTCTTGGAGGAATAATAAAATGATGACGATACCAAGCAAAATAAATGGCTTTCTTACTCAAATAGAAAAACTTTTCTATTCTAGAAAATACTTTTCTTTGTAAAAAACTCTGTTTCTTCTTCTCTTCCATAAATATTCCCTTCTATTTCATAATATCCTTATATTCTTCTACAATCTTATCCCAAGTAAAGTTTTCTTGTATTCTTTTCTTAGCTTTAGGTCCAAGCTCTTCTCTTTTTTGATCTAATAATTTAGTATTATCTAATAACTTTTTTAAACTTCCTTCTTCTTTAAAATATAAAGCAGTATCTAACCCAATATCATGATTAAAACAAACATCATATAATAAATTTAAATCAGTTAAAGACAAAGCTTCTATTAAACTAGGATTAGTTCCCCCAACAGAATGTCCATGAATATATAAATAAGCATTCTTTCGAATAGTAGCCAGTTTTACTTGATCATATACCCCATCAATAAAGATAATCCTCTTATCTTTCTCTAAAGAAGTTTTCTCTACTAATTCCAAGTAATAATGACTACTACTCAAATTTGTAATAATTACTAATTTTTTCTTTACCTTACTCTTCATAAAATCTTTAATAACTAATTCATAATTATTTTCAGGAACACATCTACCTACCATCAAAAGATAATCATCCTTCTTCAAATGATACTCTTTTAATATCTTCTCCTCATCAATCTTAGAAAAATCATAAAGATTAGTCCCATAAGCAATATAAGTAGTTTTTGCCTTTTTATATTTCTTTTGAATATATCTTTCAATTCCAAGTCCATCACATACAACTAAGTCAGCATGTCTTATCATCGACCACTCTGATAATAAAAAACACCACTGAATAAGTCTATTCCATTTACTTCTCAAATGCTCTAAACCATCTGGATTAACATAAATCTTAATTCGATATTTCTTTCTTAAATGTTGATGGAACGCTAATAAAGGACCTAACTTTAATCCAAGAATATAAACATAAGAATCCACCAATTGATTTTTTTTAATATAATTTAAAGTACTTAAATAAGACTTTATTGTATAAAAAAACATCTTAGCACTACCATTATTCTTTATATAAAAAGAATAAATAAATAAATGATCATTTATCTTTCTTAATGTTTTATCTTCTTCCTTTTTATCAGTTAATTCTCCCACATAAATAGTTGTATTTTTATCATGATAATGATTCACTAAATTGGTAACAAAAGTCTCCCAACCTCCATACTTTGCTTGATAACCACGTGATCCTAAAATAAAAATATTTTTCATGCTACTTCCCTCTTTCTAGACAATAACTAAGTTAATTATAACAAAAAAAAACATAATCTTCTATACTAGACTATGTTTTTTTTTAAATTTTTAAACAGCAGTATATCCTCCATCAATTGGTAAAATAGCTCCTGTTACATAACTTGCTTCATCACTAGCTAAGAAAATAGCTCCAGCATTAAGTTCTCCTTCATGTCCATATCTTCCAATTGGTACAGTTGCTTTCATATAATTAGTAAATTCTTCTGTAATTAAAGTATCATGAGTAAGTTCTGTATCAAAATATCCAGGACAAATAGCATTACAAGTAATATTATACTTAGCAAGTTCAGCACTAACAGCTCTTGTAAAGTTAATTACTCCTCCCTTAGAAGAATGATAAGCAATTGTTCCCATAGCCATATTACCAACCATACCATACATTGAAGCAATATTAATAATACGACCATAATTCTTTTTCTTCATTAAATTACCAAATGCTCTAGTAACATAAAATACACTACTTAAATCAGTATCCATAGTAAATTGCCATTCTTCATCAGTCATATCTAATACACCATTATTTTTAGCAGAACCAGCACAATTTACTAAAATATCACACTTACCAAAAACATCCTCTACTTGCCTAGCAGCATGATCTATATCTTCTACATTAGTAACATCACACTCAATGGCTAAACACTTTCTACCCATCTCTTCGATTTGCTTTCTTACTTCTTCTAATTTTTGAACTCTTCTAGCCATTACAACAACATCTGCTCCTTGTTTAGCAAAAGCAATAGACATCTGTCTACCAAGTCCACTAGATGCACCAGTAATTACAGCAACTCTTCCTGTTAAATTAAACATAAATTATCTCCCCTTTCTTCTCGAAGATATTATCTATCTTCCTCTAAAATTTTACCAAAAAAGAAAATAAATTTCAATTATTTTAATCAAATACAAACTTTTTTTAATCCTACTTTACATTATTTTTGGTTAAAACTAAACCCTTTGCTTTTTTTCTCTCAGAATGATTTAGATTTTCTAACTCTATATTTTCTATTTTTTGATTAATTTTATCTATTTCATCATAAAACTTCTTTTCTTTCAACTGTTCTTCTTTTAATTTTCTTAACTTTTCTTCTAATAAAGCAATAGAAGTAATAGTTTCTGATTTTAAAATAAAATAATCATCTTGATGACCAAAAGTATCTTGATTTAAAGAAATTTCTTTCAAAGAAGTTAAATAATCAGAAAGTATTTTTTTAGCATCCTCCAATAATTCTTTCTTAATATCTTCAGAAGACTCTTCAATTTGATTCAATAATTTATTCAATTCTTGCAAAACAAAATCTTCAAAAACTTCTTCCTTTTCTACAACTTTTCCTTCTTCCTTTTGCAAATTTTGATCGAACTGTTGAGATCTTTTTACCATTTCCTTAGAAATACACTCTTGATAAAAAGATAATTGAGGCTCAGACGCAATTTTTTCTCCATATCTTTTTTTTAAATATTGTATACCATATCCAATTAAACAAATTAAAGGAGGAATAGATAAAATTAAAGACAAACCAGAAAACATAATAAAAGATAAAGTAAACAAAGATAGTGAATGTAATACCCGAGAAGATAACTCAGATGATTTTGGAAGAGAATAAAACCAAGAAATTCCTCTCACATAACGATAAACTGGTTTTGTAAACAATAACTTCCCTACTTTCACTTCATTTACATGATTTTGTTTTAAAAACAACTTCAAAAGACATTCTGCCTCATAAACTCTTTGAGTAACATCATTATACTGATAATTTCCAGAAAGATAGTTTTCTTTCACTTTTTCATCACAAAAATGAAAGGCAATTTCCAAATCAGCATGATTCACCTCTTTATCAAGATGATTTAATAGAAATTTTTTATGAATAATTAACTTAAAATTCTCCTCATTTTCTTCTCGAAAAGACAATTTAGAACCACGATATTTCCAAATAAATTGATAAGAAAAATTAGAATTTTGATCAAAAACTTTTAAAATCATATTACTAAGTTCTTCAATAGAATAAAATTGATCACAATTAGCGAAATCTTCTTCCATCTCAAAAACTTCATCTTCAATAACATCCTTATAAAAGTAATCAATAGAAAAAGAATGATCAAAAATAGTAATAAAAAACAAAAATTTATTTTTATTACAAAAATCATTATGTAAGTATTTTTCCAACTTCTTTATCTGGCAATATCTTTCTTTTAAAATAATATTATCTTTGCAATCATACATCATTTTTCCTCATTTCAACTGAATATTTTACATAATTTTTAAAAGAAAATCAATCCTAATTTTTCTTCTTCAAAATTGCTCCCCTTTGATTTTGATATAAAATCTCGTAGTGAGACATCAATGGATCTTTAATATTGCCATCATAAAAATAAACAACACAAGGATGTTTCAAATTATCAAACCAACTTAAAGAAATATTTTCTTGATTTAATCCATCCTTATTATTTTTATGATAGCCAGCTAAAGGAATTTCATTAGTAATCGCATAAAACCAATAATTTCTAAGCCTCTTTCCAGCATTAATAAACTCATGATGATAACTACAAACATCTTTATATTTAGTACTCTCTTCAATCAAAATAAGTTCATCTTCATCAATTAAAGTTCTATTTTGATTAAAACTATAACTATTCCAATTATATACATTTAATTTAGATAATAAATTAGTCAATTTATTATCATCCATCCCCCTAATCAAAAGCATACTACCTAAAGTAAGAAAAGTGAAAAGATAGACATATTTCTTCTTATTTTCTAACTTTATTCCAAAATATAAAATAACAAAAATAGAATATAAATAAAATAATTTATGAAAATAATATTCTCCTGATAAATGAAAAATAAACAAAACAAAAAAAATAGCAATATAAAAAGAAATAAAATAAAAGTTAAGAACTAAATAAGTATTTTCCTTTTGAAACTTTCTTTCAAAATACACTAAATAAAAGAAAAAGAAAGTAAAAAAGTAAGAAGGCATCTTATTATTATAAATATAACCAGCAGAAGAAACAGCCGTTACAACTCCCCCTTTTACTTTAAAGAATGTTGGAAAAACAAAATAGAAAAAACCAATAAAGAAAGGAAGAATTAAAGTAAAAATTCCATAGAAACTCATTTGTTTAAAACTTATCTCTTTATTCTGATAAAGTTTTATATAATAAATACCTAAAGCAAGATAAATACAAGGAACAAATAAATAATAAGAAAAGAAGACTGAAAACGAAAGAATAAACAAAATCAGTATTTTAAATAAAACATTTTCTTCCCATTCTTTTTCATAAGAAAGTCCCGTTAGAAATAATAAATTGACCACCATCATTCCTAAAGTTAAATAACTAAAACCAAAGATATAACTATTCAATAAAAAAGAAAAACTATAAAGAAACATAAGAGAAGCATAATAAAAGTAATTTCTTTTCTTAAACAGTTGAAATAAAGTACTTAAAAAGATTAATCCCGTAATAGCAAAACTAATCGTATCATGAAGTAAAAATACACGATAAGATTTAATAAAAGAAAGAATTCTAATTAAAAAGCCTCCATTTACATAAGAAATAGACATTCCTCTTTCAAAATTACCATATACCAAATCTTTACTATTTTCTTTTGTCAAAGTAGAAAGTGTTTCTGAAAAATGAAGAGCATATCTATAATGAATAGAAGCATCTACAGATTCATAATGAATTAATCTCCCTCCATGAAACCTTAAATAACCAAGTAACATAAATAATACAAAAAATAAACCAAAGAAAAGAAATTCTCTTTTTTTAAAATAATATTGTTGTTTTTTCTTTGTTATTAAAGTTATTACACCTAAAATAATAGAAATAATAATATTAATACTACCATATAAAAAGAAAGTTCCTGTTTGTTTGAATAAATAAACAACATGAACAACTAACACATTATAACAATAAAATAAACAAATAGAATAAATAAATTCTCTTATAACGCTTAACTTCTTCTTTGATTTAAAAAACAATAAGTAAGAGAAAATAAGAAACATAACAGATATTATATAAAATATTTTTTCCATATTACCACCCAACTAAATATCATATTCTAAAAAAGAATATTCCTAAATTCAAAAGAAAAAAAGCAAAAAGCAAAAACATTAAACATCTCTTATCAATTTTCTTAAATGAAGAAAAATACCTCTTTATTAAAAGAATACTTAAAAACAAAAAAGAAAAAAATAAAAAAATTACCGTTCTTTTCCCAGACGCAAAAACAGTAGGAGAAAATCCCATCATAAGTCTACTCAAAAACCCTAGTAAAAGAATAAAAATAGGAATAATACATTTCTTTTTATCTAATTGATAAAATAAATAAATCATCGTACAAAATAAGAAACCAATAAGTAATAACCAACAAATATTTGTCCTACTAAACTCAAAAACATGTCCTACTTGAGTAAAGTAATTAAATAATTCATACTGATAATTCTTAATTTCACAATATACTTTTAATAAAAAGATAAAAGTTAACATACCAAAATAAATAAACGAAATAACTCTAGGAAGTTTTTTTTCTACATTTCTAATAATACTTAGAAATAAAATAAAGCTAAAAAAATAAATTATCCATGTACAATCTAATAAAATAGATGTACTAGAAACCATTCCTAAATAAATTTTATCCATAATATTAGCATTGATATAATCTGGATAATAATGAGCAAGTTCTATTCCCATTCTATTAGAATTACCTGGACAAGTAAAAATAAAAACTAAACTTATTGTACTAAGTAAAACTAAAAGAATTGGATACCTTTTAGAACTCTTTTGAATAAAAGCATAAATAAGAAAAAATACTGATACAGCAAATACTATACAAACAGCTTGCTCATGATTAACTGCATAAAGAATACTTAAAACACTAATAGGATACAAATATCTAGGAATTCTTTCATGATATAAATAAAATCTATATGGTAAAAAACCTACCATCATCAAAGCAAGAGGCCATAAATAATTTAAAGAAGTTGCACAATAACCCGTTTCTCCTACAAGCAAAAAAGGATATAATAACAAAACAAGACCTGTCAAAAGCAAATTCTTAAAAGATATTTTCTTAAAAAATAAACGATTACTAGCATAAATCAATAAAGTATAAATAAAACTATCTAGAACCCTCCATAAATATAGATACCTACTTAAAACAACTAAAAATCCCTCAATAATAATACGACTAGACCAAGATAAATACCTCATCTTTAAAAATGAAAACAAAGAATAAGTATCTAACATCAAAGAAAAATAAGAAGTATCATCTCCCCCAAATTTAGTAAAGCAATGAATAAAAAAAAGAAAAGAAAAAAAGACAAAAAGAAGAAAATAAGGGCTTAAAAATTTTTTTCTATTTTTCTTCATTATTCCTTAAATAAAATCTCCAACTATCCCTAACCATTTCTTCTATTCCATATTTAGCTTTAAATCCTAATTCTTCTTCAGCCTTTCTTACATCGGCATAACAAGAAGCAATATCTCCTGCTCTTCTTTCTTTTATTTCATAAGGAATACTTACCTTATTTACCTCTTCAAAACTCTTAACAATCTCAAGTACACTATATCCTCTTCCCGTTCCTAAATTATAAATAAATACTCCTGTATCCTTCATTACCTTAGAAAGAGCCTTAACATGCCCAATAGCAAGATCTACTACATGAATATAATCTCTTACTCCCGTTCCATCAGATGTATCATAATCAGAACCAAAAACATTTAAATAAGGCAAATCACCACTAGCAACTTTTACAATATAAGGCATCAAATTATTAGGAATACCATTAGGATCATCCCCAATCAATCCACTACTATGAGCCCCAATTGGATTAAAATATCTTAAAATTACAATCGACATATCTTTATCTGAAATAGCTAAATCCTTTAAAATATGTTCAATCATAAGCTTTGTTGTACCATAAGGATTAGTTGTACCACCAACTGGATATTCTTCCTTAAATGGTACCTCATTATTCTCACCATAAACCGTCGCACTACTACTAAAAATAATTTTCTTCACTTTAAACTCTCTCATCACACTAAGTAATACCAAAGTACTATCTAAATTATTCTGATAATATTCCAAAGGCTTTTCAACCGATTCTCCTACTGCTTTTAACCCAGCAAAATGAATTACAGCATCAATTTTATGAGACTTAAAAATACTTCTTAAGAGTTCTTCATCTCTTACATCTCCTTCATAAAAAATAGGCTTTTTCTTCGTAATTTCTTCAATCTTAGAAATTACTTCCTTTTTAGAATTAACCAAATTATCAATAATTACCGTTTCTATTCCATGATTTAATAATTCTACTACTGTATGACTACCAATATAACCACATCCACCTGTTACTAATATTTTCATCTTCATTTCTCCTATTTATTTTATTACTATTTTTGATAATACTTTACTTCTTCTAACTTCTTGATATTTTCTTTAATCCAAAGATTACCAGCAACCACTTTATTGATTTTTAATGATACTTTCATTTCATTGGTAGTAATATTCATCGTATTTTCAAGTAAAATTCCTTTTTTCATTTCAAATTTTGTTATCTCCTTCCATTCTATTAAACAGCAATCTAAAATGTTCCAATCTCCTTGGACAGGAAAAATATAAATTCCTTTCTCATCAAAACCAAATAAGTATGATGTTGCCCTTTCTGAGGCGATTACCATTACTGGACCTGCTGGTAGGACCCATTTTACCTTGTAAGTACTATGTCCTGGTAGAATATTATTGTGATAATGAAAATTCCACTGATTTAATTCTTCTTTTACTTTTTCTAAATTAAGCATATTTATCAAATTCCTTTCTTAGCATAATTTATTTGCTTCCATCTACATTCTGAATTATTTAAAATGATATACTTACCTTTGACTTTGAAATATAATAATCAATAAGCTTATCTATTTATAGAATTTTTCCTTCTTTATAACAAGCATAAATATAACTAGGATTCTCATAATACATACTACTATTATAATTATCAATATGAGGAATAATCCACGAAGATAAAATTTCTATTAAAGTATCAACATAATTATCTGCATTACCATCAACCATCATAATTAATCTTTTATAAACTTTTCCAATATCATAATAGCCTGGAATAGAATTTCCTTCATTAATTTTAATGGAATAATTTCCTGTTTCTATTTTACACTCTGTAATAAAGTCATGAGCTACCTTGGCAATGTTTTCAGTATGATAAACACTAGCGAGGCGATAAATTTTATCAATATTTTCTTTTCCTAATTTTGATACAATTACTTTTTTTTCATTCTTCGTTGTTCTAGCAATATATTCAATTAGACTACAAGTATAAAATAAATCATTATCTTCTTGACGTTCCATTATAATTCTTCCTCACAATCAATAAATTTTAAGCATTTCAAGTCTTCGTTTGTAAATGTCACTCAATAATTTTAGGATATTCTATCCTTTTATAACTTCCATGATATACAACTTGCATAAAAAATCACCTACTCTAAAAATTTTTTTCTCGTGACAAAATTAAAAATCATTACAAATACCGTAGCAATAACTTTAGATATCATATAATAAACATGACAAATATCAGTTACTATCCATACAAGTAAATCATTCAACCCTAATCCTATTATACTACAAATCATAAAAATTACAAAATTTCTTCCCTGACTTTTGCTTTTATCTACATCAAAAACAAAAGTTAAACTAGCAAAATAATTATAAATAACAGAAATAGCAAAAGATAAACTATTTGCAACAACAACATTAAAATGACATACTTCCCTAAATAAATATAAAAAGATAAAATCAATTAAAGTAGCAATAACCCCAACAATCGCAAAATTAAATATTTGTACCAATAAATGTACCTTATCTTCACTTAAATTCAAATGAAGTACTTTTAATCCCCACTGAATAAATCTCAAACTATAATTCTTTTTTTCTTTCATTTTTCAAATCTCCTTTTAATTAATATAACTAGCAAGAGTAGCAACCGAATCATTTCCACCAACTACAAATCTTGGTACCTTATATTTATCAACACCTCTTCTAGCTTTAACGCCTCCCCCAGCAAAAGCCATCGTAAATCCAGTCTGCTTCAAGGCCTCAATAACATGATTATCATATTGATAAAACGGATAACAAAAATAAGGTGTTCCATTTAAAGAAGATTTGCTTTGACTTAAATCCTCAATAATCGTATCAAAAGAAGCATTCACCAGTGATCCATAAGCCCCATGTAAATTCCAAGTATGAGAAGCAATTTCTAAATTTTTACTCGCATAATCAGTAACTGGAGCTAAACTCCCAATCAAAAACAATACACCATGCAAATCATACTTCTCCAACCGTTCAATCGCCCGTGACACAAACCATCCATCATCAATTGTAATCACAACACTCTTCTTTGGTAAATCAATATATCCATCTAAATAATCTTCTAACTCTTTTAATGTTGCGGTATAAAAACCATTTTCTTTAATATATTTTAAATGTTCATCAAATAAATTCTCATTCATACAAATAGAAGATGGTGAACAACTACTTTTCTCGTCATCACTTATCGTAAAATGATAATTTAAAACAGCAATCCCATTTCCTTTACCAACTGACGAAACTTCTTTCTTAACTTCAACTTTAGGAACCTCATTAACTTTTAAATGAACTTTTTTTTGAACTGTATTTCCATATTTATCAGCACCAACAATATTTAAATCATATTCCCCAACTTTAGATTGCATTTCAATTAATTTACTTTCATCAGGAGAAGAAATTGAACATTCTGACAAATCTGTACAACTTTCAACAAAAGAATTTAAATTAATTTCTTCTCCTTGTTTAATTTCAATATCTTTAACCTCTAAAACAGGTGAAACGGTATCTACAACATAAATATTTCCATAATAAATTGTCTTTTTTTTCAGTATTTTATCTAAAACACTCCTCTTCTTCTTAGAAACAATATAAGAATACTTTCCCACCTCATCCTTATATTCACTATTACTTAACTCATATTCATCATATCTAAAATCTTTATTTCCTAAATAATCTTTAATATTATTTGTTAACTTACCTCCTAACTCTACTCTCAATTCTTTTATCTGAGGCTCTTCCTTTTGTCTATCAAGCAATACTACACCAACTATTCCTACTACCATAATCGTAAAAACGATTTCTGTAACTAATATTACTTTTTTTCTCCTCTTACGCAAACTTCTTCACTCCCTATTAATAACAAATAAATTTCAAATTAATCATACAATAATTATCCAATTTTATCAACTAGCTGACGACATCAACAATAAATTTAAAAACCTTCTCCATATCTACTTTTAATATCTTCTTCACTTAATCCCTACTCTAAAGCAATTTTAAAACAATTTCTTACCACCACTAAAGAATATAAGAATCGACTTCTAATTGATTCTTTTTATGATACAAAAGATAAGTATAAAAAAATTCTCTTTCTTGAACCTTTTTACTACTCACTAATTCATAATAATTTAAAATATTAGGATTGATCTCTTTCATATGAATTCCTCTTCTTAAAACAATATAATCAAACTTTTGCTCTCTTATTTCTTCATCTAATTTTTCCCTCATCCCAGGAATAAATGCATTTTGCTTTTCAAAATATTTGGTATTTGGTAAAATTCGACTAGCAAAATAAAATCCTCCATCCAAAAATCCATAATTCAATAAAGTTTTTCCTCCCCCTTCTTGAATAATTTTTGCAAATTGATATTGTACCAAATCCTCTTTTTTATTTTTAGCATACATCAAATTAGGAGAAGTAAAAACAAAGATTAATGAACAAAAAATAACAACAAGAAAAGTATAAATTCGTATTTTTTTCTCTTTAAAATTAACTTTTTCCTTCAATAATAAAAATAAACTAATAAAACCAATCAAACAAAAAGGCAATATCATTAAAAAATAATAATAAAAATCCTTTGCCCCATAATAGATTCCTAAAGCCCCTAAAGAAAAAAATAAAATAAGCGATACCTTTCCCTTTCGAGATAACTTCCCACGAATAAGAAAATAAATCATCCCTAAATCAATCAAATGAAAAACAATTACATTTGTTGTCAGCTTTTTATAGAAAGAAAGAAATATCATCTCTATTCGAATAAGTAAAGGAAGCTTTTTAGTATAACCAAATATATTAAAAATAAAATACGTATTAATAAAAACATCAAGTCCATGGTGAAAATAAAAATAAAGACAAAATCCCAAAACAGGAATACTCATTCCTAGTAAAAAGAGAACACACGAGAAAAGACTTTTGAAGTATTCTCTTGAAAAAAGAAAACAAAAAAACAAACACATCATAAAAGCAAAAGGAAAACCTAAGAAAGTAAACTTAATCATTGCCATTACTCCCGCAAAAAAACCATCCCAAAAAAGAGTTTTTTTCCTAATACTACCCTTAACAAAATAGTAAAGCAAATCATATAACATCTTCATCAATATCGGCAAACAAAACTCCTCAGCAGAACCACCGCTACTAAAGAAAATACTTCCTGCAATTAAACTTGCAAAAAGAGGAAGAATAAAATAAACATATTTCTTCTCTAAAAACAACGTAATTACTTTCCCCGAAAAATATAAAAACCAAGTATAGCAAACAACTTCTAAAAGAAAAATAGGCAAAAAAGAATACGGAAGAATCCAAGAAGAAAGCATAAAAATTAAATATAAAAGTGGCCCTTTTTGCTCAAATAAATCTAAGTAAGGTAAAATTCCATGTCGCCACGAAATACCAACCGTATAAAAAGCATTCTCATCTACCCAATTATTAAAAGGATAAAAAGGAGAATTCTTTGAACAAAAAAATAAAATAACAAAAGAAAGAAAAAAACAAAAAAGAAAGAAAAAATACTTATCTTTAAATTTATCTCTAAACTTATCTCTAAACTTATCTTTAAATTTATTTTTAGAAAATTTTTTTAAAATACATTTCATCTCTTACCTCTTACTTTAATCTTTAGAAACTAAATAGTCTGTAACTAAATATCTAGGTCTTGCCTTTGTTTCACTATAAATCTTTCCAATATATTCACCAATAATTCCAAGAGATAACATTTGTATTCCTCCTAAAAGCCATAAGGAACAAACAATAAAAGTCCATCCATCCACTGTATTTCCTAATACTTTTTGAATAACAGAATAAAGAATCATTAAAAGACTTAATATTAAAATTACAACTCCTACATTTAAAACCAAACGAATAGGCTTAACACTAAAAGAAGTAATCCCATCCCACGCAAAATTTAACATCTTCTTCAAAGGATACTTACTCTTCCCAGCAAATCTTTCTTTTCTCTCATAATAAACAATATCACTCTTAAATCCAATTAAGGGAAATATTCCTCTTAAAAATAAATTAACTTCTCTATAATCCTTTAATGAATCCAATACTCTTCTTGAAGTAAGCCGATAATCAGCATGATTATAAATAACATCTACGCCAAGCATCTTCATTACCCGATAAAAACCTTGGGCTGTTGTCCTTTTAAAGAAACTATCTTTCTTCCTACTATTTCTAACCCCATAAACAACATCAGCGCCTTCTTTTCTTTTCTCAATCATTAAATCTATAGCATCAATATCATCTTGTAAATCAGCATCCATACTAATAACAATATCAGCATCATCCTGAACCGTCAAAAGACCTGCTAATAAAGCATTCTGATGTCCTCTATTTCTCGATAAATTAATTCCTCCAAAAAGTTTATCTTCCTGATAAAATTGTTGAATTAAATCCCAAGTCTTATCTTTAGATCCATCATTAACAAATATTACTTTAGATTGTTTATCAATCTTTTTATTTTGAATTAAAGTATTCATTTTCTTCTTTAATTCAGTCTTTGTTTTATTTAAAACTTCTTCCTCATTATAACAAGGAATAACAATATATAACTTCTCCATCATAATACATTTATTTTTTAAGCTTTAAAATACTTAAAAATAACTCTCCTTCTTATTTATATTATAACGAAAAATCATAAAAAAAGTAAAGCAAATATCAGTTGCTTTACCAATAATAATGTAAATATAAAAAAACTTAAGTCAAATAAAAAAATTAAAGTATTTTTTTCTCTATACATTTACCAAATAACTATGATATAATTTTATAGAAAATATTTGAAAGGAGAATACTTATGAAAAGAAAAAAAATTTTACTATTTTTAATGATTTGTTTAATTTTTAATTTAAAAATAACTTACGCAGAAGAACTTACTGATGGAACTTATACGATTCAAAGCACCATTAATAATAGTAAAGTAATAGATTTAACTAGTGCTAATACAGCAAACGGTTCTAATATTAGAATATGGCAGTCTAACGATACGAATGCTCAAAAATGGAATTTTATAAGACAAAGTGATGGTTATTATCAAATAGCAAGTAGTATCAATCAAAATAAAGTCTTTGATATTACTAGCGGAATCATAGCAAATTATTCTAATATTCAACTATATGATACAAATAATACTAATGCCCAAAAATGGACTTTAGTCCAAATAGAAAATGATATTTATACAATAAAATCAACAGATAATAATTATTGTTTAGATTTATCAGGTGCTAATACTGGAAATGGAACAAATATTCAATTATATCAATGTAACAATACCAATGCTCAAAAATTTAGATTAATTAAAGAAGTTACACCTGTAAAGACTATAGAAGATGGAACTTATATTATAAATAGTAGCTTAAATCAAAATAAAGTTATTGATGTATATGGTGGAAATCAAGCAAACTATACCAATGTACAACTATATGATAAAAATAATACTAATGCTCAAAAATGGATAGTCAAATATCTTGATAATGGTTACTATTCTATTAGTAGTAAATTAAATAGAAAAAAATGCCTTGATATAAACGGAGCATCATTCACTAGTGGAACCAATGTACAATTATATGATTGCAATAATACCGATGCACAAACTTGGATAATAAAAGATTTAAGTAATGGCTATTATCAAATTATGGCTAAAAAAAATAGATTATCCCTCGACCTAGAAGGAGCCAATACTTCAAATGGAACTAATGTACAAATCTATTATGATAATGGAACTAATGCCCAAAAATTTCAATTTACAAAAATAGATGAACAAACTTTAGAAAGTGGAATTTATACGATCAAATCAAATCATAATCGAGATAAAGTTATTGATGTAACTGGTGGAATTGGACTTTCTAATACAAACGTACAAACTTATGATGACAATAACACAAATGCGCAAAAGTGGTATTTTGAAAAACTAGCGAATAAAAATTATTACATCAAATCTGGATTAAATTCTAATCTATATTTATCTAGTGACAATAATAACAATGTTTTATTACAAGAAACACCAACAGAATGGAGTTTACAATATATCGATGAAAATACGTTTTATCTTATCAACCAAAATCAGCTATATTTAAATATTTCAAATGGTAACATTGCGAATGGAACAAATGTTAATCTTACCTCCCCTAACCAACAAAATACTCAAATATTTTATATAGAACAAACAAAGATTAATGAAAATGGAAAAACCATCGCGAATGGTTACTACACGATTTCTAGTTCAATTGACAAAAACAAAGTCATTGAAGTTGCAAATGGTTCAAAGAAAAACGAGACAAATATTCAACTTTATTCTTCTAATGATAGTAAAGCACAAATTTGGTATTTTACATATGAAGGAAATGGTTATTATAGTATTACAAGTTCATTAAACAGAAATACAACAATTGATTTAAAAGGAGGCAATATTACACCTGGAAATTATGTTCAACTATACAAAAGAAATAACACAGATGCGCAATTATGGAGAATAAAGGATGATGGAAATGGAAGTATCTTAATTACTTCTAAAAAAGGAAATGTTTGTTTAGCGAATAGTAATATAGAAAATGGTACAAACATTCAAGTTGGGACATGTAACAACACTAATCCAAATCAATTGTTCAAACTTAATGTTAACCAAACTAAAAAAAGTTATACCGGAATCGATGTTTCTTCGTATCAGGGAGATATTGACTGGGAAAAAGTTGCTAATACAAATATTGATTTTGTTGTAATAAAACTTGGAATTGGAGATAATTGGCTTTCACAAGACGATAA
Organism: uncultured Bacilli bacterium; assembly: GCA_934120635.1. Classification (GTDB taxonomy): domain Bacteria; phylum Bacillota_I; class Bacilli_A; order RF39; family UBA660; genus RUG11198. Next base: position 21,764 of record CAKOUR010000007.1, on the reverse strand, counting down.
AAAATTTGTAACCAATGTCCAAAATTGTGAAAAATATAATATTCCTTATGCCGTTTACTTGTATTCCTATGCTAAGAATGTTACTGGTTCAACAAGGTTAAATGCTGACTCCGAATCGGCAACAAGTGAAGCAGAACATGTTTTAAGAGTATTAAGAGAAGTAAGTTATAAACCAAATTTAAAAACATCCGTTTATATTGATATGGAAGAGCCAAAACTTACTTATCTTGGGAAAGAAAGATTAACGAACATTGCTTCAACTTTTTGTGAAAATATTGAGGCTAATGGATATAAATGTGGTATTTATGCAAATAAAAGTTGGCTTACAAACTATTTGGATACAAATAATTTAAAAAACAAATATGACTTATGGCTTGCAGAATGGCAAATAAAATTAACAAATTATAATCAAGCATTAGCATCTAACCCTACTTATAATGAAATACCTTATAAATTATGGCAATTCTCAGAAAAGGGAGTTATTAATGGAATTAAAACTAATGTTGATTTAGATATTGGATGGGACATATTTGATTAGCAAAAATACGCTTCTATTTAGAAACGTATTTTTTTATGTATTTAATTGATTAGATTTCTCACTATTCTTATATGCTTTAGTCAACAATTTTGCTATCCATCTAGGCCAAAATTTACAATAAATAGAATAATCTTCTTTTGTCCTTATTCCATTTTTTATAATATCTGTTGTTGTCGATTCTTCTGAGATTCTATGACCCATAAGTACTTTTTTCTCATAAATAAATCTCCCCTTTAATTTGCTTAATTTCTCCCAAGCAAACCAATCGACATTACACTGGTAATCTGATGTAAATATCTCTTTTGGACAATTTTTCACAACAAAAGTAACCGCTGGACAACAAATAGCATTTCCAAATCTTATTCCCCATCTTTTTACAAATTTTAACTTAGATATTTTATGACATCTTAAAGGAAACAACATAATTCTTTTAATTTTTAAATTAGTATTATTACTTACCTTTTCTTTCTTTCTAATCTCATAATAATCTGAAAATAAAATATTCGCATCAGGATATTTTAAATATAAATCAACCATCCTCTTAGAATAATTCACATTATAAACATCGTCCTGATGAGCTACCGTCACAAGTTCTGTTTTACAAGTTTGAACAGCAAAATCAAAATCTCCCCCAATATTAGTATGCTTACCAACAACAACGTCTACTTTATATTTCTTAGCCAAATTTCTAATATATTCATTATCAGTAGTAGTAGCAATCACTACCTTACTTTTGTATTCTTGATTTGTTACAGATTTTAAACATTCTTCCAAATAAGGACTTTCTTTATAGGCTAGTACTACAAAAGTATGTAAAATTTTCATTCAACTCTCACCTTACCTTTTTTTAATAAATAAATAAGTACAGATAAAATCTTTAATTTATAAAAAATAACAAATATATTTACAACAAAATTGATCTTCAAAGTTTCATATTTTAAGTGAATTGTTTTAAATTTTAAGTCCATTTTCTTCAAAAATTGTTTATACCATTTTACATTATCTTCAAATCGTTTAACTAAAATATCAGTAGAAAAATCATCAATAGCAAGCAGAATATCTAAAACAATGGACTTAAGATAAAAATATGACAATAACCTTTTGTCAAAATTGCTACAATCTATATCAGAATCAATACATTTTAGTACATCAACAATACTATTACTTTTTTTAGTATTTAAAGTATGAGTAATAGATGTTGGGTTCTTTAATCGACAATAACCAGAAGATGAAGAAATGTTTATTTTATTTGTTTTAGAATAACATTCAAACCAAAAATAAGCATCTTCACAAATTTTAAATTTTTTAAACAAAATATTATTTTCTAAAATCAAACTAGATAAAATCATCTTTCCAGTAGTAGAACAATATTTAAATTTAGTCCATGGATTATCTTTAATATTTTCAGTAAAAAGTAATGAATTATCAATATCATAACTCTTAAAACCGGAAATAACCATATCATTACTAGAAATATCATTATATAATTTAAATAAGTAATCAGGCTCAATCCAATCATCACTATCTAAGAAAAAAATATATTTTCCAGAAACATTCTTTATTCCTAAATTTCTAGCAGCACCTGCTCCCTGATTATCTTGATTAAAAACTTTTATCATCTTAGGGTATTGTTTTTCATATTTTTGTAAAATTTTCAATGAATTATCTTTTGAACCATCATTAACTAAAATAAGTTCAATCTCTTTATAAGTTTGATTGATAACACTTTCTATACATTTATCAATAAATTTCTCAGCATTATAAACTGGAACAATTACACTAATTTTATCCACAAAACTACCTACCTTTGCAATATACTTTAGAAAACAAGCTTACCATTTTAATATTACTTATAAACATAAATAAATTAATAATTAAACGATACTTAAATGGTTCTCCTTTTGGTGCAAATATAGATAAATACTTATTTTTTTTATAATTTGGAATATTTTTTTCTAACCAATCAAATAATTTATGGTATTCCAAAACAAAACTTTTTGGTGTAGCAGTTTTTCCTGAATAAAGCAAATACCAAATAATATAACGAATTACATAATATTGATTTAATTCTAAATTATAACTTTCTTTAACATTAATCAAATCTAATAACTCAATAATTTTAATTTCTTTCTTAAATCCTTTGTGTGCAGTATTAGAAATTGAATTCGAATTATAAAAATAATAATATCCAGAATAATCAATTATTCCAATTTTATTCGTAGTATTGTAAATCATCAAGTTAAAATAAACATCCTCACTACTATTCGTATTTAAAAAAGAAATATTATTTTTTTCCAAAAAACTTTTTTTGATTATCCTACAATAAGGTCCAGTAACAATATACTTAGAAAACTCCTCATTTTTTAATTTCAAAATAAATTTAACTTTATCATCAACAACTCGTTTATATCCACCGACTACAACATCATAATTACAATTTTTTATTTTATTATAATAAGTTTCTACATAATCTGAATCAATATAATCATCTGAATCAATAAACATAATATAACTTCCTTTAGAAACCGAAATACCAAAATTTCTAGCCACAGCAGGACCCTGATTTTTTTGAGTAAAAATTCTTACTCTCTTATCCATTCGATATTTTTCAATAATTTCTAAAGATTTATCCTTTGAACCATCATTGACCAAAATTAACTCAAAATCTTTAAACGTTTGACTCAATATACTATCAACGCATCTATTAATAAATTTCTCAACATTATAAACAGGAACAATCACACTAACTTTCACCATTTGAATAACCTCCATTTCTCTTAGAATATATCAAAAAGATAACTGCATATACAAAAAATAAAATACCCATAATTAGTAAATAAGCAACACTAGCACCCAAAACGCCATGATAATCAATAAGAAAATAAAATAGAAAAAATGCCAATATTATACATGCCAAATAAATATACACTTGTACTTTAATATACCTCATTGCAACTAAAAGATTATATAAAATATTTTGAAGTCCACTTAAAATAGCCCCCAAAATAATCAACAACAATGGCATCCTATACTTATCTAAATCAATACCATAAACAAAATTCAATACAGGTATTCCAAACAACCATGCACATATAACGCCAATAATTCCTCCTCCTAAAACGAAAAGGCAAATATTTTTAACCTTAGCTAAATACTTCTTGATTTCATGATTGCTGTACAATTCAAATAATTCCATAATGAATGGAGCTAAACTAAATTGACCAATTAAAATCATAATTGAAGCAGGCATTATTATAATTCCCCATACTGCACTTTCACTAGGCGTCTTTAAATCAATTATATATCTAGGAATATTAAGTAAAAGTTGAAGAAAGAAAGCTAATAAAAATGGAAGAAATCCTTGCTTTAATATTGAAGTTACATGAGATTTACTCATTTTCAAAATATTAATTTTATACTTTTTTATTGCTTGCATATCATACAACAACATTATAACAAAATAATTGATTGTCAAAATAATAGTTGAATATAAAATACTCTTTGTCAAATAATCAACAAGCCCAAACAAAAATAAGCCTAAAAGATTTTTAACGACAAGAGAAATACCAACTTTATATAATTCATTATTTTTTTGATAGTAAGCATACAAAACCTCTGCGAAAGCTTCTAATGTTCGATAAATAGACAAAACAAAAATAATCAATCCTTTTTCTAAATTATAACTATTACAAAGAATAAATAAAATTGAAAGAAGCAACATAAATGTACAAGTCAATAACTTGTTACCAAAAAAATCACTATCAGTAAATTTAGAATTTTCAGTTACTTGATAAACTCTCCCATAATAAACACCAATAATATTAAAAAGAGCAGATATAGAAAAGGCATAAGTAAAAATTCCAGCAGAATCAGTACCATTTATACGTATAGCAATAATCATAAAAAACAATGAATTAAATGCATTTAAAGTTGTACCAATAGTATTCCAAACAGCATTTTTTTTATCATTAAATTTATTTTTCATCACGATTTACCTTTTCTTTAACTATAGCTAATTCTTGTCCAAGTTCAACTACTTTCATTTGTAACTCAGCAATACGTCTACTATTTTTAAAATTAATAAATAAAAGAAAAATAATACAAAGAACAAATAGTAGAGATGGAGGATAATCAACACCTATTTTTTTCGCAAACCAATCAATAGAATAAGGGAAAATTGATAATAATAACATTACAACTGAAGCAAACACCCACCAAAAACTTTCTTTAATTGAAAATTTTTTCTTTCTAACAATATTGATCACATATAAAATAACAACAATTGATAAAATAATAAAATAACTTCTATTCATGATTTTTTCTTCTCCTCCAACCAATATTTTGAATAACAATAAAGAAAATAGTATAAAACATATTTATCATATATTTAATAGGTTTAATAATTCCACCATGCATACTCTCTCCATTTTCACGAAGACGCATCTTTACTGGTACTTCAATAATTTTATAACCATTCATCAACATATCAATGACTAAATTAGCATCAGGAAATTCTGGATATTCTCCCATCTTAGAATACTTCCTAATAACCCTTCTATTTAAGCATTGAAAACCAGACAAAGGATCAGCAATTCTTTGATGGCAAAAACATTTAATAATCCATTCAAACATTTTTGTCCCTATCCGTCTAAACATAGGACAAGGATAACCCATATCCTTTAAATATCTTGATCCAATAACAATATCGGCATTTTCTTTTTCTGCACATTCCACTAACTTCACAGCTTCTTTAGCAATATGTTGTCCATCAGCATCAATTTGAACAACATAATCATAATCATTCTGATAAGCATATTTAATCCCAGTTTGTACAGCCCATGCATAGCGCATATTAAAAATATTATCAATACACTTTACGCCACTTTCTAATACAATCTTTTTTGTATTATCCTTAGAACAATCATTAATTACCAAAACATCTGCAAAACTGGCATCTTTTTTTATTTCTTCTAATACTTTTTTTATATTTTCTTCTTCATTATAAGCTGGAATTACAAAAAGTACTTTTTTATTATTTTTTTTCATAATCTACACTCCTAACATTTAAACAAAAAATACCTATTAAATTTTATTTAAAAAAACTTATTATTGAAACAAACGTTCCAACATGAACTATTAACATTAAAATGAACAACTTAAAATTATAATTTTTTATTTTAACTTTATTACTTTGATTAGAAATAGTTAACATAGGTAATAAAATGAATGGTAAAAAATATCTTCCCTGAACACCTTCAATAGGAACACTACCTATAGAAGTCCAACTCAGCCACATTGAAAGTATACATAAAAATGAAAGAAATAAACTTAAAATATTACAAAAGTACTTTTCCTTTTTATCAAAATAGCCAAACTCATTAGAATTATAAATAAAAGGAGCAGAAAAGAATAAAAATATATAAATCCAAATCCAAAGATAATACACTCCTATATTAAGCCAACCAAGACTCATTCCAAAAAACATAACTACATAGTCATGAAATTTATAATAAAATGTAGATATAATACATCTTATAGCATAACTAGGATTATTTAAAATATATTTTAATTGCCCAAACATTCCCACATTTTCTAAACCAACTGCTATATCTTCGGTTCCAGTTTTAGATGCTGGAAGTAAATACATGCAAGTAACAGAAATCAAACACAACAATATAGCAATTATACTTCCTATCAATATAATTTTCTTATTTTTTTTACTAATAGAATCTTTATTTTTATAAAGTAGTAGCAACAATAAAATTAACGGAATATAAATATATTTTGCAAAACCTACCAAAACAATCAGAAATGTAAAAAAGATTACATCTTTTGTTTCGATTTTTTTCTTCTGTTTAAAAAATAAAACACTAGCAATAAATAATAAACATATAGAATTAACCATAGAATCTGCAGATACTGATCCTCCTTGATGCATATACATAGGATTAAGTAGATATACAAGTGCAATATTTTTGCCAAAAGGCAAAAGTTTAATTATAAAATATCCAAAAAACAGCATACCAGACACATTAAAAATACGTGACAAATAAAAAGTAATTAATATTGGTAAAGAAAATATTTTTCCAATAAAAATACCAATATCAGCAAAGAAATAAAGAACACCACCGTAACTTCCCGCACTACTAAAAGTTGTTTCATCATTATAATTTGTTCCCTTAGAAAGAGCGTATTTTAAATCACTATAATCCTTTATATTTCCCATATTATAAACTAAGAAATCATTTGGAACATTAGCAACAGAAGAAGTAGATAATACGTTATCATCAACCAAATTATAAGCCCTGGTAAAATGAACTTGTTCATCAGCGACGTAATTGGGAATTATTAAAATTGCATACCCTAAAGCAATCGGAATTGCTATTCCTAAATAAAATTTTTCCTTTTGAAGATTTTTTGATTTTATAATGAAAATAATTAAATATACCAATAAAGAATATATAAAAATTAAAAATAGAAACGAAAGAAAAGACAACTTTGATAAATACAAATAATTGCTTAAATTATCAATAATTAAAAAATAAAAAATAATAGATAGAATAAATTCTAATACATAATATTTTTTTACCAGACCTTTTTTACTATTTTGAATATTTTTAAAACAAAATACAAAAAACATCAAGCAATAAATCACAAAACAAGCAAGACAATAACTATAATTATCATGATAACCATAAAGTGTCATTGATAAAGCTTTATTTTCATTTTTGCCATCTAATAACATAATTTCATTTTTTTCAATCTCATTAGATGCATTTAAAATTAAAGGTGCACTTTCACTACAATCACGACACTTTAACTCAAAGGAAAAGTCATCTTTAGACAAAACTGATATTCCTTTAGGTAAATCTAGTCTAATAATTCCATCCTTTAATTCTCCATAATTTTTCCTAATACTATAAATTTCTTTTTTATTCTTAAATAGTATTATTTCAACATTCCCATCAAAATAATTTTCTTTCTCATTAGCACCTAAACTAATATAAAGTTTTTCAAGTTTTGTCATTCTAATCTTAAAACGTTGATTTATTGTTTTTTGACCAAATATTTCTATTGTAGAAATATTTCTTGTATTTTTTAAAACACTAGTAAAAGTATTTCTAGGAAAAAAATAAAAAAGAATGGAAAGGGATAAAAATAATAAACATCCTAAAATCAATATTAAATTACTTTTTTTCATCTTTCTTTTCCTCTCTATCAATAAAAAATGGATAATAATTACTTAAATTACTATTATAAAATTTATCATTCATCAATGTATCCCCCCATTTATTACTAATGTACTTTACTTCTTCAATAAATCTTTGTTTATTTTTTTCATCTAAATCATATCCACGGCTAATAGATTCATAGTGATATAACTGAACACCAGGTAACACAACATTATAATACCCTTTTTCTAACAATTTAATATTCAAATCTACATCATTATAAGCAACTTTCAATTTTTCATCTAATCCATTTACTTCATTAAATTTACTTTTCTTAACCATCAAGCAAGCTGCCGTAACAGCTGAATAATCATGAGGAGCAACAAGTCTACCAAAATATCCAAAATGATCCTTACTTGTTCCAACAAATGCATGAGCCGCTACACCAGCACATCCTATGACTACTCCACAATGTTGAATCGTATCTGTTGGATATAATAATTTTACCCCAACACAACCAATATGATCTTGGCTAGCATAGCCAACCATTTTTGTAAGCCAATCATTTGATATAACTTTAGTATCATTATTAAGAAGAACAACATAATCACCTTTGGCTTTTTTTACTCCTTCATTATTCAAATAAGAATAATTAAATTCACATTGATAAGAATAAGTTCTAAAATTCTTATATTTCTTTTTATAATGATCTAATAATTTAAAAGTAGACTTCTCACTACTATTATTGTCTATTACAATAACTTCATAATTTTTATAAGTAGTTTTCAGATAAATAGATTCTAAACATCTTTTTAAAATATCACTCTTATCTTTTGTAGGAATAATAATAGAAACAAGTGGCTCCTTATCTAGCAAATATTCAATTTCATACATTTGAGGAGTACCAATTAAATGAACTTCTCCTTTAATTTTTCTTCTTTTTAAAGCATCTTCTAATGCCTTTTTTCCAGCAAGATAAGCATAATTTTTGCTACCTGCATCATTAGATGTTGAACCTTCTATCATGCGCCAATGATATAAAATTTTAGGAATATGATAAATGTTATTTGTCTTTTCAGTAAATCTCAAAAACATATCATAATCTTGACTTCCATTATACTCACTTCTAAATCCACCTAACTCATCAACAATACTTTTTCTCAAAACAGTAAAATGACAAATATAATTAGAAGAAAGTAATGAATCAGGAGAAAAATCAGGTTTAAAATGAGGAAAATATCTTTTACCATTTAAGGCAATCTTATCTTCATCACTATAAATCATATCAATTTTTTTATTCTGATTAAGTACTTTTACTACCTCATATAAAGCATTTTCAGAAAGTAAATCATCATTATCAAGCAATCCTATAAATTCCCCACTTGCAATCTTAATTGCACTATTAGTTGCCTCACTAATATGACCATTTTTCTTTCTATAAACAACCTTTATTCTCTTATCTTTTTTTTCATATTTTTTTAGACAAGTTACCGTTTCCTTCTTAGTTGAACAATCATCAGCCAAACATAATTCAAAATTAGAATAACTTTGCATCAAAACAGATTCAATACATTCTTCCAAAATATTTGCTTCCACATTATACACTGGAACTATTATAGAAATAAGTGGTTTATACTTAAAGTCAACTTTTTTTTCACTTTCATTATGACTATCCAACCATTCTAAATATCTCTCTTGATCCAAAGGATCTGCAAAGTGTTCATAAACATTATTATCACTAATATTACCAAAGAAAGACTTTACATACCTTTTTATTAATTTCGGTGGAATCAAAAAATGATGTCTCTCCCACATAAGTTTAATCACTCTGCAAACAGTCCTAGGAACTCTTAGTAACTTTCTAAAAAAGCAAAGTATTTTAAAATAAATGCCATCCTTGATTCGAACAAGCATTCCGATATTTTTTTCTTTAATTAAAGTTTCAACACCATCACTTACTTCATACAATCTCAAATGCTTACAATCTTCAGATAATTTAGCTTGATATTTATAATCAATATATTCTTTATTTCCTAACAGTTTATTCACATAGTTTGTGCCAACTTCTTCATTATCAGTAAGTGGTATTTCCTTTTCATCAACAACTAATTTTAATCTGTTATTTTTATGAATTTTACAATGAATATTTACCAATGGATGTTTTATTCCACCAACTGTAAAATCAATAATTTGTACCCTTTTCACTTTATACCTCCTCTGCAAAACCACGTTGTAAACGTTCAAAAACTTTATATCCAAGCATCATTACAATAATACTTACCAAAAAAACCAACAACAAACTACTAATATCTGGCATGACACCATAATAAAATATATCTCTATAAGCATCTATAATATAAGCCATCGGATTTAACTTTAAAATAAATCTTAAATTTTTAGGAACCTGCTCAGCTTTATATAATATTGGAGTTACATAAAAAGCCATACTAAGAACAAAATTAATAATATGTTCCAAATCTCTCACAAAAATTTCAACTGCACTCAAGAAAAAAACAATCCCCAAACATAAAAAATATTGAACTAAAGCAATTAAAGGTAACCATAACAAATGAATAGTGATTCCTATTCCACTAAACAAAACAAATACCAATATTACTAAACAAGAAATCAAAAAATTTACTAAACAACTACTAACAGAAGATATTGGTAAAATACTTCTTGGAAAATAAACCTTCTTAATAATACTAGCATTATATAAAATAGATGTCATCCCCATATTTATAGAAGAAGTAAAAAAAGTCCAAGGTAATACACCAGTAATTAAATAAATAACATAATTATCAATATCAAATCTCATAATTTGACTAAATACAATAGCATACACTAAAACCGATAATAAAGGATTAATAAAAGACCACAAAACGCCCAAAAAAGATCCCTTATATTTTCCACGAATATCCTTTTTTACATTTGTTTTCAAAAATTCTCTATATTTATACAAATCATTAAATAAACTCATTCTATCACCACTTACTTACATACCTTTAAATATTCATCTAAAACTTCATTACAATTTCCGTCCAACCGAACTCTTCCATCATAAATCCATACAGCTCTATCACATAACTTACGCACTGAATCCAAACTATGAGAAACCATCACAACAGTTTTATCACTTTCTTTTAATTCTAATAGTTTGTTAAAACATTTATCTTGAAAATGTTGATCTCCTACTGCTAAAATTTCATCAATTAATAAAATATCTGCATCAACATTAATTGCAATAGAAAAAGCCAATCGCATATACATTCCTGATGAGTATGTTCTAACTGGATTATCAATAAATTCTTCCAATTCACATAATTTTATAATATCATCTAATCTATTATCAATTTCCTTTTTAGAAAGACCAAAAATTGATGCGTTAAAATAAATATTTTCTCTTCCAGAAAAATCTGGATGAAACCCTGCACCAAGTTCCAATAATGATGTCAATTTTCCTGTCGTATAAACAGTACCTTTTGTTGGATAATAAATCTTTGTCATAAGCTTAAGCAATGTACTCTTCCCACTACCATTCGTACCAATTAAAGCAACAGTCTCTCCTTTTTTAATTTCTAAATTAATATTTTCCAATACAGTTCTAACTTCTTTTCTACCTCGAGAAAAAAATAATAACTTTTCCTTTAAAGTATTTGCTTTATCCATATAAATTTTAAATACTTTGGACATATTTTCTACTTTGATTGCAATATCATCATTTTTTTTCTTTCTCATTTTCATAAATACCTCACTAAAAAGATTATAACATTATTAAATACCATAATCAAGTCAATGAAATCAATAACCATTCAAATTATCATTTTAGTAAACAAAACGTTAAAAAATAACACAATAAGTAATAAACTTGAAAATATCGAAATAATTAGTTATACTTTCAATATACAATAAAGGAGAAGAAAATGAAGAAAAAATTGAGAAAATTAATTAATTCACTCATCCAAAAAAAAGAAAAAATCCAAAATGAAAAAAAAATAAAAAAATATATTAAGCATTCAAAATATTTTGATACCAAATGGTATAAAAATACATATCATATAGAAAAAAAAAGTACATTAAAACCATATAAACATTATTATGAAATTGGTTGGAAAAAAGACTATAATCCTTCTCAAAAATTTGATTCGAAAAAATACTGTTTTCATAATCCAGATGTAAAAGAAAATAAAATATGTCCCCTTTTACATTACGAAAAATATGGAAAAAAAGAAGGGAGAAAAACATTTTATATTAGCGAACAAGATGATGTAACATATAAATCTTATAAATTTAAAAGATACATAAAACGAAAAATTTCTAAAATAATCAATTATCAAAAAATTCAAAAAAATAAAGAAGTTAAAATATTAGTATACGTCCATATCTTTTATAAAGAAAGTGTAAAAGAAATAGTAGAATACTTAAAAAACTTAGAATCATATAATTATGAACTAATTATTTCAACAGTAAAAGGGATACATAATGATGAAATAAAAAAAGAAATAAAAAAATTTAAGCCCAATGCTAAAATCTATGAATATGAAAATAGAGGATTTGATGTAGGCCCATTTTTAGAAACTATATCTCATATAAATCTAGATAACTATGATATAATATTTAAATTACAATCAAAAGGAACAGCACATAAATTTAGTTATACATATGGACAAATATTTAAAAATAGAGATTGGTTTGAATACCTATATGAAGGAATATTAGGAGCTTTTACAGTACACAAAACAATTGATATATTATACAATGAAAAAAATAATATTGGAATTGTCGCAGCAAAAAATTTAATTGTCCAAGATCCAGCACATAAAATGGAATATACCATTCAAAAGTTAAAACAAAATAACATAAATATTAAAAAAGATTATCATTTTGTTGCAGGAACCTGTTATGCTGAAAAAGCAAACCTTGTTAAAAAAATTCAAAAATTAAAAATTAAAATTAATGATTTTGAGAAAAGTAGTCATGGATACTTTTCCTTTGCACATGCAATGGAACGATTTATAACAGCAAACATCGAACAAGAAGGATACAAATTATATGGAAATAATATATGTAAGTTAAAAAGAAAAAAATATCACAAATTAGAAGAAAAATTATCACAAATATCTGGAATAAGACTAATAAATGACAAAAAATTCATTTTACCAAATGATTTTTATTTAAGAACAGTTGAAAATAGTTTTATAGCAAAATATGAGATATGTAAAATCAAATTAAAAGACATAACTAGATATGATCAAGGAAAATATACATCAATCAAAGAATGGGCACCATATCAATTTTTATTAGGAAAAGAAAAAGATTACATAGACTACTGCTTAAATTATAGAAGAACAGATTACATGAACTTAGATGATAAAAAATTTGAAGAATATGTTAAAAAAAATTGCATAAATGACTATAAAGTATTGATAAAAAAATTAGAAGAGAAAAAATATAATAAAAAATATCCTATTATTATTGACGAAAACAATAACATGATATTAGATGGACTTCATAGAGCTTCATATTTGATGTATAAATATGGAGAAAACTATAAGATAAAAGTACTTAAAATTAAATTTTTATCACAAGATGAGTTAAAAAAAATATTAAAATAGAAATTAAATAATTTGCTACTCTAAAAAAATATATAATATAAAAAATAACATCTAAAAATTTAGATGTTATTTTCAGTAGTACTAAATACTACAAACTCATTACAACATTTCTTTTTTATTCTCCATAGTGAAAATATTTTGGACTCTTTCCTAATACCAAATGCTTAGTATCCTTCTCACTAGTAATAGGCTTATCTATTCCATACTTTTTAAACATACCATCCCAATCAATACCAAGTTCAGGATCATTCCAATAAATTCCCCCTTCATAGTCAGGAGCATAATCATTATCAATCAAATACTGAAAAATAGTATTATCCTCTAAACTAATAAATCCATGAGCAAATCCTCTTGGAACATATAATTGCCTTCCACTTTCCTTATCGTTAGCATCATATGGTTTTAATAATACTGCCGTATGTTTCCCATAAGTAGGAGAACCTTCACGAATATCTACAACAACATCAATAGCACTTCCCTGTATTACTTCAACTAACTTAGTCTGACATTTAGGATTCTTTTGAAAATGAAGTCCTCTTACTACACCTTTAGCACTTTTACTACGATTACACTGTACAACACCATAAAATTTAATTCCTTCTTTATCCATTTCTTTTTGAATAAAGAAAGGACTAAAATATCCTCTCTCATCTCCAAAAACACTAGGTTCTAATATATAACAATCTTTTAATTCAGTAGCAATCTTCTTCATTATTTATCCTCCTTAAAAGCATTCTTATATTCACCACTTAAAATATTTTCTATCCAATCCTCATGATTTAAATACCAATCAACAGTTTCTTTAATCCCTTCATCAAAAGTATAAGTTCTATTCCAACCTAACTTACTTTCTACCTTTGATGAATCAATTGCATATCTTAAATCATGACCCTTTCGATCAGCAACAAAAGTAATTAAATCTTCACTCTTACCCATCTGTTTCAATATTGTTTTCACAACTTCTAAATTACTTCTCTCAGAGTGTCCACCTAAATTATAAACTTCTCCATCAGCACCTTCACGAACAATCTTATCTACCCCAATATTATGATCGATAACATGAATCCAATCCCTTACATTCTCTCCTGTTCCATAAACTGGAATCTTTTCATCTTTTAACGCCTTAGAAATCACTAAAGGAATTAATTTTTCAGGAAATTGATAAGGACCATAATTATTACTACATCTACTAATCGTAACAGGAAGTCCATAAGTTCTATGATATGCCATAACAAGTAAATCAGCACTAGCCTTTGAACTAGAATAAGGACTAGAAGTATGAAGAGGCGTACTTTCTGTAAACAATAAATCTGGTCTATCTAAAGGTAAATCCCCATATACTTCATCTGTAGAAACTTGATGATATCTCTTAATCCCATACTTTCTACAAGCATCCATCAAAACACTTGTCCCAATAATATTAGTGGTTAAAAAGATACTAGGATTCTTAATCGAATTATCTACATGACTCTCAGCAGCAAAATTAATGACAACATCAAATTTTTCTTCTAAAAATAACTTATCAATAAATTCCCTATCCGTAATATCGCCATGAACAAATTTAAAATTATCATATTCCTCTAAATCTTTAATATTATTATAATTTCCAGCATAAGTTAATGCATCTAAACAAACAAACATATCACTCTGATATTTCTTTACTTCATAATGCATAAAATTACTACCAATAAAACCAGCCCCACCAGTTACTAAAAATTTCATTTTACTCCCTCTTTCTTTAACTCATGAATATATCTTTTTACGGCATCTTGCCACTCTGGTAATCTTTTCATCCCTATATCATCTAGACTCTCTTTACTAAGTTTAGAATTTAACGGTCTTTTAGCAATTGTTTTATAATCTTTTGTTAATATAGGATGAACCTTAACTTTCTTACGGCTCTCTTTAAAAATAAATTCTGCAAACTCATACCAACTACAATAGCCTTCATTTGTCACATGATATAAACCTTTCACATTACTTAAAAACATATTTACTAAAAGACCTGCTAAATCTTTTGTATAAGTTGGACTCCCAATTTGATCACAAACAACATTTAACTCTTTATGTGACTCTGCTAAATTTAACATTGTCCGAATAAAATTCTTTCCATTAATCCCAAATACCCAAGAAATTCGAACAATAATATGATTATCATATTCACGAATAAAATTCTCTCCTAAGTATTTTGTCTTCCCATAATAATTCACAGGATTAACCTTATCTTCTATTTGATAAAGTCCCTCTTTCGTACCATCAAAAACATAATCAGTACTAATATAAATAATTTTTGCTCCCACTTCTTTTGCAGCTTCAGTCAAATACTTTGTTCCAAGAACATTAACTTGATAGCATTTTTCTTGCTCTTCTTCTGCCTTATCCACTGCCGTATACGCTGCACAATGAAAGATAACTGAAGGCCGATATTCCCTTATCATCTTCTTAACAGCATCCTCATTCGTAATATCCAAATCTACTCTTGTCGGTGCTAAAATATCTGTATAGCCTCTTTCTAACAATTCACGTTTTACATCATAACCTAATTGTCCATTCACACCTGTAATAAAAAACTTCATTTATTATCTCCTTTTATTCTAAAAATACTGAAAAGTCTTATTAACCAAACATAACAAAATTTTTATATTTTATTTCCCTTTTTCTAAAACTTTCTTTAAATATTTACCGTACCTATTCTTTTTCATCAAATCAGCACTCTTCTCTAATTCTTCCTCTGATAACCATCCTTTATAATAAGCAATTGCCTCAGGACAACAAATTACCTTATCCTTATTATTTTGAATCGAACGAATCATCGCTGTAGCATCAGCCATCGACTCTTCTGTACCAGTATCAAACCAAGTATATCCTTCATCTAAAAGACAAGCTTTTAAAATTCCTTCTTGTAAATACATGTCATTTAAAGTAGTAATTTCTAATTCTCCTCTTTTTGAAGGTCTAACAAGAGAAGCTTTATTGCTTACTCCCTTAGGATAAAAATAAAGTCCCGTAATTGCCAAATCACTCTTAGGTTGAAGTGGCTTTTCTTCAACACTTAAAACATTTTTATCCGAATCAATCTCCATAATTCCAAATCTCTCTGGATCTTTAACATGAACCCCAAAGATAGTCGCGTATCCTTCTATTGCATTTTGAGTAGCATTCATCAATACTTCTTCAAAACCACTACCATAGAAAATATTATCACCTAAAACCATCGCACATGCATCATCCCCAATAAACTCACGACCTAATAAAAAAGCTTGTGCAAGTCCATCAGGAGAAGGTTGAATAGTATAAGTAATATTTACTCCCAAATGTTTTCCATCTCCTAATAATCTTTTAAAAGATGCTTGATCTTCCCTTGTTGTAATCAACAAAATATCTTTTATCCCTGCTTGCATTAAAGTCGATAAAGGATAATAAATCATTGGCTTATCATAAACATTTAATAATTGTTTAGAAGTCCCCATTGTAATCGGATAAAGTCTTGTACCAGATCCTCCTGCTAAAATAATTCCTTTCATTTTTTACTCCTCCTTAAATTCTTATTTTTATTTTTATTTAAAAATGGAAGTTTCCCTTCTATTCTTTTATCACTAATAATATCTGTTCTTATTACCAAAGTAATAACCACAATAAATAACAAACTATAAATAATAACCCCTGCATTACTATCATCCATAACATAAATGATAGAAGCAATAGCAAATAAAACATCAAAAAAATAAATAATTAAAACAGCTTTTGTTACTGAAAAATTTAACTTTAATAACTGATGATGTAAATGACACTTATCTGGCATAGCAATAGATTCATGCTTTAACATCCTTCTAATAATAGCAAACAAAGTATCCAAAATAGGAATAGCAAGTAAAAAGATAGGTACAATCAAAGAAGTAAAAGTAACATTCTTATACCCTAGCAAAGAGATTACAGAAATAATATATCCTAAAAATAAACTACCAGAATCCCCCATAAAAATACTAGCCGGATGAAAATTATGAACCAAAAACCCTAAGGTTGCTCCTAACATAACAAAAGTTAATATCACATCTAATCCAGATGATTTAAACATCACTGCAATAATCCCTATCATCAAAAAATAAATAGCAGCAATTCCTCCTGCAAGACCATCTAATCCATCAATAATATTAATACAATTCATAATTGCTACAATAAAAACAACCGTAACAATAGAAGCAAATCCTCCAAAATTAAAATATAAACCAAAAGCACTCATATCTTGCAAAACAATTCCCCCATAAAAAGGAATAACCATAGCAGCAGCAATCTGTCCAAGAATTTTATAACGAGCAGGAACAGGCTTAATATCATCAATCATTCCTGTTAAAATAATAATAAAACTACCAATCAAAACAGCATTCATCTGAATAGATTCTCTACCAAATAACATATATCCTAGCAAAAAACCAGCATAAATTCCTAAACCACCTAATCTTGGAATAGGTACCTTATGTACCTTCCTCGCATTAGGAATATCTAACGCCCCAATATGAATCGCAATTCTTTTCACAATAGGGATAAAAATAACCACAAATAAAAATACAATAAATACCATCATAAATAGTCTTGAATATTCCATACTACACCTCTATTTAAAGTGTAGCACATCTAAGATTACTTGACAACCTACTTAACAACGACTTTACAAAAAATGTTTTTACAAGAAAAATACTGATAAAGACTTTCATCCTCAATCAGTATTTTTATTTAAGATAAGAAAACTCTCTTAAAATATCACGACTTTTTAAATATAATCCTGAATATCTATCATAATAGTCATCAATAAAAATAGATATCTCTTTCTTTACTTCATCCCGAATATCAATCCGTTTAATCTTATCCAAATCTACCAAAGATAACATTCTAATTAATTTAATCATCTTTAAAGAATAAACAAATTCCCCACCAACACATCTCTTACAAAGATAACCTCCCTTATAACTAGAAATCGTAATAATATCTTCCTTATTGCCACAACTAACACAGCAAGAAAGTTCTGGCTGAATACCAAGATACTTAAGTAACTGTAATTCCACAATATTAGTAATGACTTCAGCATCATAGCCTTCCTCAATCTTTGCTAAAGCAGAAATTAATAAAGAATAAATTTGCTTTTGCTTACCATGACGATAAACTTGACTAGCAAGGTCTAATAAAAATAAAGCATAATTTTGTTTAATGATATCTTTTCGTATTTCTTTATAAGAAATTTCTAAATCGACTTCTGTTAGTAATGACATTCCTGATCCGTACTGTCTTAAATAAAAAGTTCCTTGAGATAGCGGTGTAGATACTGCTCGAAGTTTGCTTTTCATTGTTTTGCATCCTTTAGAAAGAACCCCAATAATTCCCTCATCTTCTGTAAAAATATTAACAATCTTACTACTTTCTTTGTAGTCTACTGTACTAATCACTATCCCCGTTACTTTTCTTATCATGGCAAGTCCTACTTTCTTTGTCTTTCTTATACTTTAAATAATATTCAATTTTCCCAGTCATCTTAAATAAATTCCATAAATCTTCTCTATTCATAAATTATCACCATTAAAATCATGTGCAAAATAGAAAAAATTTATACACTAATCAAGAGAAATATCTTCATAACCAAGTTGTCTAAATAAAAAACTATCCTTATCACGCCAATTCGGAACAACTTTTACTTGTAAATCTAAATAAACTTTTTTTCCTAACAATTCCTCTATATCCTGTCTTGCTTCCATTCCAATTCTTTTAATCATAGAACCATTCTTCCCAATTAAAATCTTTTTTAAATTTTCTCGATCCACGATTAAACTAGCAATTACTCGAATACTATATTTATCCTCACTAATTTCATCCACAATACAAGCAACAGAATGAGGAACTTCCTCTTTAGTATGATATAAAACTTTTTCTCGAATTAACTCAGATACAGAAAAATTCTCACTAACATTAGTAATAGTTTCTTCATCATAATATTTAATATCATCTTTCAAATATTTACTAACAGTTTGAATTAAATCATCTAAATTTTTCTTTTTATAAGCAGATACAGGAATAATCTCACTAAAATGATATAAATCCTTATACTCTTCTATCTTAGGCAAAAGTTCTAAATAAGTAATTTTATCCATTTTATTTAAAACTAAAATAACAGGAACATCATTTTCTTTTAACTTTTCTAAAATAAACTTATCTCCATTCCCCAACTTTTCTGTAACATCAACCAAAAACAAAATGACATCAACATCATTTAAACTATAATAAGCTTGTTTATTTAAAACTTGTCCTAACTTATTATGAGGCTTATGAATACCAGGTGTATCCACAAAAATAATTTGTACATCATCTCCATGATAAATACCTTGAATCATATTTCTAGTAGTTTGAGCAGTATTTGAAGTAATAGCAATTTTCTTTCCAATAATCGCGTTTAAAAGAGTACTTTTCCCAACATTAGGTCGGCCTACAATGCTAACAAATCCACTTTTCATTACTTCCCCTCTTTCATACTATCATCCCCAAAAGGATATGGGCATAATTCTTCAATCGTATGCATAACAATTCTACTATCACTAAAAGTATGAGAAAATACTTTAACCTCTTTATCACATAAATCACTAAGAGCATGTCTACAAATAAAGCATGGAAAACAATCATTTTCTGTTGTACTCATCACATGAATTTCCTTAACATCTCCCTTAGTATAACCATTAGTAATCGCACTATATAAAGCATTTCTCTCAGCACAAATTCCACTAGCAGGAGAAGAAGTTTCTACATTAACCCCACTAAACTCTACACCATCTTTCATCACAATAACAGACGCTACTGGATAATGATAATATTTACTATATGAATTTTTTAATAAACTTTGTAACTTTTCTTTCATTATTTATCCCTTCTTTCTATACACTAAAAATACTGATAAGTATTTTCCTATAATTAAAGTCTTATCTAGATTTATGATTTAACTCATCTACAAACTTCTGATTTACCCTATCTACATCTTCTTTACTTCCAAAATCTTGATTACCAATATGATTTAACAAACTCTTTGTTCTATTTAACAATTCTATTTGTTTTTTTCTAGTATTCTCTTCAGTTATTTCTTCTTTTTGCAATCTACTATCAACTAAATCACTTAACCAATTCATTCCAATTTGCTCTAACAAAATAATTTGTTCATCAGAAAGTACTTTTTGTTGATAATAATCTTGCTTTTGCTTTACTATCCATCTACCTAAAGTAACTTTTCCTTCTTTCTCATATTCAAAACCATTATTTGTTTTAAATTTTGCAGGTACTTCTAAATCTCCATGATGTTTATAATATTTAGCCGCATATACATACATTTCCATCCAACTCATCATACATTTTTTATTTTCAAATCGCATGCCAATGCTCAATAATAATCTTCCTTGCTCACTTTCAGGAGATATTTTATTTCTTTGTTTTTCTATCCATCTTCCTAAATTAATTTTTCCGCCCTTCTCATACTCAAAACCATTATTTGTTTTAAATTTTGATGGTACTTCTAAATTTCCATGATGTTCATAATATTGACACGCATACTCATACATTTCTTCCCAAGAAAGTGTACTTCTTTTATTTTCAAATCGCATGCCAATACTTAATAATAATCTTCCTTCTTCACATTCAGGATTTATAGTTCTTCTTTGCGTTACTATCCATCTACCTAAAGTAACTTTTCCTTCTTTCTCATATTCAAAGCCATTATTTGTTTTAAATTTTACAGGTACTTCTAAATCTCCATGATGTTTATAATATTTAGCCGCATATACATACATTTCCATCCAACTCATCATACATTTTTTATTTTCAAATCGCATGCCAATGCTCAATAATAATCTTCCTTGCTCACTTTCAGGAGATATTTTATTTCTTTGCCTTTCCATCCATCTTCCTAAATTAATTTTTCCACCCTTCTCATACTCAAAACCATTATTAGTTTTAAATTTTGATGGTATTTCTAAATTTCCATGATGTTCATAATATTGACACGCATACTCATACATTTCTTCCCAAGAAAGTGTACTTTTTTTACTCTCAAAACGCATCCCTATTTGTGATAACAACTTTCCCCGTTCACTCTCTCGAGACACAGTTATTCTTTGTCTAGCTATCCAAGCACCTAATTTTATTTTTCCCTCTTCATCATATTCAAATCCATTATTTGTTTTAAACTTTTGGAAAGCCTCCAAATTTCCATGATGTTCATAATAAATACGAGCATATTCATACATTTCTTCCCAAGAAAGTGTACTTTTTTTACTCTCAAAACGCATCCCTATTTGTGATAGCAGTCTTCCTTGTTCACTCTCTGGTAACGTACTACTTCTTTGTCTAGCTATCCAAGCACCTAATTTTATTTTTCCCTCTTCATCATATTCAAATCCATTATTTGTTTTAAAC